>CAZCXK010000130.1:0-12827 GCA_964502605.1 uncultured bacterium
ACGCGCTCGCCGTCTACAGAGATTTGTGGTCTTGCAAGAGAAACTCGCTGTAAGAGACCGACCTCAATCAAGTCGGGGAAATTAATGTCTGAACCTGAGGACTTGGAACAGTTGAGTCAAGATTCTGCCCACCGCTATTTAAGAAGACGTTAGTTAATGAATTGCAACGAAGTCGTACACACGAGTAATATGCAGGACAGGACAAAGTCATGCACACGAGTAATATACAGGACAGTCCAGTTCTATGTCCTACAATGAGTTCTGGTTTACTTAGACTATGGCGCAGCGGTATGTCCGAGTTCAAACTAAAGAGGGACAGCTCCATTATGGGTTGCTTCTCCTGGATCGCCGAGTGCAGGTGTTGGATGCACCTCCATGGCTAAAGGGGCAGCCCACAGAGCGAGAGCTAGAGCCTGATAGCTACCAGTTGTTGGCACCCTGCGCGCCTTCGAAAATTGTTGCCGTGGGCAAAAATTATGCCAAACATGCGACTGAAATGGGGGGAGAGGTTCCGCAGGAGCCGTTGCTATTCCTCAAGCCATCAACCGCTGTCACTGCAACCGGTCTGGCGATTTTTTATCCGTCTCAGTCTCAGCGCGTTGACTATGAAGGAGAGCTAGCCGTCATCATTGGCGATCGCTGTGTTGACTGCACCCCTGAAGAGGCTCGTGCAAAAATTTGGGGATATACGATTGCCAACGATGTGACAGCCCGAGATTTGCAAAACCGAGACGGCCAATGGACACGAGCCAAAGGGTTTGACAGCTTCTGTCCGTTAGGGCCGTGGATTGTGCGCGAACTAAGCGCTGGGGCTCGTCTGGAAACGTTTCTCAATGAGATGTCAGAGCCTGTGCAATCAGCGTCAATCGACGATATGGTGTTCTCGCCTGAGGTGCTGGTGTCTTACATTAGTGGAGTGATGACGCTCTTACCCGGAGACGTTGTCCTCACTGGCACACCAGATGGCATCGGCTCCCTTAAGATTGGAGACTTAGTCCGAGTTCGCATCGAAGGCATCGGCTCGTTAGAAAACCCTGTCGCACTCCGTAAAGAAGCACATGTGGCGATCGCCTAATTTGAGACCCACTGAGACCCACTGAGACACCTCTAAACATGAAACAGGGAGTGATCTCATTTTGCAACATGCCAGTCCGGGCGAGACTAAGCGCACCTAGCGCACCTGCATATAAACCGCATCCGAAAGCGTCGGAATTTCCGCATACTTGCCAATGGCAGACTGCACCACAGAATAGACGACAACTGCCACAGTGCCCAAAAAGATGACATTGAACAATGTATCTTCAATCAAGGTGCCGCCCAAAATGGGTTGCAGAATAAATCCCCAAATAACGCTAAAAATGCTGGTGGCAATGCCAATCATGATGGCCTGCATCGCATTAAACCGAATAAAATGCTGAATGTTCTCATTGCGAACAACAAAAAAGTAGAGGCCAAAGAAAATTAGCAGCCCACCGATTCCCAGTCCTCCAAACGAAAAAAGTCGGAGAATAGTTAAATAGACTGTCAGCAATGGCGTTAGGGGCAGTACCAAGACCCGCAATCCATCAAATTCTCGAAAGAACGACCCGCCAAATGGGTAATAGCCGCTGTAAAAAATGATGGCGTCCATGAGAGGCAGCAGGTAAACCAAGCAGGCAATCACCCGGTTAAGAGGAGTCGTTGAACCGCGCCAAGACATATAATCGTCTCCTGTTTTTAGTCCATCCTACTCAATATTCGCAATTCGAAACCCCATCTCGCACTCAAACTGATCAGGCTGGCTTCCGGCTCCCTTATATAGCACTCGACCGCAGCGAAGTTGGCCTCGATCCCAACGAGGTTGGCCCGTCTGATCAGCCATAAGACAGCTTTGACAGACGTGATGTGGCGCGAGAATTTGGTTGTCCATCAAAATAACCAGCATTACGGCACCTCTGGCAACTCATTTGATGATGCTAAAACCATTCTATGTCAATCCTTCTCAGCCAGTCGATTACAGCTCATTACAGGTTAGTAATCTGTTATGTCGTTGAGGAATCACAACACTAAGCTTGTTCAAGTCTTGTTCATCTGACACCCTCTACCGACCTAGAATAATCAATTCATTCCAAACCAGAAGTATTCGTTGATCCACATTCGATCCTCTAAAAACAGAGTTATTATTAATGACTCGGGCTAGTGATTCATTAACGTTAACTGTGCGAGCAGATAAGCAGCATGGGCAGGTAAACAGCGTAAATAGATATGTGGGTCAGAAGCGTCCTAAGATATCCAGAGGCTTAGCAGGCTCTTGTATCAGTTGCATATTCTACACAAGCTGTTTATGCCATGCTCAGGGTGTATCGATGGCTGACGATTTCGTTGAGGGTTGATTCGTGACTCAAACCAATTTAGATTTTCTGACAACAACTGATCCAGTCGTGGCAGGGTTTATTCAGCAAGAGCTACAGCGGCAGCGAGAGCATTTAGAACTCATTGCCAGTGAGAATTTTACGTCTCCAGCCGTGATGGCGGCACAGGGGTCTGTGCTGACTAACAAATATGCTGAGGGCTTACCTGGCAAGCGCTATTATGGCGGCTGCGAACATGTCGATCAGGTTGAAACGGTTGCGATCGATCGCGCGAAAGAGCTATTTGGCGCGGCTCATGCCAATGTCCAACCTCATTCTGGTGCACAGGCAAATTTCGCGGTGTTCTTAGCCTTGCTCGAACCCGGCGACATGATTATGGGGATGGATTTATCTCATGGCGGACATCTCACCCATGGTTCACCCGTCAATGTCTCGGGCAAATGGTTTCAGGTTTGTCACTATGGTGTCTCTCCACAGACAGAACAGCTCGATTATGAGGACATTCGGCAGTTGGCGTTGCAGCATCGACCAAAGCTGATTATCTGCGGGTATTCTGCTTACCCTCGCGTGATCAACTTTGAACGGTTTCGGGCGATCGCCGATGAAGTGGGCGCATTCTTACTAGCTGATATCGCTCACATCGCCGGATTAGTAGCTGCGGGTCTACATCCCAACCCAGTACCTCACTGTCATGTCGTCACCACCACAACCCACAAGACTCTGCGGGGCCCTCGCGGCGGCCTGATTCTCACGAGCGATGCTGAGCTCGGGAAAAAGCTCGATAAAAGCGTATTTCCAGGTTCCCAGGGTGGCCCGCTTGAGCATGTCATCGCTGGCAAAGCCGTTGCGTTTGGAGAAGCGCTAAAGCCAGAATTTAAGATCTATTCAGCTCAAGTCATCGACAACGCTCAGAGCTTAGCGACACAGCTCGAACATCGAGGTCTCAAGGCCGTCTCAGGTGGCACTGATAATCACCTCGTCTTAGTTGATTTACGCTCGATTGGGATGACGGGTAAGATTGCCGACCAGCTCGTGAGCCGCGTAAACATCACGGCAAATAAGAATACGGTACCGTTCGATCCAGAATCTCCATTTGTCACGAGCGGATTGAGACTGGGTTCACCCGCCATGACGACCCGTGGCCTGGGAACATCCGAATTCACTGAAATCGCAGATATCATTGCCGATTGCTTATTGAATCCGGATGATGATGGGGTGGCCAATGCGTGCCGCCAGCGGGTGCATTTATTGTGCGATCGCTTTCCCTTGTATCCTCATCTGGCGATTCCAATCCCTGCTTTCGCCTAAATTTACCTGACTTGATTAAAGTCTTGACTGCAATACCAGACTTGTCCTGATTACTGTAGACAGGTCTGGTAAGGTTTCCTGGATGCCCGATCTAATCGTCGAACGCGCTCTAAATTAGACGCTTTGGCACTATCGTTATTTCAGCTAACGGGTGTGAGTCACCTGGCTCAGAGTAGGCCATTGCCAAGGCAAATTGGCGTCAAACCTGTACTTAAACCGCACTAAATTGAAGGAAGATTTGATCCAAGCTCTAGCTTTAGCGCACTAGTTCATGTAGACTCTGCCTGAAAACTCTTTATCATCTGTCCCCAAGCAGGATTTCAGATGTCTCCCCAACTGTATCATCTGGTTTCATTCTTGGTTTCTGCTGTGGTTGTCTTGATTGCCACACCGATTGTCAAACGAATTGGCTTGTCTGTCGGCAATGTTGACATTCCCAATGATCGCAAAGTGCATCAACGCCCCATGGTGCGCCTAGGAGGAATCTCTATTTTCGCGGGAGCCCTGATTGCCTTGCTAACAGTCTGGCTCATGGGAGGCTTTGGCATCTTACCGCCCCACAAAGAATATGAAATTTGGGGAGTTACGATTGGAGGGCTGGCCTTCTTTTTGATCGGGCTAGCCGATGACCTGTTTGGCCTATCTCCTATTTCACGACTGCTAATGCAGTCTATGATTGCAGGCTTAGCCTGGTGGGTAGGGGTGCAAATTGAGTTCTTGACCATTCCCTTCTTTGGCTTAGTGCCTTTGCCGCTATGGTTGAGTTTGCCCATCACGGTGGTTTGGCTCGTGGGGATGGCCAATGCCATCAATTGGATTGATGGGTTAGATGGTTTAGCAGCAGGCGTATCTGGCATTGCAGCGGTCATCATGCTGATGGTCAGCCTATACATGAATCAGCCAGCGGCAGCTCTGATTGCCGCTGCACTTGCAGGCGGAGCACTGGGCTTTCTGCGATACAATTTCAACCCAGCTCAGATTTTTATGGGCGATGGTGGGGCATATTACATCGGGTTTACGCTAGCAGGCGTCGGTGTCATTGGCCTGATTAAGAGTGTGACAACAGCAGCCGTGCTTCTGCCTTATCTCATCTTGGCAGTACCTATTCTCGACATGTCAGCAGTCATTCTCGATCGGGTTCGGCATGGCAAGTCGCCGTTTACGGCAGACAATCGACATCTGCATCACCGCTTATTGCAAGCAGGACTGTCCCATCGACTCACTGTCTTATTTATCTACGCCTTAACGCTTTGGGTTGGCAGTTTGGCCGTTGCCTTTGCTGGAATTCCGAGTGGGTTAGTCTATGCCGCTGCCGCTACCGCTCTCCTAACCTATGCCACCTGGAAAGTGCGACAGCACTCTCGGCAGGAATAACTCGTGCAGATGCCCATGAAATCTGGAAATTGCGATAGTATAAGTCACTTGGCAAGTCTATAGCCATGGATGAGGGCAATGACCGCGAGTGCCGAAATTATCTGTGTAGGAACAGAACTGCTGCTAGGGGAGATCCTCAATAGTAATGCCCAGTTTCTAGCTCAGCAACTGGCTCAGCTCGGCATACCACATTACTATCAGACGGTTGTAGGCGATAACCCGCTGCGGATTAAAAAAGTGATTGCGACGGCCTGTGAGCGATCGCGCTTGCTAATTTTCACAGGTGGCTTGGGGCCGACTCCCGACGATCTGACCACAGAAACGATTGCCGATTTTTTTGGCACTGCATTAATCGAGCGGGCAGAGGTAATCGACGATATCACTCGAAAATATGCCCATCGTGGGTGGGCGGTTTCTCCAAGCAATCGTAAACAAGCTCTCTTACCTGATGGCGCTGAGATTTTACCCAACCCCCAAGGCAGTGCTCCGGGGATGATTTGGTCGCCGCGTCCTGAGCTAACCATCCTGACGTTTCCGGGCGTACCGAGTGAGATGGAAGCAATGTGGTACCAAACAGCGGTGTCATACCTGCGCCATCAAGGTTGGGTCACTAGCACCCTCTACAGCCGCACCTTACGATATTGGGGCATCACCGAATCAGCCCTTGCTGAGAAAATCCAACCCTTCTTCGACTTGCAAAATCCTACCGTTGCCCCATACGCAGGGAAAGGTGAAGTGCGGCTGCGAGTTTCTGCTCTCGCAAAGACTGATACGCAGGCTATTGAGTTAATTGATCCGATAGCTCAACAGCTACAAGCCATCGGCGGGTTAGACTGCTATGGTACAGATGACGACACTCTGGCCTCTGTGGTCGGTCAGCTCTTGCAGGCGGCGGATGAAACCCTGGCCGTTGCTGAATCTTGTACAGGAGGAGGGCTCGGCCATTTTATTACCTCAGTTTCGGGCAGCTCAGCCTACTTTAAAGGCGGGGTCATCACCTACGACAATGAGATTAAGGAACATCTGCTAGGGGTAAACGCATCTGATCTCCAAGCGTATGGTGCCGTCAGTGATATTGTGGCTCAGCAAATGGCCGTTGGCGTGCGCGATCGCCTGCAGACAACTTGGGGGTTGAGCATCACAGGGATTGCTGGCCCAACCGGTGCGACACCCGCAAAACCTGTTGGCCTCGTCTACATTGGTCTTGCTGGGCCTCAAGGGTTAGTGCAAAGCTCAGCTCATCAGTTTGGAGCCCTGCGAGGACGAGAATGGATCCGGTGGATGAGTGCATGCACGGCCCTCGATCGACTCAGGCGTCAGGTCTTAATAAACCGTTAATATCCCAGCGGTTGCCTTGATCATTTGCTTTAATTAGTTATGATGAAATGGAGAACATAATTTGTTAACTACCCCACCTTTTAGCTAGGTCTTAGCAGGCAAGTGTTTCACCCTGGCTTAAGCAAAGGAGTCAATCTTTAATGGATTATCTTGACGGCATCCTCGATAAGGTCAGAGAATGGTTTCGCAAGTTGCTCGATGCGCTCTTGGGGCCAGAGTCCCAGCCCGAGACAGAACCAATTCCTGTTCCTGTCCGCGATGGGCAAAGACGGCGCTAAGCTGCAAAAATGTGAGCGATAAAAGTTGCTGAGCATTTTAGTCATTCACGGGCCCAACTTAAATTTACTGGGGCAACGGCAGCCAGAAATTTATGGTTCTGATACGCTAAGCGATATTAATGAACTACTAGAGCGTGAAGCAGGCGTTCTAGGCGTTAAGCTAGATTCATATCAAGCAAACAGTGAAGGGTGTTTGATTGATAAGGTTCATACTGCTTTTAACTTACATCATGGGCTCCTAGTGAATGCTGGGGCTTATACACACACGAGTGTTGCCTTGCGTGATGCGATCGCGTCTGTAAGTTTGCCAACGGTTGAAGTTCACTTAAGCAACATCTATCGTCGTGAGTCGTTTCGCCATCATTCGTATATTGCTCCAGTAGCAGTCGGTCAGATCAGCGGGTTTGGGGCTGATAGCTATCGTTTGGGGCTGCATGCACTCGTAGGGCATCTCAAACGTAATGCCAGCTAGCGCTTCGAGTCTGGCATTGCAGTCTTGAGGATAAAGTCAGCCTGAGTTTTGGCTAGTGCAGAGTCATCGCTTAATTTTAGGGTAACGCTTTGGCTCGTAGTTAGCGCTGCAGCGCTAACTACCAAACCTAATTTTTAGTTGTGACGCAGCACTAGTTTCATTTTTATAATTCGCACAATTCGTTTATCTGAATCTGAATTTCCCCAGTGAAGGGGCATCTAAGCAGGTTTGGCGATGTTTTTAGCAATTTCGCTAGGATCAGGACAGATTTGGCGTTAGTTATTGCGGTGATAGGTGAATGGCAGATTCGTTAAATCAAAAACTGGAGCAGTTACAGCATTTAGTCTCTGACATGGGACAAGCGCTGATTGCTTACTCAGGTGGCATCGATAGCACGCTGGTGGCGAAGGTGGCCTTTGATATGTTGGGCGATCGCGCCTTAGCTGTGACGGCAGAGTCACCGTCCTTGCTACCCGATGATTTAGAAGATGCGAAAGTACAGGCTGCTACCATCGGGATTTCCCATGAAGTAGTTCGCACGCACGAACTGGATGACCCCAACTATGCGTCAAATCCAGTTAATCGCTGCTATTTTTGCAAGAGCGAGTTACACGATACGCTGAAGCCACTAGCCCTGCAGCGAGGATATCCTTATGTTATTGATGGCGTCAATGCAGACGACCTGTCTGATTATCGTCCAGGCATTCAGGCGGCTCAGGAACGAGGAGCGCGATCGCCCTTAGCTGAAGTTGGCATCACCAAGCTAGAAGTGCGTCAACTTGCTAAAGAGCTAGGGCTACCCTGGTGGGATAAGCCCTCTCAGCCCTGTCTGAGTTCGCGTTTTCCCTATGGTGAGGAAATCACTATTGCCAAGCTCCAGCGCGTTGGCAAGGCCGAGCGATATCTACGCCAGTTAGGCGTTCGCAATCTTAGGGTGCGCTCTGACGGTGATACAGCTCGAATTGAGCTGCCACCCGAACAGATTCAAGACTTTGTGCTGACGACTGATTTGGCCGCATTGGTCACTGCCTTCCAGCAGCATGGCTTTTTGTATGTCATGCTCGACTTAGAAGGATACCGCAGCGGCAAACTCAATCGAGGCATGCATCAATCGTTCAGCACCCTGCAGCCTTCTGAGGCACTCTAATCCGGGATAGCAGCAGGCCGTCCTGACTCTACAACCTCACGCACTCGATAAATAGGGCGACCTTGAGATTCGTGATAGGTTCGCATTGAGACCTCGGCCAGCAGACCCACGCTAAACAACTGGATGCCAGCTAAAATTAGCAACACGGCCAGGATAAGCAAGGGACGATCGCCAATACTCTGACCTAGAGCCAGCTTCAAAAAAGTCAGATATAAACCGACAATTATTCCTAACCCCAAGGCTCCTAGCCCAAACAGCCCAAACACATGCATTGGGCGGGTTAGAAATTTTTTCATGAAGAAAATTGTCAACAAATCCATTAAGACTCGAAAGGTGCGCCCTAGGCCATATTTGCTCTGCCCAAACCGACGCGCGTGATGGCACACAGGCATTTCAGAAATGCGCGCCCCTTCGATAAAGGCTAGGGCAGGCAAAAACCGATGCAGCTCACCATAGAGATTCATGTCGGCAATCAGCTCAGCTCGATAAGCTTTGAGCGAGCAGCCATAATCATGCAATCGCACTCCAGTCACATGCCCAATCATCCAATTCGCAATTTTAGACGGCAGCAGGCGAGTCAACGCCGCATCTTGTCGGTCTTTGCGCCAACCACTCACCAAGTCGTAGCCTTCATTGAGTTTATCCAATAGGCGCGGAATGTCAGTTGGATCATTCTGCAAATCTCCATCCATTGTGATGACGACCCGACCTCGGGCATACTTAAACCCTGCTGCCATCGCTGCAGTCTGGCCATAATTGCGCCGCAGCAGCACGACTCTGAGATCAGAGTGCTGTTTGGCTTTGTGTCTTAACAACTCGCTTGAGCCATCCTGTGAGCCGTCATCTACGCAAAGAATTTCATAGTCAATGTGGCGATCTTGTAGTGTGGTGGCGATCGCCCCAATCAGCTGCGGAATACTTTCAACCTCGTTGTAGACCGGCACCACAACCGACAAGAGAGGAGAGGTTGCCGGATCAGAGTGGTTCTGGCTTGGAGTCGAAAATGTCGATAGGGTCATAACGCTAATCAAAATACAAGGTTGCTAGTCATGGTTTGCAAGCAAGATGTTCGCTTAGGACGTATCCCGTCAACGCCTCTCTTGCCGAGAAAACGCCCATCCGGGTAGAGTGCAGTGTTGCAAATCATCCTTGAAGCCAGCAATGAAAAAATCGAAGATTGATCGAACATCAATCAAAGTAAATATTAGTTTATGCGATTAAGATTCCAGATTACTAGAACGGTCTAGCTGAATCTTTGAAAGAGGTGGGTTCCAGCGTTCATCGAGCCATGCCAGCCCTGCCCCCCCAGCCTCTGCCAGGGTGCTGATCAGACGATAGAGCGCCACGCTGCTAAAAACAAACCCCGCCGAATAGTGCCCGCCTAATAGCGCCACCGCTGTCGCTTCAAAGACGCCGATGCCCCCCGGAGCCCCGGGCACAACCAACCCCAGCAGCCAGGCAAAACTAAATGCGCTCACTAAAATGGGTATATCGGCAGTCTCCATTGAGCCAAGCGCCAACACGACCCAGAGAAACCCCGCGCTGCGTAATGCCAAAAACACCACTTCTCCAGCTAAGGGAAGCAGTGGGTAGCGACGGATTTGCAGCGCCTTAGAGTTGGCTTGAGCCTGAGAATCAGACTGAAGATTAGACGCCGAGAGTAACTCCCCGGTCTGAGTATCGGCCTGGGGATGAGGCTGCGTGTCAGTCTGGCGGGATGAGCTGAGGGTGCTTTTGAGCTTGCTGACATAGGCCAGCAACCGATTGAGAACGACAGGGTTCATCATCCCCAAAACCCCGCCCAAACTGCAGACTTGCAGCACCCAGTTGGCACGCTGACCTGCCAAAAGCGCGATTAATAGTGCTGCCGCTGCCATCAGCAAAGGTTCGAGCAAAACGCTCACTGTGGCAGCTTGAGCCGACAAACCCGCCGATTTAGCAGCCCAGACTCGCCCATAAAAGTGCCAAACATTTCCCGGTAGATATTTGGCAATGTTGGTTTTGAGGTAAACCAATATGCCCCAGATGCCAGGGGCGGGCTGATTTAACTCTCGGAGAATCCAGCTCCAGACCCAACCCGACCAGATATGCGCCAACAACGTAGTGCCCAGAGCGATCGCCAAACAGGCCCACCCTGTCGAATCAATGCGAATAGCAACGACTTCTTGCCAATGAGACTTGAGTGTGTGGGCTAAGAACACTAGCGTTCCACCCAAAATTATCCAACGCAGATATGGCTTGAGTCGCTTGAAAATATGTTGGGCGATCGCCATACTCGACTGTTTTTGATTCATCCTCGCTCCATATCGAGTCATGAGTTATACCGACTCCAGCCTGAAATCGAGGGATAGGCCACAAACAAGACTCCAACTCTAGACTGAGATAGCCGCTCTACCAACTGCTCAATAACAACATTGATGTTATTTCTTGCCTACTCGCAAGCGAGATTGGCGCGGCGATCGCATGTGCTTATCTTGAGGAGAGCGTCGGCTGCCAAACATATGAGCATAGACATAGGTAAACGCACTACCCCAGAAAAAGAATTGGCAGGTTAAATATAGCCAGAGCATCAACACCATGACGCCCCCGACAACACCATACGACTGAAAATGGCTACCGATATGAATCACACTATTGCTAACGAGCTGCTGCAAAATCACTAGCATAGATGAGGTCAAAAATGCTCCGAGCCAGACATCACCCCAGGCAATTCGAGTATCAGGCAACAGCTTAAACAGAATCATCACCACCAGCATCAACGACAAAAATGAAAACCCTAGCTGGAAAATATTAAGTAAGAGTGCTTCATCAATTCGAATAAATGTAACCTGATCGCTGAACCGTCGCAGCAGCCGCAGAACAACCTTAATTGCAATATTCGATGCCAGGGAGAGAAACAGGAGTGAAGACGTGCTCAAAACCAGCACAAAAGAAACAATTTTTTTCTTAAAAAAATCGAAGATTGCAGCAACAATATGACGATCTTGATATTTTTCTTCAGGAACTTTCCAGATAATATCCAATGCTCGGTTAAGGGCACCAAATACGCCGCTAGCAGTAAACAGCAGCAGGCTGAAGCCAACAATTCCTGCTCCAACACTGCTCCTATTGAGGTTAACGAGCGTGCTCTCAATAATGTCATAGGCTGTCGGAGGAAGTGATTCTTGGGTGAGCGCAAGAATTTGATTATAGGCATCAGTATTAGGGCCGGTCACAAACCCGAAGACGCTCAGAATAACTAAAAAGATCGGGAAAATCGAGAATAAAGCATAATATGCCAACGCAGCACCCATCTCCAGGCATCGATCTCGTTGCCATTTGACAGATGTGCGAAAGAAAAGTCGCACGATGTTTGACTGAGCAACTGTTTTCTTAAAAAACTTAATCACAATTAAAACTGTCCGAAAATTGTGCCCTGACGTTAAGTACATGGTCATAAATAAAGCCAATGGGGTGCGTCCCCCGGCGGAGGGTGCACCCCACCATAGCTTCGTTTATTTATGGCTACCCACTTAAGACGAGATAGAGCAACCCGCTGACGATGACATGGCACGACATGTACATCTGTATATAGCCCTGAACAGATAGACTGAGATCCTATTTACCCAGCTTTCGACCCAATTCATGGATCTCACCACCTGGCAAACCTGGATATATCTTAAACCGGATCAGAAAACCGAATGGGTTTCCTGGTATTAATTCATCATGCTTAAGGTAATTATTATAAATTTTGGCGTTGCATCATGAGAAATGATGTGACACCCGGGAGGTATAGGTTTCCTCCACGTTTCCCGTCCACCGCTTTGTGGTAAGGGGCGGCAGATCAATGCCCTCGAGATAGTCATAGAGTGTGGTGTGAGACTCCGGACGACAAACCAGGATGACGTTGTTAAGGATACCTTACCCGTTCATCATGCCGTTGTTGTGCGGGAGGCCATCGAGGTCGTGGGAGCAAAAGTGGTGTTTTTGCCCCTTTACTCCCCTAACGGTTCACCCATCGAGCTATGTTGCTTAAAAACGAGTGAAAAACTCGACCCAGCTTTAACCAAGATTATCAACGAATTTATTTCCTGTGATGATGTCCTTGGCTAGTTTGCTCACTGTAGTCGATTCATTTGAAAACCGCTGTAAGAGTGATTGTGGCGCGAGCCTAACGCGTCACGGCACCACCACAGGGAACAAGATTCAACCATCACACTTCTTAAAAACCTGTGTGGTGGGTTAACGCTATCCCTATAGAGTCCACAAGACTGGGGCGATCGCGGATAGTGCTTAACCGCAGATCTGTTTGCCTTAACGTTCACTAGATTCTGACAGGGTGACGTTTTGATAGCGAACAATATATCAACCCAACCGGGTTTTATGCTGACTTAAAATTCACCTGGATTCAGGCTGTCAAATCGGCACTCCTATGAGGTGCTGGTTGATTTGGTGCATCTTGCCGACGCTCTCTAGATGATTCACGCTCATCAGACTGTATAGGTTTTATGGAGGAACATGGCTCATGCGCGTATGTGTAATTGGCACCGGATATGTTGGCTTGGTGACCGGGGTATGTC
>CAZCXK010000131.1:0-12168 GCA_964502605.1 uncultured bacterium
CTCAGTGGAACTATACGGCTAAGCCAGAATTACAGGTTATTTAATCCTTGATCCTAAGGGGCTTGCGACTGATATTCAACATTCGACAGACGGTTATTTCCCGTTCACTCTGTTTCACTGCCTCGATCGCTTTGCAACGTAAGTCATAGTTGTAGGGGGCGGGCATAGGCACTCCTGAACTCTTCTATAGCTCTATCACAATGTCCTAACCCAAATGCGTAGGGCTATAAAAGTAGATATAAAAATAAGGCTCTTACTCTCAGGTAAAAGCCTCAATGCTTTAAATAAGCTACCGAGTAAATCGCTATTTAGACAAGCGACATTACTACTTCGTAATCCTTATGAATCACCCGGATTTCTGATAGAAAAAGCACTTAAAGCGCACGACGACGTGCTAGCGAGTAGTACAGAAACAGCGCAACGATCGCGCCCAGCACAGCCAGCACAACACCGCCGATTGTTAAAGGTGCCGATGTCAGCGCCAACGCCCCAGTGGTAATCAGAGTATATAGTGATCCACCGACAAACGCGCCGATAATCCCCAGGAGCAGTGTGCCCAAGATGCCGCCGCCCTGAGAGCCAGGATAAATCGCCTTAGCGATCGCCCCAGCAATTAAACCTAATACAATCCAAGCTAAGATATTCATTTTGTTTCTCCGCAAATAGCTAAACAATAAACAGGCGCTTTTCTTGTTATAAGCCTATCAATATCAAACTCTATTGATTGACTCTCTAAAGAGAGAAGCAAGCTATGTCTTAAGAAGTAACTTAGTAACTTCTATCTCAATCAGGCAATGCACCGCTCAAACTGATCCAGCTGTTTTGCCTCAGTTGACTGAGCCTTGCCATAAACACGGGGTAGGACTTTGGTTTCTTCTAACACGGCTCTAACCTCTTTGTTAGAAATATCGGCCAAGTTGCGATTGTGAGTCAGGGCAATGGCGATCGCAATGCCGATTCCTTGCCCCACCGCCGAATTAAACTCCACAATGCGCCCTGCCGAGCACGCATAGCCTTTAAATCCCGATGCAGGGCTGATGACAGCAAGATTACGGACTGTTTGCATCAAGGCATGCTGCATCCCAATGTTAAATAATGGCGGCTGCATATGATCAATGCATTTCACCCCTTTGGACGTAGCTCGTCCTTCTAAACCACGAATGCCGCCGCGTATGTCAAAGTGATAGCCAAAGGTGCCAAACGCGTCTCGATAGTGGACGCCTCCAGCCAGCATTTGTGCGCCACTGAGCGGCTGAACTGCATCTATCACGTTGCCAGCATGACGAATATAGAGTTCAGATGCAGGTTCTACTGATGTTGCGCCCAACGCCTTAAACCACTGAGCGACTCGGGCAAATTCATTGAGCATAGCCAGAGTCGGCTTAGCCTTGTTTCGCGCTAGGGTTTCAGCCTGATCAGCATTTACATCAAATAGCAGCGCATTCCACGACAGCCTACCTCCTGGCAAGATGGCGATATTACCGTTATCGAGAATGGCACCGCTTTCATCTAGAGCTAGAGATGTGCCCCGCGCCCCGTGATAAGCAATTGATAGTGCCTTAGTACGCACATCGATGTAATCAGAGCCAACGACCATCGTTCGAAAGTTTGTTTGGCGATCGCGAAACTGGTGTAGCCAATCGTGAGCGCGTGCCGGATATTTGCCTGCAGCGATCGCGAGCCAGCGCTGTGCTTCGGCATCAGATGCATCACTCAGACGCTCGAGATAGTTGAGTTCCAGAGCCTTAAGAGCTTGCACACTCAACCCCACGGTTTCAAATATCAAGGTGACTGAAAGTTCTGAATCAGGCAACCCCATCATGCCAAAACCTTTCTGTTTTCTGATACCCGCAGCCTGTGCCAGTTCTGCATTCACCGTCGAATCAACAAATTGGTTGGCCTGATAGATGTCTCCATTGGTGAGGTGAATGCTGGTCAGTGTTGAGCCGTTGAGTGAAACTGATGCAATCTCACAGTGGCTGAGCACGTCGATCCCTGAGCTTTTGAGCATGGTTCGCAAGGCGGCATCGGCTTTCTGTGGATCAAGCCCAACCTTATCAACCCCTGCTTTTTGCAAGAACTCTTTGTAGAGAATAGCGGGGTCGCCAAAAGTTTCTAACTGGAGCGATCGCCGCACATCTAAGGGAATACAGCTTCGATCTAGATAGGCCAGACCGCCGCGCACGAGATGGCCGCCGATGCCGAGATGGGCATTGCCTTTGAGCATAAGCAGGGTTTTGGGATAGCGCTTTGTTCGCCGATGGTAGTCTCGAACTGCTGCAACTAAGGCGAGAATACCGGGTACTTCATCGCCAAAGCCAATAATGTCGTAGCGCCGAATGGCTGGGGAAGATGATTGAGGCATAGTCAATCGTACTCCTTCCTGATCTGATAGCTGTAGGGATATATCAGACTCCACACTACAATGATAGCGGTTTCCGGTTGGCAGTTGTCGCCGATCGGGTGATTGTTGCCCCATCAGGACGGGTGTCTTTGTTTGAAGAACCAGAGCACAAGCGGCCCGATGATGACCCCTCCGACCCCGCCAATGAGTGCCCCTCCACCCGCACGGATGCGATTCACGTTTCCGTCTGAAACAAACCACTCTGCCATGACCCAAACCACTCCACCGATGATCGCTCCGACCAAGATGCTCTGAATCAATCGGCTCAGGCGCAGTGGCTGCCCTGACGGTTGAATAGCTAGACAGGTTATGCCACCATCAATGGCACCGCCCAATGCTCCTAAGACTGCCAGCAACCCTGTCAGATCGTCTCCCCAGCCGAGATCTCTGGATGCATTGTGCCCGATGAGCCCAAGGATGATCCAGCAGATCCCGATCAATCCAATGAACGGAAGTAGTTCAATTATCCCAGATGCGCGATGACTGGTAGGTGGGTGAGGCGATCGCCCCATTGTCTGGGATGGCAGCGCAGAAGTCGATGGAGTAGCCGCAACGGTAGCAGCAGATCTGAGCTTTCGTTGGGCTCTGGCGAATAATTGATCAGGGTCAGCGAATTGAGGACTCCGCGTTTTAAGTTGCTCAAGCGTGTCTAACACGGACTGCCATTGTCCGGCTTGATACCGTCGCCGTGCTTTGTTGTAGAGCTCAGAGACGTCATAAGCACGCTTGGCACTCTCTAATTTTGCAGTGACATCACGGTAGGCAGGATCAACCTGAGCCAGCTGTTGGAGTTTCGCAATCACCTGTGGCCATGCTTCCTGTTTGTAGGCTGATTCGGCTTCGCTATACAACGTGGCTAGTTGATGTTGGCGTCTGGCTTCGGTCAACTGCTCCGTCGCCTGTTCATAGTTGGTCTGTTGCGCTAAAACCTGCTCAAATCCCTGAATGGCAACGTCCCATTGCCCATTACGGATGGCATGTAATGCCTGGGCATAGTCTTCGGCCAATCGCTTTTGCTGCCCCTCAGAGGCGATCGCCCGTTGACGTGATAAGACCTCGGCTTCAATCAAATCAACATCTTCAGCTCGTAATCCCAAGATTTGCTGATAGCGACGCAATTCTTGCTGGGTTGCTGCACCAAGTTCTCCTTCCTGTTGCAGAGCTACCACAACCCCCTGCTCATAGCGTTCCAGATTCTTTTGATAGTCTTGATAGGGTTTGAGCACCTCCGCTGCAATCCCAGTAGCCTCCTCAGACGACAGTCCCAATTTTTCTCGCAAAACCTCTAGGGTGCTGCGCCCAATGGTCGAGATCGTCCCTCGGCTGGCAAACAATTCCACTTCTTTGCGATATCGCAGCCGTGGATCTCCTATCAGCGCTTGTGCCAACCGAATCTTATATCCCTGCTTGACCACATACATTTCTGGGTTCATTGCAGGAGCGGCTTCCCTCACCTTGCGACTCGCATACTCATGCAGCTCCTCAACGGAGACACTGCCATCACTATCAAGATCTGCTGCTCCGGTTTCCATACCTTCCACGATATAGCGAGTATAGGCAGAGAGGTCATCTCCATCCTGCTCAAACGAATATTGAGTCGATGTTGATGACGTCAATACGGCGCGTCCTTCGCCACCCAACTGCGCTCTCACATCAATTGCCTCGCCACCTTTGGCGCGCATCCCATCGGCAAATGCGCCGCTAAAACAGCAGTCTAGAATCAAAACTTGATGGCGCGATCGGCTACTTGTCATCACCTCTTGCACAAAGTTGACCGGCACAGCGGTTGCTTTAATTAACCCCCCTGACTCATCTTTACGGGTCACACGAGTGGCAAAGTAGAGCCGCCCGTTTTCGTCTTTGATGCCATGACCCGAAAAAAACAGTAGCACCAGATCATCTCGCTGTCGCCCTGAAAATAGGCTTTCAATGGCTTCCTCCATCGCTAACGTATCGGGATTGAGCAGCGGAATGACCTCTGTAAACCCGCCAATCTCTGAATGATGCAACACTCGCCTCATCGCATCGACATCCTTTAGCGGACTGGCCAGTGATTGCAGCCCAGTTCCATAGTGGCTGACGCCAATTAGCAGTGCGACCTTAGCCATGATTTGCCATTGTTAATGTAATGGGAGGGATTGATGCCTAGACCCAGAGGTGTCAGACAGTCAACCATTTCCTGATTTAGTTCCTCCGAGTATATTATCTGAGTGAACTCATATCTTGCATCTAGTCCCCCAAGGAGGCAGCATCTATGCGTCGAAGTTCTTGGAACTTTCTAAGAATTCTGTTGCTAGTTCCGGCTCTGTCTATGCCTGCGTTAGCTCAAGGATCGGCAGACACAAATTTTGGTAAACGAGTCGCTAGCTATGTCAAGCCTTCGGTTGTGCGCATCCTGGATGGATGTGAAGGCACCTATGAATTTGTCGGATCAGATGGGTTTCTTAGAGATACCTTTGCATCCATTTCATCGGGGTCGGGATTTTTCATTCATCCGGATGGATATATTGTGACCAATGCGCATGTGGTGCAAGAAACTGAGCGCGGGGAAGGAAGCTGCAAAGAGACGCTGCGCCAGCTAGCCATCGATGATTTCACGGAGACGGCCAAGCAGCTTTTGGGCAAAGACAACGCGGCTCTCAGCGCAGCTGACGTGGATCAACTCAAGCAAACTATCAGCAAGAGTTTGACTGAGGAAAACTTTCAGCGGTTTAACTGGGTGATTTTGCCCAACGGCGATGAGTTTCGCTACGAGGTTAAGTCGTTTGGCACACCCATTGACAATGAGGGGGATTTGCGCGGCAAAGATGTCGCTGTCATCAAAGTCGAAATTAAGAATGCTCCCTCTCTAGTCCTTGGCGATTCAGATAATGTCGATCAGCTGGATTCGGTTACGGTATTTGGCTACCCGAGCGTAGCAGACTCCAACACTCTGGCACTGAAATCGGTGTTTGAGGTTTCGGCAACTAGTGGCGGCATCGCTGCAACGGCCAAAGAAACGGAAGATGGCGTCCCCGTGCTCCAAATTGATGCACCTGTTGCACCGGGTAGTTCCGGAGGCCCCGTGATCAACGATCAGTTTGAGGTGATTGGCATGGTGACGTTTGGCAATGTTAGTTCTGACCAATCGGCGTCTAGTTTTAGCTTTGCCATCAGAACCAGCACCATTCGCGAGTTTATTGGGGAAGCCGGGGTTGCCAACGAGCAGGGCCAAGTCAATGAACTCTACCGCAAAGGACTCGATTTTTTGTGGCAAGGGGAATATCGTCGCGCCATGCTGCAATTTGAAGAAGTACAGCGTTTGTTTCCACAGCATTCAGAGATTGAGCGGTTGATTCAAGATAGCCAGCAGCTGATGTCGTCTACTGCGGGGGGCAATTCAATGATGTGGTTGGGTGCAGGTGTCGTGGCGATCGCGGCGGCTGGAGCAGCCTATGGCTTGACGCAGCGCAAGCTTTTGATGGGCAAATTTGCTGGACAACTGGCAGGCAATGGTGCTGCGTCAGATCCAGATCCAGATCCAAATCAGACAGTGTCACAGCCCTCTCAATGGGCACCTGCGGTAACGCAATTTGTGACTGGGGTGTTTCGTCCGAATACGATGATGAGCGGTGCGTCTGCAACTCAAATGAGCTTGCAGCCCTATTTAGAATTGACCAATTCTAGAGGAGGTGAACTCCATCTTGATCTCAATCAGCCATCCTGCCGGATTGGGCGCGATCGCGACTGGTCAGACTTGATCATTCCCGATGGCGGCTGGGATGTACTATCTCGCCACCATGCTGTCTTGGTCAAAGAAGGAACTGACTACCGGATCTATGATGGCGATCGCGTTTCGCCCAGCACCAACGGCCTCTGGATCAATCAAGTTGCCGTTGATACCCAAATAGGGTATCGGCTGAAGCATGGGGATCAGCTTAAGATTGGAAAAGATCCCCAAACTCAAGTTACGGTGACTTACTACAATCCGGCTAGCGCTTAACTGGGGATGTCAATAAGAGGAGAGCCTTAGCGGATCGCGTTAACGTTTCACATCTTCACTACCATGCTTGGGACGATTCTAGATAGACGGTATCGCATCATCCAAACCCTGGCAGAAGGCGGGTTTGGCCGCACCTATATTGCAGAAGATACTCGCCGACCTGGACACCCAAAATGCATGGTCAAGCAGTTTAAGCCTGCCAGCAGTGATCCGCTGTTTCTCCAAAATGCGCGTCGATTGTTTTGGTCAGAAGCCGAAACTCTAGAACGGCTGGGAGATTATGACCAGATTCCCCGCCTGCTCGCCTACTTTGAAGAAGACGAAGAATTTTATCTGGTTCAGGATTTCATTGATGGGCATCCACTCGCGCAAGAGTTGGTGCCCAATCAGCGCTGGTCAGACGAGCAAATCTATCAGCTTTTGGGAGATGTGTTGACGGCTCTGGCCTTTGTCCACAGTCGAGGCGTGATTCATCGAGACATCAAACCTGACAACTTGATTCGGCGGCGTCATGATGGCCGCGTTGTGCTAGTTGATTTTGGCTCTGTGAAACAGATCCGGACTGAGATGCCTGGATGGAATCCGTCTGTGATGCCTCCCGTCGTTGATCCGACGATTGCAGTCGGGACGCCGGGATACATGGCCACCGAACAATCTCGCGGCAAACCCCGATTTAATAGCGATATTTATGGGTTAGGGGTGATCTGCATTCAGGCCGCCACAGGATTGACGCCCAGGCAGCTTGACGACGACCCGCAGACTGGCGAGATTCTGTGGATCTCGAAAGCAACTGTGAGCCCACACCTTTCAGACGTCCTTTCTAAGATGGTTTGCTACCATTTCAAAGATCGGTATCAGTCTGCAATCGAGGTTTTAGAGGCGTTGGGCATCGCCTATCATGGGGAGCCGTTGGCAACTACTGCGCCGCCCTTGGATTCTACTATCACCCGTTCTAATCCTGTGACGCTTGTTTCCCTCAACCCTCAGGACGTTACTCCGTTAGAAACCAAAGCTCAGACGCCCAACCCCACAGTCCTTTCGATTGATAACGCAGTTCAATCCTCAGCGACACCCTCTCCCAGTGAGGCTGACTCCGAACCAAAGGAATATGGCGATGAGCCCAGTCGTGAGTTACTGCCTGCGGCGACGCCACTCGCCCCGACCACATTCACTCAACCCATGATCTCAGAGCTTGAGGCTGCGTCTAAGCCTGCCACCTCTGAGATTGCGTCAGTATCAAATACCGATGGAGTCACCAATGTCGGCAACTTGGCTGCTAATCAAACCATCCTTTCCCCTGCAACGGCTCCATCTGCACCCGAGGCCGGAAACTCAGAAATCCTGACAACGGCTGCACGGGTTGAGTTGCCCGATTCTGTTGCTGATAGTTTACCAGATATCTCGACTGACTCTGTTCCAGTGATGATATCTGCAACGAATGGGAATCAGCTCGTGGCAGCAACTCCAGCCGCCCATTTGCTTGCTGACTCAGAACTGACTGAGTCTGAACCCGCTGCAACTTCTATCTTGCCAGAAACGCCTGACATAGAAACTGACATAGAAATTGACATAGAAACCCTAGAACCAGTTTTAATTCCTGCTCAACGATCGAAGTATCGCAACTATCTACTAGTTGGATCAGGAGCCGCACTCGCGCTTCTTGCCGTTGGAGGGGGTGGCACCTTTCTGCGCCAAAATTATCATTACAACCTCATCCAGACCTCTCTCAACGAGATCGAAGTATTAAAAGACAATCAGCAATATGAGGAATGTGTGTCGCAGGCAGAGGCCATCACCCGTGAGAATGCTAACCTCACCTTTTCCAATCGCGCTCAGAGCCTTTTGGGAGATTGTCTCTTGGCAGCCGCGCAGCAACTGTCGGAGACCAGCTTTCGAGAGGCCATCGTCAAAGCATCTGTCATCACAGACGAGATGGAGAGATATGATGCAGCGCAAGAGCACATTCGCCGGTGGTCTGACGAGATTCTCAAAATCGCCACTAACAAATATGATGTCGGAAATTTGGATGAAGCAGTAGCGATCGCCTCGGCCATCCCTAACACCAGTCCAGTGTTTGATCAGGCTCAAGAGACCATTCATCAATGGCAGGAAACCTGGTCAGCGAGTGCAGCCCGCCTCACAGCCGCCGAGGCCGCTCTAACCCAAAAGAATTGGCAGGAGGCGATCGCCCAAGCTCGACAGCTTGAGTCAGTTCCCTATTGGCAAGCACAAGCCTCAACCATCATTGAAACCGCAACGCGTGAAATTCAGCGGGCCCAGGCTCAACAAGCGGCTCCATCAACAGGGGGCTCTGGGTCTACTAGTCAGCCAACAGGGCGATCGCAGCCTGCCAACTCTCCTCCCCCGTCACGCCCCAATAATGGCGGGTCTGGTGGCTGGGGCGAACGCAAGATTTAATGCCCAAATTTTGCCAGCATGAGGCTAGTCAGGGCTCATCAGTGGTGAAGATTTTCAAGGAGCCATCACCGCTGCCAACTGCAAAGCTGCGGCCATTAGGATGAAAGGCGATCGCCAGAATTCGCTCTGAATTTTCATCAAAGGTGCGGATCAACGTGCCTGTTTGCACGTTCCAGAGGCACACAGTATTATCCCAACTGCCACTGACCAAAAGTTGCCCATCGGGACTAAATGCCAACGCCGAAATATAGTCTTGATGGGCGCTGAAGGGATCGACAACCAGATTTCCCTCTAAATCAACCAGGTGGATTGTATTCTGACTCGCACTCACCTGATTCGATGCGGCATTGCTAACACTATCGGGGCTAAAGGCCAGCATGTCCCCGGTGGGGCTCAATGCCAGCGTATAAATCGACCGAGGATATCGCCCCAACGACTGCAGGCGATCGCCACGGGCAATATCCCAGACATCAATCACCATGCCCAGCCCGCCACTGGCTATCACTCCACCATCAGCACTAACGGCCATCGACTCTATCCACTGCTGCCCGACTAGTTGCATGATGCGATCGCCAGTATCAACGTCCCAATGATTAATGGTGCCATCGCCGCTGGCCGTTGTGAGCGTTTGACCATCAGGACTAAACGCCACTGTAGCCACCTTTTCGGCATGGGCTGGCTCAGATGTTGAAGCGCTCAACCGACGCACCAACTCACCCGATCGCCAGTTCCAGAGTTGCACTTGCCCCTCAAGGTTGCCACTGGCAATCAGTGTCCCATCTGGGCTGATATCCAGGGCGGTCACCTGCCCCAAACCATTCGACAAGTCACGTTCTAGTGATCGGGCTGCCAAGTTCCAAACCTTGATGGTGCGATCGCTGCTACCACTGATCAGAAACTGACCATCATGGCTAAATGTCACAGCCCGCACTGGGCTGGAATGCCCCCCCACCGCCTCTGTAATATCTGATAGGGTTACTGTGCCCGGAGCCCAGGTCGGCATCATGACCTCATCGTCGAGAGCACTCTCATCTAAGCTGCTGGCCTGTGCAATTTGAACTGGCGCAACTCGAACTGGCGCAACTCGAAGGGCGTCATCTTTGATCAGCCCCGTACCCTGATGAAAGTGAGATGATGGGTGCTGCTGTAGCGGGGCGATCGCCCTTGAAACAGGGTCTGCATCCGTCGGAATGGCGAGCACATCAGCAGCTACCCCTACAATCACCAATGCAAGTGCAGCAACCCCATGGAAGACAAAAACAGGTCGAATCATCATAGCGATTTGCAACTAGAAAGACGATGGCGCTGTTGCTGCCATCTGAAGGCTTTTCACGATTAACATCCTTATTTTGCATCATTCCGGGACAAAACCGTAATTTGTGTCTGGCCATTAAAACCCAGCAGAACTAACCATAGCGCCATCCATTTCTTCCGGAAGACTTCATCTCTGAACTGAAGAAACCCAGGTAAACTGTGACCTTGAACGAGTTGATACTTTCCCTACAACCTTCTGAACGATGCCGATCAATGCATCCTGAGGAGTCGTTGGTAGGTTAGAGCATCCAAGGGTTCAGTCATTTACCTGCATGAGAGAAAACCGATGACACCATTGCCCAATCCTACGTTTCCAGAACGCTGCGGTTTGAATGTCGTGATCGTGATTGATGAGTCTGGCTCGATTGATAATGAAGAAATTAAATTGGTGCGACAGGCTGCGAGTCAGTTTATTGATGCCTTAGCCGGGACTCCCTCCCAGATTGGCATCATCATTTTCAATATTGAGGCGCAAATTCTCCTGCCGCTGACCAGTGTTCTAGAATCCGCTGGTGCAACCACTGCCAAAGCCGCTCTCAACTTTCCACGTCAGGGACGCGGCACGAATTGGGAAGCTGCGTTTGATGCGGCTCGCACCCTAAACGGCGATCTGGTAATTTTCATCACGGATGGGAATCCGGGTGGGGCGTCTGTGATTCTTAACCCCTTGCAGAATGGCATTGCCGCCGCTAATCGGGTCAAGAGTGACGGCACTCGCATTATCGCCATTGGCATTGGTGATGGTCTCAACATCAAGAATCTTCAGTTGATTTCTGGAGCTACCGAAAATGACGACTATTATCGTGCCAACTTTGAAACCCTCTCAACCCAACTGAGGGCGATCGCCTTACGGTCATGTGGGTCGTCAATCACCGTGCTCAAAACTGTGAAACAGCCAGATGGTAAAGCCATTCCAGCAGCTGGATGGCAGTTTGCAATTCACCTAGAGGGAGCAAACGTGCGCGAGCTGGTAACGACACCTGCAGATGGAATTACCCAAGCCGATGGCACCGTGAACTTTAGATGGCAGTCGGATGGCGCAGTTGCAGCCACCCTAACAGCCACGCCTCGAGATGGCTTTCTGCTCACCGACATCAGCGCCAGCAGCACCGAACGTGGAGCGATCGCCACTCAAATCATTGCTAATGGGGTCTCGTTTCCAGTAGATTTAGACGACATTATTGCCTGTCAATTTCTGAGCATACCGGTTGGATCTCATGCTGTTGTTTTCTCTCAGTTTTCCGATCGCAGCGCCCCTATTCGAATGCTAGAAGGAGCCACGATTTCGGGAGAAATCTACGCCTTTGTGTTTCCCAGCACCGGGCTCACAGGAGTTGACTTTAGTTTTGGTCGGTCTGACCAGCGTCCAACCCAGATCGAGCGTCAGGCTCCGTTTGATTTTCGCGGCAGCACAGGGGCGATCGCCCACCCATTTGATACTCGAACCGTTGATAATGGCACCCACACCCTGACCGCCCGACTACGCTTAGCCGACGGCTCCGATCAGCGCATCAGTGCAACATTTACGATCAACAATCCGCGCCCGTTGCCATCTGACTATGGGCTCAAATTCTCTCGGCAAGCCAATCGCGCGGCTCCAGTGTTTGATCTGGCTGGAGCAACCGTGAGCGATATTATTTATGCATTTATGCTGCCAGAACAGCACGTCGAACGAGTGCGATATTGGCTCAATGACCCCCAGCGCACCGGACAGTGGCAACAGCTTGAGAATGCTCCTCCTTATGATTTTGAGGGCGGTCGAGTCAATGCGGCTAATCCGTTTGAGACGCGCAAAATCTCGAATGGAGCACATACAATCACGGCGGAAGTGTTGCTGGATGATGGCACCGAGTTTGTCTTTGATACCTCGTTTACTGTGAACAACTAACGTTATTGTTGGTCTGCTTCTCGCTGTTTGTAGGGTCAGTACTGCAAGTCTTTGATGAAGTATTCAAGGTTTAGTTCTCTTTGTTTAATTCTCTTTGCTCCCAGTAATTGCTAAGTTTCTGCCAAGTCACTACTCACTATAATGTAGATACTCTGTATATAC
>CAZCXK010000132.1:0-12105 GCA_964502605.1 uncultured bacterium
GCTAGACTTGCTTAGCCTAACAAACTGTGGCTTACTCATTCAACAACCACTGTAATTTCCAACTTGAGTCCATATCCGTTAGCGCGTGCTCGGATCTGTGTAGAGTTTCCTAGGGCTATTCGTTCGGCGCCGAAATCAGATCTCTAAAACTAAAGTTGGTGGTGTCTTCAATCACAGCGATGAGATCTTTCCCTCTAAAAATTGCAGTATCTCGATCTGAGCTACCTGAGACGTTACGATTGGTTGTCAAAGTATAGATTCGTTTGAGCTTTTTACCATTAACTTCTACTTTATCTCCTTCTGCGCGCTTGAAATCGACGATTGTGGCAAACCCTGGCCCTCGATAATAAACTCCACCCTTGCCAGCAACGCCTAAAACAAATACGTCAGCACCCGCGCCACCTTCAAGCTGGTCTCGTTCTTGTCGGCCTCCGCCATAACCAATTAAGATATCTCGACCCGCGTCACCTACGAGGAGGTCATTGCCGCCGCCACCGTGTAAAGTGTCGTTGCCCTCTTGCCCAAAAAGCTGATCAGAGCCGTCATCACCACTGAGTAGATCGTTGCCTTCGTTGCCGTAAAGCGTATCAGACCCGCCACGACCGTAGAGCTTGTCATTGCCTTTGAGGCCTGAGAGCACGTTGGCGACTCCATTGCCAATGATGGTGTTGTTATCTTTGCTGCCTGTGCCAAATTTGGCGTTGCGGAGAAGATTTAGATTTTCAATGCGAGTTCCTTCTAGTTCATAGTTAAGTGGAATTTTGATGGTGTCGCGCGATCGCCCCCGTCGTTCAACAATCTTAAAGTCATAACTGCTGACGATGTAGGTGTCATCGCCAGGGCCACCATACATTTCGTCGTAGCCTTTACCAGCAATAAGAGTATCATCGCCGCCACCCCCATAGAGGCGATCGTTACCGTTGCCGCCTCTGAGAATATCATCTCCTTCAAAGCCATATAACAAATCATTGCCGCCGCGCCCCGTCAAAATATTATTGAGATTATTGCCCTGAATAAGGTTGCTTAATCGATTGCCAGATCCAACAATCCCGGCGGCAAGATTTAAATTTTCAACATTTTCTGGAAGCGAATAATCAAAATAAACAATAGCAGTATCAGTACCTTGTCGTTGAAATTCTAGAATTTCATCTCCAGGCTCTCTAAGGATATAGGTGTCATTGCCAAAGCCCCCAATCATTCCATCTTCACCGGCTCCACCATCAATCAGATCATCTTCAAACCCACCATAAAGAACATCATTTGCCGCAGTGCCGATGATCATTGCCATACCCAAAACTTCCAAATTAATCTCCTTGAATCTATCACTCAGGCTAATTAATTTGTGTTAGAAAATCGTGAATTTTATCTGTTGAAATATCTGTTTTTTCAAAAATATAAAATCCGGATAGTTTTGACTAAGACTTGGCAAATTAATTGGGTTTTTCTTAAAGAAATGGCAGCGTAGAAATGGCGATCGCCATTTCTACCTGATAGAAGTAAGTAGATGGACTTAATTATTTATAGCGTTAGCGCTAGCGTAACGTATCAAAGCTTCACGGGATAGTGTTTACGGCTGCGCCTAACAGCACCCTACAACAGGTTTTTTGGGCGAGTCAGATTTGTCTACCTTCCTGTTTCGTCAGGTGGTGAACCGGCAGTAGATTGGGCGATCACTCTAGAAAGTGCTGTGTCTAGAAAGTACCGTATCCAGTCCCTTAATCTTCATCAAATGCCGATTTCCGTCTTCCACTCACTTGTCGAACGCGGCTCTGAATTAACGTCGCCTCTTGCTTTAACTCCCTCATCCTGTTGCAAAAGAGCTTGTCATCACACTTGAACAGTTAACAGATATGTGGATTCCGCTCCACCCCAGCTTGCGGGCTTCGATTGCCGCATAACGTCATCAGGCCTTCTCAAATAAAGACTGGTAAAATCGGCGCATTTGTTTGCTCAATTTCAGGTGGAGTACGGTTCCATCAGATTGCAGGGGAATTTCACGTTATTGCTAGCCTATCTCCCTTGTCTGATTTCCGGATCTTATTTAATTTGTGTTCCTTAGAAGCAACCCAGTGGATTTCCAACTTTGGCAGTGCGGAGCTTGGCAGCGGCTGGATACCTTTTGCGGTAGCCAATCCGCGCTAGGTGCACGACTTTGCCCGAGTGCGGGGCGTTTAGCGAAAACCGACACGATGGATGCTGGCGCGCTAGCACATTTTGCTTTCGACTTCGGCTTGAATCAGTATTTTCTAGCGCGACACGACTTTAATAATTTGTTGAGAGCCCTCAAGAGGATTTGGGTACTCTCTCTGATAGATCAGCCTCATATTGTCAGTCAATTAGAGTGAACACTAGTCTCCGACTTGCCCTCAAAAAATGAGGGTAAATAGTGGCTTTTCTAAAATCATTTACTTCTATCAAATCTATATCCTGATTGAGGGTTAACGCATCATGGCAACGATCATCGGCAACTCCGGAAATAATACTCTTCGCGGAGGGGGTGGGAGGGACTTACTTCGAGGGTTGAACGGGAATGATACGTTGCTAGGTTTGGGCGGCGCAGACACTCTGGATGGCGGTAACGGGAACGATACCCTGGATGGTGGTAATGAGAACGATATCCTGGATGGTGGCAAGGGCAATGACACATTAAATGGTAGCTCAGGATCAGATACCCTGCGTGGCGGAGAGGGTAATGATGTCTATATTGTTGACAGTAGTGGCGATCGCCCTATCGAACGAGCAGGCCAAGGGATTGATACGGTTCAAGCGTCATTGAGTTGGGTACTCGGCAATAACCTCGAAAACCTCATCCTTATAGGCAACCAGGCCATCAATGGTACAGGTAACACACTCAACAATGTCATTACAGGGAACAACGCTAACAATCGGCTTGATGGACAAGCCGGAAACGACACACTAGATGGCGGCAGCGGTAATGATGTGCTTCTTGGCGGTGCGGGCACTGATATCATTCTCGGTGGGGCTGGAGATGATTTGGCCTTCGGTGGTTCTGAAAACGACACCATTTTGGGTGGGACTGGTAATGACAACCTAAATGGAGACGAGGGCAACGATATCCTCAATGGTGAGGATGGGAACGATATTCTACGTGGACAAGCTGGTAATGATACGCTCCGAGGCCTAGCCGGAAATGACTATCTAGATGGTGGAACCGGTATTGATGTCATGGCAGGAGGAATTGGCAACGATACCTATGTAGTAGATAATACTGCTGATGTCGTAGTTGAAAATGCTAATGAAGGTCTTGATGTTGTTTCATCAAGTATTTCATTTACCCTATCAAATAACGTTGAGAATCTGGTTCTCGCTGGTGCTGGCGTTATCAACGGCACTGGCAATGCTCTCAACAACACCATCACAGGCAATGCTGGAAATAACGTTATTCGTGGCTTGGATGGTAATGATGCCCTATCAGGTGGTTTGGGTAATGATCAACTGACAGGTGATGCTGGCAATGATGTTTTGAATGGTGGTGCTGGTGATGACATCCTCTTTGGAGGGGATGGTAATGATAATCTGATTGGGGGTGACGGCAACGATACCTTAAATGGTGATGCTGGTAATGATATCATCAATGGCGGCGCGGGTAATGATGTCATCAATGGGGGCGTAGGTAATGATGTCATCAATGGCCTCACAGGGAACGACATTCTCAATGGAGGTGATAACGACGACACTCTCATTGGAGATGCTGGCAATGACACCCTGTTAGGCGGCTTAGGCAACGATATCCTGAATGGTGGAGCTGATAACGACAGCTTAGATGGGGGAGCAGGCAATGACACACTGTTAGGCGGTACTGGCAATGACACGCTGACAGGTGATGAAGGCAATGATGTGCTAGACGGTGGTACCGGTAGTGATGTAATGGCCGGTGGGTCGGGCAATGACACGTACACGGTTGACTCCTTGAGTGATCAAGTTATTGAAGAAGTCAATGGTGGCATCGATACCATCAACGTCAATTTCACCTTTGATTTAGATGCTGGAGCAACAAACATTGAAAATCTAGTTCTGACTGGAACTGGAAATACTAACGCCTTTGGCAATAGTCTTGCCAACACACTTGTTGGCAATGCAGGTAATAACCAAATAGAAGGTCGCGATGGCAACGACTATCTCGATGGCCGTGAAGGAGCAGATGTCCTTTCGGGTGGGGCGGGTGATGACACCTATGTCGTTGATAACGAGAACGACCAAGTGATTGAGAACATTGATGATGGCATCGATACGGTCATCACAGCTCTTAAGTCTTATACGTTAGGAGCCAATGTTGAGAATCTCAGACTTACATCCAATGGAAATCTGAGAGGCACTGGAAACGCCCTCGATAATGTGATTACTGGTGGGCTTGGTGGCGATACGCTGTTTGGCGGTGGCGGAAATGATACCCTAGTTGGCAATGCAGGTAACGACGTCCTAGTTGGTGGTACTGGCATTGACACTTTGATAGGTGGAACTGGTGACGACATCTATGTAATAGAAGACATTGACGACATCATTATTGAAAATGCTGGAGAAGGCACTGATGTTGTCGTTGCTCGCATCGATTACGATCTCAATGTCAATGGTAATAATGTTGAGAACCTTTTGCTAGAAGCCGGAGCAGGCAATATCAATGGCACGGGCAACAGTCTCGCAAATACTATTACTGGTAATGAAGGCAACAACATTCTAGATGGCGGCATAGGGGCTGACAAACTGATTGGCGGCACAGGTGATGACACCTATCGCGTCGACAATATCAATGATTCCATTATTGAAGATGTTGGGCTAGCCGGGATCGATTTAGTTGAAACTCGTGTCAGTTTCAACCTGACAACCAATGGAGCCAATGTCGAAAACCTGACACTGGCGGCTGGCGTTGGCAGCATTAATGGAACTGGTAATGGCTTAGACAACACGCTCATTGGCAATGAGAGCAATAATACTCTGAGCGGGCAAGTTGGCAACGATACCTTAATTGGAGGAGCAGGCAATGACACCCTGATTGGAGGCTCTGGCAACGACACCTACGATGTCGATAGCTCTAATGATGTAGTTATTGAAGACGCTGGATCCGTAGGTGGAGTTGATACCATCCGGTCAAGCGCCAATTTCAGCTTGAGTACTCATGGAGCCAATGTAGAGACACTGATTCTGACGGGTGTAAGCAATATCAATGGAACTGGGGACGCCAACAACAACACCCTCATTGGCAATGATGGCAATAATTTTCTGAATGGGGAGGCTGGTAATGATGTTCTCAACGGAGGGCTTGGCGCTGATCAGTTGATTGGCGGTGTAGGTAATGATTTGCTTGATGGGGGGATAGGTGCAGACAGCATGAGTGGCGGTGCTGGTAACGATACCTTCATTGTAGATAACAGCGGGGATATCGTTTCTGAGAATGCGAATGAGGGGGTTGATTTAGTCCAATCGCTGGTCGCCTTCAATCTTGGTGACAATGTTGAGAACTTAGAGTTGCTGGGGGCGATCGCCATTAACGGCACTGGCAACGCACTGGCTAACACCATTCGTGGCAACAGTGCTGCCAACATCCTGGATGGTGGCTTGGGTAATGATACCCTTATTGGAGGGCAAGGTGATGATATATATATCATCGACAATACCAATGATGTCATCGTTGAAACGGCAGATGGTGGCATAGATACTGTGCAGAGTGCAGTATCTTATACCCTGGCAACTAACCTTGAAAACTTAGTATTACAAGCAGGGGCTGGTAATCTCAATGGAACTGGGAATGCCTCAGCCAACAGCATTATCGGCAATGAAGGTAATAACTTACTCTCTGGCGCAGCTGGCAACGACACTATCATTGGCAATGCAGGTAACGATACTCTAGATGGCGGTGAGGGAGAAGACGTCCTGACTGGAGGTGCGGGGAACGATACTTACGTTATTGATAACGTTGGCGATGTTGTCAATGAAATCGCTGGTGAGGGAGATGCCGATACGGTTCGTTCTAGCATTAGCTTCGACCTGCCTACACAGGGGATTGAAATTGAACACCTGGTTTTAATTGGTAGCGAGAACCTTAACGGCACAGGCAATGACAAGGCCAACAGCATTGCAGGAAACAGTGGCAATAATATTCTGAAGGGGGGTGCAGGCAACGACACGTTGATCGGTGGGGCTGGAAACGATCAGTTGATTGGCGGTGTTGGGGCTGATGTCATGAGCGGCGGCTCAGGTGATGACACCTACTTGGTTAATGAGATCGGAGACGTTGTCAATGAAGACGCCAATCAGGGGATTGACCGAGTTGAATCGAGTATTTCATTCACCTTAGGACAAAACATTGAGAATCTAACATTAGTAGGATCGGCTCCAATTAATGGCATCGGTAATAATCTTGCGAATACCCTCATTGGTAATGATGCCGCGAATCGTTTAGACGGGAGTGGTGGAGCAGATACGCTCATCGGCGGTCTTGGAAATGATACCTATGTCGTGGATGATCAAGGTGATCAGATCACCGAGGCCACTAATGCAGGCATTGACACAGTTGAATCAAGTATTTCCTACACCTTGCGTGACAACCTCGAAAACTTGACTCTGACAGGCACTAACGAAATCACTGGCACGGGCAATAGCGGCAGAAATACCATTATCGGCAACGATGCCGCCAATCGGCTGGATGGAGGTGCAGGGGCAGATCAACTTGTGGGTGAATTGGGCAATGATACCTATGTCGTGGATGATCTAGGCGACGTTGTTACTGAATCCTCTGCATTGGGCGGAATTGACGTTGTTGAGTCGTCGGTTAGCTTTATGCTAGGGTCAAATGTTGAGAATCTGATTCTTATCGGCAGCGATAACGTTAACGGAACTGGAAACACTCTCAATAACACCATTACAGGGAATAGCGGTAGCAATATCCTGGATGGTGGTGATGGTGTAGATGAGATGAGCGGGGGAGCAGGCAATGACATCTACATCGTTGACGATTTGGGCGATCGTGTTATTGAAGGAGCTAGTAACGGTGCGGATACGGTACGATCAAGCGTCAGCTACGCTCTAGGCCAAAACGTTGAAAACTTGATTCTGACTGAAACAGGTATAGACCTCAACATTAATGGAACAGGCAACAATCTCAAGAACACCATCATAGGCACCAGCGGTAACAACATTTTAGACGGCGGTGCTGAAGCAGATCTCATGCAGGGTGGCACGGGGGATGATACCTACATTGTCGATAACGTTGGCGATGTAGTCTCAGAATCTACCTCAACAGGAACAGATGCCGGGGGTATTGATACCGTCCAATCTAGTGTGACTTTTACATTGGGCGATCGCTTTGAGAAGCTCACTCTCACAGGCTTAGCTAACATCAATGGTATTGGCAATAGTGGTGCAAACACCATTGTTGGCAATATGGGTAACAACATTATTGATGGTGGTGCTGGCGCTGATGAAATGCGGGGCGATCGCGGCGATGACACCTATCTCGTTGATAATGTGGGCGATCAGGTCATCGAAGAGAGCAATGGCGGTATCGACACGGTACGGTCATCTGTCAACTGGCTTCTCAGCGACAATATTGAAAATCTCGTCCTTGAAGGTACAGCGAATCTGAACGGCACCGGCAACGCACTGGCAAATACGATTACAGGCACCAGTGGGGATAATGTGTTGGCAGGTGGCGATGGTAATGACACCCTCAACGGCGGTGCTGGCAATGACACCCTCAACGGCGGTGCTGGTGCTGACTCTATAAGTGGTGGCGACGGCAATGACACCTACATTGTCGATGATTTAGGAGACATCGTCACAGAAACTGGAAGTGGGATTGATCGAGTCGAGTCGAGTGTTACATTTACGCTAGGAGCTAATCTAGAGCATTTGACCCTCACGGGCACCGCTAACATCGATGGCACTGGCAACGAACTGGCGAATAGCATCATTGGTAATGCAGGTAACAATATTCTTGTAGGTAGCAGCGGCAATGATACGCTGATTGGCGGTGCTGGCGATGACATGCTCGATGGCGGTCTTGGGGGTGATACTCTCATTGGTGGTGCTGGCAACGACACCTATGTTATTGATAGCGCTGGGGATACGGTCAATGAGATGGCCTCCAATGGTATTGATACGGTGCAATCCAGCATTTCTTTTGCATTTCAGCTTGGTGACAACCTAGAGAACTTAGTCTTAACTGGCACCGCTGATATCAATGGCACTGGGAATGAACTCGCCAACACGATTACGGGAAATACCGGAAATAACACACTGTTAGGTGGCGGCGATAATGACGTGCTCAACGGTGGCGGTGGCAATGATGTCCTGGATGGTGGGTCTGGTAGCGATGTTCTGAGTGGGGGAGACAGTGATGACACTTATATAGTCGATGATCCTGGAGACATCGTTATTGAGTCGAGTGGTACTGGAGGTGGCATTGATACAGTGCGTTCATCTGTTTCGTTTGTCCTTGGTACTCATGTTGAAAACTTAACCTTAACAGGAACCACAGCAACAAATGGTACAGGTAATGAGCTAGCGAACATCATTCTCGGCAACGACAGTGATAATGTGCTTTCAGGCAATGATGGCAATGACATCTTGGAAGGCAATGGTGGTAATGATACTCTCCGAGGAGGGTCGGGTGCCGATGTAATGAACGGTGGCACAGGAAATGACACCTACTTCATTGATAACATTGGCGATACGGTCGTCGAAACTGTGAGCGGGCCAGACGGAGGCATTGATGGCGTAGAATCGAGCGTCAGCTTTACATTAGGAGCAAATATCGAAAACCTAACGCTGGTAGGTGCAAACGCGATTAATGGCACAGGTAATGAGTTAGCAAACACCATCATTGGCAATAATGGCAACAATACGTTGACGGGTCATGCTGGCAATGATGTTCTGACTGGCAATGCAGGTGATGACTACCTAGATGGTGGCACAGGCAATGACGTCATGGATGGCGGTGCGGGTAATGATACGTTTGTGGTGGACAGCCTTGGAGATGTGGTAACTGAGGCGATCGCTGGTATTGGTGGAGGCGTAGATACTGTGCGCTCCAGTGTGACCTTTACTCTTGATAGCACCAACATCGAAAACCTGATTCTTACAGGAATTGGAGCTCTTAACGGGACAGGAAATGCTGGGGAAAACACCCTGATTGGTAATGATGGTGACAACGTGTTGCTGGGTGGAGCTGGCAATGATGTCCTTGAAGGTGGCGGCGGCAACGACACCTTAAATGGTGGCCTAGGGGCTGATATCATGACAGGTGGCAGTGGCAATCATACATTCATTGTCGATCATGTAAATGACGCAGTGATTGAGGCTGAGTCTGGTATTGCAGGTGGCATTGATACCGTCCTGACGTCTGTCAGCTTTGTTTTAGGCACTAACCTGGAGAATCTGACGCTGACCATTGGGGCTGGCAATCTCAACGGGACGGGTAATGGGCTCGATAATACCCTGATTGGCAATGATGGGGATAATAGTCTCCTGGGTGAAGATGGCAATGATACTCTGCGGGGCTTGGGTGGGAGCGATCGCTTAGAAGGGGGTGCTGGTGCCGACATCATGGATGGCGGAGATGGCAACGATCTCTATATCGTTGATAACGTCGGTGACGTTGTATCTGAAACCAACTCTGATCAAGTAACAGGTGGGATTGATCGAGTTGAATCAAGTGTTACCTTTACTCTAGGCAATAATGTTGAGAATCTGACCCTCACGGGCGGCAATATTATTAATGGGACAGGAAACAACCTGAATAACACTATCATCGGCAACAGTGGCGTCAACGTTCTCACAGGTGGTTCAGGCGATGACACACTCAATGGTGGGGCCAATGCTGACACCCTAGATGGTGGTAGTGGTGACGATATATACTGGGTTGATAATTCTGCCGATATCGTGATTGAAAATCCAGGGAATGGCATTGATATTGTGCGCGCAACTGCATCATACATTCTGAGAGAAAATGTTGAAATTGAAACACTCATTCTCCAGGCTGGTGCTGGCACAATTAATGGTATAGGTAACGAGTTTAACAACACCATTTTTGGTAATGAAAGCGACAACACCCTAGATGGTGAAACAGGTGCTGATGTACTAACAGGTGGTGCTGGCAATGATACTTATGTCGTGGATGAAGTAGGGGATGTCGTTGACGAAGTTGCAGGCGAAGGTATAGATACCATTCTATCTGCCATTACCTTTGACCTGACGACAACTCCTGCTGTTGAGAATCTAACGTTGATGGGTACAGCTAATATCAATGCCATTGGTAATGATGCGAGCAACACCATCACGGGCAATAGTGGCAACAACATTCTCGATGGGCGCGGTGCTGGCACAGACATCCTCGTCGGTGGCGCTGGCGATGATACCTACTTTATCGACAGTGCCAATGACATCACCATTGAATCTATCAGTGGAGTGATAGGGGGTGTTGATATAGTTAACTCTAGCGTTACCCATACCCTAAGTGAAAATCTGGAAAACCTGATCCTTCTTGCCGGTACGGGGGCAATCAACGGCACCGGCAATGGGCTGGATAATACCATTATTGGCAATGAGAGTGGTAATACGCTTAGTGGCGGTAGCGGTAATGATGTGCTTTTTGGTGGTCTTGGTAACGATACTCTATTTGGTGGAGATGGCAGCGATCGCCTTGATGGTGGCAGTGGTGCCGACAGCATGACGGGCGGCAGCGGTGACGACACCTACATTGTGGATAATACCGGAGACACAGTCAGCGAAAGTAGCAGTGGCGGAATTGATTGGGTTGAGTCGAGCGTGGATTTTAGTCTGGGAGTCAATGTTGAAAACTTGCGCCTCACAGGGAACGCAGCTATCAACGGCACAGGCAATAATCTCAACAACACCATTATCGGCAATAGCGGAGCCAACCTACTTGATGGTGGAATCGGAGCTGATGTGCTTAATGGTGGGGAAGGAAACGACACCTACATTGTCGATCATGAAGACGATCAGGTCATTGAGGAGGTGAATGGCGCTGTAGGAGGTATCGATCGGGTTGAATCCAGTGTCACCTTCACATTAGGTACTAACCTTGAAAACCTAACATTAACAGGGGTTGGCAAGATCAACGGCACGGGCAACACTCGATCCAATACTATTACAGGCAATAGCGGTGACAACCTGATTAATGGTGGATCTGGCGCAGACGCAATGAGCGACAGCCTGGGTGGCAACGATACTTACATCGCTGATAGCACAGGCGACACAGTGATAGAAACCCTGGCGGGCACTGTGGGGGGTATAGATTTGGTGAAATCCAGCGTTGACTTTATTCTCGGCGCAAATCTTGAGAACCTTGAACTCACGGGCACAGATAATATCGACGGCACGGGCAATGGTCTCAATAATACGATTGCAGGGAACATTGGCAATAATATTCTCGATGGTGGAGCAGGAGCCGATCGCCTGATTGGGGGTGCTGGCAACGACACGTACATAGTTGACAGCAGTTTAGATGTTGTTGTTGAACTGGCAACAAGTGGCATCGACACGATTGAGTCATCTGCCAGCTTTGATTTATCCACTAATGGTATCAACGTCGAGAATTTAATTCTCATAGGAGCGTCTGACATTAATGGTGTCGGCAATAGTTCTGACAACTTAATCTTGGGCAATTCAGGAGCGAATATCCTGCGGGGTGGCGGCGGGGCGGATGACCTCCGGGGTGGCTTGAGCGATGACATCTACGATGATATCGATGTCAATGATACGATTATTGAGAATCCGGGTGCTGGAAACGACACCATCCGAGTGCGATTTAACCTCAGTCTCAGTGATGCCAAATATGCCAACATTGAGAACCTAGTATTCTTGGATGGAGCCGGTAATGTGACCGGGATTGGCAGCACTGCCGATAACCGCATCGAGGGCAATGCAGGTAATGATACGCTGAATGGTGGTGTTGGCAATGACGTGCTCATTGGCGGTAGCGGCGACGATACGCTATTGGGCGAGTCAGGCAATGACGCGCTCATTGGCGGCAGTGGCAACGACACCCTGGTTGGAGGTACAGGACTGGATAACTTAACAGGCGGCGCTAACGCCGACAAATTTGTCTTTGCAGCGCTTGATAGCAAC
>CAZCXK010000133.1:0-12001 GCA_964502605.1 uncultured bacterium
GCAAACGTGCCCAACTGCTGGTCTGCCTTGCGCCAGTCGAGTACAATTACCGCTTGGCCAAACGTGATATCTCCCAAGATCAGATGACGGCTATCGATTTCGCCAACAAAGGATGTATCACGGTTGAACCCGATGCGTCTGGCAATCAATGTGTCAGATGACGACACGCCATTTTCTAGAATGATCGTTGTAGTTCTGTTTGCTGCTTTGTAGCGATCGCCCCCACTACCTCCGACTAAAATGGTCGCCTCTGCGCCAGCGGCTGATCCTCGAGCGGCAGAGAGTTTATCATTGCCCTGTAAGCCATATATAATTTGGAGATCGCGGCCTCTAATTCGATTATTTCGAGGCGTTCCAATCAGTTCTTTAAACCGTCCGATCTTCACCATGATTGCCCTCCTCCACAATGATTAAACCAGGCTGCTCACCCCCAACGGAATAATCACCCGTCATTGATCAAGTTGATTGACGGGCATAGCAACCCTAGTAAATTTCTCCATTCAGTACTTATTCTGGCTGGGAGAAGTTTTCATTGAGAGGATTTGGCGATCGGATTCTCGAAGTCTTTACCAATTGCAAAAGCAGTAATAAAGTCAGGTGAAAATTCCTTTGATGGCTCGAACGCGGGCGTATTACATAAGCTGTAGCCGATGTATATGACGCAGCCACAGCCCAACCAACACCCTGCTCGGTGTTTGAATATGTTCCGGATAGCTACTTGGTCACCGATATGTGAAATATTATTCAACAAGTTAATCAGTATTCACGACTTTTTCTGAAATAGGTTTAGATCTCCCACTAGGCAAATTGGTCAGGATATACCACGGCTCCTTTGGCCCCTTCTGGCGATATTTACGATTCCAGTACTTGAGCGATGGAAATCACAGCACTTTGAACATGAGCTTTGGCAAAGTTAGAAATCGCTGTAAGCTGCACTGAGGCTCCCTATTTTGCTGGCTCAACTGTCAGCAAGAGGAAGTCCTCCTATTACACGGCCTTACGACTTCGCCAGGTGCCTGGTGGCATTCCCACATACCGCTTAAAGGCTCGGTTAAAGGCAGCTTCGGATTCGTAGCCTACTTGAGCAGCAATCTTTGCGATGCCAGCGTTGGTGTTTTGCAACTGCTGCGATGCCAGTTGAAGTCGCCACTGGGTTAAATACTGCATGGGTGGGTGTCCTAGCATCTGGGTGAACCGCTGGGCAAGTGCCGATCGTGATAAGTTCGTCTGATTAGCCAACTCTGCAACTGTCCAGGGATAAGCTGGGTCACTATGAAACCGTTTCAACACGTGACCCACAATTGGATCATTAAGGGCAGCTAAACTACTGGATTGGTCTGCTGCTTGGGCTTGCAGTTGGCTGCGGAGAATTTCGATAAACATCACCTCAATGAGGCGGGTGAGCAAGCATAAACTACCGGGTTGGCTACAGTCTGCTTCTTGAATAATGTGCCGCACCCCAGTTTCTAGCAAAGGTACTTTAGGCTCAGCGAATGCTCGCACATGCATAAATGCTGGCAACGCCTTTAAAAATGGATGGGCAATCAGTTCTTCACATTCCAAAAAACCGCAAACGATGCGGGTCAGATCTCCACCACCACCATGAGCTAAGAAAGGTGGCGGTTCCCACGGTGGATCAGGCAATATCTCTGTCATCGGGGTTGGGGTGCGGTCTAGGCGATCGCCCAAGATGTGGGAATCACCGTGGGAAAAAATGATGATATCACCCGACGAGAGGGCTTGGCGAACTCCCTGAGTCGTCTGTACCCAGCATCGTCCTTCCGCAATGATGTGAAACTGGACAATCTGTTTGCTGCCCAACTGCCCAGCCTCCGCAAACTCATGGCAGGATTCTGTTTCAACCGTCCAAGGTGCTGAAAACTCGGCTCTCAGGTCGAGGGCACTGGCAAAACGAACCGCGCGAAGTACCTCAGAAAGAATATCCATTGTAGCGATGCAGAATTGGCGTGGCGTTTCAGTCAAATATCCTGGTGTTTAAGTCATTGTTTGTTCAGGGTACGTAGTTCAGTATAGAGGTAATGGATGGTGATTGAAATCCACTGCTAAACCCAACCAGTCAGGGAAATATGCCAGCATTTTAGGTCATTCATCTTTGATTACAAAGCTTTGTTTGTATTGTAATCGTCAGCGTTTAACAACTCTCGTCAATGAGAACCTAAGGCAAGCTCCCAGTGACCTTGGTTGCATTCTGTCCATGCCCTTATTTCATCTAGTGAACAAGGCTATTGTGCCTGCCTTTTGCAGGAGGAAAAACACCCATGAAGAAACTATCGATCATCATCCGCGAAGACGGATATGACCAGCTCTATACTCCCCTAACGTTTGCCTATACCGCTGCCAAGAAAGGTGTTGAGGTTGACATATTATTTGTGCTCTGGGCTGTGCGAGTCCTGACAGAGCAAGGGGCTAACACTGTCAAGATGACGTCTCAACATGCATCGGAAGAGGCATGGTTCAAAGAACAGGTTCGCCGTGATGGTGATCCACTCAGCATCTACGACCTCATTAAAATGGTCAAGCAAGCAGGGGCTGTCAACTTCTATGGTTGCCGATTAGCCGCTGCCACCTTTGGTGTCGAAGCCTCTCAACTGATCCCGGAAGCCGGTGGCATTGCCGATCCACTGTGGTTCTTAGAAGAGAAGGCAACCAAGGCTGATCATTGTCAGTATTTCTAAACAGGTTTGACCTATTCTGTTAATAGGAGACACTCTCATGGAGACCTTAGCAATTGTTAACTTGACGGGCAGTCAAACTACCGTAGCGATCGCAGAGTTAGAGGCTCTAGCAAGTCAGATCAGGGGTTCCCTTATCCGCGCTGAAGATGAAACCTATGACGAAGCCCGTCGCCTCTGGAATGGCATGTTCGATAAACGCCCCGCTGTGATTGTGCAATGTGCTGGAGTTGCCGATGTGATCGATGCGGTACGCTTTGCTCGCGATCGCAACCTCCTGGTTGCTGTGCGCGGCGGTGCCCACAACGTAGCGGGGCTGGCCAGTTACGATGGTGGCTTTGTGATTGATCTCTCCCAAATGCGGGCAGTCCACGTCGATCCTCAGGCACGTACAGTTCGAGTCGAGGGGGGTGCTCAACTGGGCGACCTCGATCAGGAAACCCAAAAGTTTGGGTTAGTGGTTCCGACCGGAGTTGTTTCGGAAACCGGGATTGCAGGGTTGACGTTGAATGGCGGGGTGGGTTGGCTACGCCGCAAGTGGGGGATGACCTGCGACAATCTTGTTTCTGCTGAACTGGTGACGGCTGAGGGCCAGTTAGTCAAAGCCAGCAAGACCGAAAATCCAGAACTGTTCTGGGCGTTGCGGGGCGGTGGCGGCAACTTTGGTATCGTCACAACCTTTAACTTTGAATTGCATCCTCTGGGCCCAGAGGTGATGTTTTGTTTCGTGATGTATCCCGACAGCAAGGATATCCTGCAAAAATTCCGTCAGTATGCCCAACGTGAGCCTGAAGAAGTGGGGATGCTTTCCTTTACCGGAACCGTTCCGGCGGATGAAAACTTCCCCGAAGAGTGGTGGCACAAGCCCTTTTTTGTAGTTGCTGCCTGCTATGCCGGATCTGCGGAGGATGGGGAGAAGGTGCTCCAACCCTTGCGCGAATGGGGAACACCGATTGTGGATTTTAGCGATCGCCTGCCCTTTACCCAGGTACAGAAATTCTTGGATGCTGAATATCCTAAAGGCCGCAACTACTACTGGAAATCTGTTTACCTGAAGGCGTTCAATGATGACACCATTGATATGCTTCTGGCATTGAATCGGCAGGCTTCTTCCCATTACTCGACTATCGACATTTGGACGATGGGTGGTGCCATGAGTCGAGTAGGATCCGCCGAAAGCCCTCTGTCTCCACGAGAGGCACCGTTTATGATTGGCATCGAGGCGAATTGGGACGATCCACAGGATAGCGATCGCAATATTGCCTGGGTACGTAACTGTGTTGATGGGCTAGCACCATTTGCTGCTCCGGGCATTTACCTCAACTTTCCAGGCTTCCTAGAAGAGTCTGACAAGTTAGTTCAGGATGCCTATGGTGACAATCTCAAGCAACTGACTCAGGTGAAACAGAAATACGACCCTGATAACTTCTTTCGCCTCAATCAGAACATCAAACCTGGAACATGAGCAATTGGAAAACATCCCAGAATAAGGAGATAAGGATGGTCGAATGAACAATGTGAAATTCCGGGCTGCCGAGAAGTCGGACTGTCGAACCATCGCAGCTCTCTACAGCATCTCTTCAGACGGGGTTGCCGACTACATTGCAAATTGCGTCTCGGCCCAAGCCAAGCCGAGAAACTGGGCGTTAAGCCCAGTATTCAACAGAGTCCGCTACTGGAATTGTGTTGTCAGCGGATGAGCGCTAAAGCCTCCTATCGGCAAGCGGCCCGAAATATTGGTCTCCTGTGCGGGGTCAGTGTCAGTGCCAAAACACAAGAGTGCATCGTCTGATGATTAGGGTAAGAGCACAGAGCCTTCTACCCTAAGAGAGGTACACCGAAGGCTCAGAATCAGGAGAATGCGTTGATGGTTCCAGAAATCAGCGACATGGCGCTTTTGACTTGCGTATAGCCGATGATGCCACCGACAAGAGCCAGACTGCCACAGGCGATCGCCGCAATCGTTGCAATACTCATGATAATTAGGAGATCGGTAGGGGGGATGATGGAGATGGTAGGCTCATCCTCATTATTTCATGCAATCCGACAGGGGATTGACATGGTATTGTATGGGGCTGTCATTCATCACAATTCGCGACCCTTAAGCCCAAATCAACATGGATACGCAGAGTCTTCAATCCACGGTGCGACACCTGCAGCGACAGGCGGCATCGCTGCTAATCTATCGAGATATTCTCACCCACCCCATCGGCGAGGCATTTCTCAATCTATTGCATCATCTACGAGTCGTTGATGACGATGGCATTGGCTGTCTGCAAGCCTATGGTCAGTGGTTTGCCGCTTTGTCTGACGCGCAGCAAGATTGGCAAACCTATTTGATCACGCAGATCCTGTGGGCTGACAACGCTTTTACTCAGCAGGTGCAGCGTCTCCCAATTGACGGACATTCTTCAGCATTAGTAGATGCCGTGTGCCATGATCTCCAGATCATCCAAGCGCTACATGCGTACACAAGCCATCATATGAGTGCGTGGGTGCAGGCGATCGCCCATCTCGACACCCCCCCTATCCCCTGGGTGCAACCATTACCTCATCTGCCCCACCCGATTGGGAGCCGATTTCAGCAGTCTAATAACTGGGCGGAGTTGCTCTATGAGTTGGCTAGCTATCATCGGCACGTGGGAGCCGGATTGTTTGCCCAATATCATGCCCTGCGCTGGCAGCACCATCAGCTGCTTGGCATTGCTCACCCTGACCCGATTCGGCGGAGCGATTTGGCTGAATATTCGCACCAGCATGAGGCTCTCATTCGCAATACGAAAGCGCTGCTGGATGGCTACCCAGCCTTACATGTGCTGCTCTATGGTAGTCGGGGGTCGGGCAAGTCGTCGCTCGTAAAGTCCCTCGTGCATGAGTTTGGCGATCGCGGCTTGCGCCTCGTTGAGGTCTCTAAATCAGAACTCAGTGCTCTGCCTGAGATTGCCGATCATCTGCGAGATGTGCCACAAAAGTTTATTTTATTTGTGGATGATTTGTCGTTTGAAGAGGATGATGACGCCTACAAAGCACTAAAAGTGGTGTTAGAAGGCAACCTGACAGCGCGTCCACAAAATGTTATCGTCTATGCGACTTCCAATCGTCGCCACTTGATTCGAGAATTTTTTGGCGATCGCCCCCGCCCTAACGATGCTGATGAAATTCATGCTTGGGATACGGTGCAAGAAAAGCTGTCGTTTAGCGATCGCTTTGGCCTCACGCTCACCTTTGAAGCGGCTGACCAGCCCACCTATCTCGCCATTGTTCGTCATTTAGCGCAACAGGCTCAGTTGGCGATCGCCCCTGAGGAGTTAGAGCAGCGGGCGCTATTGTGGGCAACTCGGCAAAATGGGCGATCGGGGCGGACGGCTCGACAGTTTATCGATGTGCTGCAGGCAGAACTGACATTGCTGATCTGATTTGCTGATCTGATAGAGCAAAAGGCAGAAGGGGGAAAGCCGGCTGGCTGACAAACCTCGTGAAAGGCTGATTCTCCCCTACCTTAGGCTTCGACTGCGCTCTGCCTAAAGTATCTACAACGACGTAGATTGAGCGCAGCCGAAATCCCCACTCCGAAGATCTGTCAAGCAACCAGGCTTCTCACTCCAGTGTCATCTCTAAATTTCCTGTGCCAGAACCCTTTACAATCACCACCGTCAGTTGCCCCGACTCGTTGTCGTAGCCTATCCTTCGGATAATCGTCAGTTCTATGCCAACCTTCACCGTTGCCTGCTTGGGTTTCACCTTCTGAATCGGAACGGCAATCATCTGCACCACCCCCTCGATCGCATCGGCAACGGGTTGAAACTGTTTCACATCAAACCCAATGTGTTCTCGCCCTAGACTGACAACTTCGACACCCATGGCTGCGATCGGCCTCCGATTAGCACTCTGGGCGATCGCTTCCTGAACGTTTTTACATTGACTGATACTCTTCAAGGCCGAGTGCAAGGACGTGATGCGGAGCCAGCCAACCTATTCTCTAAGCGCTGCCAAATTTTATCAGAACTTCAAATTCTGAGCTGACACAATTGATATTGTTAATTTAGATACAAAAAACATCTGAGAATTTAAGGGTTCCAGATTTAGAAAAATTGCAGTCTCATCACCTATGACTCAACTTTCGGCTCAAGAAGTCTTGTCTCGTGTCCAAGAGGGGCGATCGCTGTCTCATGCAGAACTCAGCCATATTAATCTGCAAGACGCACAGCTCGATGGCGTTCAGTTTGTTGCGGCCTATCTTCGACTTGCCAATTTATCGAATGCATCATGTCGGCATGTCGATTTTTCTCGTGCCGTCTTGATTCGGGCAACATTATCCGGGGCTGATTTGCGCCATGCGCTCCTGCCTGAAACCAAGCTTACCTATGCCCATCTTGATCGAGCAATATTACACGATGCCTATGCCACTAACGTACAGCTCTATGGAGCCACTCTAACCGATGCAGATTTGACCGGAGCCACCCTCGATTATGCTGATTTGGGCGAAGTGTATGGGCATAGTGCGCGATTCATCAATGCTCACGTACTCAAGGCCAATTTTAGTGCCGCAGATTTCAGTCAGGCGAGCTTTCGGAATGCAAAACTGCGACAAACTGTTTGGCGAGGGTCTTACCTGGCTGGGGCTGCCTTCGATGGTGCAGATTTAGAGCAGGCTCGATTGGTTCGGGCATGTTTGATTGGGGCTAATTTCACCCAGGCTAATTTGGTCAGTGGACTCTTTCAATCTGCCAACCTGACCCAGGCTATTCTGACACAAGCCCAGCTCGATTGGGCTCGCTTTCCTGCTGCTAATCTCAGTCACGCTAACTTCAGCTATGCTATCTGCTTTAGCACTGATTTTGCAGAGGCCATCCTGAGTGACGTTAATTTTACGGGTGCTGATTTACGCTATGCCGACTTTACCTCGGCGCAGCTCGATGGCGTCGATTTTCGCTATAGCCGCGTAGAAGGTGCTATTTTCACCCATGCTCGAGGATTAGATACCCTGCAAAAGCATTGGTTGCAGGCTCACGGTGCGACTAATATTCCTGAGTGAACGAGTGACAACACATTGCCCATCATGACGTCACTGTGAGGTTGATACTGAGATCTTAATTTGGTGTATATGTTGACCTGTAGTTACCGAATTGTAGTCAGCATCCAGCGATCGCCCTCTTTGCCATTGCCGGGTGGGCGAGCAAGTTGCCACAGTGGTTCATCTGGAACTGGCTGAAGATAGACTTCAAACGGATTCTGCCGCTGGCGAACCTGGTGATCTGAGAAAGTCAGCGTGACATCGTAGGTGCCCTTAACTTGATAAGCGGGCTGGTCATTAATCACCCACGATGTTTGATGGGCAATTTTGACTTGGCTGATGGCAAGAGTTGGCGGTGTTGCCTCATGTCGATAGAGTTGCTGAGCCAGCTCAACCTGAACCTGATTAAGCTGGAGGGCGATCGCCTGTTTGACCAACGCTGTATCTAGTCCTGAAACCGCAGTGCAAGCTGTCAGCGCAATCGAAACCAGCAGCACAACAATCGGATATACGGTCATGCGAACGGATGTATGCTCGGTTAATTCATTCTGCATTCGGTTTTTTATCATGCCGTCTCCGAAGGGCCGTTTCCGAAGGATAGTATAGGCGGTGAATGGATGAGTTTGTCTATTTTCCACTCGGAGACTCAATATCATGTCAAACAAAACGCTTGATCTTAGCGATCGCCTTTATGATTACATCCTCTCAGTTTCATTGCGAGAACCCGAAATTCTCAAACAGCTCCGAGCAGAAACGGCTGAGCATCCGATGAGTCAAATGCAAATCGCGCCTGAACAAGGGCAATTTATGGCGCTGCTGATCCAGCTGATGAATGCGGCTAAAACGCTTGAGATTGGGGTATTCACGGGATATAGCTCGCTGGCTGTAGCGCTGGCACTGCCGCCTGACGGGCGGATCGTCGCCTGTGATATCAGCGATGATTATACGGCGATCGCCCGTCGCTATTGGGCTCTAGCCGGAGTGGCTGAGAAAATTGATCTCCGCATTGCACCTGCGTTGGAGACATTAGACCACCTGCTAGCCTCTGGTCATGCAGGCACATTTGACTTTGCCTTCATTGATGCAGATAAATCTAACTATGTTCATTACTACGAGCGATCGCTCCAGTTGCTGCGCCCAGGTGGCTTGATTGCGATTGACAACGTTCTATGGTCGGGGCGAGTCGCTGATTCCAACGAGAGTGACACTCGCACCACGGCCATTCGAGCAATCAATCAACGGCTGCATCAAGATGAGCGCGTTACCTTGAGTTTGGTGCCAATTGCCGACGGACTCACCCTCGCGCTCAAGCAATAATCGTAAAGAAAGATGGAATTCCCGCCATTCTCTTTCCATTTCGATGAAGGATAAGAGTAACCATTGGCAAGGGTGAAAGATAGTTTCATGATCACATGCAATATGAAAGCAATTCTGGCGATCGCTCTTATCAGTCAAAATTTCGTCAGTTTTGGAGTCCTCGCCAACCCTGTCTTAGCCGCAACCCATTCTGAGCAGCAACTGCTGGCACAGGCGACCACCTCGAATTGCCGTGTCCCAAATCGAGTCTTGGATCTATATGCATTGCCATCGGTTGCATCTGATAGCGCTAGCCTTGAAACACTACCAGCAAATACACGCATCACGCTCAACCGCAATGCTGATGGCAGCTTTGTCCAAGAAAATGGCTTCATTCGAGCCTATGTCCCCAGCGTTGACTTAACGGGATATGTCATTACCCGACATCTGACGCGCATCCCCGGCTGCGGGCAGGACGACTCCACGACTCCGCCTCCAGCCCAGGGCACCTGTGCCCGTGTGTCTGTTGCAGAACTGGTGGTTCGCACCAGTCCGGCTGAAGGAGCTGCTGCCACCGGGCAATTCGTGACCAATGGTCAGGAAATCCGCATCTTAGCTGATGCTGTGGAGAGTGCGACGGGGCGGGCTTGGGTTCAGATTGCTGTTGGAGGGAGTCGAGGCTGGATTGCAGAAACAGGCCGCGCCGGTGTAGGACGGAACCTGAGCCAGCGCTATTCTTGTCGGACGGCATCGAGCCATGGGGGTGATAGGGTCATAGGGTAATGGGGGCATGGCAGGCTATTGCATCTGTCGCCATCAAGGTTAGGACAGCTTGAACGGCTACACCCACCGCATGAGAATCTACCCTTCCGCCCTCCGCCCTTTACTATTTAAAGTTCTAATCCGGATGTTGACTCGGTGAGCCGAAATGTTGCCTGATAGTTTGGCGGGTCAGGGCGATCGGATTGAGGATATGGCGAAACAGTCATTAGCTCTAGTGCATACCCGTCAATCATTTGCCTGACTGCGACCTCCTGACCAGTTTGCTGTGTGAGTTCAACGGTGCCGAGCGGCGTGCCCGCTTTCGTGACGGCAATCGTTGTGGTGATCTGCCCTGCCCATGGGCACTGAACATCTGAGGGACAGCGCGAATCATCAATCCCGGTGAGCATGAGTTCTAGCGCCTCAGATTCCACAGTTGCAGTTTGATCCAGGCTCAGCTCAAACGGTTGACCCATGCGAATCGTTCGAGTGGCGGCGTTTTCACTCGGAGCGCGATGCATGATCAGACCAAAGGTAATCCCCAGGGCGATCGCCCCAATGATGAGTCCCGTAATCCAGCGGGGGATAGTCATAGCCAGTTACCCTCGTTTGTCGTAGGTCGCCTTGGCGAGTAGAAAATCTACTAAAGGTTTAAGTTCAGTCGGAACAGCAGATCGCCCCATCCGGACGGTGCGAGACTGTCCGGATGCTTCGATCGTAATTGAATACTGCTCTTGATCAGGGAGCGATCGCCCTGACGGATTAGGCATCGACCAGAAATTGGCCTGCTCGATCCAGGTTCGCAGCATCCCCGCTTCATTCTCAGATAGCTGCTCCGCCTCAAGATTGGCAGATTTGGTTAATCCAGCGAAGCCACCCGTTTGTCGAAATTTGATCTTCATGGCGCTCAACAATCGTGCTAAATTTATCGTGCTAAATTTGCCGACTCAAGATAGATCGGTTCCATAGATCCCCGCGTTCTTTAAACCCGGAGATCTGGCTAGGTGATCTACAGCTTACCTACAGCACCTTTGCCTCTTTCCATGCCTTTTTGACGGCTTTCATTTCCAGGCTGCCAGTTCCAAATTCTTCGCGGGCAATATCAACCGTGACGCGAGCCGCTTTCTTAAAGCTCGATAGGCGTCCGAGGCGATCGGTGAGCGCACGATACCAGATCAGACCTGCCTTCTCCCAGGCATTGCCGCCAATTTCCATCGCCGCCAGATAAAAGGCGTAGTTAGGGATGCCAGAGTTGAGGTGCACCCCGCCATTATCTTCCCAGGGTGGCAACGTCAGATATTTATCCATAGTTGCCGGTTGGGGATCGGTGCCCAATATGGGGTGATTTACATAGGCGGTTCCAGGAGCTTTCATCGAACGCAAGGCATATTGATCGCCCACTAATACCTTGGCTCCAATCAGCCAATCTGCCTCTTTGACACTGTGCCCCAGAGAACGCTGCTTGACCAATGAACCAAACACGTCTGAGAAGGATTCGTTGAGAGCACCAGCCTGATAGAAATAGACGAGTTGGGCTTCATATTGGGTGACGCCGTGGGTCAGCTCATGGGCAATGATGTCGATGTCACTGGTAAAGCGAGCAAACAGTTCTTGATCTCCATCTCCATAGACCATTTGCTCGCCGTTCCAGAAGGCGTTGTTGAAGCGATCGCCATAGTGAACGGTTTGGTCAAGCGTGAGGCCATTGTCATCAATTGAGTTGCGGCCATACTCTTCCATATAGAGCCGCCAAGTTGCCCCCGCCCCCTCATACGCTTCATCTACTACGATATCCCCGGTTGAAGGCTGTCCCTCACTCCGCACCAGCTTACCAGGCAATGTTTCTTGAGATTCGGCGCTGTAAACCCGGCGCTCTAACTCAAACGAATGCGTCTCTTTTCCGGCCTTTAAGGCTCCTTGCAGCAGTGTCGGCTGTTCGAGTCGAAGCGATCGCTGGCTGCGAAAATGTGCCGACTGTTTCACAAGTTTCAAAACATCTCGACGAACCTGCTCATCTCCATTTTCGAGCGCCTTGTCATAGACATAGGGTGGAATGATGCAGTGAATTGGATTGCGGTGATAGCACATGATTCTCTCTGGCTCCAAGCAAATAATTAATGCAAATGATTAATACAGAATTCTAATCAGGAGACTCTCATCATGCAGGGAACTTAACAGAAAACTTCTGTCTGTTAACTACATTACGGTTTGCGATCGCAAACGGGGTAGAAATTTA
>CAZCXK010000134.1:147-11898 GCA_964502605.1 uncultured bacterium
CTGGGAATAGAATTACCATTGCTGGGAATAGAATTACCATTGCTGGGAATAGAATTACCATTGCTGGGAATAGAATCGCCAATTTAATTTCAAAATAGCCTATCCAATAGTCTGAACATTCCTCTGAAGAAATTGCTTGACGGTTGACGGCTCTCCGCTGCTTAATCGTGATCAGGCAATTTGCCGCTCATGCCATCTGCAGAACTTACAGGAATGTCGTCTGCCATGCTTCAACCCACGGCTACGCTCTTGATCTCGTGCCCCGATCAAAAAGGTCTGGTTGCCAAGATTGCCAGCTTTATCTATGCCAATGGGGGCAACATCATCCATGCAGACCAGCATACAGATGCAGAGGCCGATTTATTTTTAACTCGAATCGAATGGCAGCTTAACGGCTTTAATCTACCGCGTGAGATTATTGGAGCCGCCTTTGAGGCGATCGCCAAGCCTCTACAGGCCAACTGGCAACTGCAGTTTTCTGATACGGTGCCGCGCATCGCCATCTGGGTGACAAAACAAGATCACTGCCTGCTCGATTTGCTGTGGCGGCAAAAAGCGGGAGAGTTTTTGGCTGAGATTCCGCTTATTATTAGCAATCACACTCAGCTCGAACCAATCGCCCATCAGTTTGGCATTGACTATCGCCACATTCCGATTCGGGCTGACACCAAACTCACCCAAGAAAACCAGCAGTTTGAGCTATTGCAGCACTATCAGATTGATGTGGTCGTGTTAGCAAAATATATGCAGGTTCTCAGTCCCAATCTGCTGGCTCGCGTTCCCAACATCATCAATATTCACCATTCCTTTTTGCCTGCTTTTGCGGGAGCCAATCCCTACCAGCGAGCCCATGAGCGTGGCGTCAAGATCATCGGAGCCACCGCTCACTACGCCACAGAAGACCTGGATGAAGGCCCCATCATCGAGCAAGATGTGGTGCGGGTCAGCCATCGAGATGAGGTCGCGGATCTAATTCGCAAAGGCAAAGATTTAGAGCGCATCGTGCTGGCACGAGCCGTGCGCCTACATCTGCAAAATCGGGTCTTAGTCTATGGCAACCGCACGGTAGTATTTGCCTGATTAGGGGGTACCTGATGACTCGTCAGGTGGCGATCGCCCACAAAAAACCCCCGCATCTAATATGCGAGGGCAAAATCTTGGGTTCCCCGCGACGCCGTTTTACCTCAGCTTCCGACCTGGATAAACCAGGTGGGTACCGTGGCCTTGGCTTTAAGTTTCCGGGTGCAATGCCCGGTATACTGCCGCCAAAACAGCTTGGTTCCCAGTTACGAAAAGCATAGATCGTAAAACATTGTTGGCAGTCACCAACGCCGCAGTAGAACTGTTCACTATTGTAGCGACTTCTAATCGGGCGATCGCAAGAGTAATCCTAAAGAAATCCCCCAATTCTGACCTGATTTTTTGGGGGATCACCCCACTTTACAGGTTAGCCATAGCTCATGCTGGCACCGTCAGCGCCTTGCCATTGTCAGCAGGAGTCAACTTAAGCAGAAACGGCACCGCAATTCGTCCCCATTTCGTGACAGACGTGTAAGCCGCCGCCGCTTCGCCATAGCAGATTTCGAGCATATCCGTATGAATGATGCCAGGATTGAGGGCGATCGCCCCCATACCGCTGGGCAATTCTTGCGCCAGAGATTGGGTCAGCCCTTCAATGGCCCACTTCGAGGCGCAGTAAGGCGCAACCTCAGGCGATGTAGAGCGGCCCCAGCCCGAACTAAAATTGACGATGATGCCGCTGCTGCGCTGCACCATGGCTGGCACAAATGCCCGAATCACTCTCGCCACGCCATTGATATTGACATCGATCACGCGATCAAATTCGTCGCTGGGCACCTGCCACAGCGGGGCAGGCTGATTGATCAGTCCGGCGTTGTTAATCAACAGGTCAGGTGCGCCATACTCTGAGAGCATCTGTGATGCCCAGGCTTGCACATGAGCCGCAGTGCTGATGTCAACTGCCGTGAAGCGATGGGGGGCAGCAAACTCATGCTGCAGGGCTTCAATTCCATGGGGCGATCGCGCACAGCCCACCACCGTATATCCCGCAGCTGCAAAGTTTTCGACCATTGCTCGGCCTAACCCGCGAGTTACCCCTGTAAGAACAATCAGCTTTGTCACCAGAACTCCCTCATAGTCTTATTTGTCGCCAGTATTGGTCACAGAACTCCCTTAAACCATCAGTCTTGCTGCAGATTCTGAATGATTTGCTGCAAATGGTGATGGTTCAGTTTGCCCTGAGCATTGCGAGGTAAGGCTGAGACCGCAATCCAGCGTTTTGGGCGTTTGTAAGGGCTCAGTGTTGTCGTGAGCTGAGCCATTAGCTGAGCCATTAGCGGATGGTCTGAACGGGATGCCGAACCTAACTCTGAACAGGGCCATCTGAGGGATACCGGCTTTTCCTGTGACCCGCCTTGGGGAACATAAATTGCGGTTACTACTTGTCCCCAATGGCGATCGCCCACCCCAATCACAACGACATCGTCAACCAATCCTGTGGCTCGAATGGCTGCTTCAACCTCTGCTGGAAACACCTTCTCGCCACCCGTAATAATCTTATCGCTGCTGCGGCCCATGATATGTAAATGGCTTGATGCGTCCAAAAAGCCGACATCATCAGGCTGGAACACAGCCTCAGCAAAGCGATCAGGATAATAGCCTAGTGCCAACGACGCTGCTCGAATAGTAATCTTTCCAGGGCGATCGCTGGACATGGGGCGATCGCCCTCCCGTGCATCACCAATCGAAATACTGGCATGGGGCAATACTGTACCAACGCTGGTACATCCTGATAGAAACTGATCGGGCCTTAGCGTCGCGATCTGAGATGCGGTCTCCGTCATGCCATAGGTGGGAGCCAGCCGGATCTGTGCTGCGCGGGCAGTTTCGAGCAGGTCAGGCCAAGGGGCCGCTCCTCCCAGCAGCACAGTTTGAAATTTGGCCAGCTTGGGTACGGCAGCAGGCAACTGGAGCAGGCGCTGTAGCTGCGTCGGCACCAGAGAAAGCACAAACTCGGAGGGGGCAAACCGCAGCGGCAACCCAGCAGCCAAATCACCCAATGACAGCAGCGCCAACATCCCTCCCGATATCAAACACCGCATCAGCTGCATCAAGCCGCTGACATGATACAACGGCAGCACACAGCAAGAGTGAATGCGCTCTAGCTGAAAATGCTGCTGAAACCCTTGCACAGAGGCTGTTAGCGTTTCCCAGGTATGGATCGCAAACCGGATCTGACCAGACGACCCCCCAGTGGGAATCATCATCCAGCCGTGCTGCTCAGAGTTAGACGGGCGATCGCCCTCTCGCCAGTTCTGAGGATGCCAAACTTCATGGATCATCTGCTCAGCCTTCGGAGCTGTAGCAGCAAATATGACATCCGGCTGCACAAGCAACATTACCTGTTGCCAGTCAGCTAGCACCCATTTGGGATTGCCCAAAAACACCGGACATGCGGTCGCACAAGCAGCCAAAACACCTGCCACAAAGAAGATGGGATCTGCCTCCGCAACTATCACACAAGGATGGAGAGAATTGTGGGTCAAAGCCTGAAGAACCTGCTTCCGCTGCTCAGTCAAGTCTGCCAGCCGATCAGCATGGTCAGCCAAGAGTCTAGGATGCTGCAAATACTCTGCAATCAGGCGTTGAGGCTCTGCCATAGCTGCTGTGGTTCCTGGTAAGACATGGGATCTGCAAACCAATGATTGACCCCAAACCCCAGCGCTCGACCTCGATAAGGCAACGAGGGTATCAGCATCGTGATGATAAATCGCTGGGCGATCGCCGTTTCAAACACCGACGACCAAACGCTATCAATATGAGTATTGTGGCAGAATTCACGCAACCGCCAGGGAAATCCAGCGATCGCCGCTTTGATAATGACGATGCCGCGCCAGCCGCGATCGGAACACAGGTACAACTGCTGCAGAGTCGCCACTGACTCATCTAGGGCAATCGGCGTAGCATAATGCTGACTCAGCACTAGCATCTGCTCAAACTGACTCGGCGGCAAGGGCTGCTCCAAAAACTCAATCGTGGCATGCCTCCTGGATTGAAGGCGATCGCACAGAGTGAGCCACTGATTGGCAGTAGCCTGATCTAGGCCACCGTTGGCATCGAGCCGCAGGTTTACCCCGGGCGGCATCGACTGCACCAGACCCATCACCGCGTCCTGTTCTTGTGTCGCCGCCGCCACGCCAATCTTCACCTTGAACGTACAATGCCCTGCTTGCCAAGAGGCTTGCCACGCCTCTAGCGCTGCCGTCCCGGTTGGCAAAAGCTGACACATCTCGATGTCAGACTCGTCATTGAGACCCAGAGAATCACAAGAATGAGTAGTCTGTAGGGCCATCTCTTCCCATGCCATCCCCAGCCCAAACTGACAGGCAGGCAGGTGATCAGGCACAGCCCTAATCTGGTTTGCAGATAGCCGAGACGGCAACTGGCGACAAAAGGCGATCGCCTCGGCCAATGATTCACTCCCAAATTCTGGCAAGGGGGCAATTTCTCCAACCCCCACCTGGCCAACCTGATTGTATAGCCGCACCAGAATGCCCTCGCGCAGAGTCCAGATGCCGTGGTGAGTCTGAAGAGGTGTCTTGAATGGGCGACAATACTGTCGAAACTCAAAGGAACACTGCATCTAGATCATGTTAGCCCGTAGGTTAATCTAAAACCATGGATGCAAATTATACGGGATTAATCCTTAAAGCCGTCAAATTTGCGGCTGGTAGACACAAAGATCAGCGTCGCAAAGGGGCTGACGCCGCACCTTACATCAATCACCCGATTGAACTGGCAACGCTACTCTGGCATGAAGCCCAGGTGCGCGATGCAGTCGTTATTATGGCGGCTCTATTACACGACACGGTTGAAGACACAGACACCACGTTAATGGAACTTGAGCAAGAATTTGGAGCTGATGTGTCTGGGGTCGTGGCTGAGGTGACAGATGATAAATCCCTGCCTAAAGCACTGCGTCAGCAGCAGCAAATAGACCACGCACCTCACTTGAGCGATCGCGCTCGACTGGTCAAGCTAGCCGACAAAATCTCCAACTTGCGCGATTTGCTCTCATCACCACCTCAAGGATGGTCGTCACAGCAGCACCTTGACTATGCTCACTGGGGCAAATCGGTGATTGATCAAATTCGGGGCACCCATGCAGAGCTAGAGCACCTGTTTGATGATATCTATCAACAAGTTGTGGCTCGATTCAACTCCTAATCAGGCTGTTTTACATGACAGATCAGGACATCAAGCCATGAAAGCCTTGACTCGATAGGCGCTGTTCGGCAGCGATCGCAGCGATGCGAGCTTCAGCCGCAGCCGTGGGAGCAATGCCTCGCAACTGATGGAATCGATGCCACTGCTCTCGTCGCTCCGCTAACAACACCTTGATTTCAGAACTAGCCATGCTATACCTCCCTGAACTTACAGAGCCTTTATGAAAACTTCATATAAGTACTGTAGTTCTTCGATTAACACTTGTGCGTCCTTCCAGAGGCTCATCCAGTAGCAGGATGTTGATCTCTCAATGTGCAGAGAGACTCTGCTCAGAAAACCATACCCGTACAGGCTGCAGGGACAGCACACCAGACCCTTAAAAAACCTGCTGTGGTTAAAACATCTCTTCCCATAGCCAACGCCTCCATCGGGGACGTCCCCTTGTTACACGACACGCAGTTAAAACGGGAGAGTGACACAAGATTTAATCACCAAGCAACTCCAAGCGGGGATGAGAAGCTCGGCAACCGTTGGGCAACCGCGAATGCAGCATAGCGGAAGACTGGGCCGTTAATTATGCGCCCAAGGATCACCACAAACGATCTGTCAGGTAACCAGGACTTAGATCTTGAAGTTGGATTAAGCTGCTGAGTTAACAAAAAAATGTAGAAGGTAAACCCGAAAGAACCGAGCTCCAACAGAGCTCAAAGGCTAGCCAAACCTTGATTAAAACAGCTACCAGGGAAAGATATCTCTTAATCAATAACTAAGCAATCTATCGCTTTGTGAAAGGTTTTGTAACTCTTGTGTCGTCTTGTATGGTCTGCGTGGGTTGCCAAATAGAACAACGTATAGTCAAAACGTACAAGTCATTAAGTCTGGAGGTCGTATGACTCCTCCGATGTTGCGCCAGCTTTGGTCAATCGTCGAAAGCACTCACACTCATATCCTATTAGCACTAGACGACTTGAGCCTAATTGATCAGATTATTTCCCAAATTCGAGATGAGCAATGTATTGATTCGAGTGAAACTGACATCTACAGCAGCTACATTCGCTCTAAATTAAGCTTGATTCGTGATTTAGCACAAGCTCGATAACTCATGCTGAGGTTTTCCCTACACTGAGTTATTGCTGAGTGAGGTTTGTTCGTCTTTACGTCAAACATCGACGACAAACGGGCCTCGCCACTGAAATTTACGGTTGATGCTTGTGTTGCCCTTCTAAATTCATTGCCATCAGTTTCTGAATTTGCGCGGCTCCAGATCAACAAAAAATATGATTCACATTAACCGTATATTTCTTTTCGTGGTATTTACGGCTATATTTGTGAGCCAATAAATTCTCAAAACTCACCTCTAGCGAACTGTGTGATCTGATACAGCCAGAGGCGATTACCCATGAAATCTTAAGAAGGACAAAATAGTTCCAAGAACGGGGTGTTTTCAGGTTTTGTAAAGAATAAAAAAGAGGGCGTTCAATTTCCCTAATACGCTTGTGCTGATATCTTTGTCAGGACATTTTTACTTGCGTGAGTTCCTGCATAGCAATGGCATTTGTACGTCGATGGTGCTAGGTATGTTAATGCTGTTAATGCCATTTTTGTTTCTTGTACCTGGATCAGATCGAGAATTTGAGACATTGGATTTAATCCTTTAGGCATTTGGGGAATGACCACGAGTGACGATGGGCATTTGCTTTAGATGTCATAAAGGGGATGATAGTTGATTGAATTTAGACGTGAGTGAGAAGACTATGTTGAAATGGCGTTCCCTAATTACTGTATTCATGCTGCTGTTAGCCCCATTGGCGGCCTGTAGTACGGATGCCACCAATTCGGGTTCAGATGAGACTTCGGGCGAGGCTGCATCATCAGGAGGCCGATTGGATGCGGTTTTAAGTCGCGGTAGCCTGGTTTGCGGTGTCAACGGTCAGTTGCCAGGGTTTAGTTTTGTCGATGAAACAGGTGCCTATTCTGGGCTAGATGTTGACTACTGCAAGGCGATCGCGGCTGCTTTGTTTGATGATCCTGAAGCCGTTGAATATCGCAATCTAAGTGCCCAAGAACGCTTTACGGCTGTCCAAGCAGGTGAAGTAGATATCCTAATTCGCAACACTACTTGGACAATTAGCCGTGATACATCAGTTGGCATGGAGTTTGGGCCAACGACTTTTTATGATGGTCAAGGGATGATGGTAACGACCGCATCTGGGTTTACGACGTTAGAAGATATGGAGGGCGCTTCAATTTGCGTGCAGTCAGGCACCACAACTGAATTGAACCTGACTGACCAAATGCGCCGCCTTGGCGTCGAATTTACACCAGTAGTCTTTGATGATGAAGATGCGCTTTACGCTGCCTATGCTGAAGGTCGGTGTGAAGGAGCAACGTCTGACCGCTCTCAGTTGGTTGCTCGTCGGACAACTCTACCCTCTCCAGATGACAGCGTCATTCTAGATGTTGTCATGTCTAAGGAGCCTCTAGGCCCAACGGTGGCCAATGGCGATTCTCAGTGGTTTGACGCTGTGAAGTGGATTACTTATGCCACGATTCAAGCCGAAGAATTTGGCATTTCATCTGAAAATATTGCCGAGTTCGAAGCGACCGAAGATCCGAATATTGCTCGTTTCTTAGGGCAAGATGGAACGCTCGGCTCGGATATGGGGCTTCCCGATGATTTTGCCGCTCGCATTATTCGCCATGTGGGCAACTATGGTGAAATCTATGAGCGTAATGTGGGTGAGCCGTTTGACCTGGATCGAGGACAAAATGCTCTTTGGACGGATGGCGGTCTGCTCTATGCGCCTCCATTCCGTTAATTTGTCATTTGGGTCATAGTAAGTTTCCGGATGGGGCCATAGCTGCTATCCGGATATAGTTTTTAGGTGAGATGCAGAGGTAGAGTAAATGTCTACTGAAGAGCGAATTCCACTTTGGCGCGACGAACGCGTCTTAAAGGTGGTGGGTCAAGTCGCTGCTGTTGTGATTTTGGGTGTCGTGATTGCCTGGTTGGCGGGTAATCTGGTTCAAAACTATCAAACTAAGAATCTTTCGTTTGGGTTTGGTTTCCTGGTCGATACTCGGCGGCCTGCATCGTTTGGTATTGGTGATACTCCGATTGCATATAGCCCTCAGAATACCTTTGGTCGAGCATTAGTCGTAGGGCTGTTAAACTCGCTGCGGGTGATGATCATTGGGATCGTCCTGGCCACAGTGCTAGGGATCATTACGGGAATCGCACGTCTGGCTGATAACTGGTTGGTGCGGCAGATTGCTACTGTCTATGTTGAAGTTTTTCGTAATACTCCTCTGTTGCTCCAGCTCTTTTTCTGGTACTTTGTCTTTTTCCTCAAGCTGCCTCGCGTTGAGAATCGCCTAGAACTGCCCGGTTCGATTTTCTTAAGTAACCAGGGGTTGTCGATTCCTTGGCCTGCTGGATCTTTGCAGACTTGGCTGAGTGTTGCGTTTTTGATTGTGAGCGTGGTTCTGATGGTTATGCTGTGGCGGCAGCGAGTTCGCCTGATTGTGCAGCAAGGGGCTTCAGGAACTTCGATCCAGTGGATTTTAGTCGGGATGGCGATCGCTACTCTCTTAGTGTTGGTTTTTGGGCTGGGTTGGCAGCGCCCCGAACTGGTTGCCGTCGGCGCATCATCTCGCATTCGCGGCGGGCTGAGCCTGTCACCCGAATTTGGGGCGCTTTTGTTTGGTTTAACTATCTATACGTCTGCATTTATTGCAGAAGTCGTGCGTGCTGGGATTCAGTCTGTTTCTAAAGGACAATGGGAAGCTGCCAAAGCGTTGGGGCTACGGCCTAATCTCGTCATGCAGATGGTCATCTTTCCTCAGGCATTACGCGTCATGATTCCGCCGCTAACCAGTGAATTTTTAAACCTTGCTAAAAACTCTAGTCTTGCCACCGCTATTGGCTATAGCGATGTCTATAGTGTGGCTAACACGACTGCTAATCAAACGGGGGCGTCGGTTCAAATGTTGCTGGTCGTGATGGCAACTTATCTAACCATTAACCTTGTGATTGCCCTGGGTATGAACGTATTTAATCAGTCTGTTCAGCTTCGAGAAAGGTAATTTCTCAGCGCTGTGAGTTCTGCCCTCTAGACTGAAGAGTAGATTTCCCTCCCAACGATCGCAATATCTGTATTTGATTTCATATTCGCCTAATGTGTTATGACTACTGCAACTCCAAATCAAGGCGCATCAACTTCAGCTCCTCCGATTACTCAAGTCGGGCCATTGGCTTGGTTGCGAAAAAATCTGTTTAACAATTGGTTTAACAGCATTTTGACCGTTGTCTGTCTTCTGGCAATTTATTGGGTGGTTTCAGGTCTCTTGCAATGGGCGTTTACAACCGCTCAGTGGCGCGTGCTGTCGTCTAATATGCAATTGTTTTTTGTTGGTCGATATCCCCCTGATCTGATTTGGCGGACTTGGGCCGCCTTTGCAGTGTTTGCAGGGCTGGCTGGCTTCACATGGGGCGTTTTAAGCCGCACAGGGCGTTTGTTTAGTGCAACTAGTTTGTCAGTTGTTGGGGCTGGGGCGATCGCCTTCTACATCCTGTCGCTGATTAAGGGAGCTAACGCAGTTCAAGACGCGTGCCAATCTCCTAGAGCGATGAGCTGTTTCGTCCAGCATTTCATTTCTGGGTTCACCGCTAGCCCTATTTTGTGGGGCAGTCTGGCAATGCTGTTGGGTCTGGCTGCAGTTGGCCGCACTCTAGGTCAACGACTGCCTCAAATCGGCTCATGGCTCCCGCCAGCATGGTTTGTGACCTTCGTGTCAATGTTTTTATTGCTGCGGGGCGGACTTTTCCTGGAACCGGTTGATCTAAGCCGACTGGGTCAAACTGGGCTAGTTCTAACACTGTTAACGGCAATTGTTAGCATCGTACTTTCATTCCCGATCGGGGTTCTGCTCGCCCTTGGCCGTCAAAGTCCGCTTCCTATAATCCGCTGGCTGTCGATTACCTACATTGAAGTCGTGCGAGGTCTACCGCTGATCGGTATTCTATTCATGGCACAAGTGATGCTACCGCTGGTGTTGCCTGTTGGTCTCAATTTACCCACACTCTATCGAGCCATGGCCGGGTTGACGATTTTCAGTTCTGCTTACCTGGCCGAAAACGTGCGTGGAGGGCTGCAATCGATTCCAAGAGGGCAGATTGAGGCAGCAAAAGCTCTAGGGCTCAGCGCTCCGTTAGCTACCCTCTTGATTGTGATGCCCCAAGCCCTGCGGGCTGTCATTCCCACCATTGCGGGGCAATTTATCAGCCTATTTAAAGACACATCTTTGCTCTATATTGTTGGCCTTGCCGAACTAGTGGGAATTTCACAATCGATTTTGTCCAATCCCAACTTCTTAGGTCGCCACTCTGAAGTTTATTTATTCGTGGCAGTGATTTATTTTGTGTGCTGCTATGCCATGTCGTTTGCCAGTCGCCGAATCGAGAATCAACTGGGAGTCGGACAGCGATGAGTGTCAACCTTGACAGTTTACAAGTCTAAATCGTCTTACTCTGATCACCACAGTAAGCTAAAGTTAACAGATATTTCATCGTAGTGGTTCTAGGGTAACTGTGGAGATTGAGGTCAGTAGCATTCACGGGTCGAGTTTGACGTTGTGGGTTGTCTACATCTAGCTACTATTCGAATTAAACTTTTGATTTGTAAAATCCGGCTGTATCGCACTAGGAACTGAGTCGATGACACAAGCTCAAATGAATACGAACCAGATAACAGTAAGCTCCGAGGAAATCATTGTTGCTCGAGATGTTGAGAAATGGTACGACAATAGTTTCCATGTGTTGCGGGGGGTGAGCCTCACGGTTAATAAGGGTGAAGTTGTGGTTGTCATGGGGCCGTCCGGATCAGGAAAGTCAACATTTATTCGCACGTTTAATGCCCTAGAAACCTATCAGAAAGGCAGTATTGAAATTGACGGAATTCGCATCTCGCATGACCTAAAAGATATTGAAACCGTCCGTCGGGAAGTTGGGATGGTATTTCAACAGTTCAATTTGTTTCCTCATCTATCTGTATTGAAGAATGTTACACTGTCGCCGATTTGGGTACGCCGATGGCCTAAAGCAAAAGCTGAAGAAGTGGCCATGCAGCTGTTAGAGCGAGTCGGTATTTTGGAGCAGGCTCAAAAATATCCAGGGCAACTCTCAGGTGGACAGCAGCAACGGGTGGCGATCGCCCGTGCTTTGGCTATGCAACCGAAGGTAATGTTGTTTGATGAACCTACGTCAGCGCTCGATCCGGAGATGGTACGCGAAGTGTTAGATGTCATGCGTACCCTTGCAGATTCGGGAATGACAATGGTCTGTGTCACGCATGAAGTTGGCTTTGCCCGCGAGGTCGCCGACCGCGTTGTGTTGATGGACAGTGGAGTTTTGGTGGAAGAGGCCAGGCCCGACGAATTTTTCAACGATCCTAAAGAAGAACGGACGAAAAAGTTTTTATCTCAAATTCTGTAATTCCAGAAGTG
>CAZCXK010000135.1:0-11426 GCA_964502605.1 uncultured bacterium
ATAGATTATCTCCAATGGATTAACAAGGCGGTCTTCCATAACTAAGAGCTAATTTGTAAACAAAAGTTTCGATCCCCCTAAATCTCCCTTAAAAAGGATGACTTGAGCTTCGGAGTTGAATTCCCCTCTTTTGAAGAGAGGCTAGGGGAGATCAAGACGTGACAATTGTTTCAGAGCTTAAGATTTACTTTATAAATTAGCTCTAAGGGGCTAATGTCAAACCTGTCACAGATGGTGGCGATCGCCACCCGACAATCCCAATCAGCGCGTTATAAAGATACATCAGCATTGGATTATCTATAGTACACGCCCTCATTAAACCCGCAGCGGTTTTCCCTTGCGCAAGTTACGCATCTCCTGTGAGGACTATTCGCGCTTGACAGTTTTTATCCTGATGACATTTTCCAACTCAAGAGTACCTGATTTTGACATTACTGTTTGATTTTGTTGGATGCCTCCCATCTAGACTCGAGCTTCACCTAACCCCCGACTGACAACAATTGCTAAATCAATCGCTTTGACACTGTAAAACTAATAACTTAAGTAACAATTTCTGAAACTCACCTTTTTTTGTCACGATGGTAGCGTGTTGGCATCACGCACTGAGAATACTTGTTAAAGTGTCGTTAAAATACGCGCAATGGCTGATTCAGGCTGCTCTGAGTTTTGCCATGATAGATTCACGGCACATGGTCGTAGAATGCTGATGAGAGGTTGCCAACTGTTGCTAGCAGGTTGCCGATAGCTGAGCTGTAAAATATGTCAGACATACTGTCAGATATTCTGCCGAATATATTGAGATCGATCTCATGCAATCCATCTCAACCTCGAACGTGATGCCAACCAAGTGACCCTATGGAGGCCATATAAGGCGATCGCCACCTTCAAATTTTCATCAGGGCTCTTGAACTGACTTAGGTTTAAAACTAAGTTTAAAAAACGTAAAATTCGTTTTAGGAAAGAAGTCCTGCAAAATATGGAACAGTTGGCTATGATTAAAACCTAAATCTTTGAACAGCACCATTCACTGATGTAGCTCATTCGAGTTTGCTGATGTCCGTAACAAAGATTTGGCAGCAGCTAGGTGCTTAACTAGCCATATTTTTCTTCAAAACAAATCTGGTTTAGAGAGGCTAAAAGCCTTTGACGTTATGATTTTGCGGAAAACCGTGCAACTTTTGTGAGAAAAGTTACAATCGGAGAGACATCTTGGAAGGTCATACGATTAATGAGTCAGTAATAATGTCAGGGTGCTTCTATCGAAGTGTTTAAGGAATTAACACTGCAGCCTATTGCAACCGATAGGTTCGATATAGAAGCTCGGTGTATTTTATAGCAATGTATATAGCAACGTAACAGTTGGATGATAACCACTGAATCGTGCTATTCTCTGATTTTCATCGGCTTTTGGTAGTTTGATTTTAGGAGCATGAGGAACGCGGCATGACCCAGGCTAATGATGTACTCGAAACCGTTGATCAACCTGAGAGTGAATTGGAGCTTTTGATCTCAGATGATGACCGAGCGGACGTGTTTGATGCTCAGGCTGATGATGACGACGAGAAGGTAGGAAAAGGTCGCGCTCCCCGTCGTCGAACTCAAACTAAGAAGAAGCACTACACCGAAGATTCAATTCGTCTCTACCTTCAAGAAATTGGTCGGATCCGCCTTCTAAGAGCTGATGAAGAAATTGAGCTTGCTCGCAAAATCGCTGACTTGCTTGAGCTTGAACGAATTCGAGAGCAGCTAGCAGAGGAGTTAGACCGTGAGCCTAATGATATGGAATGGGCCGATCGCGTTGAGATGCCTCTCTCCGCGTTTAGGCGTCGTCTATACATAGGGCGAAGAGCCAAAGATAAGATGGTGCAATCTAATCTGCGATTAGTTGTCTCGATCGCCAAGAAGTATATGAACCGAGGGCTTTCGTTTCAAGATCTGATTCAAGAAGGAAGTCTGGGTCTGATTCGAGCCGCCGAAAAGTTTGATCACGAAAAGGGATATAAGTTCTCGACCTACGCAACCTGGTGGATTCGTCAGGCCATTACCCGAGCGATCGCCGACCAGTCTCGTACCATTCGGCTCCCAGTTCATTTATACGAAACCATTTCTCGTATTAAGAAGACCACTAAGCTGCTTTCTCAAGAAATGGGTCGTAAACCTACCGAAGAAGAAATTGCAACTCGGATGGAGATGACCATTGAGAAGCTACGCTTTATTGCGAAGTCAGCGCAGCTACCCATCTCTCTGGAAACGCCAATTGGTAAAGAAGAAGATTCTCGCCTGGGTGACTTTATTGAATCGGATGGCGAGACACCAGAAGATCAGGTTTCTAAGAATTTATTGCGTGAAGATCTAGAAAGCGTCCTCGATACGCTGAGCCCACGCGAACGCGATGTTTTACGTCTCCGTTATGGCTTAGATGACGGACGGATGAAAACCTTAGAAGAAATTGGCCAAATCTTCAACGTTACCCGTGAGCGGATTCGCCAAATTGAAGCAAAGGCGCTGAGAAAACTTCGTCATCCCAACCGCAACAGTGTTTTGAAAGAATATATCCGCTAGGCTGGCGTTATTTTGCGTTTTCACTAAATTGGGTCACCTGCAGTAGGGTGACCCATATTTTTTTGACAGCAATTCTCATTTTGGTGAAAGGCTATTCAAGTCCTAGAAATGCCAGTATTGTAAGGCCATCTGAAAGAGCCAAGAGAGCCAGAACCGTTGAAAGACCGGGGTTTGTTTAACACAGTCTAAATCTTCCACACTTGTAAAATCCAGCAATGCTTCACCCAACTCCTCCAGCACCGACAACGATAAGCCAGAAATGGGCGATCGCAGATCTTCAGAGAGTTCCCCAAACCGCTTTGTCAACAGTCGCATGACCAGATTCGCCGCTTCCTCTTGCCGCCCCTCTTCCTTAATTTCTTGGTAAACCCTCGTCTCCTGTGACGTGATGTCTAGCATTGCCTCAATCTCCCTGCGGCTCAAGGTTTCAAATCGGTACGCCATGATCGTCGTAATCAGTTCTATTATGGCGCGGCTGGCAGGTTGGGATACCTCCTGACGGGTTCTATTGAGCAAATACCGCGCTTCCTCTGGTGCCTGCTCTTCTGCAATCGTGGTCAACACCATCACAGCGATCCACAATGGCAAAGCGCGAATCTCGCCTAACTTATTGAGATATACCCGATACACCTGCTCTCCATTCAGCAAGGTGCGATGCGGATAAATGGCAAAGTATGCTTGCTGACCAAAATGATAGGATTAAAATAGCTTACTTGAGGAATCGCCATGACTCAGGCGCTACCCCAACCGACTACACCCGCACTCATCCCAGCGAAAGTTACCCTAGAGCAATATCACTGCATGGTGAATGCAGGAGTTTGGGACGATCGCCAGGTTGAATTATTGAACGGAGTCGTTGTCGAAATGTCACCGGAGGGAGTTCTCCATGCTAGTAAGCGAACAAAAGCACAGAATTACCTGATCAAGCTGTTGGGAGAACGGGCAATATTACGGGTTGGTGCGCCAATTACATTACTGAGTGGTTCTGAGCCTGAGCCAGATTTGGCGATCGTGCAACCCTGGGAAAATGAATACGACATCCACCATCCTTATCCAGAAAATATCTTTTGGGTTATTGAGTATTCCCAAACTAGTCTTGACAAAGATTTAGGCGTAAAAGCCGACATTTATGCAGCAGAAAACATTGCTGAATACTGGGTAATTAACCTCAAGAAGAACATCCTCGTCGCATTTCGTGACCCCATAAATGGAAAATATCAATTTTGCCAGGAAGTCATATCAGGAAATATTAGTCCGTTGGCATTCCCAGATATTGCGATCGACGTGTTGCGACTCCTTGTCTAAATCTGTGTCTAAATCTGTCTGCCCGCTATTGTAGGTTAAAATCCTATCCGTTCCTGAAGTCCTTTCCAGGGAAGATGTCTAGGGAAGATAAACTCCCTGACTTTATTCTGAATCCGACTCTGATTTGGTAGCTCAATTGCACCCGTTGTGAACAAATAGTGCGATCGCCAATCACGGAGGATGCGTTAACGCAACATAACACCAATCGGATCGGTTCTCGAAGTGGTACGGTGAAGAGTTCCTAAAATTAGGGCGATAGCGTTAGCCTGTACGCTAATGTGCATCATGGTAGGATTATTGCAAATTTTCTCATTTGGGTCAATCTCCCATTAGTTCAGCCCTACCATGACGCTCATTTTCAACCAGTCTGACTGGAATAAACTGTGCCAGCAGGCTCCTAAGCCGCGCTGCTTCAATGTAAGTACTTGATGATTTTGAAGAGCTTGTGGGCTTTCCAGAAAGGTTAGGTCGTCGCTACTAACGACTCAATCGACGTTGATGACTTTGAGCAAACACAGCCGAGTGCGGATATAGACCGTCCATTTGGTCAGGTTGATACACTCGCTATAGACCCAGTCAATCACCATCCAGATCAGGGTTTGGCAATGGCGTTGGTCTGCCCAGGGGATAGATTGACCCAATAGCGTTTGCAGTTGATGATGTAATCGGGAGGTTGGCATGGTTTACCTGTTGGGTATGGAACTTTACAGTAAACCGAAAATGCCTTTCTACAAAGGGCTGAACCTCCCTTCCCCTTCCGTTTTGCCAGTCAACCAGGTCTTCCAGTTCTGTTTTTAAGAAAGTTCTATGAAACTGGACAGCATCATGAGGCTGACGTGCCCGGATTCACAAGAATAGTTGGGAACCCTCTTTATTTTCCCCTCCTTTTTAACTCTAGCAAGGAGAGGACAAACAGATGTCCTCTGTCGCATTAGGGATTGATGTGAGCAAAGCAACTCTTCATGTCTGTTTGATGGAATAAAGCATCATCGAGGGAGTGCGGTGTTCGACAATACCCCTGAAGGCCATGAGCAGATCGTTCAATGGTTGATTAAGCAGGAGGTAGCCGATGTCCATATTTGTCTGCAAGTAACGGGTCAATATGGCTATTGATGCTCGCGTCATTGCCCAGTTTTGCATTGCTTTAGAGCCTCAGCTATGGGAGCCTCCGGCTCAAGCTCAGCAGGAGTTCCAAGAGTTAATGCTGAGCTTGAGTGCGGTGGAGTCGATGCTCCGGCAAGAGCAAAATCGGCAAGAATGGGCCCATCACCCGTCAGTATGTCAGTCGATTACCACTCATATTCGGCAGTTAGAGGAGGATATCGAGGCCTTAAAGGGGGCGATCGCCCAACATTTTCAACAGCATGATGAGTTGCGCCAGCAACAAACGCTATTGACTTCGATTCCAGGCATTGCGGAGAAAACTGCAGCCCATCTGTTAGCGGAGTTAGGAGTCTGAGTCAATTTAGTCATGCTCGTCAGCTGGCCGCCTACTGTGGCTTAACGCCTCGAGACACACAATCGGGCACCTCGGTGAAGAAATGCCCTTGTTGATCCAAAGTCGGCAATGCTCGACTGCGCAAGGCGTTGTTCAAGCCTGCGATCTGTGCAACGCACTACAACCCCGAACTACTGACCCTTGGAAATATGGCGGCACAGGTTTAGGGTTAGCCTTGGTTAAGCGCTTGGTTGAGTCCTTGCATGGCTCAATTCATGCTGAAAGTAGCCACAAACAGGTGACATTTGTCTTGCAACTGCCCCTGGCATTATCTGTTGATCCGCCGAATGAGTGGATGCCTGATGGGTTCAACCAAGGTGATTGCTGAGGAACAAAAGGCTAATGTAAGAGTGAGGCATTAGAGACCTCTGTGCCGGGACATTTGAGACAACACCGACACATAACGCTTCCAACACATAACGTTTCCAAGATATAGATGAGAATGACTTCAATTCACGGCGATACTTGCTACGCACAGGCACAGCCTTTCATGTCGCACAGCGAAACGCCCTCAGCCTTGAAACGCAAGTCAGCCATCTCGTTTGGAGGGAGTTTGGAGGACAATTCTCTAAGCGGGGATGCAGCAGCCCATCAACTATTAAACGGCAGCAAATGCAACATCATTTTGAGCTATAGCAGTTGTAGCATACACAGTAGCCTAGTTAGAGCCACTAGTTGGAGGGCTATATCCCCAGCGATCGATCCAGGGTTGCCAGTGCTGATAAACTCGCTCATTCTCAGCGTCGGGAAACTGATAACGATTTTTGCGATAGCGCTTATTGACATCTAGATAGGCGTCAAAGGCGGGCTTGGCTGCATCAAAGCCGTCAATTTCTAGCACATGATAGATCTGTTGAATGTGGGCAACTGGGTCAGTTTCAAACTCCTCAAACTGCAGCTCAATCGCATGATGCTCTGAGAGAGACGGCCAATCATGCAGCAGCGCCTTCATCATGCGAGGATAGCTCGCCAAAATCAGCTCATCTACTGCTACTTGGTCAAACGGCTGGAGTGCCAGTTCAGCAAAGAGCCGCCAGTAAAAATTGCGAGTGGATTGAAAGACGATGTAGGGGTTGCGATAGATGTGAACAAACCGGGCATTGGGAAACAAGGTTTGCAGCAGAGCCACCCGCGCCGTATAAACTGGATTTTTAATCAATAACTGGTTTCCAGGCTGTGCCAACTGCACTTTAGCGAAAAAGTGGCGCGTCACCCGCTGCCAGCGCTCAATCTCAGCCTCAGAACACCCATCAAAAAACAGACCCGCATTAAAGTTTGCTTCCAGGTGGGATGGAAAATAGAGACCATGGTAGAACGAAATCAACTGCATGTTGGCCAGCCCAATCTCGTCTTCTTGTGGCGAATCAGGATTGACTTGCATCTGGTCAATGAAGCGATCGCTGGGTAATGCCCGTTCTAGTAAAGGTCGGATCAGATTACCCAAAGTCAAAAATTCCCATGGTAGCCCGACAGCAAAAGGAGAAACATAGGCAAACTGGGGCGATCGGCACAAAATTTCATACAGAAACGTGGTGCCGCTGCGCCAGTGCCCCACAATGAAAATGGGTGGGGGCTGATCGGCCAAGGCTGCCTGTCTCCGTGCTACCGCCTGCCGCTCGATCAGGGAGAAAGGGAGCCGTGCGATTGATGTGGCGATCGCCAAGGCTGCGTGGGGCAAGCAGTTGGGAGCAACCCAGCCATTTTTAACCAAGACTTTTATCAGAGTGCTCAGGTCACACCCCATCAGCGGATGCAGCAGGCGCGGAGCCCAAGTTGGAGGCGAGGCAGTAGATGTCATGAGATTAACGAGTCACAGCAGGCTGGCGTCAAGTGGGGCAGCAACTCTTAATTATCGCACCCGATTCGACAAGACGGGCTATTCGCCACAGCGGAGCACATGGCGCGATGGGTTCCATTCGACGGGAGCCGGAACTAATGTAGGCGTCACCCCCGGATAGCACGATACATAGACATCGTCATCGCTTGTCCATGACAGCAAATAGCTGCCTGATTCATCGAGGGTCAGACTGGGAGGAATGTTAGGAGCCGTGGCGATCGCCCATTGACCCAGTCCCGAGACCCACGTAGAGATACCGATCATTAGCCCTGTTGCCACTATCCCTGTACTAATGAGAAGTGGACTCACACCTTGATTTTGACCTTTAATTTGCATGATAGCGGATTGTCCTTAGAGTGCAATAGGATTCAACAATCCTATTATTGTGAGGGATGAATCGCTAGATTATTATGGGTTAGTGCCATTTGATTAAGTGGCTGATGTTAGGGCAAATTGCCCGTTCTTGGTAGGATGAGAACGCGTCTAACGCATAAGATGACTGTTTCTAACGATGCAAGCACCAAACTATAAACAAGTATGGGTAAACAGTGTTTAGTGACAGGCGGTGCAGGCTTTATTGGTCAGCATCTGGTCGATACCCTGATCGAGCGGGGGCATGTAGTTCGCATTCTTGATCTGGTGAGACCAGAGGGGTTGCCTGCAGAAGTAGACGCTGTCCAAGGCTCAATTACCGATCGCAACTGCGTTGATGCTGCAATGAAAGACGTAGAGTGGGTGTTTCATTTGGCTGCCAATGCCGGATTGTGGTCGCCGCGCAAGAGCGAATTTATCACCATCAATCAAACGGGAACGCGCACCGTAATGGATGCGGCTCTGGATGCTGGCGCGGAACGCGTGGTGCATTGTTCAACTGAATCAATTTTGAAAAGTGTGCGCCAGTCACCCAGCGGGACAACAGCCCATGCGAAGACTGATGAAACTGTGCAGCTCACCCTAGACGACATGGCTGGAGCCTATTGCCGGGGCAAGTTTGTAGCTGAACAAGAGGCCTTTGCGGCGGCGGCAAAAGGGTTGCCCGTGGTGATTGTCAATCCGACGGTGCCGATTGGGCCGGGCGATCATCGCATTACTCCCCCAACTCGCATGATGGTAGGCTTTCTCAATGGCAACTATCCGGCCTACCTCAACAGCACCCTAAATCTGATTGATGCGCGAGATGTGGCGCTGGGTCATGTGTTAGCTGCGGAGAAGGGGATGCCTGGAGAAAGATATATTTTGGGCAATGCAAACCTGCAACTCGGAGAACTATTGGCCCTGCTGCAGGATCTCACCGGATTACCAATGCCCTCTCGCCGAGTTCCTTATTGGCTGGCCTATGGGGTAAGTTTTATTCAAGAATTTATGGCGGATACAATTACGAAAAAGCCGCCATCGGCTCCGCTAACGGGGGTCAAACTGGCGCGATCGCCTATGGCATTTGACAACACTAAGGCTCAAACTCAGCTCGGGTTGGTATTTCGTCCGTTGCGAAAGTCGTTGATTGATGCCATTGGTGACTATCAAACACGGGGGTTACTACAACGGCAGCCGATAAAAATGCTTGACGAGAGGTAGAGGGAAAGCGGAGGGTGGAAGGCGGAAGGCGACGGGCGAAGGCGACGGGCGGAATATCAAACCTGGCTTGAATAATTCATGGGTATTGGTAGACTGAGCAAAGTGTTTGCTCGTGCCAAGCCTACGGAGTGATTGTGCACAAAAACACATGGTCAAACACATAGAATCGCCGAATCTCTCTGAAAAACAGATCGAAGCCTGGGTTTAGAAGACGTCGTAAATCATCCAGGCTGGCCCCAACTACTCTACCTTCTGCTGCTACACATCTGTCATTTGTGTTAAAAGAAGTTCTTCAGCGGTGAAAAACGCGTTGCCCTTCTTCAACCTGCCATGCAAATAGACCCGGTACGCCCAACACCAGCTCCCGCACGCGTTTGCACAGAGATGCGGCCAGTGCTAACTCTGTGGGGATGCCCAATGCTGCGCCCACAAGCACGATCGCCCCTTCTTGTGCTCCTAACCCACCGGGGATAAAGAAGGCAGCAGAGCGGACAGCCTGACCAATGCTCTCTAAAATCAAGGCATCAATGAGGGTGACGGGGTAGCCCAACAACCGAAATGCTAGCCAGGTTTCTCCAGCGGCAGTGACGCGAAACGCAAATCGCCAGAGCACGGCGACTAAGAGGCGATCGCGCCGTTGATACATAGCTTTGAGGGCCTCATCGACTTGGGCGGCTTGGGCGTCAATCGACTCACCCGACTTGACCAGAGCAAACTTGCGGGCGATGCGGGCAACTAGCTGAGCCAGACCGACCTTTTGTAGCCAGTAAAGGACAATGCTAGCCACACCAAATAACGCCACACCCCCCAGTACACCCCAGATGATCTGACTACTGATCTCAGTTTGCTCTAGCTCGACATAGGCAAACAAACTGAAGCCAACTAGACAATACACGGCCTGAGTGACGACTTGCAGGGTCTGATCGCCAATGACGCTGGCGATCGCCACCCCGGAGGGAAACTGGCGCTTGATCATCATACGAATGCGGGCAATTTCGCCACCCACCTGCCCGACAGGGAGCAACCAGTTGATGGCAAAACTAATCCACACAGCATAAAGCGAAAACGTTAGATGGGGGCGCTCACCCGGCATAAACAAATACAGCCACGACAGCCACGCACAACCAATCGGCACCCCATAGAAAACAGGGAGCCAAAATACCTGAAGACCGATGTCAGCCACGATGTGATCGACAAGACCCAGACCCTCTCGAATCACAAGTGCCGTGAGAATTGCAGCCCCAATTAGCAGACCAATGATAGACAGTCGCTGCATTAGAGCGTGCCCTTATGGCTGCCACCATCAACTTGCAGCATAACGCCATTGACGTAGCTGGCTGCAGGCGAACATAGAAACACCGCCACGTTAGCAAACTCAGCAGGGGTGCCCATGCGACCTATAGGGATGGATGCCGCGATCGCCCCAATTTCGGCCTCTGGGGTGCTCTGATGTTGAGCAACACGAGACGTGATCAGCTCCTCAACGCGCTCAGTCATCGTCCAGCCAGGGAGAATGCTATTGACCCGAATGCGATCGCCCGCCAGCTCGTGACTGAGGGTTTTAGTCAGCCCCACCACCGCCAGTCGAATTGAGTTTGACAAAATCAGGTTTTGAATCGGCTGTTTTGTTGACGATGATGTGATAGTCAGAATTGCCGGAGTTGATGACCGTTGCAAATACGGCAGCGCTAGTTTAATCGTCTGAACAGTGCTTAACAACATTAGATCAACGGCAGCTTGCCAATCGGCTAGAGCGAGTGCCACAAACGGTTTGGCGGGCGGCCCTCCCGAATTTGTCACCAGAATATCGAGGCCACCCCAGCGGTCAACTATTCCGTGGATGACGCGGTCTACATCATCTGCCTGCGTCACATCGGCCCGTAGGGCAACTACGTCGGCTCCGGTTTCGCGGGTAATCTCACTTGCGGCTTGTTCGACTGCTTTGCTGCGAGCGCAAATCGCTACATGGGCTCCTTCTCGTGCAAACTGAAGCGCAGTGGCTTTTCCTAATCCTTTACTCGCGGCCATCACGAGCACATGTTTTCCAGTGAGCTGTAGATCCATAGGGTTGGGTCTATCCAGGTGTAGATCAAGCGATGATGTTCATGTCTGAGAGGTCTTTAGATTACTATGTTCGTTCGCTAGAGTCGAGTTGGGTGCGACGTGATTGATCTGATGAGACCATAACAGCGCCTAACGCTCCCAGGATGCCAAATGAGTATGAGGCAGATCTACGGCACTATTTACAACCCATATCCTGCATCGGGGCAGGAGAGCTGATCCCTACATCAGTCTGCCTTGGCCTCGACTCTCTCCTAAATCAGGCTACCGTGTACACACAACTGCTATGGCTCCAAACGATGCTGCATTCGCTGCCGTTTATGGCGATTGTTTTCATGCATCCCCACTTGGGGGAAGTTCTCCGAGGGAGGTGTTAGCCATATAGGGAAATGTGTGTACACAGTAGTCTAAATTAGGGCGTGTCATCAATTAAGCCAAATCGCAGAAGCTGCTAAGTGAATCGCAGCCAAAAAGTTGCGAGCTGTTTTATCGTAGCGCGTCGCAATCGCCCGGTACTGCTTCAACTTCGCAAAGAAGTTCTCTATTTAATGTCTTACGAGTTTTTCATCTTTCTAATTGATGACACGC
>CAZCXK010000136.1:0-11364 GCA_964502605.1 uncultured bacterium
GCAGTGAGATCGTTAATACCAGCAGTGAGATCGATGCTTTAAAACCGATTTCTAAGCCCAAACTATAGCTAAACGTTTGAGTAGACCCGCCCTTTCCAGGAGCCGCCCTGCCCGCGCCAGTGCCGTATTGCCGAATCAAGAGTCATCAGCGTATAGAAAAAGGCGATCGCGGGCAAGCACAGGGCATATGCAGCCGACAATCCATAAAATCGCACGGTCGGCCAGTAGGCGATCGCCATCAGCCCCCAAGTCACCAGTCCGACCCCTGCAATGTTCCAATGTCCGGTGATAGCTCCGCCCATTGTGATTAGAGGCGGCAGGAGATAAATCAGGATCATGCCGAATAAGGTGCCCACCAACAACAGGGGAGAATAGTAAAGCTGCGTGTATGCGGTGCGGGCAACCATGTCCCAAATCGTTTTGAGGTCGGGGTAAGGCCGCAGGCTTCGAGTTGAGGTGCTGAGTCCTAGCCAAATTCGGCCATTAGATGGCGAGTCATGACGAGGAGTTTGACTAGATGGATGATTTGATTTCGCTTTGACGGCCTGTGCTAACGCGCAGTCATCAATCAGTGCTTGCCGAATCGCTGCGATGCCGCCAATGCGCTTGAGCGTGACAGGACGAATGAGAATGCAGCCTCCAGCAGCAGCGGCAGTGCGTTTGTGCGGATCGTTTACCCACGGAAACGGGTAGAGCTTTTGAAAAAAGAAGACAAACGCGGGAATCAGAAATTTCTCCCAGAAGCTCTCACAGCGGAGGCGTACCATTACTGAGGCCAGTTCGAGGTCATCAGATTTTGCCTTTGTCACCAGGCGACGGAGATTAAGTCGATCATGTTCAATATCTGCATCGGTAAGCAGTAGAAAGTCCCAATCAGATTGCTGCATGGCCAGCTGCGTCCCTTGTTCGAGGGCCCACAGTTTTCCCGTCCAACCGCTGGGTAAGGGGGCGGCCTGCAAAACCTGAAGCGATCGCCCCTGAGATCGATCTGGATGGAGCGCCTGAGCCGCTGCCCGAGCTACATCTGCCGTGCCATCGGTACTATGATCATCCACTACGATGATCGAGATTTCACCGGGATAGTCTTGCTGCAAGAGCGATCGCACCGTGATCGGCAACACATCTGCCTCATTACGAGCTGGAATGACCACACAAACCGTTGGAGAGAGCAATTGAGACGATGCGTTATCAAAACCAGTCTGTAGTGAAAGCGTAGCGTCTTGTTCCGTGCGGTTTGAGGGAACCTCCAACTGCTGATCGGCTCGCCAAAACTGCCCCCACGCCCACAGCAGACCCACCCAGATGATCAACGACAGCCCACCCATCGTCAGGGCGATCGCACTCATAGTTGGCCAATCCATACCCACATCACCCTACGAAACGCTAAGCCCTGAACTCTAGCTCACAGGCATATCATTGTGCAATCTATGCTCCAGTCTATTGCGAGTTGTGGAGTTTTCTTTCCCGCAGCCCTGCGGTTTTAGACCTAGATACACATTGCAATTAAACCATTATGGGGTTTACAGGCTGACTGAGGTGGAGTTATCAGTCTCCAACGCTGTGATCATAGGGGTTCCCGTGCTATCGGGCAACATCACCGTGACGGTTGTGCCCTGTTGAGGGATGCTATCGACGTCGATCGATCCGTGATGAGTTTCGACAATGGCTTGGGCGATCGCCAACCCCAGCCCCGTGCCTGAGCCATTTGAGCGTGCCGTATCAACTCGATAAAAGCGATCAAATAAATGCGGCAGCGCCTCCACGGGAATGCCCACCCCCGTATCTTGAATTTGAACGGCCAGATAGTTCATGTTATGACGTTTGAGTGGGTGCAGCATAACGCTAACCTTACCCCCCACAGGCGTATATTGAATGGCATTGCTAATCAAATTGGTAAACAGTCGCATCAGTTGGTCGCGATCGCCTTGCACGACATATAGCGGACTTGCCGATGCTGGAGCTACGGGCCCAGTCTGAGCGACGCCAACCGCAAATGATAGCTGAATATCCATTTCTGTGGCGATCGTCTGCTGTTCGTTGATCACATCCGCTAGCAGACCATTCAACGCCACGGTATGAAATGACAATTGCACAATGCCACTATCCTGACGAGCTAGAAACAGCAAATCATCGACCAGCCGACTCAAGCGACGCACAATGCGCTCCACTACCTTGAGCTGATCCTGCTGAAACTGCGGATCCGGATCAGACAACGCCACCTGAACATTGGTTTGAATCACTGCAATCGGATTGCGCAACTCATGGGACGCATCTGCCGTAAACTGCTTTAAGCGCTGATAGGAGTCTTTCACCGGAGCCATCGCCAACCCCGAAAGCAGCCAGCCCACAGCGGCTGTCACCCCTACTAATAGAGTCGTGCCTAAGCTCAAATCTAAAATTAGTTGGCGAATCGGCTTGGTGACTTCAAACCACGGATGACTCACCCGCAAATAGCCCAAAACCTGCCGTCCGACCTGAATCCGCTGCGTCACTTGCCGCAACAGCTGCTCACCCTGCAAGCGATCGCCTGGCAAATGAATCGTCTCACCATGGGGGTTGACATGCAGCGGCAGATTGAGCGCTTGCCCCAGGGTAGACCACAGCAGCTCGCCCGTCGGACTAAACCACTCTAAATCAATATGATCGTCATCGACCGCATCTACATTATTGCGAAAACTCGCTTCGACATTGACCCGCAACACCGGCTCCGGCCCCAATAGCGCCGTATCTGGGTCAGACTCAATCACCAGCGATCGCTGCACCACTTCGACCACATGATTGAGAGTGTCATCGACTCGTTCAACCAGAGTATTGCGAACATAGACATAAAAGCCGCTGGCAAAAAGAATTAGCAAAGTAGCTGTAACCAACGTATACCAAAGAGCAAGGCGGCGACGAGTAGCTTGAAACATCGCAACGTTAAAACATGAATTGAGTCTTAAATTCTTGATTTTCGGCTGTGCATCATCATTCTAATTCTGTGCTAACGTTTCTAGTGAGATGAAATTCGGTCAAATAGTTTGCGTTTTGTCAGGCACTTCTCCGAATCTACGTCTCAAGCACTTCAATGGTTCGGGGAATCCGCTATGTCAATTTACGTCGGAAATATTTCGTTTGATGCAACTCAGGAGGATCTAAACACAGCATTTGCAGAATATGGCACTGTTGTGCGAGTTCAGCTCCCGGTTGATCGCGAAACAGGTCGCATGCGTGGGTTTGGCTTTGTGGATATGTCATCCGATGCTGAAGAGCAGGCCGCGATTGATGCGCTAGACGGGGCAGAATGGATGGGGCGCACCATTAAAGTCAACAAAGCTAAACCCCGCGAGAACCGAGACAACAGGCGACGCTCAGATGGGGGCGGTAGTCGCGATCGCTGGGAATAGTTTGTCATTTTGGCAACAACATCGACTCTCTTACAATTTTGAGATACATCTCAGGGCAGTTGTGCCTCTTTTACTGCGACATTTTCTTGTCGGTTTAACTCGGATGAAGCAGCTAAGTCAGCATCGCTTTGTCCGAGTTCTGTTAAGAACTGTAGCGCACTGGCAATGTGCCGAGAGCACTGACGCGGCGAGGTATCGTAAAACGAGCGCCAAGCATTAGCTTTATGTTCGTCGTAGTTGTCACGATGATCGGGATACTCTTCTAACCAGGCTAGTCGCACGGCATGACCAATCAACACATCAAGCACGATATTTTCTTCGACTTGCAAGTCGGAGTTGCGTTCTACAATGGCTGCTAGTTCAATCAGCGCTTCCGCATTGAGCTGACGATATTCTGGTGCTTGAATTTTGTTGAGCAAATGTTCTACCCGGAGGGCAAAGTTTTTTTCCTCAGGAGTCATTTCTGATAGAATCAACTCGCTGTTTAACCGATTTCGCCGTTCTAGCTTATCGCCAATGATTACGCCTCGGCAGTGTTGTAAAACCGACCAAACTCGCGGATAAAAATCCTTGGGAACTCGATTCAACGAGCCATCTCGCTGCCGCTGCCGCCACCAGCTACCGCCCACGGGCTCATCCGCATTGTCTTCCGGCAACATGACCCATTGAATGGTTCCTGCTTTCTTAACGCGCAGTGATTCTCGCCGAAACAGCGTTTGATTAAGACCCACGTAGCCTTCTAAGACATGGCGGAGCCGACTTTTGATCTCAAACGGGCTCAAATGCATCAGGTGCTCATAGGCTTCATCTTGAGGAGTTTCCATCTCTTGAGCTAACTCACTCGTTACGAGCAAAATAAGATAGCTCACCCGCAGGGTCAAAAGCTCATCAAACAGATGGGGATCAGTTTTAATCAACACGCTCAAGTAAATCAAAATCTCCTGAGTCAAGGGGCGATCGCGGCTATCTTCACCACAGAAAGCCTGTATTTTCTCCATGATCTCGTCGTGAGGCATGGGCGTCGTGATCAGCGAGGCCTGACTGTAGGCTTTGCCAACGGTGATCTGCTTTTGCCGCACCAAAATATCAGTTACAGCGTCTGACAAGCCAATATCAACTTTGTTGAGCAGCCCAGCTGCGCGACGAATCACCGCCCAAAGACTGATCTGAGCTGCTTTGTCATAGACTTCATTCAGCAGGTCAGCCACTGTAATCGCGCACCCAGGGCCCCCCAAACCCGTATCAAATTCTAAACTTTGCCGTCGAGCCAATGCTTCTAGCAGCCCGACTTGTTCGTAGAGGTTTGATGACTGCCGTAAGCTAGCCAACAGCAGGGAAATATTTGTTTCACACTCTACCGTAAACTCTTGCGTATTGCTCAGCGGCCAATTTTGGTCGGAGTAAAACGTCAGGTAATGCTGAACGGGAGCCGTATCTAGAATCGGAGCGGTGGAAAACTCAAAGTTGTGGATGTAGTCAATCCGCTCCATTTTGGCGGTCAGCATGAGCTGGTTGAGGCGTCCAACCTTGACGTCAACCCCATCACAGTTGCCATCTCGAAGCTGCTTGATCAGCTCTAGTAGGGGCGATCGCTCAATGCCTCGATGTCTGCTGCTGTGGCCGTTGCTGGGGCTATCAGTGTGCCCAACCTCAAACATGGCATGGGTTAGCAACAGCGTCACCGTTGGGCGACCTAAATCATGCCAGTGTGCCTGAATGTAGGCTAACTCTCCTTTGATTTGAGCCACGAGGACGTGATAATCGAGGGTGAGATAAAACTGCTGCTGATCAAGAAACGATGGCAAAAAGACAACAATCGTATTGCGAATGCGAAAGATGCGAGAGGTGGTGAGGCTGCGAAGGCGGCGCACCGGACGCCCGGAGATTTGGAGCTTATCGTTGCGGCCAATTTGGGCATAAACAGTAGACAACTCGCGGGCGTTTCGCACTTGGAGCGATTCCAGCTGGAGAGGGGTTTGGGTATCGATCCCATAGGTGGCCAGCTCATCTTGCAGGGCTTCATCTTCGGCCAGCAGCGCTACCTGCACAATCAACGGATGATGATAGCCAGTACGCAGATGTCGCCCCAGTGGATCTAAATCCCCCAAGGCAATCAGACCCTCTCGCAGCAGTTTGCCGAGAATGTAAAGACTCTGAGCCCAGACCAACGGAACATTGAGGTTGGGGAGTCGGGTTTGGCTATTTGGGTGCTGGCGTTCTGCTTCAATGTGATCGTTTGGAACGTAATACAGTTCTGGGAGGAGGGCAATCCCATCTCGTTCGACCGTGAGCGTCTGCAAACAATCCGCATAGTAGTCAGCAGAGCGATCGCCCCGAAATAGAGCATCGAGCAATAGATAGGTAAAGAACAGCGGCCATTCACACTCGATATGTTCAAACTGCTTCAGCTCCCAAGGCTCATAGTGTAAACGGCTCACATCTTCAATCACCGTTTGGTGCCCGTCTCGGAGAAACCGTTTGCAGCCATATCGTCCTTGCAGCTTCTCAACTACATTTTGGCGAGTGCGGTCAACTACATCTTTGTTTTCGACAGCAAAGGCCGGAAACCCGATAATGCTCAGCAGTGCCGCATCAACCTCTTTAGAGCCAGATTCTCTGGGCAAGATTGATTCCAGCGTCATCCGAGCCCGCGCGATTTCATCTGGCAACACATGAATCACAGACGTCTGGCTACCCCGCACACCAAACAGATTTAAGCCGTTCATGGCTTCTAGTGCAGCCTTAGCCATCCCGACTGAGCTGGCATTTAATTCAGGGCTACCATGATTGATTTTGTTACCTCGTTCCCAGATACCGTAGTCGGGCGTGCGATAGGCTCGCCCAATGTAGTAGACCAGGTTCTGAATGAAATTAACCTCATCAATTGTGAAAATAACTTGCAGACCTGAGGCTGTCATTTGAGCCAGCGTCAGCAAGTAGAGTGAGGTGGCATCGAGTTGCAGGTGCCCCCATTCTTCATCTCCGACAACTGCCGATCCAGTTTGGGTGCTGTATTTAGCATGTAAGGCATCCAGAGGCGACTGGGTAGATTTAAACCGCTCAACTTTGTGGGCTTGCTGCATCATGGCGGTCAACAGGCCGCGCATCAGTTTGACAACGCTATGCTCTAATTCGTAAGTCCGCCCCCAATCCTGGTCAAGCTTGCGGTAGGCCAGCGCCAACCCCCAAACAGACAAAATGCTGTAGACATTATCCCGTACCCATGCGTCGGTATAGTCGCCATGAATATTGACATCCGTACTGGCAGGCAGCAAGCCTGTCACGGGATTCTGTCGAGAGAGGACAACACTCATCACCTCTCGATAATAGCTATCTAGGTTGGTTTGAAGCGACATTAGAGACATGGATAAATTGGAGTCACCAGAATAGGAAAAACTGGAGGTGGACATTGGCAAATGCTCACATATGTCTGAACGGGATTGAACGTAAAACCAGCGGCAATGGTGGGAGCCATTGTAGACCAGAACACCCCTTGAGTTTGCCTCAGTGATGCCAAAACCACTTTAAATACCCCATATGCAACTAGCTCGATCCGTGAGATTAGACCTTCTCATACCCATCTTGAGAAACATATACTCCAGATGATAGGTTACATTCTTTGCGCTGCCTGGGTTGGGAATATCTGGACTTTGTCTGAACGTTGAGTGTACTCAATTGTTGCAAGTATGTATCCAACCAGGTTATGGAGCGATCGCCCCAAATCTCATAGAGCTAAGGACTGGAGCTAATTGGAATGAGTCCAAATCAATCCAGAGACTCGACTCAGACTTTATTTCAAGGTTGATGTTGATGACAATGTAAGGATGTCTGATTTCTCGGATCTTTAAGCCAACCTGATTTTGCTTGTCACTATCTTTATCGATTAAAAAAGATTGATCAAACGCCTTAGCGGGTAAAATCATGCCATTCATCTCGATTATTCGCCATAACACAGTAGATAATGAGGGGTGGCGTGAGGTAGATACATCATTTTAGATACATCATTATTGTGTTATGCCGGAGCAACTCCAAGATCTAAACCCGCTGCACCAAGCTGATGTTTTGGGCTTACCTGTCCATATTTCTAGAGATTATGTTGGCTGGCTAATGAGGCGGCGGGGGCAGGGTGCTCATGTGGTCACGCTCAACGCTGAAATGGCGATGCAGGCCGAGCAGAACTCTGATTTGGCTGCAATCATCCGACAGGCTGAGTTAGTGATTCCAGATGGTGCAGGCATTGTGTTTTACCTGTGGCTGCGGCAGCAGCGTATTCGGCGATATCCTGGAATCGAATTGGCTGAGGCGCTGCTGCATGAGGCCACCCGGAAGAGCGCCGCCGATTCAGTGTTTTTTTATGGCGGTGCGCCGGGTGTGGCTCAAACTGCTGCTGATATCTGGCAGCAGAGGCTTCCAGAGTTGGCGATCGCCGGAACTCAGCATGGATATCTCTCTGCGGCAGATCATCATCAGCTCTGTGATCGACTCAGCCAACTGCGCCCTACCATGATTTTTGTGGGGCTAGGGGTGCCCCGCCAAGAATTTTGGATTGCAGAACATCGTCACTATGTCCCCAATGCGATCTGGGTTGGGGTGGGAGGTAGCTTCGACATTTGGTCAGGCGTCAAGACCCGGGCCCCTGAGTGGTTTTGCAACAACCATCTTGAATGGCTCTATCGCCTCTATCAGGAACCTTGGCGCTGGCGGCGCATGTTGGCTCTGCCCAAATTTGCGTGGCGATCGCTCCACTATTCGCGACGATCGTGATCATGAGGATTGCGTCTCTAGCCGACTTAGTGCATCCTAATCTAAGCAACTTTGGTTTACTGCGCATCCCGATTTACGCTTATGGTATCTGTTCCAACAGAGCGATCGCCTCACATTTTTTCCCAATCTCCTGCTGACTCGACAGGGTTTCGGACAATCTCAGCAAATTGGCCTGATCCGGCGTCTCGCATTATTGTCAGCTTTCAGCAGGTCTCTAAGGTCTATGCTAACGGCAGCCATGCGCTTCATAATGTGAGTTGGCAAGTCAAGCGTGGCGACTTTTGGTTTGTCACAGGGCCTTCCGGCGCAGGCAAATCTACGTTGCTCAAGCTCCTCTATGGCGAAGAGCGCTGTAGCGATGGAGACGTAATCGTCAATGATGTGTATCTGTCGCAGACAAGAGGTCATCAGCTTTCTATGCTGCGCCGCCAGATTGGCATCGTCTTTCAAGATTACAAGCTGATTCCTCGTAGAACTGTGGCTGAAAATGTGGCGTTTGTGCTGTGGGCTCAAGGATTTACGCGCAAGGAAATCCACCGCCGCCTGCTACCTACGTTAAAAATGGTGGGATTACAAGACAAAGCAGACTGCTTCCCAGAGCAACTCTCAGGAGGTGAGCAGCAACGTGTCAGCATTGCTCGCGCCATTGTCAGCACTCCACCTATCTTGCTCGCTGATGAGCCGACAGGTAACTTAGATCCTGAAAATGCGTGGCAAGTGATCAAGATTCTCAAAAAATTAAATAAGATTGGCATCACGGTGATTGTCACAACTCATAATGAGCAGCTTGTGCGCCTGTCAAACCACCCCGTTGTCCAGCTTCGAGGCGGTCGTCTCTACTATCTATGACGACTATTCTATGACGACTGCTCTAGATGATCACAGCATGACAACCGCGTCATAATCCCCGTGAGTGCCGCAGAGCCAATGTTTTTACAAAGGGATGATGACGCGATCGCCCCCAATTAATCAATTCATCCAAATTCAACCTTCACAATAATGTAAAGACACATTGCTGTTGACTTATTGAACTTTCAACTCCCCAGGTAGGATTCGAACCTACGACCAATCGGTTAACAGCCGACCGCTCTACCACTGAGCTACTGAGGATTGCAGTTACTTATAATATCGACAAACGTAGACGTTTGACAAGACCCAATCGAAATTTGATGAACTTGTGACAGATACCGTCACCTTTCTCCATCCAAACCTAGTCGTAGCTGAGCAAGTCTTTTCTGAGCTGCCGGGTCAAGAGAGCTAGCCAAGAACCGACTGCGCGATCGCTCTTGAGACCGCTGTTTGCGTCGAACCCGATGGCTCACGACTTCAATGTCACTCAACAGACGATGGGCTGACATCCATTCTGCCCCATAGCCGACAACCGTTAGCTGCTGAGCCCGATCAGACGTCGCGACAATCAGCCGATGACTAAATTTCCGCACATCACTGCGAAAGTCGGCACAGGCTTTCTCAATGTATGTGTCGGCTGTCTGTCGATAATCTGTGTAGTGGACGGATAAATGTTGGGTGACGACTTCGCGATATCCTGGTGTTCCTTGATAGTAGGCATCAAAAACAACCTGGGTATCAAACCCATGAAATGCGCTGTAACCCGTCAAAGACTCCACTAATCTACGCCGAGCCTCATCTAACCCACCCTGGTCGCGCAATTTGCTCAAGTCACCGCAGGCTCCAACAATGTTGTAGCCGTCTACTAGCAAAATGGCGTGCTGGGAAGAATGTGGCATGGCTAGATTGACATAATGGCGATCGCTAAGATTCAACCTTGAGAAAAGCGTTGTTACTAAAAGTGTTGTTACTATATAATGCCACTTTTTTGTTGCACTATGTAAAGCGCTGCTCATGAAACTGCATCAGTTGATGCTTGAGGCGCATTGGATCGCCTCGATCGACGACCCGTCCACGGTCTAGCAAAAACGCACCGTCGCAATAGTCCAGCTCATCTAGACGGTGGGTCACCCACAGAGCCGTAATGCCACGATGTTTGACTAAGTTGCGAACCTGAGCCACCAAATCAAGCTGACTATCTGGGTCAAGCAATGCTGTGGGCTCATCGAGTAGCAACACTGAGCAATGGCGGGCGATCGCTCCTGCAATTGCAATGCGTTGCTTTTGGCCTCCACTCAGAGCATAAATTGGGCGGCGCTTTAGGTGATTAAGCTTTACGGCTGCTAGAGCCTCCTCGACCCGCTGATGAATCACAGACATCGAGAGATGCTCATTAACTAAGCCAAAAGCCACATCAGCCCCTACTGTAGGCATAACGAGCTGATGGTCGGGGTTTTGAAAGACAAAGCCCACAGGCTGCATCGTCTCAATATCACCTTGGGACGGAGCTAATAAACCCGCCAACAATCTTAACAGCGTTGATTTGCCACTGCCGTTTGTGCCCAGCAGCATCCAAAACTCGCCAGCAGGAACTGCCAGAGAACACGAGTCTAAGACCGTTGCCCCTGATGGCCACTGAAATGAGACATTTTGCAGAGCGATCGCCAGAGGAGGAGAACTGCTGGAATTCAAACTACTCATTCTGCTAATGCGAAGAACCCCGGCGGACGGCCAGACGCAGCAGTTGTGCTCGACTTTTCATAGACTTGGACACCTGAGACTTCGCTCAATAACACAGCCAACTTCTTCTCAGGTTGCTGCTCACAGGTCAGCTCAAGCACAACGGGATTGCCTGATTTCAGTGCATCTAGTACATGCTGATAAATGGCGATCGCATCATCATGCGACTTGCGCTGCACTGACAGCGTAATGACGGTGCCTTTCAAAGTTATGTCGATAATGAACATGAAAATTAAGAAAGTCCAAAACTGATATCGCTCTTATTATCACAGATTCATCTCTGAGACAGCCTGTAGATTCACAGAAATCTAGTTGATCTAAAGTCGCTCAATTCAGTGTCACAGGCAAATATGAGAAATCAATCCCCATATTTTGATAAGTTCGATACGATCAAAAGATAGAGATGAAAGGATTACAAACTTCTGTGACCACATTTGAGTTACTGATATTATAGTAAAGAAAAGTAAACACTACTCACATTCTGTAGCGTTTTCTGCACAAGCAAGAATTCGATTCATGCAGAATAGTGTGAACTCATCTCTGTAGCTAATTTTTTTGGAGAGTTGCGTTATGACCATAGCAATGGGGCGCGCGCCAGCGAGTCGAGGATGGTTTGACGTCCTGG
>CAZCXK010000137.1:0-11356 GCA_964502605.1 uncultured bacterium
ATCCCGCAAATAGAGCAAATTTCCAGGCTGCCAACCCCTCCCAGGGCGATCGCTGCTCCCCAAACAAGGCCGTCATCATAACGACTAATATCAGAGGCAGAAAGGTGCCGACGACGCTATGGACTAGGGCTGCATTCACGCCAATCTGGTCAAGATAGCCGCTATAGCTCAGTCCCAGGCGAGTAACCTCCTGATTGACTGACTCGACGCCACTTAACCCCGCATCAATACCAATCACAATGGGGGTGCCCACGGCTCCAAAGGTGGACGGCGTGCTCTGAATAATCAGCGCGGCAATCACCGCAGCCATAGCCGGAAAGCCAATTGCGACCAGCAGCGGTACGCAGATTACGGCTGGGGTGCCAAAGCCCGATGCCCCCTCAATAAAGCTGCCAAATAGCCAGGCAATGATAATGACTTGAACCCGGCGATCGCCCGACACTGAGAGCAGACTTTGACGAATCACCTGCAATGCCCCTGAGACTTGCAGCGTATTCAGCAGCAAGATCGCCCCAAATACAATGTAGAGAATCTCGACAGCGATCACCAAGCCTTGAATTGAGGCCGCCATCACCCAATTGAGCGGCACTTGCCAGATCAAAAGGGCGATCGCCATCGTCACCCCAAAGGCAATGGGCATAGTGCGGCTGGCTGGAAGTCGCAACCCTAAGAGCAGCACGAGCACCATCAAAATAGGAATTGTTGCAATGCTGGCTGCTAACCCAGTTGGCATGACCTACGCGCCATTCAGTCGGACATTCTCAAACCTATCATGGATGCTTGCGGATTCAAGGATTTGATTGAGGCTTGAGCGAATTAGGAAAGAAGTTTACGACCGTTCCTTCATGCCTAATATTGCGGCTCACATGCAGCTGTAAGCCGTCGCGTACATCCGGATTGTCATCTATTATGTTGCGCCTGTGCTTAGCAGGTATTACCCTTCCATCATTCCCCTTGCAGCACGATTCGGAAAGCAACTACTCAACGGCGATCGCCCGACACTGACAGCAGACTTTGACGAATCACCTGCAACGCCCCTGAGACTTGTAGCGTATTCAGCAGCAAGATCGTCTGTGTTCAAGAAAGGTGTCGCGTCGAGATTAGAACTATTAAGAACGTCCTATTTTTTGTAATCAAGTATTTTTCAAATCTGGCAAACTGCATCACAGAATACATCTCAGCGGCAACAGAGCGGCTAATTTCTTACCCATGTCAAAAATATAGAACGAACGTGCTGGCACCCCCTTTGATTGACAGACAAAACTATTTACAACTCATATCCTGCATTGATTCAGGAGACCTGCCCCCTACATCAGATGAACTACTGTAAGGGCGCGGCTTCCCCATCCTATGCAGAATTTTTGTCCGTCAACTAAAGTATCCCCCTTGCTGCTACTACTCGGCTTCGTGCATCCAGTTGCAACCGATCAATGTTAATTCTCGCAATAGCGACATGGGACATCTATGAAACGAAGCACCTTTTTGAAATTTGTCGCCCGTGCTGGAGGCGTTGCCGCCACTCTGACCACCATGAAAGCGATGGGCTTGCTCCATGCAGAAGCTACGGGCACAGAACGACCCAACTTGACTGCCGGTTCTGGAAATGGCACCAAAATTATTATTCTGGGCGCAGGCATCGCCGGTTTGACAGCGGCCTATGAGCTTGACAAAGCGGGCTATGATTGCACTGTTCTAGAAGCCCGCGATCGCCCCGGTGGTCGATGTTGGACAATTCACGGCGGCGATGAAATTGCCGAAACTGATAGCACGCAGACCTGTCCCTTCGATGGTGATGACTATTTGTATATCAACCCTGGGCCGGCCCGCATTCCTTATCACCATCAGGGGCTGCTGAGCTACTGCAAAGAGCTGGGTGTGCCGCTGGAAGTGATTGTGAATGAAAACCGAGCCGCCCGCTTTCAGGATGATGCGGCCTTTGGCGGCGACGCCATGCTCAATCGGCGCATTATGAACGATAGCCGGGGCTATATCGCCGAACTGCTGGCCAAAGCCATTCGTAAAAACGCTCTGGAAGAAGATATTTCAGCCGATGATGCCGAGCGCATTCTCGACTTTGTGGGTCGATATGGCAACCTCAACAGCGATTATTTCTATGATGGGTCAGGTCGTGCGGGCTATCAAGACCCTCCGGGTGCCGGGATGAAATCCGGAGATCTATACGCCCCTTTGCCCCTAGCCGAACTGCTCAACTCAGACTTCTGGCAATATAAAATGCACTTTGCTGAAGGCTATAACCAGGCTGCCACGATGCTGCAGCCCGTGGGCGGCATGGATGAAATTGCCAAAGCGTTTGCTCGCCAGGTGGGGCACCTGATTACCTACAATGCCGTGGTCACTGAGATCCGCAAAACATCTAGTGGCGTTCGCATTGTCTACACTGATGAGGCCACAGGGAGCGCCAGCGAACTTGCAGGAGACTACGCCATCTGCACCTTGCCGCTGTCAGTCTTAGCAGGCATTGATGCTGACTTTTCGCCCGCGTTTCAAGGGGCGATCGCCACTGGAGGCAGTTCGTATGTCAAGGCAATGAAAATTGGCTTTCAGGCTAACCGTCGCTTTTGGGAAGACGACGAGCAAATCTATGGCGGCATCTCGTGGACAACCCGCGACATTACGCAAATCTGGTATCCGGCCAACCGCTTCCATGCTCAAAAGGGCATCCTTGTTGGAGCTTACATTTGGGACAATGATATCGGAGAACGGATTGGGGCAATGTCATTGGCTGATCGGCTCACGAAGGCGATCGAAGATGGTGAGGCCGTTCATCCCGGCTATGGGCAAGAACTAGCCCTTGCTCAAGGGATGAGCATTGCGTGGCACAAAGTCCCCTATAGCGAAGGCGGCTGGATTGAGTGGGAAGAAGAGGCTCTGGAGACAGCCTACCCGATTTTGAATCAGCCGGATGATTTTATCTATTTAGCGGGTGAACACCTGAGTTACCTGACAGGTTGGCAAGAAGGGGCAGTGTTATCGGCCCATGTCGCAGTCCAAAAAATCGCAGAGAGGCAAGCAGCATGAACGTATGGATGACAACCTGGAAAAAATTGGCCTGGGTGCCGTTGATCATGGTTGGAGGGGCGATCGCCCTCCTGCTCTCTACGTCTCAACCCTCTGTGGCTGATGAGGTGGTGCGATATCCCATTCCCAACTCTGATTTCCCGATTGCTCAAGCCGTGGAAGTGATGAGTGATGCAGATGTGGTCTATCTCAGTGGCCAGGTGCCTCCCGTGATTGATGAAAGCGCTGATCCGACCTCGATCGCAGCATTTGGAGATACGCAAATGCAGACCATCACAGTGCTCGAACGGATTCAAGGGATTCTAGAGAGCCTGGATTTGACACTGGGCGATGTGGTCAAAATGCAGGTCTTCTTGGTGGGCGATCCATCCCTCGATGGCCGCATGGATTTTGCCGGATTCATGGCAGGCTATACGCAGTTCTTTGGCACCGAGGAGCAGCCAAATCTACCTGCGCGTTCTGCAATGCAGGTGGCAGGGCTGGTGAATCCGGGTTGGTTGGTTGAGATTGAAGTAACGGCGGTGCGACCTGAGTAGGGGCGATCGCCTCGGGTAAATGATAGATAAGTTTTAGATGAGGGGTGCGATCGCCTACCCTATTTGCGATCTCATTTGTAGCATTTGTGGCTTCATTTGCTGCATTCGTGACCTCGTTTGCAGCATTTGTGGCTTCATTTGCTATATCTGAGCCTTTATTTGCAGCATTTGCGATCTCATTTGCAGCATTTGTGGCTCTATTTGCAGCATTTGCGACCTCATTTACAGCATTTGTGGCTTCATTTGCTATATTTGCGACCTCATTTGCTCTATCCGAACGCTCGTCAATCATCGTTTGAGGCAGGCTGATTGACTGACAAAAACTACTGCATGGGATGCGGAGGCCGCGCCCTTACAGTAGTTCATCTGATGTAGGGGGCAGGTCTCCTGACTCAATGCAGGATATGAGTTGTAAATAGTTTTGTCCGTCAATCAACCCTTAATCCGGTTTCATTTTTATCTGCACAAATGAGGCTACCCCGCATCTAAATCTAGAATTAGGGGCCTGTATGTGAGAAAACTCAAGATTCCAAGCTAAAGTGGTATAGAATAATTAGCATAACTTAACATTTCTCTCAGTTTGGCACTGGCATTTTTTCCTCAAGGGGGGTCGCATGGCAACGCCATGACCCGATTTAGGAGACATGTAGCCTATGAAATGTGAATAAGTAATCTGGTAAATAACTCGCAGAGTTTAGGTTTAGAGATGCAGGTGAGCGATACTCAGTGGTCAAAAACAGAAGAAAAGATCGCGCGCAACGCCTTTGAGAAGGCGCATCAGCGAGAAACAACTACGCTGATGCAGGCTGTTCGCCAGCGCGCCACCACGCTTTCAGAACTGGATGACATGTGGAGCCTTCATGACTTTTTAAGTGCAAGGCGGCATGATCTCGATGGCAAATATGACTATCAACATTCTGTTTTAATTTTTGTGCTGGCAGGACTGGTCAAAGAAGGTTGGCTCAGTCTAGATGAACTCCAAGGGCTTGAGGACAATAAGCTAGCTAAAATATCGGCGCTCACCCGGATGTAGTCACCATGTCGAATGAATCGGCCAAATCAGCTGGGCTATGGCAGTGATGCTCACATCTAAAGTGGGTCATTGATGGTTTCAAAAGATAAGGTTACAGGAGGAAACCCTCATAAGGTTTTCGAGTTTCTTGCATACCGATAATTAGCTAAGCATAGTTAGATGAGATCAGATTTGTGAGTCGAGTAGAGGATTTGTTGAGCTGATGTAGCCACAAGTCTAGAACCGCTGTCAATTCTCTAAGGCTCCAATCTCTTGCCCCTCGTTCAATGCGTGGGTCGGCCATCACCTCGACGACATAGGTGCCTCGACAGGGTTGCTGGCTAAAGGGCTCGTAGAATCCTCTAGAGTTTCAGCAGTATATGGCCTGACTGACACAACTCGTAAAAGGCTGATTCCCTCTTGCCGTAGGCTTCGACTTTGCTCCGCCTACGGCACTCACAAAGGCGTGGATTGAGCGCAGGGGCATAAAAGAAACGCGAAGTGTCTCCGCAGGAGTTAACCCAACACCACACTTCAGCTATCGAGATTGACATGATATCGGTCTAACGCCCCAGGTTGGATTCGAACCAACGACCGTCTGCTTAGAAGGCAGATGCTCTATCCACTGAGCTACTGGAGCCGGAAGTTACCAGCATTAAAGTCAGCGACTTTCTAAGTTTATAGATGGATTTTCTAAAAATGGAAGACTTTAACCAACTCATTTAGAGAAACATGAGGGCAGAACCCGTAATGCATGTTAAGCCATCATTACACAGTAATCCACCGGACTCTATAATAACTGTTCAGGTTTACTGTAAGCTAAATTTCTCGACAGTCATTCAATCATCAAAACTTAAATGATATGCAGCGCAATGATGTGCAGAGTAGAGAGGTAAACTTGAAATCAGCTTAGATGGCGTTTGAAAAGTGATTTGCTGTAGCTTTAGTCACCGCCGATCCCCCCTGCTTCCCCTTAAAAAGGGGGGATTTAAGGGGGCTCCCTACTTTTGCTACAGGAAATGGGACGTTGCAAACATCCTCTTAAGGTCTTGATTTTAGAATGTCACTCGACGAGGCGATCGCCATCGAGATGTGGTTTTTCAGCGTCAGCTTTGTCCGCATCATACTTGGAGTCAAAAATTCGCTGATCGGGTTTATATGTTAATTATGAGTGTCAGTATTATGCGTGTCAGTCAGTATCGTCTTGCACTCCCTTAGCCTTGACAGGAGTCAATTGGCAGCGTCATGTTTATTCTAAAGCGGCAGGATGTTGAAATCTCATCTGTTCAACACCCTAAGCGGGATCAAAAAATCCCTATTCTGAATTATCAGGGGCAACTGTTTCGTTTGATTAGCGTTTTTAGCGCTGCTCAAGATGAAGAAGCTAGGGCATTTTGGCGTGATTTGACTGACAATCGCGGTAAAGCATGCGTGCTGTTAGAAGAACCAGATCGCTATAGCGTATGGGGAAAAGTTCGTTTAGAACAGTTTTCAGACACCAGTTCTGGAGCAAATGAAGATGACACGCCTACTTCTGCGTATACGCAAGCGTGCCTTTTATTGTTGCAAGCTGTCTACATTGACATCGAAGATTTGCTCGGTTCTCGGCAACTGGGGATATTCCAGAAAGAGATTACTGACGTCTTCCAACAGTGGAAATTTCCTGAAGCTGATACTCCCGATCATGTTAACCAGTTACTAACTGTCGATCCCCTGGCGGCTCTGCATGTTCCACCGTGGCAAGAACATCACCTGAACACGCTACTGCAAGAACTGTACCGCATTGGTAAGGAACATTTTGGCAATGCCAACTTTACCGGGCGCGTCATGGATGCGTTGCAAGATATGCCAGCTCAAGAACGAAGTCAGTTTCTAGCGTGGCTGAAGCAATCTCCAACAGGTAAGGTTTGGCAATCATGATTCCTGGGCGTCAGTGCATAAACAGGAACAGCGGCAGAACTCAAGCGAGTTGATGCCAAGCTCAGAGCGAGAACTGAGATTTTCTTGTCAGCAAAAACCTAGTTTGGATTTGGGTGCAGCTTAACTCTCGTCTTATTTTAAGAACCCCGTTTGGGGAGCCAGTGATTTATACTTTTACTTTCGTAGTCAGGTTGATGGTCAAACGTGCTAGGGTTGCGTCAAGCAATGTTTGACAAGTGGCATGCTATGCGCTGGTTTGTTCTAGAGATTGCTTGATTCCGTCAATTAAAATTAGCAGCGCATTGGTGCAACTGTCGTATTTTGTAGGAGCAGATCAGTGAGCAACAAGTCCTCTCTGTCTAGTTCTGTCTTATCTGTCCAGAATGTCGTATTGGCTGCAACTGTCTGGGGGATCATGGCACTGCTAGTATTTTTACTAGGTAGCCCCATCGTGCCGCGCCCTGCCTGGTACAGCATTGTGACCTATGTGTTAGAAAACGTAGCCATGCTAGGTGCTGCTATTTTGTGTTTTCGTAACTGGGGCAGTTCTCAAATTGTCAGTGGGCGGATCGTTTGGTTGCTCATTGGTCTTGGGACGGTGTCTTATTTTATCGCCAATCTCATCTTAGGATGGTGGGAACTGGTTTGGAAACTGTCTCCTAATGTGTCACCTGCGGATTTCTTCTTTCTCTTGACATACCTGATGTTGGGCACTGGCATGCTGATGGCTGTGGTGTCTAGACGGCTCAGTCTGACATCTAGACAGTGGGGAATTGTGGTTGGTATCGCCATTGCAGGTATTGCGATCGCCTACTTTGTATCCTACGCTGACACGAGTGAAGATGAAGCATTCCAGAAGTATCGAGTTGCAGGTTTGGAATATGCCATCCCATCAGGTTTTGGGGCGATCGCCATCCACTCACCACCGGAAAATGACTCATCTCTTCAATGGGTCTCATTCAGTTTTCCTGCAGTAGAGCTGGCTCAATCTTCGCAGCCAACTGATAGTTCTGAACTTGATACCACGCCTCCGTCTAATGTTCCTGGATGGGTGATTGCATTAGAAGATGGGCTGAACCCATACGCAGATATTGTTGCCTTGCTCTATGTCATCGGCGATATCTTTTTAGTGGTAATGGCGACCATGCTGTTATTAGCATTTTGGGGTGGGCGGTTTTCACTGTCGTGGCGCTTCATTGCTGCCGCTGCCTTTTCGTTTTACATCTCAGATATGTGGTTTGCCTACGCAATTGAACGGTTTGACACGTATGAAACGGGTGCTCTCCCAGAAGTGTTTTGGGTATTTAGCGGGGTGTTGTTTAGCATTGGAGCTGCACTAGAATACGACTTGTCTACACGCTCTCGTCGTGGAATGCGCAGACGCGCCTAGAGGTTTACCTATAGCGCTACACTGGAGTAGCACTAAGCGCAAACGGCTGATACTCGAAGAGCAAACGGCATGCCTCCGAAAAAACTATCTGATTCTGATAAGCAAGAGATTCTTAGGCTCTATCGTCAGCCACAGGAGACAACATCTACTTTGGCCAGTCGATATGGTGTTAGCAACAGCACGATCAGTCGAATCTTGAAACAGTCTTTGTCAGATGATGAGTATGAAACTCTGGTTCAGCAAAAGCGAGCTGGAATCACCAAAGGGGCAGATGCGAACGCCCCAATATCAGCACATGCATCGGCTAGCATGGCCACTGATGTCAGTATGGCTAGCTCTGCGGATGAGGCTGATTCATCTGCGTCGATACTGACCGAGACGACTAAACCCGATCTTCCGGTTGCGCCAGAAGCTCCCAAACGCCGTCTCAGGAGACGAGTAGATGCCGTCGCCAATGAGGGTGATAACCTGCAGGTCGTCAACGACTCTATGTCGTTTCGTGAGGCGTCTAGCCAGCCCAACGATATGGTAAGTGACACCGACCTTAACTCCGAAAGCCGCGATTATGATGGGGCAGGTGATGCAGACGAGGAAAGCAGGTTTGCCGACGGATTGCACGATGATTTGCTCAATCCGCAAGAAGATTTTAATGATTTGAACGACGACCTCGATGACGATCGGGACGATGACGATGACGATGACGATGACGATGACGATGACGATGACGAGCGCTTTAGTCTGTCAGAGCTGGCTAGGCCCCATATTCGTGGTAAGACTTTGGTGCCAATTTTGCCATTCTCAGATGCAGCGCTCCCCAAGCCGTGCTATTTGGTCGTCGATCGCTCTGCCGAGCTGATCACTCGACCGCTGAAAGACTTTGCCGAATTGGGGCAGATTCCAGATGGAGAAGTTCAAGCTCGGACGCTGCCTGTCTTTGACAATCATCGAATTGCTCGTCGATTTTCAAATCGGCGTACACAGAGAGTGGTTAAGATTCCAGATGGTAAGATGCTGCAAAAAACAAGCCCATATTTACAGGCTAAGGGCATCACTCGACTGCTGATTGACGGTCAGATTTATGCGATTGAGACCTCTGAATAATGTGCCAAGAAATAATGTGCCAAGAAATAATGTGCCAAGACAGATCGGAATTCAGAGGAAACACCATGCAGCCCGTGTTTAAGCCGGGTAGTAATATTGCATAACCAGGCAGCGTTGTTGTGATTTACTCAAACCAATAATTGCTGTGAATGCTGGAGTTGGAACCCTGCAGAAAATCAGTTAGAAATCGTCATCGCCATCATTGTCATAATCATAACGACTGGGGTGATCGCCCAAACTGCTCCAGATGGGGGCGAGAATGGCAGCTCCAACCATGCCTGCTGCAAGGCAAAGCGCCAGTGCCACACCTAGCGGCATTTCAACCGATTGATACTGTAAAAATCGCAGCGAAATCAGCTGGTTTGAGCCCGCATCAGTCGTCACAAATACGTTTTGGATAGAGAGAATGGCGATCGCCACAATCCAGCCAGCCACAATCAAAGCTATTAGCACCGTTCCTAGCGTCTTCATCGTGGGTCTCCTGGGTAGCCTATTCTGAGTCTACTAGTTTGCACTCAATCCCATCGGCGGTAAACGGCTCAGAATCGGGCTATTGTTCGATGATATGCGCGATAGAGTTGACTGATTCTAAACCCCGTCTAATCATCTTAGCCCGCACAGTCTTTGACGATGCAGACGACCAGCACCGATTGAATGGCGGCATCATCTGTATAGTCAGACGTTTCGTTATAGCCACTGTGAGGCGCTAAATAAAGCCCTGCTAACTGCTCATCTGCAATTCCTGTACTAAATGAAACGTTGTTGTCTGGGTGGTTCTCAAAGCGGACATATTCTCTCGACTCATTTTGCGTATGGTAAGAGAGCGTAGCTTTACCATATGCGGCTTCGGCCTCGTCAAGGGGCGTCTCCGCTCCAATAGCTTTAGCGGTCATAAAATCGGGGTTTGTGGTCATCAGACCTTGGATAACATCATCATCGCCAAAGGGCTCACCCGTAAGATGCAGAATGTAGTACCAGGTTTCTTGATTCTGGCGCACTGCGATCGCATCGAAATCGTGAGTTAGTGAGGGTTGTTCAACAAACTCAACGCCGTCAAGTGAGGCTTTGAGGTCACTCAGCGTCATTCCTAGTTTGGCATCACCGATTCCTTCGGATGAAATCAGCCGATGATCGGGAACGGTAGATAAGGAGTTAGGAGGAGACGAGTTGGGGGTTGGAGACGCAGCCAGCGATGGGCTAGGGCTAGCCTCTACTGGCGCATCTGACACCGGCGTCTGAGAAGAATTTGCGCAGGAGGTGAGTGTCAGCACGGCGCTAAATGCAATGATCGGTCGAGCCCAAATGTGCAAATAAGATCTAACCATAAACCAAGAAGACAACAGCATCGCTGGAATAAGAGAATTGCAAGATCATGACTGCGGGGTGATCATCAGGTCAACCTGGCGTTTGCCATGCACTGAACGACAGCATAACCCTAAGCATCGGTTCCCGACATTAAATCGGGCGATCGCTCATCCGGGTTCTGGCTATCACCAAGCGTTAACGCCAGCTGATAGATGTGGCGACGCGGCAAGGCAGTCTGCTGGGCCAGTTGGCGACTGGCCTGAGAGCGCGACAGGCCCTGATCAATTAACTGTTTCAACTCAGCCATTAGCGATGACTCAGAGAGCAACGGCTGTGTATGGTGAGCACCACCGACCACAAGCGTAAACTCCCCCTGCGGCTGCTCATGCTGATAGTGAGCGATCGCCTCATCGAGGGTGCCGCGCCAAAACTCTTCATAAAATTTTGTCAGCTCACGGGCTAGCGTGATCGGGCGATCGCCCCCAAACGCCTCAGCTAAATCTGTCAGAGTGTGGCGTAGGCGATGAGGAGCCTCATAGAACATTAATGTTCGCGGTTCTGATTTAAGCAGGTCAAGGCGATCGCGTCTTTCTTTGGCCTTGGCCGCTAAAAATCCCTCAAACACAAACCGATCAGTTGGCAAGCCAGATGCGCTCAGAGCTGTAATGCCGGCAGTTGCTCCCGGAATTGGGATAATAACGATGCCTTCAGCAACGCAGGCACAGACCAAATCATATCCAGGATCAGAGATTCCCGGCATACCTGCATCAGTAACCAGGGCGATCGCCTGCCCAGCCTGTAACCGGGTCAGCAAATCGGGAATGCGGCTACGGCGATTGTGATCGTGATAACTCAGTTGGGGCGTCGTAATCTGAAAGTGCTGCAACAGCTTGCCGGTGTGTCGGGTGTCTTCAGCCGCAATCCAGCTAACGTCTTTGAGAATCCGCACGGCTCGAAAGGTCATATCTTCTAGATTGCCGATCGGGGTGCCAACGATGTAAAGAGGGGCAGCCATGGTATGAATGCGCGCTATCGCCTTGGATTTTAGAATTT
>CAZCXK010000138.1:0-11008 GCA_964502605.1 uncultured bacterium
CGACTGCCCAACGAGTGACTGTAGCCGCTGTCGTCGCTGATTTAGTTGATGCTGATTTAATTGACGCTGATTCAACTGATCTGATTGATTATCTGATCGATTATTTGACGCAGCTTCCATTGCAAGACCTGTAGAGTACCCCAAACCTAGTCACGATCTTGATTCATCAGGCTGCTAAACAGCGTTGAGCTGAGAGCACCCGGATCGTTGAGACGAGGCTATTCTTAGGATACTTAAAATCTCTACAGGTTCAGGCTGATGTTCTATTTGCCTTTTGCCGCACACATACTCCATGAATGCGAGCCGTAGAGTGCAATCGACGTTCGCGCAGTAAAACAGGTTGAGCCGGAATAATCTTTGTAGAGTGGGCGATCGCAAAACTAACCAACAGCGGACTATATCGAGCCTTGATACCGTGCATCACCTCGTATGACTCCACCCAATCTAGTGCGTCAGACGACGTAGCAAACTGTTGATGAATCATCCACAAAAACGGCTTGCTCTTGAAGTGATCAGGTGCAGCAGGCTCCCAAAGCCTGAGTGCTACCTTTCCCTGAGATTTGGTGATGTGATAGTTCAAACATGGGGACGACACGACTAAAAACATTGCTTTATGCTGAATGCAACCCTGATTTCAAATGTGCGTATTTTCACTATCCAGATATGCACTTATAAAAATACCAGGTCATTCTAGTCCTCGTCTGAAGTTTTATAAACGCTTGTTCGAAAAGGATAACGATTCTACTCTCAACACCGGCTGAAGACTGGAACAGCTAAGCTCGTGCACTGGGTTCAGACGATCGATGGCCCACAAATCCAACATTTTGCATATCGAGACACCATCAAGATTTCACCCTACTTCAGCTCCGGCGATCGCGGTGAGTGCATCTGACTGTAGCTGCCATTCTGCAACCATTCCTCGGTCTCCGTTGGGGTGTAAACTGCCTCCATGAGATGGCTGATCAAACAGTCGAATGTTTTTAAATTCACTGGAGGCCAAAGGAGACTCGACATCATGATCGTTGACAAGGGTAAGATACGTCATCTCGCCTGTGAAATACTGTCCGACCGGGATCTGATATGACTTCCAGCCTGACCCTGTCACATAGTCGTCAAACTGTGAATTACCCCAGTCTTGAGTACCCGATAGCTTGAACGTCTGCGATGCATCGCTGGAGGTAACTCGACGATTGGTGTCAAACCCAATGGCGTGAATTTCACCCGTTGAACTACTGCGAAACTCAAATGTCAGAACAGTTTCAGGTGTTACGTTGTAATTGATGGTTTGATTCTTCCACCCATTGCCAGTCAGTTTGGCTGCATATCCGCCGTTTGAAATTGATAGCTGTGCCTGCTGATCTTGGTTAGCTCCGCCATGAGATTGCAGATCGTTGAGTGCAATCCGAGGAGGAGCGGATGTTAGCTCTGATAGCGACTGGTCTGATGGAGATTGATTGGGTTGAGATCGGGTGGACTCAGAGAGCACCGATCGATCATCCATTGAACTCTCCGCCCCGTCATCAGCAACGACTGCATTACGGTTGAGGGTTTTCGGCTGAGAGGGCAGTGCAGCATCTGCACTCAGGTTTTGGGGCAACTGGCGATCGCCAATGCGAACATTATCGACATATAGCGTGCGCCTCGTTGTGGTTGACGTGTCTGAGTTTTCATATTTCCAATGGGGCTTATATAAACCTGTTTTGAAATAGATCCCGCTCTCATCGTTGTAGGTATTGGGGCCACGTCGATCGACAATCTTTTCCCCGTCTCTCCAAACCTGAATCAGGCCATCTGATTGGTAAGACCACTTGACCCGAAAAACCCAGTCGCTCCATTCGCCTTTGACATAGTTGCCCTGCCAAATCGTTTCGGTGCCGCCTTCTGGAGCGGGATCATTATTCTGCGTTACTGGCTTGGGATCCCACCGGTTGTGAATCTTGATGCGATCGCCCTCTACAATCAGCGACAGGGGAGGTGTACGCCAGGTTTCACCCTGATCAAAATCGGGCCATCCATGCCATTGAGCAATCATCTCAAATGAACGATCGGCTTCCCAACTGTCGGGTAGCAGCGTCTGAAAACCATACCAGCGATCGGCTCCTGCAGGTTCTCGTTCCAGACGAATTTCGGCACGTTCGCCCTCGCCTCGCCGGAGATCAAACTTGACAGCTTTCCCCGATCGCCCTGGGGCATCGACGACTTGGACGGTGCTGGGATGGGGGCGTTCGTAAATCCATTCATCGGCAATTCCTGCTTCAAAATCATCTTCAAATAACAGGTCTGATGATGAATCAGATTGAGTTTGAGACGGACTCGTTTGAACCATTGATATACTCGATGATAAGGACGTAGTCTGTTCTGATTTGAAATTAGATTCAGTTGAATTTTGAGTCTGAATAGCCATACTGAAAACGACGAATAATGACAGTAGAACTTGAATCCAGTAGCGCGCTATAAATCGTCGCGTTTGCGGATTCAAAATCCTAAAACAATGGGTTAAGAACCGAGTCATTTTTTCCTCACTGCTCGGTGATTCAACTGAGTAATTAACGCTTAATCATGGATCTCATCAGCGCCGATAGCACCGGATGAGCATATCCAATCGATTGGTTAGCCTATCGATAAAACCCTGGTTGGAGATGCTATCTGAGTTCTAAATCTATGCGTCTAAATCTATGCTTTAGAGGGCGGCCTGTTCCGCATGAGTATGCGTTTCTCGTTCGATCGTATGCATCTATACTTTGGCTACATGTTGAAAGTATTTCGACACAGTATACGATGCCCTGATTAGGTAGACGTGTTGACCATTAGCTAGGTTCCATCTGATTTCAACCCAATGGCTTTTACAGGCAAAAAGCGTTTGAGATCGACGATTTCAACCAGGAGTCATTGTCAAATCAAATTGAATCAATGCCCTTGAATATACAGCACTCTAAATCATATTCAAACCTTCACAGAAGTAAATGATTTACCAATTTTTAAAGCATAGATTATCAATCGTTTTGTCAGTACGACAGAAGACAAAAGAACCCGCAGTTTTCTAGGATTTGCTCGATCGACACACTGCAAAGCTAAACATTCAAGTAGCGCATACCACAATGCCCCTCCCCGGAGATGTATCACTTTGTGTGTTTTTCTTTCAAATCGCTAAATTTTTCCAGGTTGATCAACAGTATGGTTTCCTAAGCACAGACAATCAGAAAGTGCACCTCTTTAAACGGCATCCTGACACACAACCACATCCTGAGAAATGACAGCACAATGACAGCACTCTGATGGGTTACACTCCACCATCGATAGGGTGGTGGAATTTTCTAGGCTGTTGGGTCTAGCACTGTAGGTTAATCGTGATCAAATCGCGATTTAATCGCGATCAGTGGTAGCTGCTGCTGAATTTTGGAATAGCTTTGCTCCCCACCCCTCACATCCGATGCTTAGATGACATTTAGTTCGACTAGTTCGACTAGTTTGGTGTGGATGTCTGTACCGGAAGTGAGTTCTGAGAAAACGGCAGGCTTCAAGGTTCTGCTATGTGGCCGAATCGAGGGGCAATCGAAACTGACTAATGTAATGAATTTAGGGAGTCCCGAATGGTTACTCTAGGACGGGAGAACGTCCGATTGGGGTTTGCCGCTGCAGATAAGGCGGCGGCGATTCGGCAGGTTGGGAGCCTGTTAGTCGAGAGTGGTTTCATTCAGCCCAACTATATCGACAGCATGTTGGCTAGAGAAGAGGCAGCCAATACGTTTCTAGGCAATAGCATTGCGATTCCGCATGGGTTACCGCAGGATCGAGATTTGATTCTCAATACTGGAATCGCGGTAGTGCAGATCCCGGATGGGGTGGAATGGAACCCAGATGAAACCGTTCATTTGGTCGTTGGCATTGCAGCCAAGTCTGATGAGCATTTGCAGATTTTGACAAATCTGACGCATGTTTTAGATGACCCGGACGCGATTCAGCAATTGGCGCAGACCGACGATGTGCGCATGATTATTGAACGGCTCACTCGCAGCCCCACGCCTCCGTCTGATCACCCTGACTTGGATTTACCTGAGGCGCAAGCGATTGATGTCATCATTCGTGGCAAGGCTGGCCTCCATGCCCGTCCAGCGACAGCATTTGTGGATCTGGCAAAGTCATTTGAGTCTGAAATTCGGGTGCGCTATGGGCATCAGATTGCCAATGGTAAGCGGCTGATGTCACTGCTGAAGCTGGGGATTGAGCAGGGAGCGGTGATTCGAGTGATGGCGCAGGGGGCTGATGAGACAGCGGCACTGCAAGCCTTGTGCGCCGCCATTGAGCAGGGTCTGGAGGACGAGGAGGAAGACGACCATGCCCCCTATGACAAGGCACCCCCGCTCAACCTTGAAACAGAGGCGATCGCCGGGATTGCAGCATCTCCAGGGATTGCCATTGCCCGACTATATCGGTGGCAGCGACAGCAGTTGGTGTTTGCAGAGACGACCGATGATCCAATGGCAGATGTTGAACGGTTACATCAGGCTGTTGTCACTGCCAAGGCTGAACTGACCGATCTCTATGAAACAGTCAAGCATCAGTCAGGAAGCTCGAAAGCAGCTATCTTTCAGGCGCATCGAGAATTTTTGGATGATCCAGAAATGGTGGCTGATGCCGTACAGCGGATGGAGGGCGATCGCAGCGCGGCTTGGGCTTGGCAGCAGATTGTTGAGGAACGTGCCAACGCATTAGCGGCATTACCCGACCCCCTCTTGGCGGGACGAGCGGCTGATGTGCGCGATGTGGGGCGGCGGGTGCTCAAGCGTTTGCTGGGTGATGCCGATGAGGCTGTATCCTTGCCAGAGTATCCCGTAATTTTGCTGGCTGATGATCTGGCTCCATCGGATACGGCCAGCTTTGATCCAGAGCACATCCAGGGATTTTGCACGGCGGGCGGCGGAGCCACGTCTCACACGGCGATCATTGCGCGATCGCTCGATATTCCGGCAGTCGTAGGAGCAGGTGTGGGCATCCTCGCCTCAGGTGGGGAAGTTGCGGTGCTGGATGGCAACTATGGTCGGCTCTATATTAACCCGACGGAAGCAGATTTGGAGTTGGCCCGGCAGGCTCAAACCGAGCAGCGGGCTCAGCGCGATCGCGCTTTTCTGTCTCGCTACCAGCCTGCTATGACCTCCGACGGGCACCGAGTCGAAGTGGTGGCCAATATCGGATCGCCTGAGGAAGCCGCGCAGGCAATTGAAGCAGGAGCAGAAGGTGTTGGGCTCCTGCGCACTGAATTTCTGTTTTTGGGGCGATCGCACCCTCCCAGTGAAGATGAGCAATTTGACGCCTTGCAGCAGATGACGCAGGCGCTGGGTGGGCTACCGTTGATTGTGCGCACGCTCGACATTGGTGGCGATAAAGAGATTCCCTATTTGCATCTGCCTAAAGAAGACAATCCTTTCTTGGGGGTTCGCGGTATTCGGCTCTGTTTTCAAGAGCAGGCACTGTTTGAAACCCAGCTGCGAGCGATTTTCCGAGCGGCTGAATTGGGTCATTTGCGGTTGATGTTTCCCATGATTGCCACGCTAGAAGAGTTGCGGAGTGCCAAGGCGATTGTCGAATCAGTGCGCTCAACTATCAATGGCTGCCCGATTGAGATCGGCATGATGGTGGAAGTGCCATCTGCGGTGATGATGGCCACCGAATTTGCTGCCGAAGTCGATTTCTTCTCAATTGGCACCAATGATCTAACTCAGTATGTGCTAGCGATGGATCGCGGCCACCCCACCTTAGCAAAGCAAGCTGATGGCCTACATCCAGCGGTGTTGCGAGCAGTTGACCAAACAGTCAAAGCCGCTAAAGCCGCAGGTAAGTGGGTCGGGGTGTGTGGGGGTGTAGCAGGTGACCCGCAGGGTGCAGCCATTCTCACGGGATTAGGTGTCGCCGAGTTAAGCGTCAGTATTCCGTCGATTCCGGAGGTTAAAGCTACGCTGCGTAGTCTCTCTATGCAACAGATGCAGCATCTGGGGCGACGGGCACTGCAATGTCTGACGGCAGAGGAGGTGCGTCGCCTGTGACAGTTCATATTGCGACCGTAACGCTCAATCCCGCGCTTGACCAAACAGCCTCGATTCCCAATTTCACCGCAGGCAATGTGAATCGGGTCGTTTGGGAACAGGCTGATCCTGGCGGCAAAGGGGTGAATGTTGCCTCTTTTTTGGCCGATGTGGGCTATTCGGTGAGCGTCACAGGGCTACTCGGAGGGGATAATCCTGAACTCTTTCAATCGCTGTTTGCTCAGAAAACTATTGCCGATCGGTTTATCCGTATTCCGGGTAAGACGCGGATAAATATCAAGATTGTGGATGATGTGCAACAGCAGGTGACAGATATTAACTTTCCGGGGCAGGCAGTGACCCACGCCGACCTCAGTGCGCTCAACGGGGCGATCGCCACCCTGGCGCTCGACCATGATTGGTTTGTGCTGTCGGGTAGCTTGCCGATCGGCGTGCCGACTGATATCTATTACCATTTGGTACAGCAACTGAATGAGCTTGGCAAAACTGTCGTGTTAGATGCCAGTGGTGAGAGCTTTCGCCACGCCCTGGCAGCTCATCCCACAATCATTAAGCCCAACCAAGCCGAACTGGAAGAAGCGCTGGGTCAGACGTTTGAGAGTCACCAGGCGATCGCCCAAGCCGCGCAGCAGTTGATCAGCCAGGGGATCGGCTGTGTTGCCGTGTCAATGGGGGCAGACGGAGCTATCTTTGTCGATGAAACAGCGGTGATTCATGCTCAACCTCCCCCCGTCGAGATCAAAAGCACCGTCGGTGCTGGGGATGCCATGGTTGCTGGCATCGTTGCTGGGAAGCTCCAGGGCCTGCCGTTGGCAGATTGTGCTCGTTTGGCAACCGCCTTTTCCATGGGGGCACTGAGCCAAGTTGGGCCACGATTGCCACCATTGGAGAACCTGACAGCCAATGGCGATCGCGTCATTATCCATTCGATCTAGGCAAACATCCTAGTTCTACCGTTTCAAATGCATTGGAATAAAGGTCGTTGATTTATGAAAATAATTGTTGCAGTCATCACCAGCACTACCGGGACGGCTCACACCCAGATGGCGGCTGAGGCACTGAAGAGAACAGCCGAAGTGATGGGCTGCACGCTCAAGGCCGAAACCCGTGAGCCAGACGGCATTCATCACCCACTTTCAGAGACTGATATTCAGTTGGCAGATGTGGTGATTTTAGGCTCTGACCAACCCTTGGAGCGCGATCGCTTTGTGGGTAAGCCGATTCATGCAATTTCGACGAGTGAAGCAATTCATAATACTCAGTTTGTGATTCAAAATGCCCTGGCGCTGGTGGGCAATGCGGCTTCGGTGACCTCTGTCGCAACCATGACCCAACCCACAGCAATACCGAATGACACACCGATCACTCCAAAATCTACCTCAAAATTCTTAGTAGGCATCACTTCATGCCCCACAGGCATTGCCCATACTTTTATGGCAGCAGAGGCACTAAAGCAAGGGGCAATCAAGCTAGGCCACGACATTAAGGTCGAAACTCAAGGCTCCGTGGGTGCCAAAAATCAGTTGACGCCCGAAGACATTGCCCAGGCTGAGGCCGTGGTGATTGCAGCGGATACTCACGTTGATGTATCTCGCTTTGGTGGCAAAGCCCTCTATCAAACCTCTACCAAACAGGCGATTCATGATGCCAGGGGAGTGTTAGAAGCGGCCTTAGCCACTCCACCTCCAGCCGCAGGCGATCAGGCAGGGAGTGCAAACTATCTGCAAGCTGTGCAGCAGGCCAAATCAGAGCGATCGCAATCACGATCAGGGCCATACAAACACCTGCTAACAGGTGTTTCATATATGCTGCCTGTGATTGTTGCCGGAGGGTTGATTATCGCTCTATCATTTGTGTTTGGCTTGAACCCCGGCGAGGGCAGCTTTGGCGATGCGCTCTTGCAAATTGGGGGCGGCTCGGCCTTTGCGCTCATTGTGCCAGTGCTGTCGGGCTACATTGCCTTCTCGATCGCCGATCGCCCCGGACTCGCTCCCGGCTTAATCGGCGGCATGTTAGCAGCTAACCTGCAAATGGGCTTTCTCGGCGGCATTCTCTCTGGTTTTCTAGCGGGCTATATTGCACTGCTGCTGCGCGACAAGCTCAACCTGCCTGCCAACTTTGAAGGGTTAAAGCCCGTTTTGGTCATTCCATTGCTCTCGACGTTGGCCGTCGGATTGCTGATGGTATATATCTTTGGTGCGCCCGTTCGAGCGATGACAGATGGGCTCACGACTTTCTTAAGCAATATGGGAGACACCAATCGGGTGCTGCTGGGAGTGGTATTAGGGGGCATGATGGCCGTGGATATGGGTGGCCCCGTCAACAAGGCGGCCTATACCTTTGCGGTAGGGCTACTATCCAGCGAATTTTATGAACCGATGGCTGCGGTAATGGCTGCGGGCATGACGCCGCCGCTAGGTCTGGCCGTGGCAACATGGGTCTCCAAGCGGCGATTTACAACTGCAGAACAGGAAGCTGGAAAGGTGGCATCTGTGTTGGGGATTTCCTTTATTACTGAGGGGGCAATTCCATTTGCGGCTAATGATCCCATTCGCATTTTGCCATCGTGTATTGCCGGCTCAGCTGTAGCGGGTGGGCTCTCAATGCTGTTTGGCTGCACCCTCAGAGCCCCCCACGGCGGAATTTTTGTGCTGGCAATTCCTAATGCGGTCGGGCAAGCAGGGCTTTATATCGTGGCGATCGCCCTCGGCACATTGATCACCACACTGACGGTCTTGCAACTCAAGCGCCGCCCCACAACTGAGCAGATATCAGAACCAAGTGGGGAGGAAGCCGCAGCCTAACAGGTGCTTTAGCCAACCTACTCAGCAGTTTACTGATGCTTGAGCAACCCTGCTCTCTAGGCAATGCTGCCGCGTTTGCGAGCTTCTTTATAGGAGGTGCCGATATTCTTCAGGCCCGCACGGATCATCTGACGTTCGAGCAGGGCAAAAAAACGAGCGCGATCGCCCCCTCGCACCACGGCCTGATTATGAGCCTCAGCCAACACAACCGGATAGCCATAGCCCTTTTGCACTTGGGCAATGGTTAAAATAAGCGCCTGATCCAGCAGCGCCTCATCTTGGGCGACCCATTCAGGAAACTCGACCCGTGCGACCTCAGAACCGACATGAACATAACAAAAATAGATGCGGTGGCGACCATAGTCATCCAAAATTTTGGCAGAACTGCGCCACAGGCCACTTCGTCGCCCCGGCTGGAGCAGATTGCCCCAGAGTGACGTATCTCGTAGAGGCGCAAACACCTGACAGGGAGCCTGTTCGGTATGACCTGAGCAGTGCGTCGCACAGTCGGGTGCATCATAGGGGCAGGATTGCAACCGCAGAAAATTGAGGGCTTCACTGCTGCGAGAGGCACTGAGATAGCCCACCAATGGAATCCGCAGTTCATAGAGTCGATCCCAGGCCGTTAAGATAGGTGGCAACAGGCGATCGCGTGCATCATGGGGCAATGTTTCGAGAAACCAATAAATCAGCGACCCGTCTACCATTGCCAGCATCGGCGGATCAGAGTGCAAAGACTGAAGACCACCTCGTACCTGGCCTAAGCCACATTCAGGCTTTGATTCTGAGTGTTGACTGATCTGCTCGGCCACCAATTCGGCCAGCACAACCGCCTCAGACACGGTGCGCCGATAGCCCATCCATTCTTCAGTGCGAATGCCCCACTGGCGGGAGACATAAAGATCTTCAGGCTGATAAAACACCTCTGGCAAGCTGTCGAGCAACGGGTATCGAGATTGGCCATAATGCAGTGCCACGCGCCCCACGTTAATCAGATAGCAATAGGCAATTTCGTGATGGCTGGGAGCAATTTGTGACCCATCAGTGGCGATCGCCGTATGAATCATGGGTGCTGAGGCTATCGGTTGGGCAAGGTTTAACGGCTCCATGGGTTGAGCTGCTGCAAATCCAAGGCGATCGCCCCATTCGACCTGCTGTTCGACAAGATGGGCTTGCTGGCAATGCGCTGCCTCAAACAACTGCCTTGCTCTCTCCAGCCGTTGGCGGGTAGCCTCTGATTCATGGGTGAGGTGTTTGCCGATGCGCTCCATTTGCTGGGCAAGTTTCATCAGATCAAGCATGGATTTTGCAAAACACATTCGCGACAACGTGGGTATAGCCTTATCTTAACCAGATAATACGTGCGTTCTATCGGAATAGGGCATTAATTTGCGCGGGAGTTGTGATTTGGAACCATGTCGCCATGATATATTAAGCGTAGTCGTTATGAGTTTATCTATATCCTATGTCAGCAGACACAATGGTCGAAAATCTTGTCATTATTGGCTCTGGCCCGGCTGGTTATACAGCGGCAATTTATGCGGCTCGGGCTAACTTAAAGCCATTTATGTTTGAAGGCTATGAAGCAGGTGGGCTGCCAGGTGGACAGCTGATGACGACGACAGAAGTTGAAAACTTTCCTGGATTTCCAGATGGCATTACCGGGCCACAATTAATGGATCGGATGAAAGCCCAAGCCCAACGCTGGGGTGCTGATTTAGTGACTGAAGATGTGACCTCTGTGGATTTGAGCCAGCGCCCCTTTATCATTCGCTCTGATGAACGCGAAGTGCGCACCCACAGCCTCGTGATTGCGACAGGCGCAACGGCGAAGCGGTTAGGTCTGCCTCATGAAGCCGATTTTTGGAGTCGTGGTATCTCGGCCTGCGCCATTTGTGATGGGGCAACGCCCATTTTTCGGAATGCTGAACTAGCGGTGATTGGCGGTGGAGACACGGCTGCCGAAGAGGCCGTCTATTTGACAAAATATGGGTCTCATGTCCACCTGCTAGTGCGTAAGGGCGAAATGCGGGCGAGTAAAGCCATGCAAGATCGGGTGCTGCGGAATCCAAAAATCACGGTGCATTGGCACACTCAAGCTGTGGATGTGTGGGGAGATGCCGAAGGACTGAAGAGTATCAGGCTAGTCAATAGTCAAACTGG
>CAZCXK010000139.1:0-10995 GCA_964502605.1 uncultured bacterium
TAAATAGTTTTGTCCGTCAATCAGGACTGTCTACTTAACACCGGCATCGATATAGCGAATAATCGAATATTTGCAATCAGAGTTGCTATCTAATTAACGTCACTAAAACGCTAACACATCATTTTTTTGGCTTTAGTGGCTTCCGTGTAAATGCATCCAGGTATCGACGTTATCTTTGCACTTTCTTAACATTTAGAGCTAGAGCTGAAGCAAATTTAAGTCAGCTTAATTAAACAATCTTAAATATTACTAAGCGCCCTATATTCAACTGATCTCGTGCCTAAAACCATTACCAGGCAAGGTAAACAAGGAAATTAAAATGATTCTAGATGCCGCATTCACTGCATCAGAATCTAAAGATAAGACAAATATGCACAAATGGATGATGTCTCACACGTTACGCTGCAGCAATACAATAAAACCACCGATCCCCATCTAATATGCACATCATTAGGAACGTAGTTTTAAGAGCATGAGCGGAACTCAATATATTCTGGCATTGGATTTGGGTACGACTGGGAATCGTGCCATTTTGTTTGATCATGAGGGCAATATTGCCGGACAAGCCTACAAAGAATTGACGCAGTATTACCCTTATCCGGGTTGGCTCGAACATGACCCGCGAGAGATTTGGGAAGACACAGTCTGGGCAATTCAAACCGCCATTCAGAAAGCAAAAATCCAGCCGACTCAGATTACTGCGATTGGGCTCACGGTACAACGAGAAACCTGTCTTCTATGGGATAAAGAAACGGGGCGTCCCTTGCACAATGCAATCGTATGGCAGGATCGGCGCACGGCTCCGCTGTGCAATGAGCTGAGGCAAAAGGGCTTTGCTGACGATATTTATGAGCGCACGGGGTTAGTGCTCGATGCTTACTTCTCGGCTAGTAAGCTCTCGTGGCTGCTGGATCAGGTGCAGCAAGAACAGCAAGAGCCACCCATCGATTTAGACAATGTTTTGGCTGGAACGGTTGATACTTGGGCTCTTTGGAATTTGACAGGGCGGCGAGTCCATGCGACCGATCACAGCAATGCCAGCCGGACGCTACTGCTGAATTTGGCATTGCGGCAGTGGGATGAGAAACTCCTGGATTTGTTTGGCATTCCCCCTCATTTCATGCCTGAAATTCGGCCTAGCCTGGGATATTTTGGGACGACTGATCCCAGTTTGTTTGGGGCAGAAATTCCGATTATGGCGATTTTGGGAGATCAGCAGGCTGCGCTGTTTGCCCATGGCTGCAATCATCCTGGCTTGTTGAAATGCACCTACGGGACAGGAGCGTTTTTGGTGTCTCATACGGGTTTAGACATTGTGCGATCGCACAACCAGCTCTTATCAACTATTGCCTGGACAGAATCAACCCAGCAGGGCGACCCCAAGGTTGGTTATGCCCTGGAAGGCAGCATGTTTACAGCTGGAGCCTGTGTGCAGTGGCTGCGGGACGGCATTCGCATGGTGACTACGGCTGCCGATACGGAGCCCATGGCTGCAAAGGTGCCTGACAATGGCGGCGTTTATTTTGTCCCAGCGTTGAGTGGTCTGGGTGCTCCCCATTGGGATATGAGCGCTCGGGGTGCTTTCCTGGGAATCACGGGAGGAGTGCAGCGTGATCATATGGTGCGGGCGGTGTTAGAGGCGATCGCCTACGAGGTCAAAGAGGTGGTCAATGCCGTGAATGAAGACAGCGGCACCCCAATTGAGCTGCTCAAAGTCGATGGCGGAGCCTGTCAAAATAACTTCCTGATGCAGTTTCAGGCCGATGCACTGAATATCCCGATTGAGCGTCCGGCTGTGCTTGACGCCACAGCACAGGGAGCGGCGTTCGGAGCTGGCTTGGCCTCAGGGTTCTGGCATGACTACGATAGTCTGATCAGCGCCCGCAAGATTGAGCGCGTGTTTGAGCCGGGTGCTGGTACTCCACAAGCCCAAGAAAATTTTTCCTACTGGCTGAAGGCGGTCGAACGGGCAAAGCACTGGGCTGAGTGATCGTTCATCCTGTTCGCAATCGTCAACAAATGGGGAAGACTGGATCGTCCCTAAAATAGGGGCAGCGATTAGGAGCCCCGATCACAAGTCGGGGTTTCTTAGTCTCGGTCTTTTGGTAAGATTAAATGCTTGCAGACCTCAACGTTCATGCCAGGAAGGAGAGACCTCATGGCTCGCATGTATTATGATCCAGACGCCAATTTAGACCTTTTGACCGGAAAAACCGTTGCCATCATCGGCTACGGCTCTCAGGGTCATGCTCACGCCTTGAATCTCAAAGATAGTGGCATTAACGTAGTTGTTGGTCTGTATCCTGGGAGTCGGTCGATTGCCAAGGCAGAGGCTGAAGGCTTGACGGTGAAGTCAGTTGCCGATGCTGCTAAGGCCGCTGACTTGATTATGATTTTGCTACCCGATGAAGTCCAAAAAACAATTTATAAAAGCGAGATTGAGCCCAACCTCAGCGAGGGCAATATCCTGGCATTTGCCCATGGGTTCAACATTCACTTTGCTCAGGTCGTGCCCCCAGCACAGGTTGATGTCGTGATGGTCGCTCCTAAGGGGCCAGGGCATCTCGTCCGGCGCACCTATCAAGAAGGTCAGGGCGTTCCCTGTTTGTTTGCTGTTTACCAAGACGCGACAGGACAAGCGCGCGATCGCGCTATGGCCTATGCCAAGGGGATTGGCGGTACACGGGCAGGCATTCTCGAAACCACCTTCCGCGAAGAAACTGAAACGGATCTGTTTGGTGAACAGGTGGTGCTCTGTGGTGGCTTGAGTGCCCTGATTAAAGCGGGATTTGAGACTCTAGTCGAAGCTGGCTATCAGCCCGAGTTGGCCTACTTTGAATGTCTGCATGAAGTAAAGCTGATTGTGGATTTAATTGTTGAAGGGGGGCTAGCGCAGATGCGTGATAGCATTTCCAACACGGCAGAATATGGCGACTACACGCGCGGCGCTCGCATCGTTAATGATGCTACTCGGGCTGAAATGCGACAGATTCTCACCGAAATTCAAACGGGGCAATTTGCCCGCGAATTTGTGTTGGAAAACCTATCTGGCAAGGCTGGCTTTACCGCTATGCGGCGACGTGAGGCTGAGCACCCCATTGAAGAAGTCGGTAAGGATCTCCGCGCCATGTTTAGCTGGCTCAAGAAGGTATAAAGTACGGATACGGTAAGTAATGCCAAGATCCCAGGTTTTTTTGGCCATGGAACTGCTAGCTTTGGTTCATCAACGACTAGAACCCTGGGATCTGTATCGGCGTTATTCCCTAAATTCATGACTACTCCTGCAATTCAATGGTATCCGGGGCACATTGCCAAAGCCGAAAAGCAGCTCTTAGAGCAGCTTAAACGAGTGGATGTTGTCTTAGAAGTGCGTGATGCTCGCATCCCGTTAGCGACTCATCACCCCCAGGTTCATCAGTGGGTCAGCAATAAAGAGCGCGTCTTGGTGCTGAACCGAATGGACATGATTTCTCCAGAACTGAGACAGCAGTGGGCTGATTGGTTTCAAGCTCATGGAGAGCAGCCCATCTTTACGAATGCGAAGCAAGGCAAAGGGGTAAAAGGAGTTGCCAAAGCGGCTCAGGCGGCAGGAGCCCAAATGAATCAGCGACGGCGCGATCGCGGCATGTTACCTCGGGCGGTACGAGCGGTGGTCATCGGCTTTCCTAATGTCGGCAAGTCCGCGTTGATCAATCGGCTGCTCAATCGGCGTGTCGCGGAAAGTGCCCGTCGTCCGGGGGTTACCCGCCAACTCCGCTGGATCCGCATCTCTGAAGAACTCGACCTCTTAGATGCTCCGGGTGTATTACCATCGCTGTTGACCGATCAAGATGCAGCGCTCAAGTTGGCTATCTGTGATGACATTGGCGAAGCAGCCTATGATAACCAGCGAGTTGCAGCCGCCATGATCGATTTGATCAAGCATCTGGCTGAAAAGTCTCCAGGATCTGAGGGCGATCGCTCAACATGTGCAAAGCCTGACTGCCCTTTTACATCCCGCTACAACCTTGATCCGACGCCGCTGACAGGGGAGAGCTATCTAGAAACATTGGCTGAGCAGAACTATCAATCTGATGTAGAACGTGCAGCTCGACAAATTCTCAACGATTTCCGCAAAGGAAACCTGGGAGCCATGACACTGGAATGCCCGCCTCTACTCCAGTCTTGACTTGCCATTACCATCTCCCCCTTTGCTATCCATCGTTTAACAGACCATCGCCACAACTACAAAACCCGCCTGAGCGGGTTTCCAAACTCTTGTAGAGGAGTACGTCTACTTCGGCAGGCTAATGAATGACTCAATTGTGTATCAGCGCAATTTCAATGCACTGGTGCAGTCAGCGCGATGGATCAGTGCTGCCATAGCCAATATCACATCGCTCCCTCCATCACTGGTTTAACAATTCAGCCTTCTGCTGCTGCATTTGCTTAATTTTCCAGCGGACAACAGATGCAGCTTTAGGATCCATATCAGGCAGCTGCGTCTCAAGCTGCTCAATTTGCATCTCAAGTTTTTCGATTTCTCTAGAATCAGCTCTTCCCATATTGATCGCCCTCGTTCGTGTCAATCAGACTTAATTGTTGCTTGTGTCAGTCATTTTGCAAATCCCAGCTGGATAGGCCAGCTCCCGATATCTCAACCTCAAACTCCTGCATTTTGCGTTACAGGTATTAGAGTGCCAACCGATCGCCATCAACCCTGCCAAGTCTATTATGAATCAATCATAGCGCTGACATGGTCGGCGATCGCCCTCTTCTCTTTAAGACCACATGACGACTCGTCAATCCAATTGAAAAGGAACATTAGCAAGTTTCCAGGAGGCTGTACCCAGTTCAGTGCAAGATCTGGAGTTTTCTCCTAGACAGAACCCCAGTTCTAGAACTGGATGCAGTTCATTTTGAGTGCGTGTCTCACACCTGCTCGGCTAGCCTAAGCCCGATCGAGGTACAGCGTCAATAGTCTGTAATGCGACACCTGTCGCGATGAGATTAACCATGCCCCAATAGGCCGCTCTAATGCCGGATCAAGCAGCTGTTTGCCCCTAGAGAATACACATGTTCTTGAAGTCTACGGCACCGCATGTATGGCACGGCACTACCGACTCTCAGCCTCAGGGTTACCCAGACGCTCTTAGGATGGTCTAGATCGTTATATTTCTTATCACCCAGACCTGCTGAGAAAAATTCAGGTTGAGAAAATCACATCGGGTTCTGGTGCAAAGATATAATCATAGTCAAACGTCAACCAGTTGGGATGACGAATAATTGAAAACCCTAAATGGCCAGTTTTATCAGTTGTGAAGGTCGCCATAATCAGCTCAATGAGCTTTTTCTCAGTGATTTGCGGGAGCTGCACAAAGTAATCACGTTTGGCGAAGAAAATTCCTTCGTCTTTCGGGATGATGATGCCGTTAATCCGATGAGTATGTTGAATCGGTTTAATGTAATTGTCAATAAAGTCTTCCTGATTGCGCTGGAGACGATAGAGTCGTTCGTGCTGCTGCCAACTCATTCGAAATATGCTCTGCAGCAACTCAAATCCCAAAATATAGTTGAACACATTGCTGCGTTCTTCAGTGCTAAAAACTAACCGCAGTGCCGATTCTAAGTATAAATCAGGCTGCCGACGGGCATCTTGAGCCGAATGAATATAAAACTGACGAATGTATTGACGCAGGATGGGCTCGGTCAGTTCGGTGCTAATCTGAAAGTCCTTCAATCGATCCTGCACCCGTTGTCGAGTATCTCGGTCTTGCAGCTTCTTGGTTACCAAACCATCCGCCGTGTAGTTATCTAAAAACTCAGCCTGTATGGCTGGCGATGAGGCACAAATGATGTGGCAAAGTGACAGCACATAGCGCCGCTTTTGCCATGAAAGACGCTCGACCCATTCGCGGGCTTCAGGTGGCAGTTGCCCCAAAATGCTGGTTGAGGGCTTCTCTAGCATTAATGGTGCAGATGCGATCGCAGCTCGTTGATCTGTCTGATATGGCATACCGATTGGCATGAAGAACGGCGGAAACGGTTCTAGTAGGATTTCTCACTTCATTTTGCCCGAATTAAGATCAGGGCGATCGCCAACGTATTACAAACTTGAGTGAAGACTTGATAAAGGTGATCCCTGGCCTCTACTCCACTGTCAAATGCTGCTGCGTACACATATCTCGGGCGATCGCCTGTACAAGGCTCGTTTGCACGAACGCCAGTTCTATATTTAGCCTCCGGCTATCAAAAGGAAACTGCTGAATCAAATTGCCAAACCTTCCTAGCACTGCCGCGATCAATTTTGCTTCTGTCCTATCGTCAACCAATACATCATGCAGATGTATCAACTCCGCCATGTTCAACCCGACGAATGGTCAAAGCCTAATCCGTGATTGCAAGTGAAATTATCGAATACAGTCACTCCTAGATTGCTGTGGCATGGTTGACATCGTTGCAACCAAGATTACCTCGCCATCATCATCAATGTCCCATCCCTGAGCTTCTACGATTTGAGGGGGTGAAACATCCGGTACATAACTTGATGCTGAACCAAGCAATGAATCATCGTCGTCATCAAAGCTTGTTACAACCAAATCGACATAGCTCTCATCACCGCTATGAATTTCATCGGGGCTGGGTGGCAATCCGCCTCGTCCGGTGACGATAAATTCACCTTGGGTTGCGGCCACATTGCCCCCCGTGAGGCAGGTTTGGGCAATTTGATCCGCTGCATCAACGACCTCGCCCGGAAGCTCAGCCAGTCCGCGACTGGGGTCAGTATTCAGTCTATTGAGAACAACGGTGCCCGCTAAACCAAAATTAGAACTCGCATCAATATCATTCGTCCCATTGCCTGGAATTGCAGGACGCTCTTCTAGACTGAAGATACCTTGAGCCGCAATTTGGATGTTTCCGCCTCTGCCTGCAAATGCACGCGCAATAATGTCGCTGTCCTGATTAGAGACGGCAATCACAAACCCAGCCGCAGCATCAATGGTGACATTGCCCCCATTCGCATCGGCAAATGCTGTAGCAGAAATCTGACTCTCATCGCCCATGACCAACCTCTCCAACCCTTGGAGGTTGATTTCAGCACCTCTATCAGTTTGACTGAGCCCAGTTTCTGCAGTTAGAAAGCCGCGATCAAGTCGAATCTGATTGGCCGTCACATTCAAATTACCCGCTTGTCCTTGAGGGCTGCTAACCGTGGTTTCAGCTCCATCTTGCACAATGAAACGGCCAGTCCTGATGCTCAAATCTCCGGCAATCCCTCCAGTTTCGTCAGCTTGAACCAACAATCCACCCTCGCCGTTGAGTTCGACAGAATCAATCGCACGGATGCGTAAACTCCCGGCTTGCCCCGTCTGCGTTGAGGCAGAAACGCGTCCATTCATGACCTCCAACTGTTCCAAGCCTCGTAACACGATCCCTCCGGCTACACCAGAGCGGGTTGTCGCTGCAATTTCTCCTCCATCTTCAACCGTCAACTGTCTCATATTCAGAGCAAGATTTCCTGCGTCTCCTGTTCCAATCGCTTCTGTGGAAATGCTGCTATTGCTGCTAATTTCTACTCGGTTAGCCGGATCTTGACCTCGGTTTAGGGTTAGCTGCCCACCTAACCCGTTTTGGGTGAGGGCAGAAATTTGACTCCCATTCCGAAGTCGGAGTGTATTTGAGATATATAACTCGACACTGCCGCCGCTGCCAGATTCAGTGTTTGCAGTCAGTCGTGATCGATTAGTCAAGACTACGTTCTCAGCATTAACGTCTAGATTTCCAGATCTGCCTGTTTCGGTGCTATTGAGACTAATGCTGGCACCATCTCGCAACATGAGTTGCTGGGCATCAAGACTCAAGCCACCAGCCGTCCCTCCTGCGGTTGTAGCGACAGAAAAGCGCCCCTCGTTGTTCAACCGAATGATGTCAGAAGCAATCATCAAATTCCCGGCACGCCCTGTTTGAGTAGAAGCAGAAATTTCACTGTTGTCTACCACAAGCCGACTAAGTCCCTGGATCATAATGTCAGCACTACGACCAGAGGTATTTGAAGCAGAAATTCTCGATCCATTCTGTAGCAATAGTTCATCGGAAGTAATGAACAAACTACCAGAACGCCCCTGATCATCCGTGGCTTCAACTAACAGTCTGGCGTTGTCAGCTAATTTAATTCTCTCAAACACGTTAATGGTTAAATTCCCGGCTTGTCCCGTTTCCGTCGCGGCAGAAATCTCCCCATCAGTTACTTGCAAAGTTCTTAGATTTGGTAAGCTGACATTGCCACCTCGCCCCGATATGGTAGAAGCTCGAATACGGCCACCATCTTGAATCGTTAGGCTTGCAGTATCAAGGATAAGATTGCCTGCATCTCCAGTTCCGATTGATTCGGCTGTAAACTCGCTGCCTAATTCAAAGAGGCGGCTCTGACCACTCAGCTCTATTGAATCGGCCACAACGGTGATTTCGCCTGCTTGTCCTGGCCCAGAATTCCGACTGTTTAAACTTCCGCCATTGCGAATTATCAATCGTCCGGTTTCAATGTTAATCCTTTCTGCATCTCCCTCGATTATATCCTCTGTTTCTCGACGCCCAACTTGAGTAAACAAGCCACTTCGACGGGTTTGAGGGCCAATCTCAGATTCAAACTCATATACACCGTCAATCTCCACTGAGCCCGGTGCAATCACTGTGATAGTGCCGCTGTCTGATTGACCAGTGCCAAAACTTCTTGCCGAGACGGCTGCCCCTCCTGAAATGCTTAGATCGTTTGTTTCAATTCGGATATTTCCGCCATCTCCACCCTCCGAATCTCGCTGTACCTGTGTTGATAACAGACTGGGTAAGCTGCCATCGTCTCCCGGAGATTCGAAGAATACACTGGCAGGCGATCGCCCAATCACATCAACCCCTTCTGTCGCAATGATAGTCAAGTCTCCGGCATTGCCAAACCCAAACGTACCCGAACCAATTTGCCCCCCATATCGAGCTACCAAATATCGGGTTTGAATCCAAACATCACCAGCATCTCCTTCAGCATTACGCCCAGCATCTGAATCTATGCTGCTAGGGAAGAGATTGGGCCCACCCATCACTTCAACGTAATCAATCGCATTGATTGTTATATCTCCTGCATTTCCTTCTGCAAACGTTTGGGTTGAAATAGCGCCTCCGTCAGTGACAGAGAGCACATTAGCAGTGATATCAATTGCACCTGCATTGCCGTCTGCAAAGGTTCGCGTTGAAACATCTCCTCGGTTCGTCACGGAGAGCACCTCAGCCGTAATATTAATTGCGCCGCCAGCCCCTTCTCCAGACTCTACGCTGTTAAAAATCGCACTCCCCCCTCGATTAAACGAACGGATTCCCCGACCGGATACGCTGACCTGACCTGTAGCTCGGATCTCGATGTCTCGTGCTTGATCCTCTGGATTTCCAGCTATCGTTCCAGCTCGGAGCTGGCTACCTTGTAGTAGTTCAAAATTTTGAGCGTTGATGATGATCTCTCCTCCGTTGTTGGCGACCACATCGATCAACGATTCATTCGTCAATGAGATATTCGTTCGTGTTAGAGCTTCTGGAATGTTTAGACGTAATTGATCATCGCGGGTTTCTAAATCAACAACTCCTGCTTCTGCTAGACTCGCTAATTCGATTCTGCCGCCATTCAATCGGAGTTGATAGAAAAGATTGTTATTGAAAATAGTTCCTGATCCTGAAAAAAGACGACCTTGATCTAAGGTGATTGCTCCACCTGCAAGTATCAGGCTCTCTCCAGCATTAACTCTCAACGTGCTGCCATCAACTGCAATGCCAGCTGTCGGAGATCCATACTGCAAGCCAATCGGCACACTGACCGTGAGTAACGATGGGGGTTGGCGATCGCCCGCACTAAACTCCAAGCCATTGTCAAACAGGATACTATCAGCCGTTGTCGCCATAAATGAACCACCAATATTTAATCGGGCATTGGGGCCAAACAAAACACCATTGGGGTTGAGTAGAAACACGTTGGCAATACCATTAGCACGTAGCAACCCATCAATATTAGACGGTGAATTGCCTGTGACCCGGCTGAAGATATTTGCGATCGCGGCGGCATTGTCGAAGCGTACGCCGCCTCTTGTTGGGATAGAAAACTCTTCAAAGCTATGAAACAGATTGCGATCGGCCTGAATGCCCCCGGTAATGGTGCAGAGCGTGTTGCATGAACCCGTGATATTGGTTGGGGTCGATAAATCAGGGATGGGTTGCGCTATGGCCGTAGGACGGAGCAGCACTACTAATGCAAGGCAACCCATGAGCCCAGCTAAACGTGTTTTATCCTTCATTAGCTAGTCCTAATGTGATTCAGATTAGACAGCCATAGCAGTATCCTAACTACCCAGCAGGATATATCAAAATACCTGCTGATGCGATCAATTATCCAAGACAAACTACTAAATATAAAGTTCTGTAACGCAGTGCAGAATTTCCAGGTCGTGACCCCTGACAGATATATAGAAGCTGATGCAATCGTTTGTAGGCAAGCTTCTATCGTTGCATTCAGGAGAATCCTAGCATCGAGGGGTTGAATGGCGATCGCGCCAACTACTTACTCCACTAGTGCTTCATTCAGTGCAGGCACTCATCTATCGGGGTGTTATCCATCTCTCAAGCAACTATCGCTCCACCTCGTCGGATTCGAGGGATTTGCCTCGCTCTTATGAAGGAGCAACGTCATAAGAACGGAGTTTCTTTACTCTTTTCTCTGAATGTCCCAGCTCAGAAATTTCACCAGTTCTGGCCTTTAAGATTATGAACCAAGCCTTATCTGTCATTCATTCTTAACTCAGGAGGAAATAATGAGTATTCCAAGAACGAAGTGAGGAGGAAGTACCATTGAGAGAGCTTGAACCCGACAGCTCTAGGGTTCCCAAGATTTTAAAACACGCCCTAGGACTGTATAGCCCTACGCAATTACGTTAGGACATTCTCTAAAGGCAGCATCGACACAATCTCGAAAGTTGTCAAACT
>CAZCXK010000140.1:0-10970 GCA_964502605.1 uncultured bacterium
GATCGAAGTGACTCGCAGGTTGATCGAAGTGACTCGCAGGTTGATCGAAGTGACTTACAGGTTACTCTGAGTGAGTCACGGGTTACTCTGAGTGAGTCACAGGTTGATCTGACTGAAGGGCGATCGCCATGATGGATGGCATGTTGAAGCTCAGAAATCTCAGGAAAGGCGATCGCCACTTTTTCACCCTCCGTTTTCTAGAAGGAGCGATCGCCTGTAACCTTTAATTCCTAAAGGTTACAGGCTGTCAAAGGAAATGGACAAACCTGGACACTTCCGATTTGGATCAGGTCTAAAAGCTTGATAACCATGTTTAAAACCTCGACAACGATTTTAAACTCTTAACCGTTTCACCTTTAATCTCCTAATCGGATATCAGGTTTACCAATTTGCATTGGTGATATTGCGGATTTGATCGTTGACAGAAACCAGCAACTTATGAGTTGCTAACGAGCACTACCCAAGATTAGATCGATCGGCACAAAACATTCCTGGGGTAGCAAGATAGGCCGATCGGTTGAGGTCACTTGGCCTCTATATGAGAATCGATCAATGACAACACCTGAGGGTATATGAGCCTGCCTGGGGTGAACTTCACAATACGCCTGATAAATTTGCCGAGCCACCTGCAGAAGGGCCGGATCTAAAAGCTCTACGACGTCTATCGGCTGGGTTTGCTCCATGGTGTGCTCAGGTCTGAGGGTGATGCCGATACGATAACTTTAGCCCACATTGCTAGCTAGACTCTAGGTGATTTTTCTCTAGACAGCAAGAGCGCTAGACGATGAATCTCCAGAATCAGATCAGAACAGGTGATGCACTTCTCCATCGGGCTAATCGAAATCAGACCGACCAGGGAGAAATCAAGAGAGCTAGGATTAAATTAGATTTGAATGTTGAATATTGAGTTCAAACGTCAACTCAAACCCCTCAACTCAAACCCCTCAAACCTGAGAACTTAAAACTCACGCATCTTTCTTTTAAGCAATCATCGCGGCAATCAGTGCAGATCCCATTTCCTTACACCCGACCCATGTCATGCCCTCTGACATAATATCGCCAGTTCGATAGCCCTGATCTAAAACAGAGATGACCGCCTGCTCAATTTGGTCAGCCGCTTTGGGTTCATTGAGGCCATAGCGCAACATCATCGCAGCACTGAGGACTTGAGCAATGGGGTTCGCTTTATTCTGGCCAGCAATGTCAGGGGCAGAGCCATGCACAGGCTCAAATACTCCAGGGCCAGTGCTGCCTAAACTGGCAGATGGTAACATGCCGATGCTGCCAGTGAGCATAGCCGCCGCATCTGAGAGAATGTCTCCAAACAAATTGCCAGTCACGAGGGTGTCAAATTGCTTAGGCCAGCGGACTAGCTGCATAGCAGCATTATCGACATATAAGTGTGACAGCTCCACATCAGGGTAATCAGATGAAAGCTGGGTCATGCGATCGCGCCAAAGCTGAGAAACATCCAGCACATTGGCCTTATCAACTGAGCACAGCTTACCTCCTCGCTTTTGAGCAATTTCAAAAGCCACCCGCCCAATCCGATCAATTTCAGTTTCGGTGTAGGCCATGGTGTTAACGCCGCGCTTTTCGCCCGTTTCAGTCTCAAAAATGCCCTTGGGCTGGCCAAAATAAATGCCGCCCGTCAATTCTCGGACGACCATAAGATCAACGCCCTCAACCACCTCACGCTTCAACGTCGAGGCATCGACAAGCTGCGGCAAAATCTGGGCTGGACGCAAATTGGCAAACAACCCCAACCCAGCTCGCAAACCGAGCAACCCACGCTCTGGACGTTGCTGAGTGGGCAGCGCATCCCATTTTGGCCCACCGATCGCAGCCAGTAAAACGGCATCACTCGCTCGACACAGCTCCAGTGTGTCTGAAGGCAATGGTTCTCCAGTCGCATCAATGGCTGCCCCACCCACAAGACCCGTTTGAAATTCAAATTTGAGGTCGAGTTGCTGCCCAACAACTTGAAGAACATCTACCGTGACAGCCATGATTTCGGGGCCAATGCCGTCGCCGGGTAGAAGAGTAATGCGATAGGTACGTGTCATAAATTTGATATCCAGATGCGAAAGCCAAGTCTTGTGCGTCGGGTGCAACAAGCCAGACCGTATTTTATCTCAAATTCAGGACATGCCGAGAGCTGATTCTAGAGCAGGAGCACCTCTATAGCTCTTAACATCTTAAGATGACTATCATTCCAGTAAGGATTAGGTGGAAAACAACCCGAGCAAGATGCAAGAACTTGATAAGATCATCTTAAGTTGTTGATCTATCTTAAAAAGTTTGAAAGAGGAAATACGGCTATCTAATGTAACTATCTAAAGTTAGCTTTAGTAAGCAACCTATATTTTTAATGATGCGCCTTTTGATGGAGGTTTCGTTGGGATGAAATTCGTTACTATCTAATCTGATGCCGAAAAGCTTGTTATTAGATTTAACTAGTTGATCGGAATCTCTAGTTTAATAAGGAGAATCACAATGTCTTTAGAAGATAAAGCAAAAGCAGCTGCTAAAAATCTCGAAGGAAAAGCCCAAGAAGCAAAAGGCAATATTACTGGAGATCCAAAAGACAAGATGGCAGGCAAAGCTAAGCAAGCTGAAGCCAATGTCCGCCAAGGGACAGAAGACGTCAAAGATGATGTTAAGCGAGCAATTGATTAATCTCATTAGACTAATTAAATCAGGTTGCTTTTGACGATCTTTGGCAACCCCAATTGCAGTAGTTTTTAGTAGTGTGAACATCGCGATCGCCCTTACAGCGGACAACATGTTTGCACTACATTTTTTAGATCAAATCATTAGTTTAAATCAAATTTCCACAGAAATAGGCTTGACTTTTCTAATTTCAAGCAATATCTGAATGTTACCTCTAGCAAATTTAGCCTAATAAAATCAGGAGATTTTCAATGTTTTTTCACAAGAAATAGCCTATTCATGCGGTAAATGTTGATGAGGCCAATCCTCGCTTTGCTCAGCTTCTTTTGGAGCAATTTGGCGGAGCTACAGGAGAATTATCTGCTGTCCTGCAATACTGGGTACAATCATTTCACATTGAAAATGCAGGAATTTGAGATCTGCTCCAAGACATTGCAATCGAAGAGTTTGGCCATCTTGAAATGGTTGGCAAGCTGATTGAAGTTCATACTAAGAATGCGGCGATAATTCTTTATCGTAAATCAATAGACAGCAGGACAGGTATGAGCATCTAGTTCCTGATGTTGCGAGACTCCCTTAGGCTATGCAAATTGCGGTTTACTCAAGCAATAACTGCTGTAAGAGAGGCGATCGCCAGTTAGATCGATCGTCCGACTGATAGCACTATCGCAGCCGACCTGATCTCAAAATGCTAACAGCTAACCACAGCCCAACAAAGCTAGCGGCGGCAAATAGGGTGATGCTGAGCCAATAAAACTGAGACACCTGCTCTTTAGAAGTGATGATGGCAGCCCCCATAATGAGACAACCCACCAAAATGCTAAACGAAAGCCGATTAGCCGAATCATCAATCGTTAGACGCAGCCCGTCCAAATCTTTGAGGGTCAGGTTCCATTTAAAGGTCTCAGAACTAAGGCGATCAAGCAGAAACTCAATGCGGCGCGGCGACTGCAACGATAGGTTTTTAAGTTCAAGACCTGTTCTCAAGAGCGATTGCAGTGGGTCGTCACCGACTATTTGCTGACGAAATAAGTCAGTTACAAGTGGGCGCACTTCATCCAATAAATTCACCTCTGGGTCAAACTTGCGCCCCAACCCTTCTAGATTTGCTAGAGCTTTCGCATAAAGCCCTAGATTGCTCGGCCAGCGCAAATCATTCCGGCGGGCGGCTTGCAATACTTCATAGAAAGCCTCGCTAAAATTAAGTTCTGACAAACTCAGACTGTAGTAGCGCCGCAAGAGTGCATCATAGTCTGATTCTAGTTGAGCTAAATTAACTGGCTTAACGGGGGTGGCAATCTGCATCGTGAGCTGAGTACAGCGCTGTGCATCTAGATTGACAACGGCCAAAATCATTTCTGTCAACGTCGCTTGGGTGCGGGGGTCGAGGCGACCGATCATGCCGCAGTCAAGTAGCGCCACCCGGCCATCATTAAGATAAAACACGTTGCCGGGGTGAGGGTCAGCATGAAACAAGCCATCAATAAATAACTGCTGAAAGAAAGCTCGAAAAATGAGCGTGGTAATAGCATGTCGTTCGGCCTCTACGTCACCGTCATAGCCATTGCCTTTGAGAGTTGAGTTTAAAATAGGAACTCCATTCAACCATTCCATGACCAGCATCTTAGTAGTCGTGAGATCCCAATGAATTGCTGGAATTACCAGGCGTTCAGGATTAAACCAGCGACTTTTCGACAGGTTGCGACGTAGCTGATCGGTATACTTTGCTTCTTGAGTAAAATCGAGTTCGTTTTGAATGGCACTCGAAAATTCATCGGCTAGGGAAATCACGTCATAATATTCACCAAAATTGGTGCGTGAGACGAGATCCGCTACGCTTTTGATCAGCGCAATATCTTGCTCAACGATCGCCTCGATACCTGGGCGTTGAATTTTGATTGCGACTTCTTGGCCACTTTTGAGCGTTGCTTTGTGGATTTGGGCTATGGAACCCGCCGCGATCGCATCGTACCCAAACGTACTAAAAATCTCCTCTAGAGGCTGTTTCAGCTGCTGACGCACGATAATTTCAACATCGGCCCACCCCACAGGTGGCACATTGGCTTGCAAATCAGTCAGCGCGTCTACGTAATTGGGCGGCAGCAAATCAGGGCGCGTGCTTAAAAGCTGACCCAACTTGACATACACAGGACCCAGTTCAACTAACAACCGCCGCAAGATTTCAGGGGGTGGCAATTCTGGCTCATTGGTCTTGCCACCAATTAGAATCTGCCGCATGTAGTCCCATCCGTTGCGGAGGACGACTTCAAGAATTTCTCTTTGGCGAGAATTAGTTTGTGCAAGACCTGATAACACCGTGCCTCCTCGTGGATGTAGGAAAATTGCTAAAACCGTAAGGCGATCGCTCAACTCATGGTAACGAATAGTAACAACTCTACCGATGAATCTAGTGATCAATCTGGCTGCAAGTTGGGCGATCGCATTCATCAACCGCATCCAAATCCTGAATTGGAGTTTTCTTAGCAGCAAAACTCCAACCCTCAGACTGGACTTGGTATAGAACGCTCCCGAAGAGAAAGTTTGCCAGGAAGTCACCTCAGGCGCTACTCTCTCAAGACAGAATCCACAAAGGATTGGGCATTACGTCACCCCTGATCATGCCAATACTCAGCTGATCACAAGAGGTGTTCAAAATCTGGATTGGCTTTAATCTGGTTCAAGACCTGCTTAATGTCTTGAGTCCGGTGCTTATCCACGACTAATGTCACTTTGCCATCTCGGACAATCACGATGTCTCCTAGCCCAATGGTGACGACAACTTCGTCGTCACTAGATGCATAGACGATCGTATCTTGGGTATCCAACCCTACATGTTGCGCCAGTTCAACATTTGGAGAGTGCTCAGTTTTGAGCAGGCGTTCAATGGCATTCCAATCGCCTAAGTCATCCCACGGAAATGCAACGGGTAAGACGCAGGCATGTTGGGTTTTCTCCATCAGGGCGTAGTCAATGCTGAGCTTTGGTAGCGATGGATACGCTGCAGGCCCTTCAGACATCAAAGGCTCAATGATTGCGGCAGCGTGCGATCGCAATTCGGCTAAGGCCACCCCGGCTCGAAAAATAAACATGCCGCTATTCCAGCAATAGCGCCCGCTCGTGACAAAGGCTTCGGCATTAGCGCGATCAGGCTTTTCGGTAAACCGATTGACCTGATATGCAGGAAACCCGTTAAATTGCCCAATTGCCGCACCTTGCTCAATGTATCCATACCCAGTAGCTGGATAGGTGGGAGTAATGCCTAAGGTGGCGATCGCCGTCTGATTGGCAGCCACCTGCTCAGCGGCCTTGAGTGTTTGATAAAACAGCTCTGCGTCATCAATCCAGTGGTCGGCAGGGAAAAAGCCAATCACCGCATCATCGCCATGCCGCTGTGCAATTTCTAGCGTGGCCCAGGCAACTGCTGGAGCTGTGTCGCGCCCTTCAATTTCGACTAAGAGATTGGCCTCTGGCAAAAGGGGCAACTGTTCTCTTACCCCTTTTGCCAAGTGAGCTGCCGTAATCACCCAGAGGTTGTTCCAGTTGCCCGCAAGTGATAGCAGCCGATCTGCCGTCGCTTGCAACAGGCTTTTACCGCTGCCATCCAGACACAAAAACTGTTTAGGACGCTCCTTACGGCTTACAGGCCAAAATCTTTCTCCTTTGCCACCAGCCAGAATTACGGGAATCATGCTCTACTCCGTCTAATCTCCGCTTTATCCTATCCAGTATTTTCACTCTGTCCTCCGGCAAACCCATCCAGTTCTATGATGAATTTGCGGCATCTTCATAAAATTCCTCAACCCCTGCTCACAGAGCTGGTTGACCTGACAAACAATACTGCATGGGATGCGAAAACAGCACCCCTTCAATATTTCACCTGATGTAGGAGGCAGGAAACCTGACCCAATGCAGAATATAGGTTGTAAATAATTTGAGCGTTGGCGATCAGTGTTGGTGATATGAGAGGCCAGATCTGGCTGATCCAGACTCTAGCTGATCCAGAAAATGTAACTAACCTGTCTAAATCTCCTTACAATCGCTACAGATGTTTTTCTCAAATTCAGATGGCAGGATCAGATTCGCGAGCCCTGGGAACTCTATATGGCGTTGGCATCGGCCCAGGTGACCCAGAGCTGATTACCCTTAAAGGGATGCGTATCATCAAATCAGCTCCCGTGGTCGCATTTCCATCCGGGCTGGACAACCGACCCGGCATTGCTCAGAAAATTATTGCCAATCTGGTACAGCCTCACCAAACTCAGCTTGCCCTCGACTTTCCTTATGTCCAAGATGTTGCTAGGTTAACAGCCGCGTGGCAGCAGGCAGCAGAAACCGTCTGGCGATATCTTGTCCAAGGCGTTGATGTTGCCTTTGTCACAGAAGGGGATGTGAGTTTCTATAGCACATTTACGTACTTGGCTCAGACTCTGCAGCAAGCCTATCCTGATCTCAGTGTGCAGACTGTGCCAGGTGTATGCTCTCCGATGGCAGCGGCAGCAGCGATCGCCCGTCCTCTGACAATTCGTGATCAGCGATTGATGGTGCTCCCAGCTCTCTATGCTGTTGCAGATTTAGAAACCGCACTCGACTGCGCTGATGTAGTGGTTTTAATGAAAGTGAAATCAGTGTATGACCAGGTCTGGAAAATCTTGAAGCGGCGAGATTTGCTGTCGTCTAGCGCAGTAGTTGAATGGGCTTCTCATCCTCACCAAAAGATTTATGACAACTTGGGCGATCGCCCCATTCTGACCTTGTCATACTTCTCAGTGATGATTGTGAATGTCAATCCCCCAAATCATTGCTGCGACCCTGATGCATAGCAGCAGCAGTGACGAGGAGCAAAACTCTGGATGCACTCGTCTTGAGTGAAGATAGGACAACCTCTCTCGTCATTCTCCCGTCATAATAGTCATGTCGCTGGTTCAGTCGCTAGAATTGCTGCAGCCCACTCTGACAAGGTTTTTCATCATTTGAGCAGACGAAATTATCGCGTCCGAGCAGTACCCGGTTTTTGATATCTTGATATGTCATATTCCTCCTTGCTTCAAACTCTACCCATTCGATTTCGAGAGATGTCTCAGCAGCCCTATTGGTGGGCTGCAGTGGCGTCTCTAGGCGCTCATGGAGTGTTTTTTGCCTTGCTGCCATTCATTCCGGCGTCTTTTTCGAGTGCTGAAGAACCTGACATTCGCCGGACTGTGCCACTCGTTGAGCTAACCGCAGAAGAGATGCGACGCCTGCCCAACGTGTCAACTCCAGGGCTAGAATTGCCGCCGCTTCCAGACGACGACCTTTATTCATTGAACGATCCAGAACTGGGCAGTGAGTTTGACTTTAGCATTGATCCCTTGGAGCCAAAACCTAGGTTCTCAGACCCTTATATGCCTCCTATTCCCTACATTCCGCCACCGCCCGTTTTTAATATTCCGTTTCCATCTGCGCCGCCACCTCAAGTTACCCGATCTCAACCTCAGCCGTCCCCATCTGTTCAACCCTCGCCACCACCTGAGACGACACCACCCCAGCCCCGTCCCTCTGAGTCGCCGTTATATTCTCAACGCCCTGCTGAGACTGTACCTGAACTTGATCAGCTGGGTGCGTCGGTCAATGCTCCTTCAACTGATGAGCAAGTGCAGCAGGCGCGCGCCCAGCAAATGCAGCGGCTACTCGCACAGCAGCAAGAACTCCGCGAACAGTTTGCTTATAATCCCGAGGGCACGAGTGGTGATGCGGCTAATGTCACGTTTGGCGAATGGTTTTATAACAAGCTGGGTAGAGAAAACCCAGATGACCTGCTACGAGAAGACATTGCGCTCCCATATCCTCGGAGTGCTTGCCCCATTGGGCAGACTGTGTTGGCTCGATTTGGTGTCACGTTGGGTCAAGATGGTGCGGTTGTTGCAGACGAAATTCAGCTTTTGCAAAGTTCTGGATTTGCATTTTTTAACCAGAGGGCAGAAGAGGCGATCGCCACCCACGAATTTGTCAATGAATCTAGGGGTGAAGCGCCCTATCTGGTGACGGTAACGTTTGAATACAATCAGGAAGACTGTCCGGCAGCAGATAACTCTGGCACCTCAGACAACTCGGTCAGTGATGCGTCTGCAGCAGAAGCAGGGTGATGGTCTTCGACCGAGCCGCGCCCATGGCAACATCACCTATTTGCATTGGGGATAAGAGGCAAGTGAATCCTGAGATCCCTCTTATGGTTTGATGATCTAGGTAATGCTAGCGATTCATCAGCTATGAGTCTCGATTCGGCCTTTAAGGCTCAACTTCAAGAATCTGCCGATCGCCTGATCGCCATTCTCGATCGCGTTTCGCAAGCGAGGGTATTGGTTGTAGGCGATTTGACCCTCGATGAATTTCTCACCGGACAGGTTGAGCGTTTGTCACGAGAAGCCCCGGTGCTCATTCTTCGCCATGAGACAACGCGGCAGGTTCCAGGGGGTGGAGCCAATGCCGTCTACAACCTTGCAACCCTCGGAGCCCACGTCAAAGCTGTGGGGCTGACGGGCAAAGATGACCAGGGGCAAGCCCTCCGCCGCATTTTTGAGGCCGCAGGCATCGATACCTATGGGATTTTAGCTGATGGCGATCGCCCCACCGTCACCAAAACTCGTATTTCTGGACATGCCCGCCAATCCGTTACTCAGCAGATTGTCAGAGTCGATCGCAAATCTGATCAGCTGCCGTCTTCTGAATTGCAACACCAACTAGCCGACTACATTCGCAAGCAGGCGAAGGGAGTAGATTGTGTGGTCTGCTCTGACTATGGCGATGGCACCCTCACACACCCTGTGATTGCCGCCGCCCTCACCCATAAAACCGTAATTGTCGATGCCCAGAAGGCGTTAGCCCAATACCAAGGCGCGACCCTGTTTACGCCAAATCTACCTGAGGCAGAACAGGCTGTCGGCTATGCCATTACCACCCCCGATAGCCTGCATCAGGCTGGATATGACTTACTAGAGCTGACTCGCGCCGACTATATTCTTATTACTCGTGGAGACGACGGCATGAGCCTATTCCAACGAGCTGGCCCAGAATCTCATATTCCAGCATTCAACCGCACCGACGTGTTTGATGTGACTGGAGCCGGTGACACCGTCGTGGCAGCCCTCACCCTTGGGCTCGCAGTCGGAGCCTCACCCTGGGAAGCGGCTGTTTTGGGAAACCTCGCTGCTAGCATCGTTGTCCGCCAGTTTGGCACAGCCACAACCACGACCGATGCCATGAAAACAGAACTCGCCACGCTACTGGAATAGGACGACAAGAGGGCGATCGCTAGCTTTGAGACGCTGCCGTTTTGCGGGTTCGTTGAAACTGACGCGATAGGTCGTTGAGAACATCGTCGAGCCCCATCCCTTTGCCGTTTGTCTTGGCAGATTTGTAAGCGATTCGGGCAGTTGCATAGGCTTCGCTGCCTGCTACCATTTGGGTGTCTTCGACGAGTTCTCTCAGTTGGCTGATGGTTTGCAGAATGGGGTGCAGAGCATCGAAGAGATCCATGTCTCGTTGAGCTGCTGCGACGCTTTCGTTGCTGAGTGATCGCGGCATCAGGTCTGAGTGTTCGGTGGCGATGGTGAGTGCTTTTTCAACAAAGGTTTGAGATTTGCGGCCAAGTTTGACGAGGCTGCGCCGTTCGTCAGTGGTTAGACCAATGAGAAATGGGAGTTTTTCACGAATAGTGGCGATCGCCTCCAGGATTTCTTGGATATCGGACTCGGAAAGCACTGCATCTAGAGGCTGAACCATGATTTTATATTTCTCCACATGAAATAGTAGAGCGCACCTGATTAAAAGTAATGGAGCACTTATTTCAATAAATACCCAAGATCAAGGAGCAGCTATCTCTGTACGAATGCGGATTTTTTGGAGATTGGTTTGGGTTGTCGTCAGGCTTTCAGCAACAAATACCGTAGGACGAACTGGATTTGTTAATTCTGTTAACGGCAGGGCGCTAATATTCGATTGCTCCAAAGGACTGATTTCTTCTGTCCGCAAATTGTGAAGTTTACAGGCGTGGCATCTCACTTAGACTCAAAAATCTGGATACCACGTAGAAACGCAGCCGAGACGACCGCACTCAATTGCATAATCAAGCTTATACCCGTTTCTGGATACAGAGATCGGGCGATCGCCAGGATTTTGCACCGACTTAATTAGTGCTCCAAGATGCTTAATTACTGTTCTGATTGGTAATTATGGTGTTCTGATTGGTAATTATGGTGCTCCGAGAGGTAATTATGGTGTTCTGATTGGTAATTATGGTGCTCTGATTGGTAATTATGGTG
>CAZCXK010000141.1:0-10855 GCA_964502605.1 uncultured bacterium
TGCCTATAGATTCTGCGAGATTAACCAATTGGGCTAGTGGCGATCGCCCATTCAGTGGATAAGATTGGAGTGACTTCTCATTTGATGTGTGATCTCATGTTTATCCTGCCGCAATCGCATCGAGTTGCATCTGGATTAGCCATTGTCTTAGGCGTCGGTGGTTTAACCTTGGGAGCCTGTTCGTTATCATCACCGAGTGCAGATCCAACATCGAATACGTCTGATCAATCTGAATCGTCTCAATCCGAATCGTCGTTACCAGATGGGGCGGCAGGGCGTGATGCTGCCACCTCTACCACCTCTCCCCCTTCGGTGATAGGCACCTCTATTCAAGCATTGCCAGATGATACCAACTATCGATTTTGCAGTGAGCCTTTATCATCTGTGGCAGCCTTAGAACAAGGAGAACTTCTGTCTGACCCTGCTGCGACGGGGTTGTGCTTTGCATTTCGCAAAGAAGGCGATCGCGTTGTTGGCGTCTATTACGACACCGCGACCTTGGGCGAGATGGGGCTATGCCTGAGTGGAGTTGCCAGCCGGGATATGGTGCTAGGCAAAGGTCGAGAATTTATCGGCAGTGTTGGGCGGCAAACTCTGATTGAAGGCTCGATGGGGTCAGAACTAGTTAACTGGGATGAGCCAGGCTTTCTCAAGATTGCCCAAGCCGAAATTGTCAACCAGTCAGATACAAGTGGCAGTGAGGTGCATTACAACTCCCTGACGCTCGACCTTGCCGATTTTTATCGGTATCCCAACTCAGAAGTCTCAAACGACTGCCCAGATTTGCAAACCGAGTAGCAAATTGGTGCATAGCTAGCCCGATTGAGGCCGATGGGATGCACCCCTCAACTACAACTACCAGGGCAACCGACTACCATCCCACGAAAAAAAATTACCGCTGTCAGATTCTTCCAGGGTTGCCAAAACCGCCATCAAATAGTTGACCGTCCGTTCAACCGAAAAGAGCTTTTCGGGGGGCACATTTCGTTGAAAGGGTTGCGAGAGGCGGGTGTCTGTGGTGCCGGGGTGCAGCGTGACTAAAATCGTATGCGGGCTTTTGCGCTTATATTCGATGGCCGCCGTTCGCACTAGCATATTCAATGCGGCTTTGGAGGCACGGTAGCCATACCACCCGCCGAGATGGTTGTCGCCGATGCTGCCAATTTTGGCCGAAATGCTAGCAAAAATGCTGCGATCGCCATGACGCAACAAGGGCAACAGATGCTTTGCCAGCAGGGCACCCCCCACACTATTCACCTGAAAATAGCGCATTAGCTGCTCCGCATTAATTTGCTGCAGGCTTTTTTCAGGCTGGAGGCCATCAGCGTGCAGCATACCCACGCAATTCATCACCAGATGGAGATGCTTGACCACAGCCCTAATCTGAGTGACAGCCTCAGCAACCTGGGTTTCATCGGTTATATCCATTGGCACGCAGACCAAGCGCTGAGGATAGGCTTGTTCGAGCGCCAGCAGTTCAGCGGCTGATTGCGACGTTCGATATGTTGCCAAGAGTTTCTCAACCGTCGCATCTGCCAACAACCATTTGACAAAACCCAGCCCAATCCCTTGACTAGCCCCAACGACGAGCGCGTTGGCGGCGCTCAAATCTCGCCAAATCGACATTACAAGCTCTTAAGACTCAGTAACTCTTATTATGCAGCGTTTACTGAAGCCTTATTCATGCTCCCAGAGTGAAATGCCACCCAATAATCCCAACAGGTTAGGCACTATCTTGATCTGTTCAGGCAGCTCAAGGGTGATCCGGCTGGTTTCACCGCCGCCGATATACAGAAAGTCCCAATTAAACAAATGATGCAGCGATTGAATAGCCTTCTCTAAGCGTCGATTCCAGGTCTTCTGCCCTACCTGTTTGAGGGCGGCTCGCCCTAGCAGTTCTTCATAGGTTTTCCCCTTACGAAAGGGATGATGCGCTAACTCTAGGTTTGGAATCAGCCTACCATTGAGAAATAAAGCTGAACCGAAGCCCGTCCCCAACGTGATCACCAATTCGACCCCGCTGCCCGAAATGGCTCCCAGCCCCTGAATGTCGGCATCATTGGCCACTCGAACCGGGGCATTGAGACGTTGCTTCAGCGCAGCGCCCAAGTCGAAACCAACCCAACTAGAGTCAAGATTTGCTGCCGTGTGGATGGTGCCATGCTTAACTACGCCCGGAAACCCCACTGACACTCGATCAAAGTGCCCCTGACTCGTCACCAACTGGGCGATCGTCTCCAAAATTGCGTCAGGTGTGGCTGGGTCTGGCGTGTCGAGTCTGGCTCGTTCAGTTAACGGGTTGCCTACCATATCTAGTACGATGACTTTTGTGCCGCTGCCGCCAATATCAATGGCTAAGGTTTTGATGTCTTGAGAATGTTCCATGGGGGTTTAGTCGTTGGTTGACGCCTTACCCAGGCTCTGTCTGCAGGAGGCTGGGTTAATAAAAAATCCATAAATCCAGCATAAAGGGCAAACAAAGAATAATCGAAGACCTAGTGTAACGATCGATACAACAGTTACTCTAAAAGCCATAGGTAAATTTCGCTTGCTAACCTGTCAGTAACCTGACTGAGCCATTATTCTCATGACATCTTGTCTTAATCTCCCACAGCAAACAAACCAGTTCAGGCTGTGACTTGGGGCCATGCAAGATATGAATCACTGGACTCGATTTTTGAAAAATCCAGTCAAGCAATATTCATACGCATTATTAGCAATCGTAGATTACTTCGGCGTGGAGCGTCTTGAATGATAAAAATTATGCCGATCGGAGACTCCATTACCTATGGAGTCATTAACGGAAGCAATACAAATAGCGGTGGCTATCGGACAGATCTATGGAATTCGCTCACCGCCAATGGTCAGGCGGTTGATTTTGTCGGCTCCCTATCAACTGGGCCTAGCAGCATTGACGACGATCATGAGGGGCGTCGCGGCTGGAGAATTGATGAAATTGCCAGTTCGATCAGCGGATGGTTGAGCATGCAGCAGCCAGACGTAGTGTTGCTGATGATTGGCACCAATGACATTCTGCAAGACTATCAGCTAAGCACGGCTCCTGCACGCCTTAGCAATTTGATTGATCAGATTGTGGCTCAGGTTGCGGGCGTCAAAGTGCTGGTGGCATCCATTCCGCCATCAGGGCGGTCAGACTCTGACCAGCAGCAAAGCATTGACTTCAACTCAAAAATTCCTGGAATCGTCAGCGAAAAAGTTAATCAAGGCAAAGCGGTTTATTTTATTGATGTATTCTCTCGGCTCAGCGTCAGCGATCTGGCAGATCAGGTTCATCCGACGGCATCGGGCTATAGCAAAATCGCAGATGCATGGTATGACGCACTGCAGCCTGTGCTAGGCGATGTCGGTGAAACAGGGGGTGGAGCATCCTTACGCCTGGAAACCGAAGCCATGAACTTGAGTGGCTATCGAGTTGAGACGGGCATAGGGGCTGCATCTGGTAGCGAGCTGATCACCCTATATAACACTGGCAATTCTCAGGGAATGGCCACCTCATCATTTACAGGTGCAACGGGCACCTACGATGTGTTCATCACCTATTTTGATGAGAGCGATGGGGCGGCGCAGCTCAGTCTACAAATTGGCAATGACCAGTCAAGCTGGACGCTGAATCAGCAGTTGGGCGATGGCGGCGTCAGCAACAAGAATAAGGTCGTCCGCAAGGTGTTTAGCAGCGTTGAGCTGGTTAATGGAGATGGCATTACGATTTCAGGCGTCGCCAATGCGGCGGAGTGGGCGCGAGTGGATATGCTTGAGTTTGTGCCGCTGAGCAATTCACCTGCACCCGCACCTGCACCTGCACCTATTCCCGCTCCCGCTCCTGCCCCTGCCCCCGCACCTACACCTGTTTCTAGCGCACCTGTACGATTCGAAGCTGAAGACATGGCTCTGACAAACTATGTCATCGAAACAGGACAGAGTGCTGCATCGAATCATGCCCTGATTAGCTTATACAATTCTGGCAACTCTCAAGGGATGGCTACAGCTCAATTTAGCGGGCTGACGGGCACCTATGATGTCAGAGTAGGATATTTCGATGAAAGCGATGGGCTGACTGCAGCATCATTGCAAGTAGGAGGGCATATGGCAAGTTGGCAGTTTAATCAAAACCTTAGAGAGGGGGGTGTCAGCAGTAAAAATCGCGTTGTTCGCACTCTGTTAGATCATGTGGCGATCGCCCATGGAGACGCTATTACGCTCACAGGGAGTGTCAATAAAACTGAATTTGCCCGTGTTGATTTCATCGAATTTGTTGCAGTCGATATATCACTAGGGTAGACGACCATAAGCAAGCTATGACCCTATGATCAATGTCCTGGTCTGCTAGCAGAGGTATCTGTAGCAAACCAGGCTGTTCTCGGCATTGGTATTATGACTGACCAACTATTTGGTTGTGTTGCAAACCGTTGCCATTGATTTCAACTGCGACGCGATCGCCCGCCAAGCTATTGAGATAGGTCACTTGCGTCGGATAGGCAAATTCAATGCCACGTTCTTCAAACGCCTGTTTCATCTCCAAATTAATATGCTGCTGGGCATCCATATACTGGGTATAGTCGCTGCTGGTAACAAAATAGACAATTTCAAAATTCAAACTAAAGTCGCCATACGAGAGGAAATGAGCCCGATCAAACCGGACATGTTCAGTCTGTTCGACAATCCGGCCAATGATAGTCGGAATTTCTTCTAGCACAGGCAAGCCAGTCTCATAGGTTACGCCAATTTGGAAGGCAATACGGCGCTGTGCCATTCGTTTAAAGTTGCGAATTCTAGAATTCGTCAAGTCTGTATTGGCTACAATCAGCTCTTCACCACCGAGGCTTTGCAATCGAGTGGTTTTGATACCAACATGATCAACAGTGCCAATAAAATCTCCCACAATGATGAAATCACCAATTTCGAATGGGCGATCCAACACAATAGAAAAATAGCTGAACAAATCTTGCAAAAGCCCTTGAGACGCAAGAGCCACAGCAACACCACCAATCCCAAGACCTGCAATCACTGCAGAGATATCAAAGCCTAGATTATCCAGCAGAAACACAATTCCCAAGGCCCATACCACCGCTCGAATTGCAGGAATCAACGCACTCAAACTTTGCTCTAAGTTAGGAGTGTCCTGTCTCGTAATCCAATACACGCGAATGGCATACTCAACCAGCGCAACAACCAGACGAATGCCCAACATCGTAGCAGTAATGATGACCACGGAGTTTAAAGCGCGATCAACAATTGGGTGAAGAACCAGATTGCCAACACCAATATAAAAGACCCCCAAATAGATCAGCGGAACCATCGCCCGCTCAACAATACGGAGCAGGGCTTCATCTAAGCGAGTAGTGGTTCGAGCTGCCCAGCGCTTAAGTTGTGATAGGACAACAGCACGGACAATATTAACAGCGATGACTCCGAGAACAAAAATTCCAATGGCTAATAGATAGTCGGCCACTGCATTTTGAAGAAATTCTCGCTGTAGAATCTCTTGCATTGCGTCAACTCCCTAACAATAAACACATAATTAATAAACTGACATCTTGCATCAGACAGCCAACTTCGGGCTCTGGCTTTATGAGACACAAGAAAGAGTAGATAAACATTGAAGGACACGCTGAAAAGATTAGATTTTCAAGCTTTTGAGCACAGGGTAGGGTATATCATCTATAGATTAAGCCATAAGACTAAGCCATACTCCCAATTTGCCCTGGGTAGGCTGCGTTGCAACTCCCGCATGGTATCGACAGAGATTTAAATGTGTCATCTCTCTATAGGCAGGATGTTTTCTGATGCCCCAGCTATCAGATGTGAGTTGTGCAACATTTTGCGACATTTAATGAGGTCTTCTGATGTCCAATCCGCTTGATTTTGTAAAATTAAGCCATTATTTCTCTCGCGACCTCATGATGACGAAGCTGTGCAATGTCAAAACCACACTGCCATGGGCGATCGCCCTGTGTCATTAAGTAGCATTTTCATTACCCATTCCTGCCCATTGCAGTCCTACCAATGAGATCTTGTCTATGACCAGTGGCGTCAGTAAATACTGGTTTGTTCCGTTAGATCATCTCCTCCAAGACGGTGGAGCCCATCTAAGACAAGCTGATTTGCCGATTACAGATATGGAGCAGCAGATCCAGCGCGGCAGTCCATTCACGATTTCGCTAGAGACGTTTCATATCACTAAAAAACTAGATCGAAAAGCGGGAGGCAATGATTTACTGGTGCGATCGTGGACAACCTATGGCGACAATCCGCCCGTTGAAATTGTTCATTTCTTTAAAAAAAACGTTGGCGAAAATTTTGTCGGTGAAAACCTGGCTGTCGAGCATATGTTTGCGGCTCAAAGCTATGGTGACGAGACAGTTAGCATCAACCTAGAAATTCTAGATGTCGATGGCAACGTATCCATCGAACAAGAGTTGAAAACCGTAGCCAGTTTCCTAGGTGCTGTCTTTCCAGCCATACTGCCATTTACCAGCATTGCTACCAGTCTGTATACAAATTTGAATAGTCTATTTAAAAACCCCAATGATTTAGCGTTTTTAGGAGTGCTAAATCTTTACAGTGGCAATAGTCATCGCTTAGACGCCCCGACAATCCCATTTCGATGTGGTGCCTATCTCATATTAGAGGATGAAATTGAAGGCAGCATGTATAAACTGCGAGACTTTCGATTAGAACCTGCTGTTGCAAACCAAAATTCTACCGTGTTAGATTATGTAGTCATCAAGATTGTCCCAAAGATCATTAACTCGTTGAATACCGAAGACTTACTGATCAATCAGCGCTTAGCCAGTAGTTTATTGCAAGAACGAGAACAGCCAGAGCTATTATTACCTAAGTCGATTCATAAACGGGCTCAAACTGTGTTTGACTCGATCAAAACACTCCAACGTATTTCTCAAAAGGCTAAGTTGTTTGACGAACTGGCCGAATATCATAAGCTAAGAACGATTCAAGCTGCAGAAGCAGATCTCCATGAGCATCTAAAAAACCAGTTAGATCGAGAAGAACGACTTCAGCAGATTGCATCTAATCTGAGACGACACTTTAGATAAAATCCTAGATCACTTGTATAGCTCCCATTTTAGAAATTGATCATTTACTCCATCATCACTCATCGTTATCGTATAATTTCATATGCCATGTAGCCAGAGCAGCTATTGGTTTGTTCCGCGTAGAAGTCTATTTGTTCCACGAGGTCTGCCAGACTATGGTGGGGCAGTTTTAAAGCGAGCAGACTCACCGATTGATCCGACACTTGATCAGGTTGTCCAAACAGGTGACTCCTTTACAATCTTGCTCAAAAGCTTTTATGTCATTGAGGAGCGAGATAAAGGTGATAATGATTTGCTCGTTCGTAGCTGGATAAAATATGGCAGCAACCCACCCATTGAGATTGTCCATTTTTTCAAGAAAAACGTGCCATCTCCTTATTTTTGCAAGCAAGATTTAGTTGCTGAACATATGTTTTCCATACCAGATTACCAGGATGAAAACCTGGTCTGGATGAGACTCCAAATTCTTGAAGTTGATAGCAAACAGGTCAATACACTATCCCGTATTTTTGAAAATGAAATCCAAGACTTAGTTCAGATCTTAGGAGCAATTTTCCCTGGCACTCTCCCTTTCATCAAAACACTTGTTGCCCCAGCATCAGAGCTATTCAGTAGTTTAAAGGCGCTTGTACGGAATCAGAACGATCTGATTTTTGAAAAATCTCTTGACCTCTGTAGTGAAAATAGTGGGGAAACCCCCTTTAGATATGGAGTATATATATTTTTTCAACAGCCGACAGCAGGCCACCCGTTCAGGCTAAATGAGTTTAAAATTGTGCCATCGGCAGATGATTTAGACATTCAGACACCTCAGTATATGGTGATTGAGGTCGTTCCTGGTGTGATGAATGCATTTAAAGGTGAAGACATTTTATTAAACCAAAACCTGGCTACCGGATTATTACTATCTGACACATCAAACGGACAAAGCTCAATCCAGCAAGATAAACGATTTGAATATCTGCAAGCACTGGCTAAGAAAGCAGATCGATTGGATGATTTAGCAGACTATCGGCAGCTCAAACGACAACAAAAAAATGGGGAGCTTTTGAATGAGTTTCAACAGCAGCGGCTGCAATCATTGACCGTCAAGTTGAGTGAATACCTAAATGATATTCGTGAAATTCTTAAGGACTAGCAGGTGAGATACTTGGCGATCGCTAGCGTTTGGGAATCTTGAAAAAATGCTTGCGATTATCACCGTTACGCCGATAGGAGCAATGTATCCAGCCTCGGTTGGTTTGTGGCTTATAGTATTCCATAATCAACTGATCAAAGTCTAAATTATTGCGAATCCATTCACAGACTTCTGGAATGGAAGCCCCAGGCACCACAAAGTCAACAGCTTCTCCCTGCATATGTTGACTGCTAGAGCTACCATTAATCCGGCGATTAACCTCAGGGCAACGATAGCCACTACTTGGGGTAATTGGCTTGCCATAGTGACTTCTAACAGGTTCAAGGATGTGTTTGCACAGCGCTTTCAGATTTTCCAGGATTTCGGCATCGTGAGGATAATTATCAATGCGATATCTAGAAGCTGTCTCTGAGCGAATCATTTCTGACAGCCGAAAGTTAGGTGAAAGCTGGAGATCAGATTCTGGTTCTCGCGCTTCTAGTGATTCTAATAGATTGATAGTTGTATTGCCGATTAGTTCAGGATATTCCAGATGGTAGTCTTCTTTGAATTGCTTAAATGCAGTTAGGCTTTGTGTGCCTATTTTGCCATCGATCGCCCCCTGATAATATCCACCTCGATGCAGCTGTTCTTGCACCCATCTCGCTTCGTAGTGGTTAAGCTTAATAAGCGCAACTGACCCGACCACATAGGGTTTACCAGACGACCGATCATCATCAATAGCAGGTAGTGTTGACGATAAATTGAGCTGTTCTGAAAAGAACTTAGCTCGGGCGATGACATCAGATCCATAATCATCTCCTGTGGTGCCAGTATCAATCCCATCTTTAGTGTGCACATTGCCAACCCCGAAGTTATACGCGGCCACAGCGGCTTTGAGGATGTAAGCATCTTCCCAATCTGGATGCTTGTCGCGCACTTTTCTTAAATTATCGGCCATAATTTCAGCCGCTTGGTCAATATGAGCCTGGCTATCAGGATCGCCACCCAGCCCAGCAGGAGTATGATGGCGTTTGTCAATTTGCATAATGCCAAAGGCATTGCCGTGGTCTCCGTAGCCATGCAGGTCAAGCGCGCCGCCACAGCGAGATTCTCGACTGGCGATCGCCGCTAAGATTACTGGAGAAAGTTGATATTTTGCTGCCGCTCGACTGAAGCGGTCAAACACTTTCTGAACTCTGGACAGGTCTTTGCGAGCTAGTTGATGAGAGGCTAATATGCCCTCAAAATTGAGCCCGTCTTGTTGGGCTGTTTTGTTAGACGCGCCACTAGTGGGAACGTTGGCCAGCACCAGACTCCACGGATCCAGTGGTGATGGAGAAAGGGTCGATTGTTGAACACTGCCATCGGGTGTTTCATCTGCGGCGGGAGGTTTATGTAGTTCAGTGGCGATCGCCCCATTTGTCGGTTCGCTGAGGTTTTCTGAGGTTGGGAACTGCGTTGACTCTTGAGTCAGCTCATCTGGAGGCAGATCCTCGTGCAGTAATGGCGGAACTAGAGACGAGGTAGCAATCGTTCCTCCATTGTCATCGCGAGCTGAATTGACGAATGGAGAAGAGTCTGTTTCAATAGGGCTGCTATTAGTTGAAGGAGATGTCGTCTCATCTACTGCAGGGGATACCAAGACTGATGACAATGGAATAGACGACGTAGAAGACTCAGATCCTGCGGATAACTCAGAGGATTTAGATCCTACTATCGGCGGTGCAGCATCAGATGAAGTAGACCTCGATGAGCTTAGCGGTGCATCATTGGGTTGTGCATTATTCAACTGATTTCTCACACGAGCAAATAGCACTTGAGTTCGAGGTTCAGCTTCAAGCTGAACCTGATAATAGAGCAGCCATTCTGTCAGTGGAGACGGAATATGATTTTGCTCAGCATCTTGCACAATGCTTTCTAATCGATAAACTTGGGTCACGCTCAGGAGATCCTGAATAATCTGGTCTTGACGTATCGGATCATCGCTAAATTGACTGTTCTCAGACCGACTTTGCTCAATCAAAACAATGGCTCGATTCAGATCATATTTCCAAGTCGCAGACCGAGCATCATCCCCTCGCAGGGCGATCGCCTGATTGAGATGAAACAGCGCCTGATCTAAATTGGGAGATATTGAGTCTTTATAGGCAAACGCTAGCTGAGCATGATATTTGTGGTTTTCTGGGTCAGTTTTGACCAGCGCTTCAAAAACCGTCACCGTGCGTTGAGTGCGGGTGCGAAATCCCTCGGCTCGACTGCTCATGCTGCGAAATTCTTGGGTCAACTCAAAGATTTGCTCTCGTACTTTAGGAGATGCTTGTTGAATCCCTTGTCGGAGATCAAGCAACTCTGCTTCAGAACTACCACGCCTGATATGGTCATTGAGTCTATCAATCAGCTGACTGCCCTCAAGCAATCGCTGTTTCAGAATTTCAGTTTGCTGCTCTACAACTTTTTTTTCAGATTCGAGCACCTCTGCCTGGTGTTGAGCCTCAATTTTTTCGGCTTCCAGCTTTTCAAAGCGACTCAAAAATTTATTGAGTGCTAAATTCATGATGGCTTTGCTGCCATAGCCGCCAATAATGCCTTTGGCGGCATAGGTAATGTAAGAGGCATCGTCCGGTGCAGGGCGTTGTGCGGTGAGAAATTCGATGATCAA
>CAZCXK010000142.1:0-10804 GCA_964502605.1 uncultured bacterium
CCAGGGCAGAACAAAATCTAGGGGTTGCACTGAGATCTTCGGCGCAGTTGCCTGAGTAACGTTGAAGAAATCTTGAACATAGCTCTCTAGAGCAGGCTTGCTCAATTTGAGTACCTGCTCTAGCACCAGTTTGCCTAGCCCTAAACCTGTTGAGACTGCTAGACATTCCCACATACCGAGTCTGAGACGCGAAAGGTTGCCACTGTGACTCTACCCTCGCATTCACAGCAGAAGGATGCTACAGATCACGTTTGCTGATGTCTGCTGCTGCTGTCTGCGAGAATAACGGCAATCAAGCCTGACAAGCTCTAACCCAGCATGACAGAGCTGATAAATGCCGCACCTGCGCCACAAATCACAAGCCCCGTCGAGCGGAGAGGCAAGGCAGATGGCGGCAGTGACATGCGCTGAGCCACAAACCGAACAATGCTATAAGCAGACAGAGCGATCGCCAACTGAATGACTGAAAACCCAATCAGGTAGGCGACGAGAGGCGTCATCTCGGCTCCGATGATCGATTCACCATAGGCATAGCCATGAAACAGTCCAGCGATCGCCCCTAAGCTAGTTGACAGTCCTATGTTTGGGCGTTGCTTCATCACCAACAACACACCAAACACCAAAACAGAAGCTGAAATCAAAAATTCTGGAGCCGGGAGATCAAGACTCATGAGATGCAGCCCTGTTCCAGCTAACCCCGCCAAGCCAAAGGCAATCGGAATTAACAACCCGCATTGGGTGATGGCGGCTAAAAGACCTGCCGCGATCACAAAGGCGGCATGATCGGCTCCTAAGATGGGGTGCCCCACCCCAGACATGAATCCTTCCAAGGCATTAGCGGGTGTTTCGCCGCCGAGAGGGTGATGAGCCCACGCCACATCGGGCAATAGCAGCCCTACTAAGCTGAACAAAAGAATGAACAAAAAAACAGCTACTCGACCAAGCCTAACGGTCTGCAGGAGGGGCGATCGCCCCTGGCTTTCATACCGTGATCGGGGTGTTTGAAACTTGGGATAAACCATATCTGTGACCTCGCAGATTGTGCTCAAAATCCGCTAGGCATCGGCGGGCATTCTGGCTTAGAGCGAGTTCTGAAATCACCTTAAGTTGTGAGTTTTGAGTTTCATTACACTCTTTACCTCACAATCAAGTCTCAAAACCTCTCCTTCACAGCTGCGGGACAGCGTCGGACTTACACCAACCTTTCCCCATTACTTCTGCTGACTGCTCCCCAACAGAACCGAGCCTATTCGCAACAGCCAGCATATCACGGAACTATGACACCATTTCAGAATCCGACTCTTACCACTTCTTATAGGGTAAAAACTTACCTGACATAATCACCTTGACGCGATCGCCTTTTGGATCTGCTTCTTTCTCAACATCCAACGTAAAATCAATCGCGCTCATAATACCATCCCCAAACTTCTCATGCACAACGGTTTTAATCGGCATCCCATAGACTTGCATGATTTCATAAAAGCGGTAGATCAGCGGATCAGTTGGCACTACCGGATCAAGAGATCCCTTCACCGGGCATTCGGTGAGCATCTCCGCCAGCTCAAACCCAAGGCCAAGCGCAGCTAGCAGCTTTTCTGCTTCTTCCTGAGACGCACTGGCCTGACGATAGATAACAGCAGCAATCCAGATCTCATCGCGACCGACTGCTTTCTCCAACGCTTCAAAGGTCACACCCTTTGCTTTCTTGGCCGATAATAGCTTGTCTGTGATTTCTGGTAATGCCATGATTCCAATCCTTCCTTGAATGAACAACTAATGGAACAACTAATGAACAACAAAACAAAATACCCAATCAATCAACCAACCAACTATGGAAAAGGCTACATCTAACCATCACCACTAAAGTCAGGACAGATTAAACGCCCTCCGCCTTCCCCTTTCCGACTCCTAGGCCATCTTGACAACGCGAGATGCTTCAACTGCGCGTGTTTCTCTAAACAAGTGGGTTTCCATCATGACTTTTAAGTCGTGATACGCAGGGTGTTCGTCAATCGTTTCTCGATTGCGCGGACGAGGGAACGGTACATCTAAGACTGACGCAATCTTAGCCGCAGGGCCGCGCGTCATCATGACGATGCGATCAGAAAGCAGCAAGGCTTCATCGATGCTGTGGGTAATCATCACCACCGTTTTGCGCTGCTGTTCCCAAATACGCTCAACCTCATCTTGTAAAAAGCCTCGTGTCAGGGCATCAAGGGCACCAAAGGGTTCATCCATCAGCAGAATCTGAGGATCAATGGCTAGCGCTCTGGCAATGCCGACCCGCTGCCGCATTCCGCCCGACAGTTCATGTGGGTGCTTGCGTTCTGCCCCGCTGAGGCCAACGAGTTCAATGTAGTCTCGGACGATATTTTTTTGCCGATTGATCGCCATTCTAGGATGCACAGTCTCGACCGCAAAGCGGATGTTCTCTTCGACGGTCATCCACGGCATCAGGGCATAATTTTGAAACACCATGCCACGATCAGGGCCAGGGCCCTGAATCGGAACCCCATTCACCAGCACATCACCGCTAGTTGCAGTTGACAGTCCAGCAATGATATTCAGCAGGGTAGACTTACCACAGCCCGATGGCCCAATAATCGAAACAAAGGTGTTGGGCTCGATATCTAAGCTGACATCTTCAATGGCGAGAAAATCTGGAGACGACTTACGCAGCAGCACATTAAACAAACCTCGCTTGCCCAGAAACATCTTGGAAACCTGTCTCAAAGAGACCTGAGCCGTGAGCGAAGCTTCATAAACATCGGTGCTGTATTGAGGTGAAACCATCATGAATGTTTCCCAAATGACACCAAACTTTGCAACAAACCGAAGACGCGATCGAGCACAATGCCCACCAAGCCAATCACAATGATGGCCGTAATGATGCTAGTGATGCTGAGGTTATTCCATTCATTCCAAACGAAATAGCCCAAGCCTGTTCCTCCAACTAAGATTTCGGCGGCTACAATCACCAGCCAAGCAATGCCAATGCTGATACGCAGCCCAGCCACAATGCTAGGGGCTGCCGCAGGCAAAATCACTCGTACAATTGTGCGCCACCGCGACGAACCCAAGGTGCGAGCCACATCAAGATAGTCGTGATCGACATTTTTCACGCCAAACTGAGTATTAATCAGCGTGGGCCAGATGCTGGTAATTGCAATCACAAAAATTGCCGTAGCTTCTGAGTCTTGCAACAGGCCCAACCCCAAGGGCAACCAGGCTAAAGGCGATACAGGCTTGAGTAGTTGCACATAGGGATTCATTGCCATGTAAGCAATGTTTGAAAGCCCCATTACCACTCCCGCAGGAATGGCAATCAGCGAGCCCAGCGTAAACCCAATCATCACCCGCCGCAAACTCACCAGCAGATGCCAGCCAATACCCTTGTCATTGGGGCCGTAGTCATAGAAGGGGTCAGAAATCCAACCCCAGAAATCAGCAAGGGTGCGACTCGCCGATGGCACAAGTCGAGCAAACAACCCAGCCCGGACACCAATTTCCCAGAGAATGAGAAAGATGCACAGAGACCCTAGAAACAGGGCGATCGCCTGGATGTTTTGATCCAAGTACCAGGGCTTTGTTTCGGCTCCTCGCGCTGTTGATCGTGTTTGCGAAAAACCGGTATCGCTAGTCATAGATAAGTACTAGATAGATGACTACCAGACGGACGTACTGAGACGAAGAACCTACATGAACTACTCACACGGGCTGAACTATACCCCAAACTTCTCAATCTGTTGTTTGACATAGGTCTCTGGATCTTCTGGATCAAAGGTGTCAAACTGCAACTCCTCTACCCGCAGCTTCTCGCTCGGAGGGCTTTGCCCCACTTCTTCGGCCAGCTCTCGGGCCAAATCAGTCAAGAAGATTGTCTCCCCAATCTCGGCATAGCTGGCATCTTCTTCGGGCAAGAAATCCCAACGAACGAGCTGAGACGAAATCCAGTTGGCGAAGCTCTGCCACGGGTAGGGGTCAAAATCGATGCGATCGGGAATGTTCTGCATATTGCCCAGGCCGTCATCAAATTCGCCAGTGAGCACCGCTGCCACCACCTCTTCTGGCTGGTTTAAGAACTGGCGCTCGGAGATGGCTGCTGCAATTTCTCGCCGATTTGCCAGATCACTGGCGTAGCCAGCCCCGTCAATGATGGCCTTATTTAAGGCGCGGAAGGTGTTGGGATGAGCCTCGATCCACTCGTCGCTGGCGGCAAAGGCACAGCAGGGATGCCCCGGCCACAAATCCTTCGTTAGCAGGTGGATGAAGCCTGCCCCTTCAAATACGGCACGTTGGTTAAACGGATCGGGCATCAGCATGGCGTCAATGTCGCCTACGGCTAGCTTGGCGACACTGTCTGGCGGGGGAACGGCTTCAATTTTGACATCTTGGTCTGGATCGAGACCGCCCGATGCCAGATAGTAGCGCAGCAGCAGATTATGCATGGAGTAAGGGAACGGCACCCCAATCGTAAAGCCTCTAAAGTCGGCAGGGCCAGTGAGCTGATCTTTGTATTTAGCAGCCACCGTAATGGCCTGACCGTTGATGTTTTCGACACTTGCCAGCTTGACCGGGAAACTGGTAGACCCGAGGCCGAGCGTCATGGCGATCGGCATGGGAGCCAACATATGATAAGCGTCTAACTCTCCGGCGATCGCCGAATCTCTAACCGCTGCCCAACTCGGCATTTTTACCACACTGGCATTGAGGCCATAGCGCTGATAGAAGCCCAGTGGTTCTGACATGATAATTGGCGTAGCACAGGTAATGGGAATAAACCCAATCTGCAAATCGGTTTTCTCCAAATCTTCAGGCGGCGGGACTGGTGCCCCTTGATCAGCAGCCTGCTGGGTGGCTTGATTATTGGAGCCACAGCTGGCCAACGTGACCAGCGATGCACCGATCGCCACATTTCTCAAAAACTGACGCCGCGTGGTTGCACTGGTGCGGTTGGCATCGCGGAACAAATCTCCTGATTTGGGGCCAAAGGCAGCAGCAAAGGCTGCATCTAGCCCCCCAGCAAGCTTGATCAAATCGAGACAGAGCTTTTCCCGCTTGGCATTCCCACGGGAGGCCATCTTTAAGAACAAGGCAGTCCGCATTTCGGCTTGATTCAAGGTTTCGGCCAGTTCGAGTGCGTCTGTCTTGTAGACCCGCATCTTGATCAGGTCATCAATCAGTTCTAGCGGATCTTGGGGCATATTGTTGGCCATAAACTCCCAATGGTCTTGAGCGAAATGGCCGCCCCCACAAATCAGGCAGGCAGTCTGAAAGTCTGAACTGTTTCCTTGCTGAGACGATAGGTGTCCCCATCGCTGGGTTAACGGGTCTGATGATGACAAAACCATATGCGTGTCACGTTGAACTCTACTGGGGCAGGACAAATATGCGATTCTGAGCTTGGTTCAACCATTAATCCAGATCAGCCTGGGCCCAAGCACCCACTAGCCGATATCAGATTGAAGGAGGCATGATGTTTTGTAAGGTATCAGCATCGTTCGGAGATTTCATTGGACTATTTTTTGAACCTGTGGGACTTTCTTTTGATTTCTAATCAACTGAAGGGGCGATCGCCACACTTCTCCATACTTGAGGCGGCATACCATGAACCTGGCGAAACTGCCGCACAAAATAGCCTACATCACTGTAGCCAGCGGCTTCAGCAATTTGTTTGACTGAGTTCGCCGTATTGATCAGCAGCGTGCGAGCTTGAGCCATGCGGCGCTCAATAATCCACTGTTTGATGGTGCGGCCTGTATGGTTTTGCACGAGATTCGTCAAATAGGCAGGCGAATACCCAGCCACCTGAGCCACGTCGCCAAGATTGATCGGCTGATGATAGTTGGCATCGATAAAGCGAAAGACTTTGGCCAGCTTCGGACAGTCAGGAAAAATTGCGACCTGTGTAGCCTTCGTGGTTGAAGAGACAGAGGGCAAGTCGGTCGCGGGGGGGCTGGTGTAGAGGCGTTTGAGATCGTCTTGGCGTTTGAGTCGAGTGGCGATCGCCCCTAAAAACTGCTCGACCGTGCAAGGCTTAGCTAAGTAATCATCGGCTCCTAAATCCATACCGCGTCGGAGATCGGGCATGGTGACCTTAGCCGTCAAGAATACAAAGGGAATTGGAGCCGTCGCCTGCAGTTGACGCACTTCTGACAGCACATGATAGCCGTCCATATCCGGCATCATAATGTCGCAGACAATCAGGTCAGGACGGTGAGCCTGGGCCAGTTTAATGCCGTTGACCCCATTCTCTGCCCCAATCGAATAGAATCCCTCAAACTTGAGACATCGCAGAAAAATATCTCGAGTCTGGGTTTCATCCTCAATGACTAAGATCGTTTTGGCCATTGTGTCTGCTTGCCAGTGCTCAACAACGTAGAAACCATGTGAATTTAGGGAAGGCGATCGCCAGATCCAGCCCAAACTATATGGACGACCCAGTTGCGCCAGCCCAGCAGAGTGTCAGGACGAGTCCAATTTCCTTAATGCTTATTTAGGATTTAGAGACAGTTTCTGTGGTGTACTGCACTACAGTATGAGCAGATCCATTCTGGTGAAATCACCCAAACCTTTGTCCAGTCTGGCGTTTTGACTTCATCATAGGATTGACTCATTTAGTTTTGATTCGTTTAATGTAATGCCATCGGGTTATGCTATATCCCAGCTTTCATGACTCAGATCGCCACTCAGATCGCTGCTCAAACCCGCTTTCAGAAGCAGCCACAGATCTGCCCTCGCACGAGCCGCTCGACACCCCTGTTGACTTGGTGCGGATGCCGTTGAGCCAGTTCTTGAGCGATGGCGCATTTGACATCGTCAGTTTGACCTTAAATCAGACCTATAGTGATGTCAGTCAATATTTTGATAGGGCTCCCACCGCTTGCGGGGTATTGATTCGAACTGACACGGCAGCTGCCCCCATCGTCGGCATGATCTCCCGGCGGCGCATCCTAGAATGGCGATCGCAGGCTCAACACTGGCGGCAGGCCCGGTCGCGATCACTGATAGACATGGCCCCATGGTGGCAACAGGCTCAAACCTTTCTGCAAATCGACGCTCAACTATCCTTGCAGGATGCCATTCATGTGATGCTGGAGCAGAATGCACCAGCGCTCCAAGATAGTCACCCTGATCCAGTTGTGATTCATCTGCCTAATGTGACAGGGCTAATAGACCCGTGCCATCTCTTCTCGGCCTATGCCCAGTTTGCTAAACCTGCACTCACCGATCCAGCAGATCGAGAGCTAGAATCCTTGCGTCGTCAGCATCAGCTGATTTTGAATGCGGTGGGGGAAGGCGTCTATGGCGTTGATTTGCAAGGTCATGTCACCTTTGTGAATCCGGCTGCTGCAGACATGATTGGTTGGGAGATGCACGACCTGATTGGTCGATCAATGCATGCGGTGCTCCATCATTCACACGAAGATGGTAGCCACTACCCCCGAGAAGAATGTCCCATTTATCTGGCCTTTCAAGATGGCATCATTCATCGGGTCACCGATGATGTTTTTTGGCGCAAAGACGGCACCCATTTCCCCGTGGAATATATCAGTACTCCCATGCGCGATGAACAGGGCAAGCTGATTGGAGCCGTTGTGGCGTTTCGCAATATTGCCCAACGCAAGTGGGTCGAGACGATGCGACAACGCGCCAATGAAGAACTGGAGCTTAAAGTACAAGAGCGTACTGCCGAACTGCAAACCGTCAACCAGCAACTCCAGGAACTCAATGACCTTAAATCGCGCTTTGTCTCGATTGTTTGCCATGAATTTCGCAACCCTCTCAACAACATTGCGCTATCAGCCTCAGCGCTTGGTCGGTATGAAGTTCAGCTTTCAGCCAATCAAAAGCTTGAATATTTGACAGGCATTGCCGATAACGTTGAGCGCATGACTCAGATGATTGACGACATTCTGGTGATTGGCAAAATTGAAGCCAAACGGATGGAAGTCAGACGCATTCGGCTGGATGTAGTTGAGTTTTGCCAAGACTTGATTGCCGAACTTCAAACGATGACGCCGCATCCGCTCGATCTGATCAGCCGCAGCAAACATCTCATGGCCGACCTGGATGAACAACTACTGCGCTCAATTCTAAGTAATATGTTGTCAAATTCGATGCGCTATTCTCCCAATCACAGTGCTGTGCGCTTGAAGCTGTTTCGCCATCGGGGTTGGGTGGTGTTTCAAGTCAAAGATGAAGGGGTAGGCATTTTGCCAGACGATCGCCCCTATTTGTTTGAACCCTTTCATCGTGGACGTAATGTGAGTAATGTTCCTGGAACAGGGCTGGGGTTAAATATTGTCAAGCGCTTTGTTGACTTGCATCAGGGCAACATTGAGGTGGAAAGCAAGGTCGGAGTTGGAACCACGTTTACGGTGCGGTTGCCGATGCAAGGCTTTTGAAGGAGTGCATGCTAATGAGAAACCCCCAGGAGTCGGGCTACCGTGTACACACAACTGCTTATGTTGCAGTGATGATCAGAAAATTAAGTGCGCTGATTCCATTCTTGTTCAGCATCGGCGATCGCCTGGTCAACCGATTTCTGCCCTAACATAGCCGCTTGCAGATTGGTATAGAGAATCTTCTGCAACTCTTTGACATCGTCCATTGCCGGGACTAGCACCTCAGCATCAGGTAACTGAGCCGCACTAACCAGACGGGCTTTGCTGCTGGGTGTCTCGTCCGTCGGCATCTCAATGAAATAGGTATCTTCAAGAGCAGCCAGGGTTGAAGGCAGCACATTAGCAGCCTTGGCAAAGGCTAGCTGGTTGGCATCATTGGTAACGAAAAGGGCAAAGTCGAGCGCCGCTTCGGGCTGATCAGTATTGCTAGGAATCACCAGATTCATTACGGCTACGTTTTTAGCTCCAGTTGCACCCGTAATTTGAGGTGCGGTTTCAGAGACTTGGGCGATCGCCGGAGCATTGGTGGCAATCGTATCGAGAAAATGTGGCCCAGAGGTGAGAATTGCGGTCTCTCCCGATTGGTAGAGTTCAATTGCTCGACGGTGCCCTTGGGTTAACACGTCACGGGGCAACAGTTCTTGCTGATAAAGATCAGTCCAATATTGAAAGACAGCTCGGCCTGCAGGAGTATTGAAGGCGGCATTGCCGTCTGCATCGACCAGTTCTGCACCCATTTGCACAAACGACTGCATCACCTCTGCCGAATCTTCAGGTACAAAGGTGACAAAATACGCATAGTTGCCCGTGGACTCTTTGATTTGCTCTGCGGCTGTGGCCAACTCTTCATATGTAGCGGGTGGATCTGTCAGTCCAGCTTGCTGCAGCAGGTCTGTGTTGTAAATCGTGATGCTGGTAGCGAGATACCAGGGAATGCCAAAGCTTTGCTCGTTGAGAGTGCTGGCCTGCCAAATCTTGGGCAGATAATCATCGCGCACATCAGGGGCGATCGCCCCGTCAAGTGGCATCCAGGCATTGCGACCGGCCAACTGAGAGGCAAAATCAGGATTGAGGTTGACGACATCGGGCGCGGTTCCGGCTGAGACTGCCGTCAGAATTTTGCTTTGCATGTCTGACCAGGGCACATCGACCCAGCGCACAGTCACGCCTGGATTAGCAGCTTCAAAGTCGGCAATCAGCTGGTTGAAGTAGTCAGTAAACTGCGGCTGCAGCTGCATCGTCCAAAACTCAATTTCTTGAGCCTCTGAGGAGGTCTCGGTGTCACCAGATGTCGAGGGAGATGTACAGGCGATCGCCCAACTCACGACCAGCCCTAAGAGTGCCAAAAGTCCAAACTGTTTCCAACGCCGCATATAACCCACACGCCACAGAATTTTGATCATTGTTGATAGTGCCCAATCTAGCAGATTGCACCTGATCCTGGGAACGCTGCCTGATTCAGGTGAGATTGTCTCATGGGCTTGTCTCAATTGCCTTGGCGCGGTTGGTAATGACAGCAGCGATTGCATGGCCCCATCGGGTTAACTGCACACCGCACCACCTCAGATTGAGCATTATAGCGACAGGTCACATCTCCAATCACCCAGCAGCCCTTCATAAGGCTGCGCTCACCAGGAATGTGAGATGTTTGTACATACAGAGAAACGTGATAGATCTGATACCGTCCTGATACCAGCCGATAGCGATGCTGACGTTCTAAAACGAGATAGGTCTGACCGTCAAGCTCTATATAGACTCCGGGTTGAGGGTTCCAGTCTAGATGCCAATGCCCCAAGGTCGAGCGAGACTGGCTCATGATAATTTCTGTCGGTAGAGACGTTCGCTCCATAGCAGCCAGGGCTAGCAGTTAACTCATATTAGCGGATAATGGCTGACAAATAGCAGGCGCACCTTGCAGGCTACCGTTAAACAACACCCTAAGAGCTAATTTGTCGGGTTGGGGGGCGATCGCCAGAGATGTATGGACAACAGCAGCCCCTTACGATACGAATCAATCAGGAGCCGATAGGTTAGCAGCGGCCCCATAGTGGACATGATGGTATTGCTTGATATCCCCTGCCACAAAAAGTCAGCCAGACAATAGACCTGCACTCAGAAATAATCTCAGCCCTGCCGCTGGAGTTTCTAGTGTGGTAGCGACAACATGTTGTGTGGTGACAACAACTTCTGCAGGGGTGACGATCGCATCTTGCAGGGGTGACGACAACTTCTGGTGTGGCGATGACAATTTCTGCCGTGGTGACGACAGCGCGTTGTGTAGTGACGACAACACTTGTAAGCCCAGTCTTCGCAACTCCTTGCTCTTGCCTTAGTCTTTGAGCTGCTGTGTACACATATCTCTTGTCTATGGTCACAGCCTCTCTCGGGGGACTTCC
>CAZCXK010000143.1:0-10771 GCA_964502605.1 uncultured bacterium
GCCCATCTCTCGCCGATTGAGACTTCTGCTTCATATACGTTTACAAACAGTTTCTAAGCGGCTAAGCCACAGATAGTCTGTCTGGAGGGGCAGTTAGCATTATCAATTTTCTGCAATATCTAGCAAGATTGCAGTTCATATAATTGAAAATTGCGGTACCTCAAGTCATCTCTTGTAAGTTGATGGCTCAGCTACCGCAACACCAAATGGGCTAACGTAGACTAACGCGACTCAGATGATTGAGCATTAAATAAAAATGGTACGCTGCTTGATTTGCCACTCATAACAAGCACCTCTGGCATCTGGGCCCCGCCTTCACGCCACGCTTCGATCGATTCCTTTTGCAACACCAAATCTCCGCCTTGCGCTTTGAGCGTTTCAGCTAGCAGTCGCTGAGCTTCAGCTCTACCCTTAGCACGATTAATATCAGCTTGGGCTTCTTGCGCTGCTTCCTGAGCAACATACACTGCTCGGCGAGCCCGCTGCTCCGCAATTTGCTTATCTTCAACCGATTGAGCAAATTCTTTTGAAAAGTTGAGGTCAATGATACTGGTATCGAGCACAACGATGCCATACTTTTGTAGCCGTTCATTGAGAGCATCATCGAAGTCTTGCTTGAGCTCGGTGCGTTTAGTGATTGACTCCTCAATTGTCCGTCGGGCAGCGGCAATCTTAAATGCCTCCTGGGTCTGAGGCGCGATAATTTTTGAGACTAGGTTGCTCAGCGTCCCTTGGGTTCTGCGAATTTCAACTACTCGCGTCGGATCAAGGCGAAAGTTAATTGCAAAGCTAGCCTTTAGAATCTGTAAATCTCGCGTAGCGCTCTCTGCAGGCACCTCAAATTTCTGCACAGTGACATCGTAAACATCCACTGCAGAAATGATCGGAGGCTTAAGATGAATCCCTTCAAGTAGGGCTCCTTCACGCGCTTTGCCTAAAATATTGATGACGCCAGCCTGTCCTGGGTTGATGACCACAAATGAGTTGAGACCAAAGATGATGACTGCAAACGCAAGGATCGCTGCCAAGATGGTCGATATACTCTGGGTCTGCTGATTCCTCAAAACTCAATTCCTCTAACGATCTGCTGAATTGCGCCTAAGCAGAGAGCTTAGAACGAAGACATTGTACCGTTTCTCTTAGACAACTGCCTTAGCTGTAGGCTAACACCTTATTTCCCCAAATCAGCAGTAGCATTTTTCTAACCTGACTGACCTCACGGCATGCTAATTCGCATTACTTTCGGGGCATCTTCCCATCTCAGTAACTAGGAAGTGCTTAAGGATCGCCCTTATTGGAGCGCGGGAGATGGTCAACAGGCGATCGCCCCTTCATTTCATCAATTTCCAATAGGCTTACCAGCACCCCTGCAATCGGAATTGCCAAAAACACACCAAACAGTCCAGCGATGCGGGCTCCTACTAACAGCGCAAAAAACATCACCACCGGGTTAATATCCAGCGATCCCTTCATGATGTGAGGCAACAGCAAATTTTCTTCAACCTGCTGCAATAGCACACAGATAATCAAAACCTTAAGCGCCAGCCAAACGCTTTCAGAAAGCAAGATTAGAGACACCAGGCTGATGCCTAATGTCGCTCCAATTCCAGGAATCAAATCAAAGATGCCAACAATAATGGCGAGCACCACTGCAAACGGCACCTTCATCACCCAAAAGGTAAAAAATGCCGACACTCCAAAAAAAAGAGACAGTAGCAGACGGCCCCAAAAAAATCCCAGCAGATTGCGGCGCACAGTTTCTGTAAACCGAATTCGCAAATGGATGGGAATCAGCTTGAGCGTAAACTGCCAGAGCCGTTGACCATCCAAGAGCATAAAAAATGTCACGACGGCAATGAAAATCAAATTAACCAAGTTCGCCAGAAAAATTTGGATGATTGAGAGCCCTAAACCAAGCGCATTCAGGGCCTGTTCTCGCAGCTGTTCTCCAATTGCTTCTAGATCAACCTGAATCCCCCAATTTCCTAAAGATTGCTCGATCTCTACCATCACAGGCGTGAGCGAATCAACAAATTCAGTGATGCTGTCTGCCAGGACGCGACCCTGCGACAACACAGCTAAGCCAATCATGATCGTGATAGCACCAATCATCATCATACTGACCAAAAAAATCAGACTGACCGCCAACCCACGCGGCAGAAAGCGATTGAGCCACTTTGCCGGATAACTCAGCAAAAATGCCAGAATGACAGCTGAAGTGAATACAACGAAGACTGTTTCAAAATAAGCCAGTAGCTCTACGAACACCCATCCTGCAGCGAAGATGAGCAGAAACCGAACCAGCACCAGGTTATTAAGCTTCTCCCAGATACTTCTGACAGGCGCATTTGCCATAAGCGATTTGGTAGGCACGCTACTTACGAGTCAAAACCAAGTCTAGCTGGTTTTCCAACGAAGATTGTTCAATTGCTCTAGCGTCCTAAGTCATGTAAAGCATGAATTGCGTTAGTACAGCGTTCGGTGACCGCCATTAGCTCATCTCGCTCAGTAGATGCGGGAGGGGCAACCAAATCACCGATGCGGACTGTAACCGGAACTGAGTGGGGCACCCCATTGCCGTTGCCAAGAATAGCTTGTGTGCCCCAGAGACTAACAGGCAACAACGGCGCTTGAGCTTTGGCCGCGATCATGGCGGAGCCTAGCTTGGGGTTAGGAATTCGAGCGTCAGGCGTGCGGGTGCCCTGGAGAAAGATGCCAACCGCCCATCCCTGCTCTAGCTTTTTGATCGCTTCACGGATGGCGCTGCGATCGGCAGAACCACGCTTCACCGGATAGGCTCCATACCACTGGATGGCTTGGCTGAAGATCGGGACGCGAAACAGCTCCTCTTTTGCCATATAGGCGACTGGTCGGCAAACACAGTTAGAGAGAATTGGCGGATCAAAATCGCTGGCGTGATTGCTGACGATCACGAGCGGCCCCATTTTGGGAACGCGCTCAGCATGATAGACACGCCCCCGCAAATAAAGGCGCAGCATCGGGTTAACTACCGACCACTTAAAGAGGTGATAGAGCAATAGGCTAACAGGTGGCTCGCGATCGCGACTCACACCTTACCCCACATCAGCCAACAGGCTGACATTTTCAAGTACCAAACTGGGACATGTGCGTTTGATTAAGCCTGTCAAGACTTTGCCTGGGCCAATTTCAACAACTTGCTCGATGCCCTCATGGGGCAATCGCAGGCAAATCTCACGCCAGCGCACAGATCCAGTCATCTGTTGCACTAAGCGGTCTTTTAACACCTGAGCCGTCTTAGATGGCGTCGGATCAACATTTGACAGCACTGGAACCTGAGCCTCTTGAAAAGCAACAGACTCTAAAATAGGCTGAAACTGAGCCGCTGCTGCTGCCATAAACGGAGAATGAAATGCACCACTCACATTCAGTTTGACTTTGCGCTTGGCCTTAACCTGATCTAGCACTTGGCTCACAGCATCGGGCGTACCCGAAATCACAACCTGCCCAGAATTATTATCATTGGCCAAGACCACGCCGTCAGTCTGGCTGAGCAATTCCTGGAGTTGCTCAGCATCAAAACCAATAAGCGCCGCCATCATGCCCCCAGAGGCCGCCTCCATCAGCTCGGCGCGACATTTGACCAGTTGCAAACCTGACTCGAAATCGAACACCTGCGCCGCATAGAGCGCGACATATTCTCCTAAACTATGACCCGCCACCACATGGGGTTGTTGACCATGCGCCAAGAGTGTATCGACCAAAATGCTCTCAATCACATAGAGACAGGGCTGAGTGTAGAGCGTCCGCGACACTTGATCATCTGCGCTCTGGCAAATTTGGGGGACTGACCAACCCAAAATGGCTGCCGCCTGCTCAAACCGTTCTTGGGCGAGGGGCGAATCGCTCAAGTCGGCTCCCATTCCCACTGCCTGCGATCCTTGCCCTGGAAACACCCATGCCGTCTTTGTCATCCTCTAACCTCTAAATACTCTTAATATTTGGACACTACCGGCTCCACTGGAAAATTACGGCTCCCCAGGTAAGCCCAGCTCCAAATCCAGATGACGCGATGATGTCACCCGCTTTAACCTGACCCTGGCGGACGGCTTCATCAAGCGCCAGCGGAATTGAGGCCGCTGACGTATTGGCATGGACTGCCATATTGCTGATAACTTTTTCAGCAGGAATGTGAAGTCGCTGAGCGACTGCGTCCAAAATTCGCTGATTGGCCTGATGCAGTAACAACCAATCAATGTGATCAACCGTCAGGTTAGCTCGATAAAGAGCCTTCTCAATCACTTCAGGCACCCGCTTCACCGCAAAGCGGTAAACTTCTTGGCCATTCATGGTGATGGGGTGAAAACTGCCCTGATTCACTGTAACGCCATCGGTTAACTCGGTAGTCTCACCTTGATAGGCCAAGTTTAGGCAGTTGTTGAGGCTGCCGTCGCTGCGAAGCTCAAACCCCAGAAGGCGATCGCTCTCATCTGCTTGCATGACTACTGCTCCGGCTCCATCACCAAACAGCACACAGGTGCGCCGGTCTGACCAATCTGTCCAGCGAGAGAGCACATCAGCCCCAATCAGCAAAACCGTCTTGAAAGCACCCGTACGAATATACTGAGCTGCGGTAACCATGCCAAACACAAACCCAGAACAGGCCGCCGTTAAATCGAAAGCAACAGCAGACATTGCCCCCAACTCAGCCTGAATCTTACTGGCACTGCCAAACAAATCATCTGGAGTTGACGTGGCCAGAATAATCAAATCAACTGCCAGCGGTTCGACCTTAGCCATTTCCAGAGCAGAGTGGGCCGCTCTTGTCGCCAAAGTCGATAACGACTCCGATGAATCAGCAATCTGTCGAAGCCGGATCCCCGTTCGAGTCGTAATCCATTCATCTGACGTCTCTACAACCTGACTTAAGCAATGATTGTCAAGCGATGTAGCAGGCACAGCCGAGCCGCACCCTGTGATAGCAATACCCAATCCTGATTTTTCCTGCACCATTATTCTCCATCGGGGGCAGCTGCGATCGCCTTTTTATACTGAGATTGAATCTGTTGGAGAACCTGATGGTCAACCGCTTCCTTCGCCAGCCGAATCGCATTGAAAATCGAAGGCGCTTGCGAACTGCCGTGGCTAATAATGCAAATTCCTGAAACGCCCAGCAACAGGCCACCTCCATGTTCTGCATGATCAATCCTCTGCTTAATCCGCCGCAAATTAGGCTTTAGAATTGCTGTTCCGATCTGCCCATGCAGGCCTTGGGGCAATTCCTCTCGAATGATTTGCAGCAATACTTCGCCGATGGCTTCAGCAAATTTCAGCAAAACATTCCCGGCAAACCCATCGCAGACCACGACATCAAAAGCTCCAGACAAGACATCGCGCCCTTCAGCATTGCCAATAAACGGAATTTTGGGATTGTCGGACAACAGCTTGTGCGCCCGCAACGCCAGTTCATTGCCCTTGGAAGGCTCTTCACCAATGTTGAGCAGCCCCACTTTTGGCTCGGGAATACCCAGCACACAGCGAGAGTAGATCGTGCCCATCACGGCAAACTGCTCTAGAAACTTAGGGCGACAATCGACATTGGCCCCTACGTCTAAAATCAGGACAGGTTTACCTGCCACCATCGTCGGCAAGACAGCACCAATCGCTGGGCGATCGATGCCCTTTAAACGCCCGAGCCTCAGCAATGCAGAGGCCATTGCCGCTCCTGAATGGCCTGCAGAAACCACCGCATCGGCACGCCCCTGCTTGACCAAATCCATTGCGACATTAATCGACGCCGTTGGCTTGCGCCTGAGAGCCGTGAGCGGCTCTTCATGCATCTCAATGGTGCCTTCCGCTGGAACAATCTCCAACTGCCCCGAATGATGATGCTGTTTCATCGAAGCTTCGATTTGTTCTGGATCACCGACCAGAATCACCTCTGCCTCTAGCTCTTCATGCGCTCTGAGTGCGCCAGCGACGATCTCGTCAGGGGCGTAATCTCCCCCCATTGCATCAATTGCAATCCGTGCCTGAGTTGACCCCATCGACCAAATTTATAGAAACCTAACAGATCTTATCAGATGGTATCCCTCTGAGGACTTAAAGTGCGCGTTTACTCGTTCTCTCCTGGCTCAATAATGCGCTGAAATAAATAGCCCGTTCCGCGTGCCGTCAAGATCAGCTCAGGATTGCTGGGATCATCTTCCAGCTTGGCTCGGAGCCGAGAAATATGAACATCTACTACGCGAGTATCGACATGGCGCTCAGGAGTATAGCCCCAAACTTCTTGCAGAATTTCAGAGCGAGAGAAGGGCTCACCCGATCGCCCAACCAATAGCTCAAGCAGGCTAAACTCCATGCCGGTAAGCCGAATCCGCTCGCCGCCCTTGTAAACCTGGCGCTTATTGGTATCAATTCGCAGGTTGCCGACCTGAATGATGCCAGAACTGGGAATGCCAGAGGCTCCCACTTTATCGACTCGACGTAGCACTGAGCGGATGCGGGCTTCCAGCTCTTTGGGAGAAAAGGGTTTTACAACATAGTCGTCAGCTCCTAGCTCTAGCCCAGTGATGCGATCGGCCACATCGCCCAACGCAGTCAGCATGATGATGGGCACATCTGACTCCTTGCGAAGCTCTTGGCATACCCCGTATCCGTCGAGCTTAGGCATCATGACATCTAAAACTACCAGATCGGGCTCGGAATTTCGGAACGTATCGAGAGCCTCTTCTCCATCGGCAGCAGTTACAACGTCATACCCGATCATCGACAGTCGTGTTTCTAAGATCCGCCGGATGCTGGCCTCATCATCTACAACAAGAATTTTCTCTTTCTGATTATCCAATTTTACTCACGCTCCTTAAAATCAACAAAAATTCAACAAATTGAGGTTAAATCAGGTTTCTGATGATTAACTTTATGTGTTTTATCATTAAAATAGTAGCGTAAATCTACTCTCAAATAACTCCAGGATTCAGCTAAGATAGGGTTTTCAGAGCTTCTTAAGATTGATGTTATTTGCAGAATTATTTAATAGTATTTAACACTGTTTCATCGGAAGCAATAGCTGAGAACGAAGCTGCGGGGATTGCTGTCAGGTTATGGCCAAAGTTCGCTCCCTCTATGTCTGCAACGAATGTGGCGCTGAATCGCCCCAATATTTTGGTAAATGCTCCTTCTGCGGCAGTTGGAATTCGATGGTCGAGCAAGCATCGCTGACAACGGGGGGGGCGTCTGGTCGGGGGGCGGGGCGGATCGCAACTGGGGCGGGGCGATCGCCCCATGCCTCAGCATCGCGCCGAAGTGATGCCACCCAACCGCTGATTTCATTGCCGCTCTCTCAAATTTCCGATTATCCTCAGCAGCGGCTTTCATCGGGGTATATCGAGCTCGATCGGGTCTTGGGCGGTGGTATTGTTCCGGGGTCTTTGGTATTGATTGGTGGTGATCCGGGCATCGGCAAATCGACGTTGCTGCTCCAGGTAGCCAGTAAACTGGCTCGGCAGTATCGAGTGCTCTATGTCTGTGCCGAAGAATCGGGGCAGCAGGTGAAGCTGCGATCGCAGCGATTGGGCATGGAGGCAGACGAGAAGCTCACCAGCCCCTTAGTGGGCGATCGCCCACCAGTCAGCCTGGAGGCATCTAGCTCCCGCGTTGCATCTGAGCCTCCAACGGGTGCTGCCAATCTTTACTTGCTGCCCGAAACTGACCTGGAAACGATTTTGGCTGAGCTGAGTTCGCTTCGACCCCAAATCGCGGTAATTGACAGCATTCAAGCGCTCTATTTTGCCGCCCTCAACTCAGCGCCAGGGTCAGTATCTCAGGTACGAGAATGTACCTCGGCGCTGATGCAAGTAGCCAAACGAGAAACAATTTCGCTGTTTATTGTGGGGCATGTCACCAAAGAAGGGGCGATCGCAGGCCCCAAAGTGTTGGAGCATCTAGTCGATACGGTGCTCTACTTTGAGGGCGATCGCTTTGCCAGCCATCGGCTGCTGCGCTCCGTCAAAAACCGCTTTGGGGCAACGCACGAACTGGGCGTGTTTGAAATGGTGGATCGCGGGCTAGAGGAGGTACTCAACCCCTCAGCCTTGTTTTTGGGCAGCCGAGATGAGCTGGCTCCTGGCACAGCCACGATTGTTGCCTGTGAGGGCACGCGACCCTTGGTCGTTGAGCTGCAAGCCCTGGTGAGCCCGACAAGCTATGCGTCGCCTCGGCGCTCCACCACAGGCATTGAATATAATCGCTTGCTGCAAATTCTGGCGGTGCTCGAAAAGCGAGTCGGTATCCCGCTCTCAAAACTCGACGCTTATGTAGCATCGTCGGGTGGGCTGAGTGTTGCTGAACCCGCTGCCGATTTGGGGGTGGCGATCGCCGTTGCCGCTAGTTTTCGCGATCGCATCGTCAATCCTGAAACAGTTCTTATTGGCGAAGTGGGGCTGGGTGGGCAGGTGCGTGCGGTCTCACAGATGGAGTTGCGCCTCAAAGAAGCTGCAAAGCTGGGTTTCAAGCGGGCGATCGTGCCTCCCATGCAGACCCTTCCCGAACTCGGGATGGAGATCATCCCTGTCAAACGCGTCGTCGATGCTATTGGCACAGCCTTAGCTGCAGGGGGATGACATCAGTACGGCTTTGATCCGCAATGTTCCTTATTAGAGAAAGCTCTGTATTATCAGAAGCAAAATTAGCAGAAACAAATCCCTCAACACCTCAACCGGGCAGAGGGCAGTGTCGAGGATACCGTCATGGGATGATCGCCCATAAACTGAGCCTGTTCCATGATTTGATACAAATTGATTCCTGTTTCTAGCAGGCAAGCATGGCCACTGTGGGGCAAGAGATAGGTTTGTGCCTTGGGCATCAGGCTCTGGAGCCTTTCTGCTTCTGACACAGACGGGAGCAGGTGATCACCCCCACTGGCAATGATCAGGGTCGGCTGGGTAATGGTAGACAAATCGGTATCGGAGAGGTTGAAATCGCGCAGCAGTGACAGCCTCCAGAGCGAGCTTTCTTGGCTGACAGATTTCATGGCTCGCAACAAAGTTCGACTATTGTCAAAGGCAATGCGCTCTAAGTTGGCTAAAAACGGCAGCAGCACAGCACACGATAGATGATAAAGCCCCTCGGGAATCAGCCGCACAATGTTTGATCCCCAAGCCATCCAGAGCCGCCGATGAAAGGATGACGCCGGATTGATGAGCACAACTCGATCGATGAGATGGGGCGATCGCAGCACTACATACATGGCTAGACACCCGCCAAACGACTCTCCACACAGATAAACTGGGCGCTCAGACTGCTCGTTTAGCTCAGCCTCGATCAGCTCCGCAATCTGATCCGCCAACTCCGGCCAACGGGTTAGATCATTAGCGGGGATCATGACACAGCGAACCTCAAAGCATCTTTCAAGCTCACCAATCTGAGCGTAAAAGAGTTCCCCTGTGCCATCCATGCCAGGGAGAAACACCAACAATGGGACATCGTTTCGAGGGGGGCGGTCAAGCCTCAAAAACTGAAGTGTGGACAGACCAGCGGGCATAGTCACCTCAAACCTTGGAGCAGTTCATCTATAGATAATGGGCACAGAATGGCACACATGAAACACGATCGATCAACCCAGAATCACTTAGCAGCCAGATGGGGCACCTTAGTAGGTCAATCTTAGAGCTAGACAGCGTAGGAACATCTCCTTTGCTAGCAACCATGCGTTAGCAGCGCGGCGATTTCCTGCTGACAATATGCCGTTAAATCATGGACGACTGCTTTACCTTGTTTGCCAAAATAGGCGCGACGATGCCCTTCTGTAATCCACTGTGGACGACCAATCAGAACGTTAACGCGATGATAAACTACCATCGGATGCCAGCCTGTCTGGTTAAACAACGGCTCTGAGGGATCAAATACGCGCAGCAACTGGAGTGGAAAGATTGAGTTAATGTCTTCCTCGTCAGACGCGATCGCCACAGGCAAGACCACCAAATCATGGATCCGAGCCCGCAGAGCCAAGTGAGCAAACCCTCGCTGAAACGACTGCATCTCACTGGGAGGGGTCTGATAAACCATTGGCTGAGCCCCCTCTGGAAAGATGCCCACCACCTGACGCGCATTCAAGATCTCACTAGCCTGATGAAAAAAGGTCTGCTGCCGCTGCTGAGGCTCAGCCAATGGAAAGCAGCCAAATCCAGTGACAAAATCTCGCAGCACAGGCACTTGCCCCATATAGTGATGACATGCAAATCGAATGGGTCGATTGAGGGCCATCATCAGCAATGGAGCATCCATAAAGCTGCGGTGATTGCTCACAATCAAGACGGCTCCCGCAGAGGGTAGGCGATCGCCATGATAGGTAAACATGCGAGTTCCCAGGACGGACAAAATCTGTTGAGAAATAAACAAAGGACTATCAATCGGCATAGAGTCTCATGAGGCCAAATAGTGACTAATGATTGGTGCCACCTGACAGCTCTAAAAATAGGTTCCAAGACTAAACGGTCATCAAGGCAGGCAGATTACACTAACACTGAAATGCTAAGACCTTGATGAGCACCTCAAAGATTTAGCATGACCTCGACAATACATAGCCAGTCGAGTTATTTGGGATTTAAGACCTATCAGACTGAGACCTATCAGGCTGAGACCTACGGTGCTGCTATCTCTACTTCGCTTCATCTGACTCTACCCATCTCCCTAACCTGGATCGACTTGGCGCATCGGATGATCAACGCGTCTTTACAATATTTTACAAAAACTTGGCAGAACTGAGGAGGTTACATGTTGGGTTATCCGTAGC
>CAZCXK010000144.1:0-10368 GCA_964502605.1 uncultured bacterium
TACTTTAGCTATTCGCAAGAATGTTGGTAATTTGGAAGTTTCGCCTGTTCTAAAGGTGTCTTTAGCTTAGCTACAGTTTCCTGAATTTTCCTGAACATTCCCCTGAATTTTTCTGAATTTCTCTATATTTGCGAAAGCTTTTGAGCTAGTCATAATTTTATTTGCAGGGTGTAAATTTAGCTCGAAATATGAGTCCTGGCAGTTATCTCAACTTAAAGGATAAGAGATTGACTGCAGAGATTCAGAATTTCTCTAGATGCTCAACATCGTTTCGCCCTAACTCTAAAAATTCAAATCGAAAAGGACTAATTAGATGATACGCTCACTCAACGAATTCAGGACAAGAATTCTAGACTATATATCTACAGCTTTGTTGTTTGGAATCGGCATAATTGTATTAACGTTAAGTCTCATTTCTATGATTCGTGGCAATATCTTGAATGATGATCACAGAGTCTTACTTATTATTCTTAGTGTTACTAGCTATCTATGTATACATCTCGGAATAGATCGCTCTGTAAGATTTTCAAAAATTGAGACCAAGATAGATTCATCAATTCAAGAAGCAGAAAACTTCCGAACCCGATGGGAGAAAGAAAAGAATTTCATGATCCAGGTACTTAGAGACTATAGAGAATCTAAGAAAAATCCATCCAATATTTTTTGTAATATTGTAGATAAATATCATGAAGAATTTGTTGGAACCCTTACTACGCTAGCATCAGGATATATTGAATTCGATAAAGGTCATCTTTATACTGGCAACCTAGATTTAGTTCTTTCAGGTGCTGATTCAGTCAAACTAGCACAGAAAAAAATACTAGCAATCGAGTCAGGTCAGAATCCTGAAAAGTGGCTAAATGACGATAGATTCAAGGCATATACTTCAGTAAATGTTGATGCAGTAAGAGAACGCAATTTAAAGTTTGAAAGGATATGGGTTATCAAGAGAAACACTGAGGATAATTATAAGAAAATTTGGCATGAGCATTGTCGAGGAGGTATAGTCACGTACTTTATTTATGAGGATATGATTAATGAGGCTTATTTAAAACGTATAGATTTTATTATCCTCGATGATGAGACGGTTTATGTAGCTAATGTGTTTCCATCTGAGGTTGATGGTGGCAAGCGAGTTTATAATGGAGGCAGAATTAGCACCAGACAAGATGACCTTAAAAGGTGTCAAGACTGGTATAAGTTTCTAAAAAGATATGCAAAGCAATACGTGTGTGAAAGTGAGTAGATCTTAACAAGCAAGTCGTCCTATTTAATTAACGCTATCGAGAACGGCTTACCAATGCTTTCAGCAATTTAGAAAACTATTCAGGATGAACCTGCATAGAACTTTTATTAGAAAAAAGGGATTAATCCCTTTTTTCTGTTCAAATGCTTAGAGAAATGATGCTGATTGACGGACAAAACTATTTACAACCCATATCCTGCATTGGGTCAGGAGACCTGCCCTCTACATCAGATGAGATACTGTAAAGGTGCGATTTCCGCATCCAATGCAAAATTTTTTGTCGGTAACCAGGAAATGATGTGAGTAGTTTCTTGGTTAAATTATACGAAACCTACCATACAGGAGCGTTATCTAAGCGTTTGAGGGAATATAGCTCTTACGCTTCGGCAGGCTGGAGGTGGTTGATTTTACCTTTGATCGAGTCCATTAATGAATGGAAGGGCTGGTTGAATTTCTCAATGCCTTCGTCAAGCAATTCTTCCATAACGGCATCGAGATTGATATCCACATCTGGATGGCTGAGGGCTTCGATCACAGCTTGAGCGTTATCAATTTCATCTTCGAGGCGATCGCCAATGATTTCGCAATGGTCGGCGCAGGCTTCTAAGGTCGAGGTTGGTAGGGTATTCACCGTGTCAGACCCAACCAACTCATTGACATACATCACGTCGTTGTAGTCAGGGTTTTTGGTGCTCGTGCTCGCCCACAGCAGCCGTTGAACATTCGCCCCGTGACGAGCCAGCTCTTGCCAGCGATCGCCACTGGTTAATACCTTGAACTGCTGGTAGGCTATTTTCGCATTGGCGATCGCCACTTTACCCTTCAATGCCTTAATTCGTTGAGCGCCCTCCGAATCTGACTCAAAGCGTTCTAGTCGAGCATCCAGGCGATCGTCGATCTTAGTGTCAATGCGACTTAAGAAGAAGCTAGCCACCGATGCAATAGAATCAATGGGCAATCCGGCTCGGACGCGAGTCTGTAACCCTCGCAGATAGGCCCACGCCGCTTGCATATAATTCTCAACTGAAAATAGCAGCGTAATATTAACGTTGATGCCTTCTGAAATCACCTGCTCAACCGCCGCAATGCCCTCCAGCGTCCCTGGAATTTTGATCATCACGTTCTGGCGGTCAATGGCCTGATAAAAACGTCGTGCTTCTGCGATCGTGCCTTGAGTATCGCGGGCGAGTTCGGGAGATACCTCAATGCTGACATAGCCATCTTTGCCGTTTGTTTGCTGATAAACAGGTTGAAATACGTCGCAGGCCCGACGAATATCTGCAAAGATCAGAGACTCGTAGATTTCTTGGGCTGACTTTTCCTCTCTCACAGCGGCTTCAATGCTGCTGTTGTAAACATCACTACCGGCGATCGCCTTCTCAAAGATGGCCGGATTTGAGGTTAAACCTCCCAGGCCATAGGTGTCAATCAGGGTCTTTAGTTCGCCAGACTCTAGCAAATTGCGATTGAGATAATCAATCCAGATGCTTTGTCCAAACTCTTTAACCTTTAGAATCGGGCTAGTAGACATAGTTACTTTCCTCGTCGTCTTCACTTCAAATTTGCTGGTAGTTCCACTGCAAACTACGTTTGGGTCATATCAGGTGCTAATCGGCTCAGCGTAGCCTTGGATTGTTTCAGGTTCAAACTGACGCAAAATGTGAGTGGCGTTGCGAATCACTCCATCAGCTCCAGTGATAATAATCAAATACTTGCCTGCATTGATGCGATTGCGATAGGTGAGCGCATCCCCGCTGCCAGTCGTCCAGCCGACGGCTCCACCCACAAATAGAGCACCCAGTGCGCCTGCCCCTGCACCCAACAAACCGCCAATGACGTGGTTGATGACATTATTTGCCACGGCAAGAATTTCAATCCCAGTCAACCAGTTGAAGGCATATCCAGCAGCAAACCCAAACGGAATTAACCCATAGGCCAACTGGCGCGATCGCATTGCTGCAGCATCATTTGGATTGATCAGGCCAAAGTCGTCCGCACTTTGAAAGCCATTACCCACAATGCTAATCTTGTCGTCTGACATCCCGTCTGCTTTCAAAGCGGCAAAGGCAGCTTCCACCTGAATTCGGCTTGACAATACTGCAATCAGATAATTCATAAATTTGCCATCAACGGTGCTTCAACTAATTTTAGGCTAACGATTTTAGTCGCAATTTACCTCTGTCATCAGAGGTTTCAGCACTCCCCTAGCGATAGATTTCATGACAAGAGCTGCGTTTCACGCTGCCAGATATCCCAATAGGCTCCCAGTCGATTGACAAATGCGCTGGGGGTTTCGACATAGATGCGCTGCCCCAAGGCCAAGGCCTGCGATCGCACCTGATCTCGACGTTGCTCAATTAACACAGTCAGCGCGTCCAATCCTTTAATCGGCTCAAATCGTTTGGGCTGACTCAGCATAAACTCGCGCAGCACAGTTAAATCATGTTCATCGCCCAACAGGCTAGATAGTTGATGGATTTGATCGACCCATTCACCCAGTAGCCCACCCCACATCGGGCGCACGATTGACAGGTGATACCACAGATATTTCACCCGCTTACGCCAGTCGTGATAGTCGTCAGCCGTTGGGGTGCGTCTTACCTGCTGCAAGCCGCGATCGCCCCGCTTATACACTCGTTTGAGGCCCGGTTTGAGCGTAGACCAACTGTGACCCTCGATCGACCAGTGGCTGACGCGATCACGAGCCTCTTTCAGAGCTGTAATGGTGGTGGGCATGGCATCATCTACACTCAGCAAATAGTCCCACGTCGAAGCATGGTAGGCTTGCAGGGCTGCATCAGCCTGATCAAACCATTCATCTCTAGCCAGTTCATTAAAGCAGTCGCGGATGGACTCTAGCGTCTTGATTCTCACCTCGGCATCACGCACATGGGAGAATTTACGCCCCAACTCTCGAAAACAAGTATTTTCCTCGCGATAGCAATCAGCACCTAGCGGATCTCGCACCAGCCGCAGCACCCCGCGAATTTTCTTAAACCGCTTACGACTGTCATGAATTGCTGCGTCGCGATCGCGCCCAAATCCATCCAACAGCTGAGTCAGAGCCCGATCAATTTGTTCCTGAGCAATGCGACGAATGCCGTCCGCAATTGATTGATCGTCTTGAAACCGATAGGCCATAGCTGGTTCTTCCGCTAGCAACTGGCACCCTCGACAATGGCGATGATGCCACAGCGTCACCTACGTTAGCCATCGACACGCCAATAGCTTTGCCTCATTTGAGTTTAGGTGCGCTACTTCTCTACAGTAAGAAACCCCCATCCCCGCTGGCATCACTCAGAAGTTACAACTTGCTGCCTAACGTTGTATACACTCCAAGATGTGATGCAGGCTTGAGTTCCAAGATATCTGAGAATGCTTAGCAGAACTTGATGTTGACCTCACCTGCTTAAAACTATCGTGAACCCCTTTACTGCTGGCTTGACGGCCTAGGGTGCAAATGTAACGCTCGATACATAAGATTTTTTGTGATTCCTCTTCCCCCCGACGTGGAATTTCCCAGGGTTGCTTGCCAGACGTGAGGACGGAAGCTCGGTTTTTTGCTAAGAGAGAACCTGTTTCCCCTCACGTTGTTGTTTTCGTATCGACACTTCATCCACTCTAGATAGTTTCCAAGAGGCTGACGATTATGATTTCTCTTCTCGTGAGACGGGATGCATTGACCAGCATCCCGGATAGAGATGTTTTGTCTCCATCGCACCAAGCCCTGGTTCAGCAAGCACAGGCCGTTTTACACGGAAATTGGCTGGGCAATTCTACGAAGCCTGCTCCCAGTCTGTACCCATATCAGTGGAGCTGGGATTCTGCCTTTATTGCCATGGGATATGCTCATGTCGATGCGAGTCGCGCCATGCAAGAGTTGCGATCGCTATTTGATGGGCAGTGGCGCAATGGATTGGTGCCGCACATTGTCTTTCATCACCCCGACCCAACGGCCTATTTCCCTGGCCCTGACTATTGGCAAACGGAGCGATCGCCCCATGCTCCGACACATGTGGCGACATCCGGCATTATCCAGCCACCCGTCCATGCGATCGCTGCCTGGCAGATTTATCGCTATGCGTCGGATCGAGAGCAGGCACTCGATTTCTTAGTGGCTCTGTTTCCAAAGCTGTTGGCATGGCACCACTATCTCTATCGTGAACGCAACCCCAACCAGGATGGCCTCATCTACATTCGCCATCCTTGGGAGTCAGGCCAAGACAACTCCCCCATGTGGGATACCATCTTACAGCGCATGGAGTTGACGCCGGAGATGATTCCCCCGTATCAGCGGGTAGACAATCGCAAGATTAATGGCAGTCAACGGCCTAGCGATCATGATTATGATCGGTATGTCTATTTGCTGGCTCATGCGCGCGATCGCCACTATACCGAAGCGCGGATTCAAAAAGACTGTCCGTTTTTAATTCAAGATGTGCTGTTTAATGCGCTGCTGGTGAGAGCCAACCAAGACCTAGCGGCGATCGCCGACGTGTTAGATTTTGACTCAACACCATTCAGACTGTGGGCCCAGCAAACCGCCGTTGGCCTCAATGCCAAACTGTGGAACCCGCAGCAAGGCTGCTACCAAAACTATGACTTGGTTGCCGATCAGCCCATCACCAACTGCGTCGCTAGCAACTTTGCGCCGCTCTACGCCGGAGTGCCCAATCGCAAACAGGCACAGCGCATGGTCGAACGACTCCTATCGAGCGAATTTGCCAGCCCTAGCTTAGAAGGCTGGATGGTGCCCAGCACTAGCCGCCAAGATGACAGCTTTAACCCCAATCGCTATTGGCGCGGCCCCATCTGGATCAACCTAAACTGGACGCTCTATCAAGGCTTACGCACCTATGGCTATGAGTCAGAAGCCTTTCAACTCAAGCAAATGAGCCTTGATTTAGTTGAGCGTTTTGGCTTTTATGAATATTTCAATCCAGATACGGGAGAAGGGTTAGGGTCAGCCAACTTCTCATGGACGGCCTCCCTCATACTGGATTTGATCTTGGGTGAATAGCGGCTAGATTAGCCGATTTACTCCTTGGAATGTTGGAATCGCTCACTCTAATGGGACGCGAGGCGATCGCGTCCCGTTTTTGATCATGCCACTGGCGTTTCAAGGCTGGGAGCGTTTTGCTGCGCGACATGAAAGGCTCTGCCTGGGCGTAGCAAGTATCGCCAGAGGTTAGAGCCTGATGTCGCCGAGATGTTTGTCAGTTAAACCTTTGATAGGGTAAGCTCTGGAACCAATCGGCCTAGAATTTGCTTCAGCACGAGTGCCGTCCAATCGACATCGGCTGGCGTCGTTAGCCGCCCCAAGGTTAGACGAATGCCGCATTTGGCAGCGCGATCGCTGAGTCCCATGGCGGTGAGAATGGGGCTGGGCAAGAGTTTGCCACTATGACAGGCCGACCCTGCACTAATGCCGATGCCAGCTAAATTCATTTGGCGCACCAGGGTTTTACCGCTGAGGCGATCGCCATCCCCAGATATGAGATAAAAACTGGCGTGATGGGGCAACCGATGGAGGCGATCGCCCGTTGGCACCAGATCGGGCACATCAGCTAGCTGCTCAAACAGGCGATCGCGCAGTTGGATCAGGCGCGGCGTTTCGGTATTCATGTCTTGCTGGATCAGAGCTGCAGCTAAACCAAACCCTGCGATTGCCGGAACAGCCTGAGTGCCTGAGCGCAGCTTAAACTCTTGCCCACCACCACTAAGCAGCGGCACAAGCTCAACCCCCGGACGCACATACAGCGCACCGCAGCCTTGGGGGCCATAGATTTTATGACTGGATAGCGATAGCAAGTCAACAGGCAGCCGCTGCACGTCAATGGGCAGGCGACCGACCACCTGCACCGCGTCGGTATGAAAGACAATGCCGCGATCGCGGGCAATCTGCCCCAATTCTTCAATCGGCTGCAACGTCCCGACTTCACTCTGGCCATAGATCACTGACGCCATCACGGTATCAGGTCGAATCGCCGCCGCCAAATCTTGTGGATTTACCCGACCCTGAGCATTAACCGGCAGATAGGTAACACGCCAGCCGGTTTGTTCGAGCCAGCGCGTGGGTTCAGCAATGGCCGAATGCTCAATGCTGGAAATAATAATGTGCTGAGGGGCGGCATAGTGGCGAGCAATCCCCATGATGGCAAGGTTATCAGCTTCAGTGCCACCCGAGGTAAAGACCACGGTGTCGGGGTCGGCATTGATCAGATTTGCAACCTGAAATCGCGCTCGCTCAACCACCGTGGCAGCCGTCGCACCCCACTGATGCAAACTTGACGGATTGCCCCACTGCTCGGTCATGATTTGGTGCATGAGGGCGATCGCCTCAGGCCGAGTGGGCGTAGTGGCACTGTAATCTAAATAAACTTGCATAGGATGAATTTGCTAGCCTCTCCTCTTCAGCATATAGTGCTACTCCATCATGAAGGTAAAACCGTGAGACGACACAGAATACCTGGCTTTGTAGATTTGTTCCTCTAGATTGAACCCAATAGATTGAGCCTTGATTCAGGGCTTCCCCTTGCAGCAGGATGTTGGTTCTGGGCGATCGCCACTATGGTAAAAGCTTGGCTGGATCTACCGTCACACTCTATGCATACATTCTTCACCTCACCTCGATTTTTTGCTGAAGTCAGAGCATCCAGCTTTTTAGCGGCTCCGCTGGCTAGTGCTCAGCTGGCGCAAGCGGCTACTGGGTTTGTTGACACAGTCATGATTGGCTCATTGGGCAGTCAGGCTCTGGCGGCTGGGGGGCTAGGCTCGATCACGTTTGGTTCATTGCTGATTATCTGCACCAATATTGTTGCTGCCGTCAGTCCTCTGGTGGCAGAAGCCTATGGAGCAGGCAAGCCTCATCGAGTTGGGCAGGTGACCAATCATGGGTTGTGGCTCGCTCTATTTCTTTCCATCCCCCTGACCCTGTTGGTCTGGAATGCGGCTCCTGTGCTGCTACTGTTAGGGCAGCAGCCTGATACGGTTGCATTAGCGCGTGACTATTTGCATGCGATCGCCTGGGGCTTTTTGCCAGCCCTGGGATTTGTTGCCCTCAAGAGTTTTGTCGCTGCGGTATCGCAACCGCGCCCCGTCATGGTGATTATGATGGGCAGCGTCGTGCTGAACGGGCTGATGAACTATGTGCTGATCTTTGGAAAGCTGGGCTTCCCGGCCTTGGGGGTAGCCGGGGCGGGCTGGGCCAGCATGATTGCTTACTGGGTCATGTTTCTAGTGTTGTCGATGTATGCCTTAAGTCAGCGATCGCTCCGGAGCTATCGGGTATTTCATGATCTGCTGTCTGTGAATCGAGTGCGGCTGATGGAAATCGTGGCGATTGGCTGGCCAATTGGGGTGTTAGCGGCATTTGAAACTGGAATGTTCACCGTGACAACTCTTCTCGCAGGGCAGCTCGGCAGCACGACGCTGGCCGCCCATCAAATTGCGCTGCAAACGGCCACTATTACCTTCATGGTGCCATTAGGAATTTCGCAGGCCACAACCATTCGCGTTGGGCAGTTTATGGGGCAGCGCAACCCAACGGCGGCAAAGCTGGCAGGCTATGTTGGCATCGCCCTAGGAGCGGTATTCATGGGGGCCATGGCGTTGCTGATGTGGCTGATGCCAGAGCGGATTGTGTCAGTCTATCTCGATCTGAACCAGCCCGAAAATCGGCCTGTCGTGGCGATCGCTTCGGCTCTGCTGGGTGTCGCAGCTATCTTTCAAATTTTTGATGGTATCCAGGTGATTGCTGCTGGGGCATTGCGTGGTCTCAAAGATACACGGGTGCCAATGGTCATGGGTGTGATTTCTTATTGGGTCGTCGGCTTCAGCAGCAGTTTTATGCTAGGGATGATTGTCGGCTGGGGAGGGACAGGGCTTTGGTGGGGGCTGGCGCTGGGCTTAGCGGTGGCTGCAACGGTCTTAACCTGGCGATTCTATCGATTGCTTTCGCTACCCGCCAAGGTGCAGGGCTGCTAGTGACTGTCTTCTAATGATTTCAGACCTAGTAGTGTGAGTCTTGGGCAAATGCATCGGGGTCTGGTGGGCGATCGCGTCTTATCTTATTTGTTTGACTATCTAGTGTTATGCCGCTTGAAGCTACTTGTTGGGGACACATGTTGAAATTTGTTGACGAGACAAACTGGCTAGAGTTTAGTGATTTTTTTGCAGTTGCTTAGCCAAAGGTTTACAAGAGTACAAATAAACTATGAGGTTGGGGAATTCCCCATAGCTTATGCAGCAAGAACTGCATAAGCTAGTTATGTAATCTATAAGTCTTTCTAAGGCTTTGTAAGTAAGGGGGTGAGCTTAGTGCTGTCCTGCTTTGACATAGCAGACTATTTTATTTGGCTGGCGAATGAAACTGGCTCCTTCATTAGTAACTTAAAGCTTCAAAAGCTTGTTTACTACGCTCAGGCTTGGCATATCGCACTCTGTGACGCTCCTCTCTTCACAGAGGATTTTCAGGCTTGGGTGCATGGACCGGTAATCCCATCTTTGTATCAAAAATATAAGTCCTTTGGATGGCAACCAATTCTGGAAGATGCTGATCCTAAACTTCCTGAAGACGTTTTTCAATTTCTTGATGAAGTTGCAGAGGAGTATTTTGCTTGCGATGCGTATGAGCTAGAGCAAATGACTCATGCTGAAGATCCTTGGGACTGGGCTAGAGGAGATTTACCACCAGATGCGCCTTCCAACGAAATCATCAAAAAAGAGTGGATGAAGGAGTATTACGGGGCACGTGCCGAAGAAGATTAGGAAGCCTAAAATCCCGAAGAATAGTACATCTGGGATTAAATCAACAAAGCTGAAGTCGCAAGGCATCAGCTTTTCGTTTAAGTACTATCAGGATGGTCATAAGTAGATGGGCTTAATTATTTGTAGGATGTGTTAGCGCCAGCGTAACGCATAAAATCCCTGTGGAATAGTGCGTTACGGCTTCGCCTAACAGCACCCTACAGCATCGTCTATTTATGTCCACCTACTTAATAAGTTTTCTTGTAATGAGAAGACATATAAATATTGGCTAACTCTAATTGTCTGTTTAAAAGATCTATCAGGTTTATCTAATCAAGAACTGCTGGTGAATCGCAGTAGCACTCTTAGATGTC
>CAZCXK010000145.1:0-6274 GCA_964502605.1 uncultured bacterium
CCCCGATCCCCCGCATCGCGGGGTCCTAACTCCCCCGCGCTCCCCCCGAAAGCATCTGGGGTGAGGCGTTTAACACCCCGATGCTGAGACATTTGAGACAACAGCAACGCGCAACACATGTAGGATGACAAATGGAAGGGCTCCAATTCACTGCTCTGACTCCCCTGCCTCGAAACGCAAATCAGCTATTTCGTTTGGAGGGGGGTTGGGGGACGCAACCGTCCCTCAATTGGGGGGTTGGGGGATATTCCCTCAAGCGGGGATGCAGAAACCCAGCAGCCATTGAGTGGCAACAAACGCAGCATCATTTGGAATGATCTGTGATAGCAGTTGTATAGACACAAATGATGTGTCCTCAAACCCTGTCTTCAGCCAAACTGGGATGATTGGGCCAGGATCTGAAGCTAGTCTCGCTTCAAGTGAGAATGATCCCGGTTTAAGTGAGACAAGTCTCGGTTCAGGTGAGATAAGTCTCGGTTTAGGTGAGATAAGTCTCGGTTCAAGTGAGAACAACTCCGGTTCAATTGAGACGAGCCTCGCTTCAAGCAAGAATAGCCTCGCTTTAAGTAAGATGATTCTCGCTTCGGATAAGAGATTCCCGCTGAAATAAGATACCGGCCACACGAGCCAATCCATCATGGATTCCCACCTGCACGGGAATGACGCCAGGACGTTATTTATTTGCAGATCCCTAAGCATGATCTAACTCAAACCTAGATTGGTGCTGATTAAAATGCGCTGGGCGATCGCCTCCACTCAACCAGCCATGTTTCCACTCTAGGGTGTTTCAGGTGAAGAGGCTGGATGGGGGAAACCAATATCTAAGTTTTTGACGCTTTGCTACAAGGCCGTCAACCGAACAGGCAATCGATTGCATAATGAATAATTGCCCGATTAATCGCAGCATACAGGCCATACCATTCTTGAATGGACGCGCGTATTCAAGACACAAGGAAGGAGAAAGCTTTGGTTACAACATCCATTAAGACCACCAAATCAGACGAAATCTTTGCCGCCGCTCAATCTCTCATGCCTGGTGGTGTCAGTTCTCCCGTCCGGGCATTTAAATCGGTGGGTGGGCAGCCGATCGTCTTCGACCGGGTGAACGGCGCTTACATCTGGGATGTAGACAACAATCAATATATTGACTATGTCGGCACTTGGGGGCCAGCAATCTGCGGTCATGCTCATCCTGAGGTCATTGCCGCACTCCATGACGCGCTCGATAAGGGCACCAGCTTTGGGGCTCCCTGCTATCTAGAAAATGTGCTAGCCGAACAGGTGATCGAGGCCGTGCCTAGCATCGAAATGGTGAGATTTGTCAACTCTGGCACAGAAGCATGCATGGCCGTTTTGCGCCTGATGCGCGCCTTTACTGGGCGCGATAAGATCATCAAATTTGAAGGCTGCTATCACGGCCATGCCGATATGTTTTTGGTCAAAGCTGGGTCGGGCGTTGCCACTCTTGGGCTACCCGATTCACCTGGAGTGCCTAAGTCGGCAACCAGTAGCACACTGACAGCTCCTTACAACAACCTCGACGCCGTCAAACGGCTCTTTGAGGAAAATCCTGATGAGATTTGTGGCGTCATTTTAGAACCGGTTGTCGGCAACGCAGGCTTTATTACGCCACAGCCCGGTTTCTTGGCGGGGCTGCGTGACATCACTCAAGCCCACGGAGCCTTGCTGGTCTTCGATGAAGTGATGACTGGTTTTCGCATTGCCTATGGCGGTGCTCAAGAAAAGTTTGGCGTCACACCTGACCTGACCACCCTCGGCAAAATTATTGGCGGTGGCTTACCCGTTGGCGCATATGGGGGGCGCAGCGACATCATGTCGATGATTGCTCCGGCAGGCCCGGTTTATCAGGCTGGGACACTCTCTGGCAACCCGCTGGCAATGACCGCTGGCATCAAAACCCTCGAATTGCTCAAGCGTCCAGGCACTTATGAGCAGCTCGATCGCATTACCAAAAAGCTGGCCGATGGCATGCTACAAGTGGCTCAAGAAACTGGGCACGCGGCCTGCGGCGGGCAAATCAGCGGCATGTTTGGGTTTTTCTTTAACCCTGGCCCAGTTCACAATTATGACGATGCCAAGACATCCGATTTGGCTAAGTTTGGCCGCTTCCATCGCGCCATGTTGGAGCATGGGGTCTATCTGGCTCCGTCTCAATTTGAGGCGGGCTTTACTTCGCTGGCGCACACCGATGATGACATCGATCGCACCCTGGATGTAGCCCGTGAGGTGATGGCAAGTTTGAAGTAGTGGGGGTAAATGGGTGGGGGTGAGATGCCTCGTTCTCCTACCCAACCCTATTTCACTGACACGACCTGTCCCTGGGTAATCTGCATCAGGGTATCGGGTGTGAGCTGAAACACTGAATGGGGCGTTCCGGCGGCGGCCCAAAGTTGATTGTGGTGCAGCAGGTCTTCATCAATCAGCGTCTGGATGGGCTCGGCATGAGCCACAGGAGGAATGCCGCCGATCGCAAAGCCGGTCTTTTCTCGGACAAAATCGGCACTGGCTTTGCCGATGGGTTCGCCAATGATCTGGCTAATTGTTGTTTCATTCACGCGGTTGCTGCCGCTGGCGATCACGAGCAAGGGGCGATCGCTTTCACGACAGCGAAACACAAGCGATTTGGCAATTTGAGCCACATCACAGCCAATGGCCGCTGCTGCCTCAGCCGAGGTGCGGGTTGAGGCTGGAAATTCTTTGACAATACAGGGAACTCCCTGAGCAGCTAGAGCGGCCTGCACTTTTTGCGAACTGGGTTTGAGCAGTTCCATTGCTTGCTATGAGTGTAAGGGTGATGGGGGCGAAGGGCGTGAGCAGGTGAAGGCAGATGGGAGTCGCGTTGGCTTCAGAGCGCGGGGCGCTCTAAGGCTCGCTCGGTAATCATTCTATTAACTCTTTTCGGGAATCGCCAACCGGATGCCCAGCACAATGAAAAGGCTGCCGGTAAGCCAGCGTAAGAATGAGGCGGCGCTGGTGTGATGTCGGAGGCGATCGCCAATTGAGCTGACTAGCACCGCCACTAACATCAGCCAGAGTGATGACGATGACGCGATGATCGCTCCCAAGCCAATGAACTGTAAGCCCACATAGCTCTGACTCGGATCGACAAACTGCGGTACAAATGCCAGAAAGAAGAGCGCCGCTTTGGGATTGAGTAAATTGGTGAAGATGCCCTGAGAAATGACTTTGGCGCGACTGGCTGGGGGCAGGGTGGCGATCGCCGTCCCATGGTCTCGGCTGAGTAGCGTTTTCACGCCGATATAGATCAGATAAATTGCGCCAAAATATTTGATCAGCAGGTAGGCTGTGGCTGAGGTCATCAGAATAGCTGACAGCCCAACTGCAGCGGCGATCGCGTGCCCCATATTACCGACAAAAATGCCGACTGCCGACCAGATTCCTGCGGCTCGTCCTTGCCCCAAACTGCGACCCAAGACATAGAGCGTGTCAGGCCCCGGCGTGATGGTGATCACCACTGTTGCTAGCAAGAAGACTGTGAAATCTGATCCGGTTGCCATTCCGGTTGCCATGATAGATCCCCATATAAGACGGCAAAGTTAATCAATCAGGTCATCGCCCCGGTTTCCCAACCGAGGGTTAGGCAGGTTTTGCCTGCTGAAGATAGCTCACCAACTCAACTCCCGCAACGCCAATATGATCCCGCAAGAGCTGAGTGGCTGTGGCAATATCCCGGTTTTGGCAGGCGTCTAACAGCAGCGCATGTTCTTTTTGCGATCGCTCTAGATAGTTCATCTGCTGTAGCTGCAGCCGGATGTAGCGATCGACATTCACATACAGAGTTTGAATCAGCGAGAGCAGTCGGGGGCGATCGGCAGGCGCATACAGCGTCGAATGAAACTCCCAATTGAGCTCGGCCCATCGCGCAATATCGCTCGTTGTCTCAGTAATGGCAATTAATTCTTGTGCCCGGACAAAATCTGCATCATTCATGTTGAAGATGGCAAACTCTAACGCCATCGTTTCTAGCGCTACGCGAATTTCGTAAATTTCTTGCACATCGGCTGGCGACAGCACCGAAACCGTCGCCCCTCGGTTGGGGGAGAAGGTAATCAGCCCCTCGGCCTCGAGCTGGCGCATGGCCTCGCGCACCGGAATGCGGCTGACGCCAAACTCTTTAGCAATCTCATCTTGCCGCAGAGGCTTCCCGGCGCGAAAGATGCCACGCAAAATGGCTTCTCGCAGGGCATCGGCGATTAAATCAGACGTGCTGCGCTGCTGATGTTGCAGCACCTGAGCCGCTAAATCACTTAATGTTTGCATACTAGATATCGTATACGAAAATTGTATACAATATGCGATAGAGAACATCACTATTGCTTCATACCCTGCATGCTGGCGGGCCCCAATGGCCATTGCCATCTACTGTCAAAGGATTCAGCCAAGCAAAGATTCAGCCAAGGATTTATCCGAATTATTTCATGGGAGTCTGCTATGACCATTCGACCTCAGCCTGAGCGCGTCATTATCTTCGACACCACCCTGAGAGACGGCGAACAGTCTCCAGGAGCCACGCTCAACCCAGCAGAAAAACTGTTGGTCGCTCAGCAACTGGCTGCCCTGGGAGTCGATGTGATCGAAGCAGGTTTTGCGGCCTCCAGCCCCGGTGAGTTTGAAGCCATCAAAACGATTGCTCAAACTGTTGGCACTCCAGATGGCCCGATTATTTGTAGTCTGGCGCGAGCTATCCGTCGCGATATTCAAGCTGCAGCAGAGTCTGTGCAGCCTGCCGCTCGCTCTCGCATTCATGTGTTTATCTCAACCTCGGATATTCATCTGCACTATCAGATTCACAAAACACGAGACGAGGTGCTCGACATCGTTGCAGATACGGTGGCCTATGCGAAATCATTTGTCGAAGATGTCGAGTTTTCACCAATGGATGCCACCCGTTCTGAGCCTGAGTTTTTGTATCAAGTGCTAGAAGGGGCGATCGCCGCAGGTGCCACGACTATCAATATTCCAGATACCGTCGGCTACACGACGCCCCGCGAAATGGCTGCGCTGATTCAAGGTATTCGGGCTCATGTTGCTGGTATTGATCAGGTCGTTCTTTCCGTTCATACTCAAAACGACTTGGGGTTGGCGACAGCCAATGCCTTGGCTGCCGTTGAGCACGGAGTGCGCCAGGTAGAATGTACAATCAACGGCATTGGCGAACGGGCTGGCAACACGGCACTCGAAGAAATTGTCATGGCGCTCGAAGTTCGTAAACAGTTCTACAATCCATTCTTCAACCGCCCGGTAGACTCTGAAACTCCACTCACGGGAATCCGCTGCACAGAAATCTACAAAGCCTCTCGACTGGTTTCCCATCTAACCGGAATGCTGGTACAGCCCAATAAGGCGATCGTGGGGGCGAATGCGTTTGCTCATGAGTCGGGCATCCACCAAGATGGGGTACTCAAGCATCGTCAAACCTATGAAATCATGGATGCTGCATCGATCGGCTTAACCGAAAATCAGATCGTTTTGGGGAAACATTCTGGGCGACATGCGTTTCGAAATCGCTTGCAAGAACTTGGCCTCACCCTAACTGATGATGATTTCAACAAGGCATTTCTGCGCTTTAAAGTAGTAGCCGACAAAAAGAAAGAAATGACCGATTGGGATCTTGAAGCAATTATTCGTGATGAAACCCAGATTCCTGTTGAGTCAGGATTTCAACTAGAACATGTGCAGGTCACCTGTGGCGATTGCGCTTATCCCACTGCGACCGTAACTGTGCTAACCCCCAACCAAGAAATCTTGACGGATGCATGCGTTGGCACGGGGCCAGTCGATGCGGTCTATAAAGCAATTAACCGCGTTGTGCAAATTCCCAATGAGCTGATTGAGTTTTCGGTGCAGTCTGTGACTGCAGGCATTGATGCCATGGGAACGGTCATTATTCAGATCAGGCACGAAGGCCAAACATTTTCTGGGCAGGCATCCGATACCGATATCGTCGTGGCGTCGGCCTATGCTTACATGCAAGCGGTCAATCGGCTCTATCGCCATCTCAAGCAGCCGTCAGAACGGTTCGTCGATGCGCCACTCGCTGCGGGCACTGGTGTTTAGGGACTTACTTGTAAATCACGACTAAGCAGGGCTAATTCTGTAGGGGCAAACAGACGAATGCTGAATGGCAGCCTCCGCTAATGCCCCTACCCATCTGCTGATATGCCTTAGAAGGAAACCGAAACGCTTATTTCTTGGGTTGCGGAAAGAGCAAAGCTGTCAGTAGTTACGCTGA
>CAZCXK010000145.1:6374-10327 GCA_964502605.1 uncultured bacterium
AGTTACGCTGACTTAGAATAACCCGACTCTTCAAATAACCCAATGAACCCAACGAACTACTTGATAGTAGACGCACTATACGCCTCTTTTTAGCGTGGATAGCGTTTATCCATTTCATAACGATGCTGGACGGGTGTAGAAATGTGGTCACCATAATAGCGGCTAAATTGCCAAAACCACTTCGCAAACTCTCGCACATCATCATGTGCTGCAATTGTGTCTCGGAGTTGACGGTTGAGAGAGGTCATATTAACCAACATTGAAAACCCTCCCGATTGAACTAAAAAAATTTGGAGCGATCGCCCAGCACCTTATATTTCTGCATTTCCCATCGCAACGATTTCGTCATCAGCATCAATCCCGCAATCGTTGTTATTTCCTCACAGGTCTGGGATAGGTGTTTAGCGTTGCTTCATCATCACCTTAACCAGTTTGAACGGAGGAATCAAAACATGCGACGCATGGGTGCCATGAATTAAATGAATAGATAGAATCATGCACTGGTTTGAAGGGGCGATCGCCCGTGTCAGAAGAGATTTCCGTAATCCCGATAAATTTAGTCGGGATTGCTTGACTCGGTTTTGTTAGCCATGCTACTATCCGCAGAGTTAGGTAAAAAAGCTGTCATCGAAGAATGTTGAGCTGATGAAGCGTTTGTGGCACATCAATCGGGCAGTATCTACCCTAACTTTCTAGCAACTTGTCATTTGATAGTACCGAGAGCAGAGAGACGCACAAGCCATGACACCAGCAATTTCGACAGCCATTGCACCTAGTCAATCTCAAACCCATGCCTTTAAGAGCCTGCGATGTAAAGAATGCGGCGAAGAGTATGACCTCAAAGCTTTGCATGTCTGCGAAATGTGCTTCGGCCCACTTGAAGTTTCCTATGACTATGCCAAGCTGCGGGAAACGGTCACACGTCAAACAATTCAGGCGGGGCCCAATTCGATCTGGCGCTACAAATCATTTCTCCCAGTTACGTCTGAACAGCCTATTGACGTTGGCACAGGTATGACGCCTCTGGTGCAGGCTAACCGCTTAGCGCGGCGCTTGGGGTTGAAGCAGTTGTATATCAAGAATGATGCCGTCAATATGCCGACCTTAAGCTTTAAGGATCGGGTCGTATCTGTGGCGCTGACACGCGCGCGTGAGCTGGGGTTTTCAACGGTGTCTTGTGCCAGCACAGGCAACTTGGCCAATTCAACAGCGGCGATCGCGGCCCATGCAGGGCTAGACTGTTGCGTCTTCATCCCGTCAGATTTAGAATCAGGCAAAGTCTTAGGTACCCTGATCTATAGCCCCACAGTGATGGCGGTGCATGGCAACTATGACCAGGTCAATCGGCTCTGCTCTGAGGTTGCAAACACCCATGGCTGGGGTTTTGTTAATATCAACTTGCGTCCCTATTACTCCGAAGGCTCAAAAACCTTGGGCTATGAGGTCGCTGAGCAGTTGGGCTGGCAGTTGCCTGATCACATTGTGGCTCCACTGGCATCCGGCTCCTTATTTGGCAAGATTTACAAGGGTTTCCAGGAATTTGTCAAAGTAGGATTGGTTGACGAAAAACTCGTGCGCTTTAGCGGAGCCCAGGCCGAAGGCTGCTCTCCTATTGCCCAAGCATTTCAGGAAGGGCGAGATTTTGTGACTCCAGTCAAACCCAACACCATTGCTAAGTCAATTGCGATCGGCAATCCTGCGGATGGCGTCTATGCTCTCGATATTGCCCGTAAAACCAATGGCACCATCGAATCCGTGACCGATGCCGAAATCGTTGAGGGCATTAAGCTCTTAGCCGAAACAGAAGGCATTTTCACTGAAACAGCAGGGGGTACTACGATAGCCGTGCTCAAGAAACTGGTAGAAGCCGGTAAAATTGACCCTGATGAAACAACTGTGACCTACATTACCGGTAACGGGTTGAAGACTCAAGAAGCGATTCAAGGCTACGTCGGTGAACCGCTGACGATTGAGCCTAAGCTAGACAGTTTTGAGCGAGCTCTAGAACGGGCTCAGACCTTGGGTCGTCTAGAGTGGCAGCAAGTTACGGTCTAGACTTGAGATATGAGGTTTGAAGCGGGAGGTTAGCCTAGGTGGTTTAAACTTGCGACCTCTCAAACCTCATCCATGAAAGCGTTAAGAGTCTACAGATGAATACCCTGCCGACTCTAGATCAACCAGTTGTCAAGTAATCAACTGTTGTTTTGTATCGAGCTCCTGTTTCAAATCTAAAATCTGCTTAAGTTGATTATGGCTGTTAAAGTTCTCATTCCTACACCTCTGCAAAAGTTTACGAAAGATCAGGCCACAATTGAGTGTGAAGGTGGCACAGTTTTTGAACTGCTAGATTCTCTAGAGCAGAATTGTCCGGGTATTAAAGCACGATTGTGTGATGACCAAGGGCAACTGCGCCGATTTATAAATTTTTACGTCAATAGTGAAGACATTCGCTTTTTAGACGGTGCAAATACCCCGCTCAATGATGGTGATGAAGTGAGCATTGTGCCTGCCGTAGCAGGAGGCTGAGCCTTAGAGCCTTGCATCTAAATCCTTACAGGCTGAATGTCACTAAACTCTCTCGGTCACTAAATCTGGGCATAGCAAACCTATGCCCTTTTCTTATGGCTAGTTTCATCCCCTGACGTTGATGGAGTCAAGCATCTCATGATGATAGCTGAAGCTGAACAGTTTGCTAGCGACAACTATTCGGGGATCTGTCCTGAAGTGATGGACTATATGCTTCAGGCGAATCAGGGAAGTGCTCCAGCCTATGGCAATGATATCTGGACGCAGCGGGCGGCTGATTTCTTTAGAGAACTCTTTGAAATCAATTGTGAAGTATTTTTTGTGTTTAATGGAACGGCGGCCAATTCACTGGCTCTGGCATCGTTATGTCAGTCATATCACAGTGTGATTTGTCATGAGTTGGCACACATCGAGACCGATGAATGTGGCGCACCTGAGTTTGTCTCCAATGGGTCGAAGCTGCTGTTAGGCAAAGGGTCGCAGGGCAAGCTGACGCCTGACTCTATTGAGGCGATCGCCACCAAACGCAGCGATATTCATTATCCCAAGCCTAAGGTCGTCAGCATCACCCAAGCGACCGAATTGGGGACGCTGTATACCCGAGATGAACTAGCCGCCATCCAATCTGTAGCACAGCATTACAACCTCAAAGTGCATATGGATGGTGCTCGCTTTGCCAACGCGGTAGTAGCTATGGGTAAATCTCCTGCCGAACTGACCTGGAAAGTTGGAGTTGATGTCCTCTGTTTTTGCGGCACCAAAAATGGCATGGCCTTGGGAGAAGCGATTTTATTCTTCAAGAAAGGACTAGCCGAAGATTTTGCCTATCGGTGTAAACAAGCCGGACAGCTTGCATCTAAAATGCGCTTTATTTCGGCTCCGTGGTTGGGGCTGCTCGAAACCGGAGCTTGGCAACGTAATGCCCAACACGCCAACCAATGTGCAACCTATTTAGCGGAGCAACTCACCCACATTCCAGGTGTGACGTTGATGGCTCCTTGTGAAGCAAATGCCGTGTTTGTCGCGATGCCAGAACCTGTGATTCGAGAACTCCGCCGCAAAGGATGGCAGTTTTATACGTTCATTGGTGCAGGCAGTGTACGGCTCATGTGCTCTTGGAATACGACTATCGCGCGCATTGAGCAGTTGATTGGCGATATCAATGAGGCCATGCAACTGGCTGCATAGTGTGTTACTACGATCTACAAGGCGATCGCCAATGGACGCACCTGAAGGCCCTGTTCCCACAGGGGATTGATGAGGTTGTTCTAGACGACATACAGAACGGGGTGCTCTGCCCAAAGAGACTCCCAAGGCTGTGGCATCTCGATAATGAATCACTGATCATTGGGTCATGCAAAACTGATTGGGTCGTGGCCATTGGCTTTGGACACGGTAGAGCAAAAGCGGCAGTCAGCTTGGGTGGG
>CAZCXK010000146.1:0-9789 GCA_964502605.1 uncultured bacterium
CTTTGACAAAACTCATCGAGCGTCATCAGCTTCGCCCAGTGATTGATTCAGTATTTTCTTGGGATCAGGTCGTTCTGGCACATCAACATATAGAGCAGGGAGGAACACGGGGCAAAGTTGTGCTGACGTTCACAGAAAATTAGACTGGCTTTACGGAGTTGGGCATTGCTAAACGGATCGGAGCTTGATTTTGTCCAGCAGGGCATCACAAGGGGATGTTGATGAATAACCGACTGGAGCGGAACAAGAGAACCGTCACGGCATTCTACGACCTGATGTTCAACCAGTGCCAGCCCCACAAGACCGTGGAGCGGTACGTCGGGGCTACGTACACCCAGCACAACTCGCATGTGTCCTTACGAATTAAACAAAAGAGAAATTCAGATGTCAGAGAAAAATAAAGCCATCTTAGAACAGGCAAATGCGGCGATCGCTGAAGGCAATAATGAAGGATTCTTGTCGTTCTGTGCCGACGACATCGAATGGACATTTGTAGGCGACAAAACCCTTAAAGGCAAAGAAGCTGTTCGCCAATGGATGGCAACGACCTACGTAGAGCCACCAAAGTTTAGGGTCGCCAACTTAATCGCTGAGGGTGATTTCGTCACGGCGATCGGCGACATCACCATGAAGGACGAAGACGGGAAGGTGGTTGATTACTCGTACTGCGACATCTGGCGCTTTCGCGACGGCAAGATTATCGAATTAAGGGCTTTCGTCATCAAAACCTTGAGAAGGTGCTGAAAGAATTTGGTGAAAACAATGTAGGGGCTGTCATCAATTAGCCTCTAATGACTAAGAATCAACGGTTACAGCCCCTAGCCTGTTTTTTTGGGTCGGGCGTGACAAGGCTCTGACCATAAGGGTTTCAGCTGCAATTGATGACACGCCCTAATTAATTGTGTTTACCTACTTGCGATCGTTTAACTCAGGTAGTTACGGTCAACCATTTTGTTACGTAGGTCAATGACAGTTCAAAACTGCAAAATCGCGACAAGAATTACTGGAATTTAATCTCTTTGGATTTCAACTCTCATTTCAAAAGATAAAGGTATCGATGTGCCGCGCAACCCTTTTCGCGATCGCGCTACGCTTTACCACCTATTTTGCCTCCGCTTGCTCGGAGTCTACAACCATGATGCCTACTACAATCAACTATCCTGAAACCAAGCGCGTCGATGTCGTCGAAGAACATTTCGGACAGGCGATCGCCGACCCCTATCGCTGGCTGGAAAACGATGTCCGCAACGACAAGGAAGTTGCCGCCTGGGTCGCATTGCAGAACAAAGTCACTCATGATCATCTCAATACGCTGCCGGGTCGAGATGTTTTCAGGGATCGACTGAAACAGTTGTACAACTATGAGCGGTTCTCTATTCCGGTCAAAAAAGGTGGACGGTATTTCTACCTCCATAATTCTGGACTTCAGAACCAGCAAGTCCTCTATGTCCGTGACAGTGTGGATGGCGCAGGGCGTGTGCTGATGAATCCCAACAGTTGGGCAGAGGACGGGGCGATCGCCCTTGCCGAATGGTCGGTATCTGACGATGGTAAGCGCGTGGCTTATGCGGTGCAGGATGGCGGCACAGACTGGCGCACGATTCGAGTGCTGAACGTGAACACGGGCAAGGTTCTCGACGATGAAGTTAAATGGGCAAGGTTCACAAGTATCGACTGGACTCAGGACGGATCTGGCTTTTTCTACAGCCGTTACCCTGAACCCAAACAGGGCAGTGAATCCCAAGCGAGTGTAGCAAACCATGCCGTCTATTTTCATGCGATCGGCACCTCCCAGGAGCACGATCGGCTGTTCTATGCTACCCCGGATCAGCCAAACATGCTGCATACCTTGAACATTACCGAAGACGGGCGTTATCTTGCGATCGCTTCTACGCCCATTTCAGCGACCAACACACTGACCGTGGTGGATCTCCAGAGCGCTGATTGGAAGCCTCGCAAGCTGGTCGATAATCTCGATGATCAATGGGGTGTCGTCGGCAATGTGGAGACGAAGTTCTTCCTCATGACCACCCAGGACGCACCGCGCTTCAAGGTGGTGATGATGGACATTGCTGCTGCCAATCCGGTGATCACGGATGTAGTGCCGGAGCAGGATTCGGTTTTGGGCAATGCGTCACTGGTCGGCGGACGGTTGCTGATCTCCTATCTGGTTGATGTGAAGACGGAAGTTCGACGCTACACGCTCGATGGCAAGGCAGAGGGTATGGTGAAGCTGCCTAGTATCGGCACTGCTGGCGGTTTTAAGGGCAAGCAGAGCGACTCGGAAACCTTCTTTGTTTTCACCAGCTACAATACTCCAGGCACAATCTATCGATATAATGTCGCCAGCAATACGGCGCGGGTGTGGGCACAACCCAAGGTGGCGATCGCCCTCAGTCAGATTGCAGTCGAACAGCGTTTCTACATGTCGAAAGATGGCACCCGTGTCCCAGTGTTTATCGTCCGACGCAAGGATGTGACCCGTCCGGCACCGACCCTGCTCTATGCCTATGGTGGATATGGAATCCCCCTGGTTCCCGCATTCTCGCCGGAGCCTCTGGGGTGGGTCGAACAGGGCGGAGTGTTTGCGATCGCCAATATTCGCGGTGGCTCCGAATATGGCAGGGCATGGCACGAAGCAGGTCGTCGCCAGAACAAGCAAAACGTCTTCGACGATTTCATCGCGGCGGGCGAGTATCTCAAAGCGCAGGGAATCACGCCCCAAGACGGCTTGGTGATTCAGGGCGGATCGAATGGCGGACTCCTGATCGGCGCAGTGGTCAATCAGCGACCGGATCTGTTCGCCGCCGCACTACCCCAGGTCGGGGTGATGGACATGCTCCGCTTCGACCAGTTCACCAGCGGAAAAACATGGGTAGATGAGTTTGGGTCTCCAGCACAGGAAACAGATTTCCGCAACCTCTTGAACTATTCGCCCTATCACAACATTGAATCTGGCAAGGTATATCCCGCGATCCTTGCTACCACTGCCGACACAGACGATCGCGTGGTGCCAGGGCACACTTTCAAATATGTCGCCGCACTCCAAGCAGCAGAGATTGGTGACAAGCCCCATCTTGCCCGCATTGAGACACGCGCGGGACATGGAGCAGGCAAGCCCACCGACAAGATTATCGAGGAAACGGCGGATATGTGGGCTTTTGCGGCTCACTGGACGGGGCTGGATGTCGGAGATGGGAAATAAACGGGCATGAAGCAACACAGGAGATCAACATGCGGTATGAAAATTGATTTCTTTTAATGTCTTTGGCGCAAGCCAATGCTCATAGGAGTTGCCTTCCGAACCGTGGCTAAGAGGTTGCTGGTGGGGGTGACGACATCTGGTTATGTATAACTCCCACATTAAAAAGTAGATTAAAAAAATAGATTAAAAAAATAGTTGTTATATGTGATCGCTCATGAACGAATCCGGTGACGTTCTAGTTTGCGATATTGCTTGATGATGCGAGAGCGGCGCAAATATACTCGAGTCAGCGATGCCACGAGTGATAGACCTGTGATGGCGATCGCCACTACAACAATCGGGTAATTCAGTCCTAATATGATTCCCAACGCCAAACTCGTGGCACTGGCTCCGGTTAGCATTGACAAGCAAATAGCTAAGTGCTGCTTGAGATCTCGATCTAACAATTTTTCAACACCAATTCCGAGCACGAGTCCCAATATCCAGCCCATGCTAAAGCCTAACAAGCTGCTGAGCACCACAGTCGTTTCATGAGCCCCGTTAAGGTCGCCCAACATGAACCAAAACACTAGTAGAGTTGCTCCTCCTAAAATGCCGCCAGCGATGCTCGTTGCTGTGACACCTGCCGAGGCTCCAGTTGTGCTCAGTGTCCAAGCTGCCAGTTCTAATCCCAAAACCGCTCCAATAGAATTGCCCAAAAATGATGGAGACAGGGCTGCTGTTGTTGAGCCCACTGCTACCGTCAACCAAAAATTGAGCCACGCCAGCAGAAAGGTCGCACTAAACAAAATCAGCAATGCCGGATATGAAATCGACTCAAACTGAATCGGTAGTGGAGCCGTTTGGACTGATAGCGTTAACGTATACTTCTCTGGCAAGGCATTCGTCTGAAGCTGCACCGTTCGAGTATAGGTTTTCTCAGTCATCAACTGCCCGGTATCAATCATGAGTTGGCATTCAATCTGGTTCCCTTCAAAAGACTGAGGCTCAAACGATAGCCAAGGTCGTTTACCCATCTGGGGAGGGCGATCGCCAGGATGAGTTTCAACCTGCCATTGACCATGCAGCACGGTGTCAGGGATGGGATTATTAACCATTATTGAATGATTGAGCAGCTCACCAATTCGATGTGCCGTCAGCTCAATATGAGCATGGCTGAGTTGCACCTGGGGTAAACACATAGACGTTGGTGGTAGCGCTTGTAAGGCAGCAACTGCATTGGGGTAGCGATCGCTCATGCGAGGCTCTACCATCTTTTCTAGCCACCTTACCCAATGAATACTCAGTTTGGGCAGCAAATGCTTAAACTTAATCTGATACGTAATATCAACCAAATTGCCAATTTCATCGGCTGAGGTTCCTGTCAGCAAGCAGAGTAGCGTCATACCTAGACCATACAAATCAGACGCCTCAGTCAGTTGGCGGTTAAATAGTTGCTCAGGAGGCATAAACCCCAATGTTCCTTTCACAACACTACTGATGCCCACTTCGCTCTTGCCAATTCGAGCAAAGCCAAAATCAACTAGATAGATTGTTGATTGCTGATCAATTAGAATATTTGCAGGTTTGATATCCCGATGAATCACTGGAGGAAATTGACCTTGTAGATAAATTAAAATCTCTAAAACAGAGATGGCAATCTGTCTAATTTGGTTTGTATTAAAGCTTTGAGGTGCTGCCAACGATGCCGCTCGCTTATACTCTTGCACCATACAAAACCCATTTACCGTCTGAAATGATTTCAAATAGCGCGGAATGCCTGTGTGGTCTAGGCTCTGCAAGATTTGAATTTCCCGCTCATGCGCATCATAGTCAGACCAAGACGAGTCTGTTGTCGCAAATTGAAAGAGCTTAATGACGACAGATTGTTGATTGCGAAGGTCTGTGGCTAGGTAGGTTGTGCGCCCTCCAACGCGATTTGCTCCTAACTCCATTTCAATTTGATAACCGTGATTTAGCAAGTCTAAACGAGCACTGATCATCCCATTCTCTAGTAAATTATTGCACCTATTGATCAACCGGATGATGTTTAAAATCCATCCTCAGAATTTCGATTGCATCAACGCAAGATAGTACTTGATCAATGAACATCATATCTTACGCTAAGTTTTGAGTAGATTAAGTGGATTAAATAAAAACAGGTATTACACAATTCAAGTGGGTTAACTGACATAACTTATCCCCCCTCATCCCCCAACCCTATTTCCCGCTTGGGGCGAAATAGGGTGGTGAAATAGGTTGAGGGCAAAATACTTTTGTCAGTCAACAGCATTGATTTTCAGGCTCAGGCGCTGGCCCATCAATAAATTAAACTACGGCTCACTATAAATACAGGAACTTCGCACAAATTTCACACGAGCCGAATCTTTAAAGATTTGCTGAAGATAACTATAAGTTTGCCAAGAGTACTCCGAATTTTTATTATTCTCAGTTAGAAATGTATTATTAATCAATTATGCCTTCTTGTTTCAAGCAAAGTATCAGTTCTCAATCAAGTACTTATACCTGTTATCGAGTTTATACATTAAATCAAACCCTCTTTATTAAACTCATAATATTCTGATTAACTATGCCCCTTGGATTCACACTCTGTCCCAAATTAACGATCCGGCTGATTGCCAGCGTAATTGTTCCAATCTACGGGGTTATCCACGATTCTATGGAGGGTGTCACTGCAACCCCATCGGTTTCTGTTGAGTTGAATCAGGTATCTCCAGCACTCCCCTCAAGAGGTGAAGATGCCTATACTCTCGGTTCGGGCGATCGCGTTCGAGTTGAAGTGTTTCAGCTCCCTCAATACAGTGGCGAATTTGATGTCTTAGTGGATGGCTCTATCAATCTCCCCGTCGTAGGGGGTGTTTCGATCGAGGGCATGACTCTAGAGCAGGCATCCACCGCTATCACTGCACAATACTCTCAAATTATCCGTCGTCCAATTATTACGATTAGCCTATTAAGTCGTCGCAGCATTCAAATTGGAGTTGCCGGAGAAGTCAATCGCCCTGGCTCTTATACCATTGCCCCTGACGCCGCAGGGTTCCCAACCATTACTCGCATCATCGAGGAGGCCGGAGGTGTTCGCATGTCCGCCGATATTAGCCAGGTGCAAGTCCGCCGCCAAGGAGGCACTATCGAACAAGTTGTCACAGTTAACTTACGAGATTTATTGAGCAGCGGCTCTCTCAACGCTGATATTCCCCTTCGAGATGGCGATACGGTATTTATCCCAACTGCCGAAAATCCTAATATTGCCAGCGTTGCCGAACTCACTACCGCCAGCTTCGCCGCTGAAGGCAATCAGGAAATCAATATTGCCATTGTAGGAGAAGTGTTTCGTCCAGGCCCATACATCGTTACTGGTAGCGCTCGAACAGCTGAGGCAGGCTTGCCAGGGGGCATCACCCCAACAGGGCGTCCCCCTACAGTGACGCGAGCCATTCAAGCTGCAGGAGGCATTAAGCCATTAGCAGATGTTCGAAATATTCAAATTCGCAGGCCCACCCGCGCCGGAACTAATCAAGTCATCGATGTGAATTTGTGGCAATTGCTACAAGCAGGTGACTTGAGTCAAGACTTAATCTTGCAAGACGGTGATACAGTCATGATTCCGACCGCACCAACTCTAACGCCAGAAGAGTCAATTCAACTAGCAACCGCCAGTTTTTCACCTGACACCATTCGGGTCAACGTGGTAGGCGAAGTCGATCAACCGGGTGTGGTTGAGGTTCCTCCCAATACAACTCTCACGCAAGCCCTATTAGCCGCAGGAGGGTTCAGTAATCGAGCTCGGCGGCGAGATGTTGAACTCGTTCGCATGAATCCAAATGGCACCGTCTCAGCTAGAGATGTCTCTGTAGATTTTGAGCAAGGCATTGATGAAACTCTCAATCCGACCCTTCAGAATAATGACGTCGTCATTGTCAGGCGATCGACTGCGGCCAGTCTTTCAGACACTTTAGACACAATAGCTAGCCCCATTAGTCGATTCTTGAACCTATTTAACTTTCCATTCCAATTCATCCGGTTGTTTGATTAAGACTAAAGACTCAACAAGAAAAATTGATGAGGTTTGGTTGATGACTATAGGCCAGAAAACGGGATGACTTAACGTAGACCATGACTTGGGGGTGAAATGAACGCTGAACAGTTAACACCACTATCAGGACTTTCAACAAATCAGGATGAAGGTGGCCTGGAACTTGGGCAGATTGTAGCAGTGCTGCGCCGCCGCGTGTTGATTGTTATAGGCACAACGGTTGTTGTGGCCTCCGCTGCCGTACTTAAAGCTCTTACAGACACCCCGATTTACCAATCGAGTTTTGAGATCTTAACAGAACCTATCACTCTTGAAACTCGCATCATCTCAACAACCAATCCAGAAGCGTTGAGCAATCAAGAAGATGTGATTTCTGCATCGGTTAATGAAGCAAAGTTAAAAGTCCTCAAGAGTCCTAGAGTTTTAGAACCCGTTGTCAACGAGCTCCAGTCTCGCTACCCTGACATCGCCTATCAGGATCTATATAGTCGCTTATTAGTCGGGACAAATGTAGACAACGATATTTTAACCGTTCAATATCAAGACACGGATCCAGCTATAGTTCGAGACGTTTTAGAACTGGTTGCACAAACCTATGTAGATTTCAGTTTGGAAGATCGCCAAAGTAATATTCTTCGAGGCGTCAGATTTGTCGATGAACAACTGCCACAGCTTCGAAGTCGAGTTGACACCCTTCAAGATGAACTCGAAGTGTTGCGACAGAGCCACAATTTAATTGATCCTGAACTGCAAGGCGAACAAATCTCTGAACAACTCGGCGGATTTAGACAAGAGCAGCTCGGTATTCAAGTTCAGTTAGATGCGTCAAAGCGCTTATATGCTGAACTCCAACGTGAACTGACCCAGCAGGGCGCAACCGCCGCCGCCTCGGCTCTGAGTGACGATCCTCGTTATCAAGTCTTGCTCGATCAACTACTTGAAATCGATCGCAAAATTGCTCAGGAGTCAGTCCTGCTGAACGAAGAGAGTCCTGAGATTCAAGTTCTTTTTGCTCAACGGCAAAACCTGATTCCTCTAGTTCAACAGCAAGGCGTACTAGTCCAACAGAATTTGACTAGCTACATTCGTGAACTTGAAATTCGCAATCAGGCGTTAAGTGATGCAATCAACGTACTTAATACACAAATTAAAGGGTTGTCATCTGTTGCCCGTCAATATAGTGATATTCAGCGCGAGCTCCAAATTGCAACCAATAATCTAAATGAGTTTTTACTGCAACGGGAAGCCCTCAGGATTGACGCAGCTCAGCGCCAAGCCCCTTGGGAAATTCTGTCCCAGCCCACGCGCCCTCAAGCATCTGTCGCTAGCGCCAAACGCAATCTGGTGTTAGGAACAACATTAGGATTGCTCATAGGAACAGGCATTGCCCTAGCTATTGATAAGCTCAGCAGCGTTATTCATACACCCAAAGAGCTCAAAGATATTACTCGCTTACCTCTATTGGGTATTATCCCGTTTAATCGCTACAGTGAATCCGATTCATCCACAACGCTAGAGAGACTCCTGAAAGAAACCACCCTTGATATCGAGACAGTAGATAATGAAGTCTCTACAAACTATAGTTCTATCCCGTTTACTGAGGCATTCCGTTCTCTTTATACAAATATCCGGCTAGTTAATCCTGATACACCGATTCGGTCTTTAACGATCAGTTCATCTGTGCCGAATGAGGGCAAATCCACGGTTGCCATCCATCTAGCTCAAGCAGCAGCAGCAATGGGACAAAACGTACTTTTAGTAGATGCAGATTTACGACGACCCAGCATCCATAGACTGTTAGGACTAGACAACCATCATGGATTAGCAGACTTGATTGCGTTAGACTTGCCCCTTGAAGAAACAGTCCAACGCTCGACTCTGCATCGGAATCTATTTATTCTAACAGCCGGGCAGCCCCCTCCCGATCCACCTATCATTCTGGCATCAAGTGCGATGCAACGAATGAGACATAAGGCTCAGGAAGCCTTTGATCTGATCGTCTATGACACCCCACCGTTGATTGGCTTTGCCGACTCATTCTTGGTGACGTCTCAGTCGCAAGGGCTGCTCATGGTGGTTGGCCTAGAGAGAGTAAAGCGATTTCAGATAGAGCAAGCTCTGGAAGAGCTAAGAGTGTCAGGTATACCTATTCTAGGTGCTGTTGCAAACGGTGATCAAACACAGACAACGACAACATACAACTACCATCAGTACTATACCAGTTCACCCTCTTCAGTGAGGCTTAGCCAAAACCACCACGCATCTAGAAGAACGAGTGGAATCACTGATTTTTTCAATGATTTACTGTCAAAAATAAATTGAGGAAATTAGTGAACAAACTCCTCGGTAAACGTCAATTCTTAGGTGTAGCCAAAAAACTATATTTAGAAAAGCATATTAAAATCTGGACTCTAAAGAGAAGTTTTAACAAAAAAGTAATTAGTTTATATCGGACATAAGAAGATAGCATAAAGAAATCTGCAACGTCCATGCAACTTGTTATTATACAGTCGTATGATATGTAAATGCATGTCTAGCATATTTTGTC
>CAZCXK010000147.1:0-9678 GCA_964502605.1 uncultured bacterium
GACATACCCCGGTCACCAAGCCAACATATCCGGTGCCAATTACACATACGCGCATAGTAGAGACTCCTCAAATAGATTTATAGGAATACGATCACCAGGTGTTGCAATCTAAACCTCCTGATTAGGAGACGTCACAACCCCACATTGAATCAATGAAACGGATGAAAATCTCCAGCTTTAGTTTGAAACAGCCTCAAGCTGACCTTCTTTGATGCGGGAACGAAAATCATCAATTGTCAACCGCAGCCCCTCTCGGAGCGGTACCGTAGGTTCCCAATTGAGACGAGTTCGCGCCAGAGTGATATCTGGTTTGCGACGGCGGGGATCATCCTGCGGCAAGGGTTCATACCTGATGTCAGACTCCGGATTGACCATCTGCTGAACCGCTTGAGCGAGCTGTAAAATAGTGTATTCATCTGGATTGCCCAGATTGACAGGCCCGATACAATCGCCATTCATCAGACGCATTAGTCCATTCACCAAATCCGAGGCATAGCAGAAGCTACGAGTTTGAGCCCCATTCCCGTAAACGGTGAGAGGCTGATTTCTAAGTGCCTGAACCACAAAATTGCTAACGACTCGACCATCGTTTTCGAGCATTCGAGGGCCGTAGGTGTTAAAGATTCGGGCCACGCGAATGTCTACATCATTTTGGCGATGGTAATCAAATGATAGGGTTTCAGCAACACGCTTCCCTTCGTCGTAGCAGCTTCGGATCCCAATAGGATTGACATTGCCTCGATAGTCTTCCGTCTGGGGATGTACTTCGGGATCGCCATAGACTTCAGACGTTGATGCTAGCAAGAACCGAGCTTTGACCCGCTTGGCCAAGCCAAGCATGTTCAAGGTTCCCATAACATTGGTCTTGATCGTCTTAACCGGATTGAACTGATAGTGGACAGGAGACGCCGGACACGCTAAATGATAAATTTGATCGACCTCTAGCCGAATTGGTTCAGTGATGTCATGACGAATGAGTTCGAAATAGGGGTGGTTGAACCACTGCACAATATTTCGTTTGTGCCCAGTGTAAAAATTGTCTAGACAAATGACTTCATGTCCTTCACTCATCAGTCGATCAATGAGATGAGAACCGATGAAGCCAGCGCCGCCTGTGACTAGAATTCGCATAGTTTCTGACTAATGACTGGGGAGTAACTGCTGACTGTAGAGGTCTACAGGATGAGATTATTCGCCTGATTGACTGATAAAAGTCTTCTGCCCTCGCCCTAAATCCCTTTCCCAGAATGGGAGAGGGACTTTGATGAAGTCCAAATCGCTCTGGCTCCTCTTCGCCCCTTGTGGGAGAAAGGGTTGGGGGATAAGAGGCTCATGTTTTGTCAGTCAACCAGGATTATTCGCCTTCGCTATAAATATTTGACAAATCAGGTTAGAGCAATGGGCACCCATCGAACTTTGCCATACATAATTAATCTGTATGAAAATCTAGCAAAGCTTCCTTTCAAAGAGGATAAGTCGATCTTGATTTCATTAAATCTTAAACATCGCGTAAATCCCTATTGAAGGAAATTTGCACCGATTCAATTGCTCCTCAGAAGGGTAAGAGCGAGAATTGTCATTTAGTGTTCCCAAATAGAACGAGTTAATTGACATCAGGCAGAAGATTTGCATGGCTTCATTGTTCATGCACTCTTAATGGTGCTCCGGATCGTTGGCGCAAGTAGAGACTAGGGCTGAGATGATAAGTAGGCATATCGGCTGAGCGATCGCTCGTAGTTTTGCAGCAAGAGCTGAGATTCTTGGAGGGTGATTTTTCCGTCTTGCAGAGCTTGTTCTGCTCGGAGGCGAATATTTTCGATCAGGTCTTCTGGGTCATATTGCACATAGGTCAGCACCTCATGCATCGTATCGCCCTTCACGACATGCTCAATTTGATAGCCCTTGGGCGTAAGCTGGATATGAACAGCGTTGGTATCTCCAAATAGGTTATGTAAGCTGCCCATGATTTCTTGATAAGCTCCGCCTAAAAACATGCCTAAGTAATAGGGCTCATAGCGTGGCTGAACGGGGGCTGCCGATGAACTGGAGGTGGCAGGTGAAGGAGTGATTTTCTGTAACGGATGCAGTTCTAAGACAGATTTCACATCTCGCAGGTCAATAAACTGATCAATTTTGCCATCGCTGTCGCAAGTCAAATCGGCCAATGTGCCGCGACAGGTTGGTTCCTCATCTAAACGATGAAGGGGCATGATGGGAAATAGTTGATCGATCGCCCAACTATCTGGTGCAGATTGAAACACTGAAAGGTTGATGTAGTAGATTGAGGCCATGATTTTTTCAAGATCTTCGAGATCATCAGGCACGTAGTCTTGACGACGGGCGATTGCCAAAATCTTGTGGCAGCAGGCCCAGTATAACCGTTCAGCCCTTGCCCGTTCTGTCATGCTGAGATAGCCGAAGGTAAACAAGCTTAGAGCTTCTTCTTTAAATTGAGCCGCATCGTGATACATTTCCTGGTAGTTGGTTTCGTTAATGAGCTGATAGGTTTCATAGAGATTACGTACGATCAGGTGTTCGTCTTCAGAGGCAGGAGTAGGGGGCTCGGTCGGCACGTCGCTGGTGCTCAACACATCAAAGATTAAAACTGACTGATGAGAGGCGATCGCCCGTCCACTCTCACTCACAAGGGTTGGAACTGGAATAGTTGCTGCCTCACATGTTTCTTTGACTTCGGCAACAACATCGTAGGCATAGTTTTGCATGTTGTAGTTTTTGGAGGCATGAAAGTTCGTTTTAGAGCCATCATAATCAACGCCCAACCCGCCGCCAACATCCAGGTAATTCATGTTTGCACCCAGCTTGGCCAATTCGACATAAATCTGGCTGGCTTCCCGGATGGCGTCTTTGATGACGCTAATTGAAGAGATTTGCGAGCCGATGTGATAGTGCAGCAGCTGCAGTGAGGGCAACATATCTGCCTCTCGCAAGTGATCGACGACTGTAATAATTTCAGGAACCGTCAGCCCAAATTTGGCGCGATCGCCCGCTGAGTCGCCCCAGCGTCCCATGCCTTTAGTACTTAACTTGGCACGAATTCCTAAAATCGGCTGGACTTGGAGATGACGACTCGCTTCGATCACCAATTCCACTTCTTCGACCTGCTCTAAGACAATAATGGGAGTATGCCCTAGTCGCCGAGCTAACATTGCCGTTTCAACATATTCGCGGTCTTTGTAGCCATTACAAATGAGCAAGGCGCTTGGCGTATCAAGCATCGCCAGGGCAATCATCAGCTCAGGTTTAGAGCCTGCTTCTAAGCCAAACTGATGGGGCTTGCCAAACCGCACAAGATCTTCAATCAGGTGTCGCTGCTGGTTGCATTTGACTGGAAAAACCCCTTTATAGATGCCGGGATAGTTGTAGCGGGCGATCGCCTTGGCAAAACAGGCGTTGAGACGTTCAATGCGGTCTTCTAGAATATCTGAAAAGCGAATGAGCATAGGCAAGCCAACATTCCGCAGTTTCAGGGCTCCAACCAGCTGAAACAAATCGAGCGACCCACCGCGATCGCCTCTAGGCGATACTGTGACATGCCCCGCCGCGTTGATCGAAAAATAGGGCTCGCCCCATCCTTGAATGCGATATAGCTCCTCACTATCTTCGATTGTCCATCGCTTGGGCAACGATGAAATAGCTTGAGATGTTGAGACGCCAGGCATAACGTCTTGTTTGTTGCCCCCAGCAATATTTGGCTGCATTCCCATGTTTTGACGACCCCTAATTCACTGCATCGAGTAGTCAGTCTATCTCATCCCAGAGCAATGCTGTATGAGGGTATGCCGCAGATCTGCCTAGTAGCCAAATGCAACCAAACCATCCGATTTTTTGCAGAATTGGGATGGTTTTTGGCAAACAGACTTTGGCAAACTGTAAGGATGAAACGTAAATCGATGGATGTGCATTGCCGCAGGATCTAATTCAACAGGTTGCGATTAATTATGGGTCTTTCACTGTTTCAAGTTGATGCGTTTACCAGCCAGCCATTCAGCGGCAATCCTGCTGCAGTTTGTGTGTTGCCGAGTGCTCAACCCGATACCTGGATGCAGCAAGTCGCGCTCGAGATGAACCTTTCTGAAACGGCTTTTTTGCTGCCAGAGCGAGATGGCTATCGGTTGCGCTGGTTTACTCCCACGACCGAAGTGGACTTATGCGGGCATGCTACCTTAGCCAGTGCTCACACGCTTTGGTCAGAGGGGTACTTGACCCATGACCAAGAAGCAAGATTTTATACACTCAGCGGGCTTTTAACGGCTCGGACTCTAGATGGCTGGATTGAGCTAAACTTTCCGGCTAACCCATCCAAAGCGATCGCCACTCCGATTACCTTAGAAGCTGCGCTGGGGGTGCCAGTGCGAGAGGTCTATGAAAGCTCATTGGGGTATCTAGTTGAGGTGGCAAATGAAGCAACCGTGCGCACAATACAGCCAGACTTTGCTCATCTGGCGCAATTGCCTGTACATGGGGTCATCGTCACCAGCCGAGGGACTGATTCAGAATTTGATTTTGTCTCTCGCTATTTTGCCCCCGCTATCGGCATTAATGAAGACCCAGTGACGGGCTCAGCCCACTGCTGTCTAGGGCCATATTGGCGCGATCGCCTTGGCAAAGATGAATTTCTGGCCTACCAGGCGTCGGCGCGGGGCGGTGTGGTCAACGTTCGATTAGGGGGCGATCGCGTCTTATTGCGGGGTCAAGCGGTAACGGTGCTTAAGGGTGAATTAGTTTAACCGTAGTTTTTTGTTTATCTCTAATAAAATTTCTGATGGGACTCAAACTCGAAACCGTCGTACCTTGGGGCAGATCTCTCAACGAATATATCAGGATGTTTAATGTGTCACCCGCCGAGATGCGTCAGCCCATACTTGACTGTGCGGGCGGGCCAGCTAGCTTCAATGCGGAACTCACCCAGCAGGGAGGCTGCGTGGTTTCATGCGACCCGATTTATCAGCTTTCAGTAGCAGACATTCGGCAGCGCATTCAGGCAACCTATCCTGTCATTATGGAAGGAGTGCGTGCCAATCACGCTGCGTATGTCTGGCGCGAATTGAAATCACCAGAGCATCTGTGTGAAGTGCGGCTCAACGCGATGGAACGATTTTTGTCAGACTTTGAGCAGGGAGTTGACCAGCATCGCTATCAGGTTGCGGCGCTGCCTGATTTACCCTTTGGCGATCGCCAGTTTGACCTCGCTCTCTGCGGACATTTTTTGTTTTCGTATAGCGATCAGCTATCAGTTGATTTTCATGTCAGTGCAGTGCAAGAGCTGTGTCGCGTCGCAAATGACGTTCGTATCTTCCCGATTCTGACTCTGGCCGGAGATCTCGCACCCGCCCTTGGTGTTGTCACTGATCACCTGCATAATATGGGCTATTCGTGCCAGATTCAAACCGTGCCTTACGAGTTTCAAGTTGGAGGAAATCAACTGTTGAGACTAACACGTTCCCTATCCCACTCCTGATCTCATGATTGCTGCTTCATGACTCTCGCCTCATGACTACGGTTGCCTATTCATACACCGATCCGCTGTTAGAGTCGCCGCCAGACGCATCCGTTTGGGGTCAAGACATTGACCAGATTTATCAGGATTGGGGGGCGCGCCATCAGCTTGATCGCTTGCTAGAAGAGTGCTGTCGTGACAAGACTGATCTCAGAATTGATTGTGTGCTCGTGCGCCGACTGGATGAATTGGGAGACTCAGTTGAAGCTGTAGGCGATCGCCTGACTGAGTTTGAACAGTTGGGTATTGCGGTGGTTGCCATTGATGATGAGATCAATCTGGGCGATCGCACCCTCAACCGCTCTGATTTATTGCGAATGTTGCAACTGGTTCAGCGTCGTCAGCGCCAGCGTCAGTTGCAGCGAGGTCATGCTCAAAATCGCGTTAAGGCACTGCCGCCACCCGGCAAGGCACCCTATGGCTATCGTCGAGGGCGCGATCGCTACATTCTCGATCGAGCCACGGCCCCAGTCATCAAAGACTTTTATGAGCACTTCTTACTGTATGGGTCGATTAGGGGCAGCGTGCGCTATTTAGAGAAAAAATACAGTAAAAAGATCGCCGTCTCCACTGGAAAACGCTGGTTGACCAACCCCGTCTATCGCGGTCATCTGACCTATCAAACAGGAGAGACTATTCTCGATACCCACGCGCCCATCATCTCACCTAATGAGGCCGCTCAAATTGACCGCCTGCTGCGTCGCAACCGCAAAATGCCGCCACGCACTGCTAGTGCTCCGAGATCGTTGGCGGGTTTGGTATACTGCGGCACCTGTGGTTCTTCAATGAAAGTTTCGCGGGTTGCATCATCTCGAAGCCGCCGAGACTATCTGTACTTGCGTCCGACGAACTGCCGTTATGCCATGTCCAAGGTCGCGTCTGAAGAGATGCGGCAGCCAAAATGCAAAGCGATTTCCTACGAAGACGTGCTTGAGCAAACCATCCAAGGGATTTGCCACGATCTGCCTCGTGCGGTTGCTCAAGGCCATCCTCCTGATATCGACAGCATTAAGTATCGGTTTGAAGCAAAGCTCTCAGCTCAAGCGGCCATCTTAGGACAACTCCCAGACCTAGTTGAAAGTGGTGTGCTTGATATTGAAACTGCCGACCTGAGAGCCTATAAAATTCGTACTGAAATGGCCGAACTCCAGACACAGTTAACTCAGCTTCCGCCGATTAGCCTGATTGCGATCGCCCAAACGGTTTCAATTCCACAATTCTGGCTCGATCTATCTGAGGCTGAGCGGCGATTCTATTTTCGAGAACTGATTCAGCAGATTCAAATTATTCGGGGCGATCGCCCCCATGAGTGGCGTTTAGAATTAGTTTTAATGTTTTAAGTCAGGCTGACCTTAGAGCCTTTTAATGCCTGAGCGCCAATACGTGAGTTTAGAGCAGATCTCACAACTGGCGCTTAAAAAGTTGAGATCAACGGCTCAACCTCTAAATTCGAGAATTGAAGACTATCTTGACCTATAGAACTTGAGCCAACGGATTAAATTTTATGAACTAAATCAAAAGCGCCCACCATCCAATCATCTAACGCTTGATGGCGGGCTCGACTCACACTTGCCACGGAAGAAAAGTTAGGCATTTCTTGTCTACAGTGAGGGCAAAACCAGTAGATAGAACTTTGTCGAGCATGCCGAAGCAAAACTTCTGAACAACAAGGACAGGTATTCATAGCGGTATCTAATGAAGGGCTCTCAGGTTGAATCTTAAACATCGTATTAAACGGAATCAGTAACAACGCGTATCTCTCTTTGGACATAGACTCTTGAATTAATTGAGTCTTACACCCCCCGCACCTATGCTTACCATTACAGAACTATTCAGAAAGAACAATGGGGGAATACCCCCATAATTAATATGAAGAAAACGTCGATAGATTGCATGTATCAGGCTTAACAAATATTGATAAATTTACCGCTACTATAAAACAGTCTGAGCAAGGTTTTGAGCTAGCTGAGGCGATCGAAATTACTCTAGATCGAGATAGTTTATCTTAATCTGAAATATTTGATATCAGACTACAAATTCAGATTACAAAAATGTCAATCGATCCACTGGGGATCATTGGTGTTTTTATTAGTGTCGAAAGTAACAATTTGAGATCAAAATACTCTGAAGTTTTATTTATAGCATTGGAAAATAGAGTGATGATGTTATGTTCGCATTGTCAATCAAACTAAACTGTCAAAAATAGACAATGTCATGGTGCCCAGAGCTGTCTTTGTAATTAATTAGGTCAAACAGGAAAACCCAACGTTGCCAAAGGAGGAGAAGGAAATTCCTGAAACCGCAGAGGCTGACTGCCTGACACCTGGTTGCCTGACAGATCTTCGGAGTGTGGATTTCGGCTGCGCTCAATCTAGGTCGTTGTAGATGCCTTAGGCTTCGACTGCGCTCTGCCTAAGGTGCGGGAGAATCAGCCTTTCACGAGTTTTGTCAGCCAGCCAGTACAGAATCTCTAGGGAGCATCCCAGTTTTGCAGATGCAATGCGTTCACTTTAGCGATGCATAGCAGCAGCGTCTCGCTCGCGGGCAAGATGCCCGCACTACAAACATCGATAAATTTGCAACTGTGGGATGCTCCCAATCTCTATAGAATCTATAGTCAGTCAGCATAATGGGCTAAGCTAGGCTTTTTAAGAGTTCTTTAAGACGTTCTCGAATGTTAGAAGTGTGCTGTCTCATTACAGATTAGTCGGTTAGATTGGCGAACAGGTGTTATTCCCCACTATGGCTCCAGGGTTAAAGTCGTCCACACTGGATTTATTGAAACGCTTCAATCGGGCGTTTCCACAGTTTTATGAGCAGTTTGTCAGTAGTGAAATCCAACTGCAAAACCTGAGGTTGGCGTATCAGCTTTACAAAAGTCGGCAAGCCATGATTGAGCTTAAGCCAGAAGGGAACAAGAGTGCGCTGCATTTTTCCTATCGCAATCAATCGTTTTTGCTTAGTGACATTTTTGGAGTGTTAGCTGCTTATGGCCTAACGATTCATAGTTTGAGCCTCTACGGCCAGATTTATCCGCCCATGCTGGTGTTCATCAAGCTGGTTGTGTCGCGGGGAGGTAAAGCCCTGGCGGAAAAGACCGCAGACAATGTGTGTCGTGCCATTCGAGAAGCGCTGGCTGGGCGATTTGAAGTTGAGGAAATGCTAGCGGTTGAGTTCAACTTAGATGCTGGACTAGAGCAGGTTGAAACCGAGTTTTATGTTGATCCTGTTTTTCATTTACCGGCCCTGCTGATCGAGGCCGACAACCAACCCGGTTTGTTCTACAAAGTAATGTATGCTATCTGGCAAGAAGATTTACTAGTAGTCAATGCTAACTTACTGGTATGGCGCGGCAGAACGCGCCTAATTCTCTATCTTTTAGGCCCCAATGAGAACCTGATTCCAGAATATTTAGGGCAGAAAATTGCTGAAGGCGTCAGGCAACGATTACTTGGCAGTCGATATTAAGCCATGGTGCCCGAGTCTCGAGGTCTGGTTAAGCAATCAGTCTTTGCTTCCTCATCCCCAACTGCTTCTCCATACAGATTAACATCCGTTGAATCCACAACCCTATGGCGATCGCCCGTGCATCATAGCCTCTGAGGAGAACGGTGTCGATTAGCTCTTTGCACGGAGCAGGCGATCGCCTTTTTCTCTTCCACTTTTTCCTCTGCTTTCCGCCCTTCGTCTTCCGCCTTTCAGAAAAGAAGTAAAAGGTTGGAGAAGGGGCGATCGCTCCCGTCCCTATTGAAAGGTGCAGGCAGGGATGTGGCTCTACGACATCTTCAGCTACGACAAGACATTACCCTCTCATCGGATGCTGTCGCGACAGGCGTTTCAGCAAATCTTTCGCTATATTGACCCCGAGCATTTGAAGGGGGCGCGCAATGTTATGACGATTGGCGTTCAATAATTCTGGTAGCTACTGCAGACGCTGCGAAGAGGCTTGACGTCTATTGCAGGAATTTTAAAGGTTGATTTGAGACCAATGCCTCTTTAGATGCCGCTAATGGAGTTCCCACTAGAATCGATGCATGATTGCATGCCATTGATGGAGGTTTAAGCGACATTAATGGGGGTTTAAGTGACATCAATGGAGGTTTAAGTGACGTCAATGGAGGTTTAAGTGACATCAATGGAGGTTTAAGTGACATCAATGG
>CAZCXK010000148.1:0-9483 GCA_964502605.1 uncultured bacterium
ACCAACTTCTGACATAGTGAAACGAGTCTGATTTAATAAAACTGGGCACAATTCAGATAAATATTGCAAATTTTTCGTTTGACTTGCTATGCAAACGCGACACAATCCTACTTCAGCTTATGCTCGCCAAACCCGTCAGCAATTTGTTAACCCAGAGGATCATCTCTCCTATGAACTGGGCAAAGCTGTACGAGAGTTGCCCCCACTTTACACTCGACTGTTAGCAGGCAGTCTGACAATGCTTGTGTTTGGCACTATTACATGGGCGGCACTGAGCAAAGTCGATGAAGTGGCGATCGCCCAAGGAGAACTGATTCCATCGACGCAGGTACGTCCTATTCGAGCCCTGGAAGGTGGGACAATTAGGGCGATTTGGGTTCAAGAGGGCGATCGCGTTGCGAGTGGCGATATTTTGATTGAGCAAGATGGAGAGTTATCAAGCGCTGAAGTTGAGCGACTGCAGCAGTCAGCCAATTTGATTCGCCAAGACGTTGCGCGCCTAGAGGCTGAGCGATCAGGCCAAACAGCGACCGGCACAGCTCTTCAAGATCAACTGCTAGCCGCTCGACTGCAAGAATTTGACACCCGCCAAGTCTCTGCCAGCAGTGAGATCAATCGCTTACAAGCTGCAGTGGCTGAAGCCCAGGCGCAGCTTAATCGGTTGCAGGCAAACCTGCCTAATGCTCAAACGATTTTAGAAAATGCTCAAGAACGAGAAGAGCGATTGCGTGACTTGGTCGAAGGAGCTATTCCTCGCTTTGATTATCTTGAAGCTAGGGATCGACTCACTGAAGCTGAAGACCGAGTTGCATCCCTAGGCCAAGAGATTGAGGGGCAGCGCCAAGCCGTTCGGCAGGCCGAGCAGTCCTATCAAGCGGCTATTCAAGAGCGCGATCGCCTCCAGTCAGAACGTAGCAGCGAGATCCTAGCTCAATTGACCCAACGACAAGAAGAGCTTACCAATCTTGAAGGACAACTCAACCAAGCAACTATAAGAGCTGATGGTGAAACCATTCGAGCGCCTATTTCTGGACGGATTTATAATGTTCAAGTGTCACTGGCTGAAAAAAACATTGAGCCGGGAGAGGATTTACTATCGATTCTCCCGGATGAGGCTAATCTGATGCTCGAAGTCAAAGTTTTAAACCGAGATATCGGCTTTATTGCAGAAGGAATGCGAGCCAAAGTCAAAATTGCGACATTTCCATTTCAAGAATTTGGCACGCTTGAAGGCACCGTCAGACAAATTAGTCCTAATGCGATCGCAGATCAGGATCTGGGCCCAATTTTTCTCACCCGCATTGAGCTGAGTCAATCTGCTGTAAGCGTTCAAGGGCAAGATGTTGCCCTTGTGCCTGGGATGGCGGCAACTGGAGAAATTGTCACGAGGCAAAAGTCGATTCTCACTTTCTTAGTTGAACCTATTACCCGCCGATTCGATGAGGCATTTTCAGCGCGGTGATGCTGAAGTCTCTAGGAAAGCGGCGCACCAAAGTTTTGAGTCCAATAGTGGCGGTAGTTGATAGTCCCTGTATCGTTGGCATGATAATAATATCCGATCCCAATCTCCGCAAATTTGGGGTTTAAGATGTTAGCCCTGTGACCGGGGCTATTCATCCATTTGTCAACCACCACTTCTGGGGTCGAATACCCAGCTGCTATATTTTCAGAAATTGTCCAATATTGGTATCCGGTTGCGTCAACGCGATCGCTCATGCTAGAACCATCTGCTCCTGTATGACTGAAAAAGTCATCAATGGCCATACTCTGACTATAGGATTGAGCGACCGCATTCAGTTGTGTATTGAGCGTTAGGGATTGCAGCCCCACTTGCCGTCTTTGAATATTTGTTAAGTCCAAAACACGCTGAATGAATGGATGCAGGGGTGTCTGACTGGCTGCAAGTGGGGCTGTAGGTTTTGCAGGTAAATTACGGTCTATCGATAGATTAAGTTGATAGCTTGTATTTCCCCGACTGTGATAGACACGCACAAAATACGTGCCTTGTTTGAGTTCGAGCTTGACCGATTTTTGTTGATTTTTCGCTTGAGATGAATGGCCAATGACATTTCCTTTGGACGTCAATAGCGCAACATTGGCGTTGGCCTTGAGTCCAGACAATGTAAGGCTGAGGTTACTACTTCGATTCATCCGAATCTTGTAGTAATCAGTTTGATCAGTGCGCCCGACCCAATCGGTTAATGTGCGGCTACCAGACTTTAATTTGACAGTGTGAGCCTGTTGAAAACTGTTTCCAGCGCGATCGAGTGGCATGGCTGTGCTCCTTTAGCGTGCTCCTTTCAGCGTTCCCAGGAAACACAGCCAATCAATTCAGTAAATTTGTCTAATTTTATACGTTCACTCAGAAATTTACGTAGTTATGCTTAACTCTTAGCCATCCAGGTGAGACATTGTTTCATCTGTTGTTGCATCGTGTGGCGATCGCTATGAAATGAGCGTCCATGACCTGGCAGTACCCACTCAAATGAGTATTGGGAAAGTATTTGCATCGATCGGAACAGCTCTGACCAGGAATACCAACAGGCTTGACGAAACGCAATCAGATGCCGCAGATTAGCAGACCAAGCAAGATGATCACCTGTAAACAAGACTGCGTTGCGCAACAATAGCACTGTGTGTCCTTTGGTATGACCTGGCACAGGAATGATCAGTAAGTCGGACGCAAATTGAACAGGCTCACACCCTGATAATTGATGTTCAACAGAACAGGTGTCAGGACTCACATCATCCTGATGAAGAATGCGATCGCATCCAAAATGATCTCTAAACTTCTGATGATCAGCCACATCATCTCGATGGGTTAAATAGAGATAGCGAATGCCGCCCATGGCTTCAAGCTGCTTGACCAACGGTGCCACAAACCGAGGTGAATCGACGAGCACATTGCCATCAGGTCGCCGAATCAAATAGCTGGCAGCGCCAAACGATTGCTCAGAATGGTAGCCACAGTGATAAACATCATCTGTGATCGGAATTGGAAAGCTTTGCTGCACCAACTTAATAGTTTTAGGAGGCTGCACTGTGCCAATAGAAGCGGTGGGGCAAGCCAGGAGTGCTTGCATCGCCTGCAGATGCTCAGCGGGTGTAGCAGGCTGATGGTAGACTGCCGATTGCCCGTCAGCCCGATGAAAGATACTAGGAGCCATCCATCGACAGGTGTCGCAGTCGATGCAGGTGTGATCGACATAGAAATTGCCCTCGATATTCTCGGAGCGGCGTTGAGAAATGCGAGCCATACTGGTTTCCCCCTTGCTTGCAAGGACAACTAACTCTCTTCCAGGCTACACATTTATACGGGGTGATAGTCGGGGGCGATCGCTTCTGCCAAAGCTGACACTCAGACACTAGAATTCTCTAATTGTAAGAAGATGCAAACTTCGAGGGGGGAAGGAGTTTTTAGCAGTCAACCAAGATTTGCTCGATGGGTATGGGATAGTGTTGACTACAGATAATTACAAGGATGTGTGAATGGCCTCAGCCAAGATCCGATTGCCCGGTTTTTTACGACTCGATGGTGCAACGACGTTATCTGTTCGCTTTATGGGAATTGGCATCTTGATCACGCTTGGCTTTGTGATCATCGCCGTATTTGCGCCGCTCATGCAAACATGGGGTTGGCTCCAAGACCCCTTAGCCTCTCTGGTGAATCCAATTCATCAGCCTCCGTCAGCAGAACATTGGTTTGGCACGACTCGCCAAGGCTACGACGTCTTTTCACGCACCCTCTTTGGCACCCAAGCTGCGCTTAAAGTTGTCTTACTTGCTACGGCGATCGCCGTGGTGATTGGCGTGCCACTAGGGATGCTAAGTGGCTATGTAGGAGGACGGTTTGATCGGGTTGTATTGTTTTTGATGGATACGATTTATACTTTGCCGGGCTTGCTGCTATCTGTGACGTTAGCATTTGTGGTAGGCCGTGGTGTGACGAATGCGGCGATCGCCCTTAGCATTGCTTACATTCCTCAGTATTATCGGGTTGTGCGGAATCATACGGTGAGCGTCAAAACTGAACTCTTTATCGAAGCAGCTCAGGCGATGGGAGCCTCCACATGGGTGGTTTTATCGCGCTATCTCTTTCTGAATGTGATTCAGAGCGTCCCGGTGCTCTTTACATTAAATGCTGCTGACGCAGTCTTGGTCTTAGGAGGATTGGGGTTCCTAGGATTGGGTCTGCCCGATCAAACACCCGAATGGGGCGCAGATCTACGGCAGGCATTGGATGCCTTACCCACTGGAATTTGGTGGACAGCGCTCTTTCCAGGATTGGCTCTCACCAGCCTCGTCGTTGGGCTATCTTTAGTTGGCGAAGGATTAAATGAATTTGTCAACCCTCTGCTGCGCCGAGAGAATTGGAGATAAAGCCGTGTGCTTCACACCTCAAAAAAGAAAAGGGCTCAGGCCCATGGCACTGAACCCAAACTAGGGTAAACATTAAGGGACTTTGTTGAATGACGGGATTGAACGGCAGGATGAACACTGCGGCCACCCGAGAGACAACTAGGCCGTTTGGGGCATTCGCTGCCGCAGGCGAGTCAATCCGGCGATCGCCAGTGCTCCTAGCCCAAGCGTGATGCCTGGTTCAGGAACTGATTCTGGCTCACCCTCCGCCTGAAAGTTGACACCATCGCCTGTGCGATTAGCGCGCTCACCCAGATTCAGCTCAATCCAGCTCACGTGGTTAAAGGTCTGCGATTGGATGTTGTTATTTAACCCTGCCGCCAACATGCCGGAAAGCGTGGAGCCATCGCTTAACCCAACTGTGTAGCCGGTCCCTTTATTGCCTTGGAGATATTCAACATCAAACCAGCGCACGCTTAAGTATTCGAGTGTGCTGGCAAAGTCAAAGCGAAATGTGCCTACCTCAAGCTGACCTTGCTCCAGCTTGGGGTCAATGCCGTTTGATTTCATCGACACAGGCCGAAACCAATATGCACCTGCGCTATCAGACGTGCCAAGGTCGGTAGACAAAAACTGAACACCACCGTAGGTGTTTGCAGTTCCAGCCCGATCGACAAACAGACGGCTGCGAGTGCCGGTTGAGCTATCAACTTGGCTGGTAACCGAACTGATCATCGGGTTGAGCGAAACATAGGAACAACCCGTCCCCAGGCAGTTGCTAAACCCGACATTGACTTCTCCTTCTTGCTGGGGCACAAAAGAGAAGGCTGATGCAGCCGGTGCCAACAACCCCGTGGCAACAGCAGAAACAGCGATAGATGCTGCGATCGCCCCACCGAAATAAGCCATCGAACGAGAAATGAATTGAATTGTCATAGAAATCCTGCTGGGTATCCAAAATTTCAATTAGTCAGAAAATCAAACCGTGACTCAGATCGGGGGGTGGCCAATCATCGAATCACTTGAGTTGAACTGCGTGCGTGGAATCACTTGGGGTGAAGGGGGAATCAATCATACGTCAGCACATTCGACAATAAGTCTGAAACTTGTCGAGGACTGAACTCACGCGTTGAGAACGTGGGACAAATAAATGACGAGAATAATTGTCATATTATTAGCTACATCACTTACCTGAAATCACTGCATGATATTACTGAGTGTTCACTTTTGAGCATATCCTTACTAATGATTAAAATCCTCAACGATTGGGGTGGTTTCACACATCCTTTATTCAGATGGGCCTATTTGTAGGAAGTTGATAATCTACACGGATTCTTCATAGAAACTACGTAGGCCTTAGTCAAAGTGGGCGTCGAAGTCACAATGCGTTCTCAGGTCTGAATCAAGGCCGAGCGAACGCTGTAAAGTCTGAAGGGGAGTCAAGGTGAGATTCACCTGGCGCGACGCCCGCCCCTCGTTCACCGTTTTCTGGACGATGCACGCGTTCACCGTATAATTCAATGGTCATTAGCCGTCGTGTTGCTGCAGATGAGGAGTGATCGCTTCAGATGGATACAGAGGTGATCGAGAGTGTTAGCTCGCCCGGTGAGCAGGTCATTGGCATCGACCTGGGGGGAACAGCGATCAAGCTGGGGCGCTTTGATCAGTCTGGTCAGTGTTTGGCAACCCTTACCGTGCCGACCCCCCAGCCTTCGTATCCAGAGATTGTGCTGACCACTATGGCTGCGGCGATCGCCCAGCTTGATCCGCAGTCAGACTGTTTGGCTATCGGCGTTGGCACACCGGGACCAGCTGACGCCACGGGACGGATTGCGCGAGTGGCCATTAACTTAACCGACTGGTACAACGTCCCGGTTGCTGATTGGCTAGAACACAAGACTGGCAAACCGGTCATCATCGCCAACGATGCCAATTGTGCAGGGCTGGGTGAGTATTGGTTAGGTGCTGGACAGCCTTTTCAAAACTTGATCATGCTGACTCTTGGCACAGGCGTAGGGGGGGCGGTTATTCTCAATGGCAATCTGTTTGTAGGCCGCGATGGGGCAGCAGGAGAGCTAGGACTGATTACGCTCAATCCCGATGGGCCACCGTGCAATAGCGGCAACCAAGGATCGCTAGAGCAGTATGTTGCAGTGCCAGCGATTCGGCGTCAGACTGGCCTCGACCCTAGTGAATTAGGAACCTATGCCAAGGCAGGAGATCTGGCGGCGATCGCCTTTTGGCATGAATATGGTCGAGAACTTGGCGCAGGGCTAGCTAGCTTAATTTATGTTTTAACGCCAGAAGCGGTGATCATTGGCGGCGGCGTCTGTGCCAGCGCTGAATTTTTCTTGCCTACTGTCTGGGACGAAATTGAACGGCGAGTCTTACCCTCATCGCGTTCTGGCCTGCAGCTATTGTGTGCTGATTTGGGAGCCCAAGCCGGAATTGTGGGGGCCGCTAAGCTCGCATGGAAACACTTGGGCCGCTGACTGACCCACATCCCAACTGCTATTTTGCAGTTGCTATGCGATCGCAACCCACTCTTCTATGGTTTAGTACAAGATGTAAGAGGGCTCATAATAAAGCGTGAGAACTCAACCTTCAGGATGGCAGTATGAATTATGTGGTGGCAGTTTTAGCAAATCGAATGCAGGCAGAAACAGCGTATTCCACCCTACAAAATGAGGGGCTACCTGCTGATCAAATTCGATTAGTTGGCGACGGATATAAAGCTGCAACTGAATTAGGGTTTTTAGACCCTTCTATTCAGTCGAGCCAAAGCGCCAAGCTTATGTCTTTCTGGCTGGTGCCATTTGGGTTTATTGGGGGGTATGCCTTTAATCTGTCAACGCAGTTTCAGTTAGTTTCGTGGGCTGGCACGTTGGGCAACCATATTATTGGTGGTATCTTTGGGGCGATCGCTGGGGCAATTGGCAGTTTTTTTATGGGCAGCAGCGTCAGTTTTTTGTCTGACACCAAGAACACGGTATCGTATGGTAAATGTCTCAAGGCAGGCCAATATGTTGTTGTCGTTAGTGGCCCGCCCAACCTCACCAACAAGGCCACTCGAATTCTGCGCCAATTTGACCCCGAAAATATTCAAGGCTATGTTGATCCACGATAAATTTACCCTCAGCACAGCACAATACTTGATAGAGAATTCTGGCGATCGCCCTCTCATGCCTGCCTCCGAATCTTGCGCAGGTGGTCAACCACCATACAAAAAAAAGTCTACGGTTTCAGCTATGGTCATCTCTAAATCATGTTTTCAAAGATGGGGAGAAAAATTACGATCGCACCTCGTAGGCTTTGTCTTAAATCTTCACGTCTTAGAACATCATGATTCATCAGCTTTTCCCTGCTTATCTAACGTAAGATTAATGGTTTTGGAAAATAGTTGCGAATATGTGTAAATTAGCGATGTCAAACTTCAAGGTTTCATCAGATATTTTCATTAGCATTACCACTGCGCCATTGCTCCTGAGCCTTGTGGGCGGTAAAGTGCTAACGGAGATACTGCTCGATTTTGGCAAGGCAAGTGAAGAGGTTTTTCGGGGCGATCGCCTGCCCATCCTGAATTTGTCGCACCAGACGTTTGACCAAGACAAACACCAGTAGCATTTCCACGCGATTCGAGCGACACGTTGCCAAACGCTGAGGTTACAAGTTTAGCCTTCAACGTTCCGCCAGGCTTACTCACGTCTTTCCAGCCGTTTCTGGTATCAGCGTCCGTTCAAATTAGGCTAACGTCGTGCCTGCTCAAGTTTACTCTTATCTGGCTATCCTTCATGACGCAATGAAGGTTCCTTTTACGTTCCGGTCATCCTGGCGCTGACATCAACTCAACCATTGCATAATCCTAATCGAGCTAGCTATGAGTTCAACCCTTCACTCCTCCGATGATGCCTTTCATCCGAGTGCATTGATCAAGCCCCGGAGCAGTCAATCAGATCTGGAATCTCCCTCAGCAGGAGACTTGTTTTTGCGTCATCGACTCAAGATAGTGGAGGACTTGTGGGCATCGGTGCTTCAGCAAGAATGTGGACAAACGTTTGTTGATTTGCTACATCAATTGCGGGCTATGTGCTCTCCAGAAGGGCAGGCTCCTGAATCTGTGCGTCCCGATGTACTAGAAGTTGTTGAAAATCTAGATCTTAACGATGCCATTCGAGTTACCAGAGCGTTTGCTCTCTATTTTCAGCTGATTAATATCGTCGAACAGCACTACGAGCAACGCGGGCAGCAGCAGCAATATCGAGCGGCCTATGAAAATGTCTCTGAAGAAGCCGCTCGGCAGGTACGCTCCTTTTTTAATGTAGATTCAGTGCCCACATATCTTGAAGGTGACCAGACTAACGGTATCCAAACTGATCTACTGGAGCGATCGCTGCAAGAGAGTGCTCCCCAAACCCCCCGGCGAGAATCTCGTACCCTACAAGGGCTTTTCCCAAAGCTGCGTCGTCTCAATGTTCCCCCTCAGCATGTTCAAAGCCTAATCGATAAGCTCGACATTCGCCTCGTCTTTACGGCACACCCAACTGAAATCGTCCGTCATACCATTCGCGGGAAACAGCGACGCATTGCTCGCATTTTGCGTCAGCTTGACCAGGTCGAAGAAGGGCTGCAGTCGCTTGACTGGTCAGAATCGTGGGAAGCCGATAATCTGCGGGGTCAGCTCACCGAAGAAATTCGCCTGTGGTGGAGAACAGACGAACTGCATCAGTTTAAGCCAACTGTCTTAGATGAAGTTGACTACACCCTACACTACTTTGACGAAGTGCTGTTTGAAGTTATCCCCTATCTTTATCAGCGCTTTTGTCGGGCACTGAAGAATACATTTCCAACCTTGCGGCCTCCTCGCTATACGTTTTGTAAATTTGGCTCGTGGGTAGGCTCTGATCGGGATGGCAATCCATCAGTCACCCCTCAAGTGACCTGGAAGACCGCGTGCTATCAGCGCAACTTGGTTCTGAGAAAATACATCCAATCGGTTGATCACTTAAACGACCTCCTCAGTCTGTCGTTACACTGGAGCGATGTCCTGCCTGACTTGCTAGAGTCCCTTGAACAAGACCAGAACCATCTGCCCGATATCTATGAAGAACTGTCGATTCGATATCG
>CAZCXK010000149.1:0-9205 GCA_964502605.1 uncultured bacterium
ATTGTGAATGGATGATTCTTTCGAGTATGGGCGATCGCGGAGCGTAGTCCGTGACGGGCAATATCGCAACAGAGCCAGGGGTGGCGCTGATAGGTGACTTGGGTGATGAAGTACCTTCCCTCTGCAATTTGAGGTCTTCGATAGTTGGGCATTGAATCGTCACAATTGAGATCTCAGATAGGATGCCCAAGATAAAGGTGCGTCGTATGACTTACCCTCATGCCCTTATGAAATTGATACGTATTGGTTACGGTGCATCAATGGATGTACTCTACGTACTTTATGTTTGTTTCGAAAGCGAGAGATGTGTTGACAATTAGGATAGAGAGATATGGAGAGGGTGCATCATTTGACGCTTCTTGTATAGTTCTTCTGTAGCTTGATGCATGAGACGTGGTGCGTCAAATGACGCACCCTACGCGCTTTTGAATAATTGGAAGCTCTTGCATATTTCCTCTGTGGCTTGATGCATTAGGCATGGTGCGTCAAATGACGCACCCTACGCGCCAATTTTAATTTTTTTAAAGAGCAAAGGGCAAAAAGGCAAGAGAGCAAAGGGCTAGGGAGTCCTGGGGGGGACGCAAACAACACGAAAACCGATATCGTTGTCGCGGTTGACGAGGTAGTAGCTGATGCGACACGCAGAACGACAATCCCACGGCGGGCTGTACCAAGAGCCGCCGCGCCTGACACGAAAGGCATTTTCATCATCAGAGAGCCAAGCCGCCCCATTGCTGGGTGCTCCTTCATAGTTGCTATGCCAGTGGTCTAAACACCACTCCCAGACATTGCCATGCATGTCGTGTAGCCCAAAAGCATTGGCAGGAAATGAACCGACTGAAGTTGTGCTCTGACGGTAAATTCCTTTGGGGCCACGACCATAGGAGCCTGACCAGCTTCCACTTGAAGCATCAGTGCCGTCATAGTTTGCTAAATCGGTCGTAATCGTCTCGCCGAAGTGAAACGGAGTTGTTGTTCCGGCTCGGCAAGCATATTCCCACTCGGCTTCGGTGGGTAAGCGGTAGGTTCGTTCTGTTTGGCGTGAGAGCCGTTGGCAAAATTCGGTGGCATCGCGCCAGGAAATCTGCTCCACAGGACGATCTTTGCCTTTCAATCTAGAAGGATTCAGGTCAAGCTCTCGATTCACTTGGGGATAGTTTGCCACTGCTTGCCACTGCGCTTGAGTGATTGGATATCGCCCCATGAAGAACGGGAAAACCGTTACTCTATGCTGTGGCCCTTCTCGCTCCGATCGTTCTGGTTCATTCTCTGGCGACCCCATCAGGAATTGACCACCAGGGATGAGGACCATGTCGAGATCCACACTGTGCCCCAGCTTCTCTTTGAAGTATTGTGCTGAACGGTGCTGTTTTTGCAGAGTGAATTTTGCTGGCATTGCAATGGAGATCAAAGACGAGTGGAGCAGGGAACGGTTCGGTTTCCCTACTAGGCTACCTGCTCCGGTTTGATTTTCGGATGCCGAAGCATCGCAGGAGCAGGTCTGGACTCTTCTTCGACACGCCCGACACGTTCACACCTGCCAGTTCTGGTACAGAAGAGTGCTGGGGGGGACGCAAACAACACGAAAACCGATATTGTTGTTGCGGTTGTCGAGGTTGTTGTTGTTGCGACACGCAGAACGACAATTCCTCGGATTGTTGTTCCAAGAGCCGCCGCGCTTTTGAAATGCCTGCCCCGCTCGTTAGCGTAGCAAAGTTTGACTAAGTAGATGGGCTTAATTATTTGTAGGATGTGTTAGCGCCAGCGTAACGCATAAAATCCCTGTGGAATGGTGCGTTACGGCTTCGCCTAACAGCACCCTACAGCATCGTTTATTTATGTCCACCTACTTAGGGTGAAAGCGATCGATAAAAAACGAGGTGGTCGAAAATGGTGCGTCTCAGCCGATAGGTATCTCCATGCTTGAGATGTGCCTCCCAGCTTTGTAACCGTTGCGTCAGTTTATCGAGAGGAAGCTGACCATCAGCATAAGCCTGTTGCAGTTGCTTGATCCGGTGTCGGGCACGACGGAGATTATCATTGCGAATCCGAATCCGAATTTTTCTTGATGAGTTTTTCTCAAAAGGATGCCCTGCCTGAGTATCAACCTTCAAAATACGAAATCCAACAAAGTTGACACCGTGGCGGGTTTCAAACAGTTGGCTTTTGACTGGGTGAATCTTCAGCCGCAATTGAGCCAGATAATACTCAATCACTTCGCGAGCATTGGCGAGGAACTGTCTGTCATCAGAAAACAGAGCGAAATCGTCTACGTATCTCAGATACTTGGCGACTTTCAAGTGTTCTCTAACGAAGTGGTCAAACTCATTGAGGTAAACGTTCGCAAAAAATTGACTGGTCAAATTGCCGATGGGTAAACCCCTGCGTCGCTGGATCGGCGTGAGTAGCGTATCTCCTGGAAAATATTCAATGACCGGATCTTGCTCATTGCTATTGTCGATAATGGTGTCAATTAACCAGAGGGTGTGTGGGCATTTGATTTTGCGATGGATGGCTGATTTAAGAATGTCGTGATCAATTGATGGGAAATATTTTTGGATATCGCACTGCAAAATATAGCGGCTAGACCGAAAGAATTGTATAAAGCGCTCTAGAGCACGATGAGTTCCATAGCCTAATCGATTGGCGTAAGTATCTGGGATAAACGACCGCTCAATCAACGGAATGATGATATTGCAAAGAGCATGGTGAACGACGCGATCGCGATAGGGCGCAGCCGAAATCATGCGAGGTTTGGGGTCGAGAATTTGAAAGGTGCGATAGTCTCCAGGGCGATAGGTGTGATGCTGAAGCTCTGACTGAATCTGGAACAGTTCTTGTTCTAGGTTGTAATTGAACGCTAAAACATTATTGCGAAAGCGCTTTCCCCGTTGAGCTTTGCGGGTAGCAATCAGCAAATTTTCGAAGTCGATAATTTGAGGCCACAGATTGCCATAGCGTTTCATCGTTTTGTTTTAGACTAAGTCTTCTAATCTCAAAAGAACACAGACGTTATGTTCTTTGTGGTTTCAGGGGTTGGTGGTTCAGACTTTGTCGCTGCTGCTTCATCCAACCGCCTAGGTCAATGCCAATATCATTGAGCAATTGGCCTGCATACTCATATTGCTTGATTGCTAGCAGTTGAAAATCTAAAAGCAAACGGGTCTGATAGCGAAGGATATCGAGCTGACTGTTGAGAGTTTCAAGCTGAGGGAGCTTGTTTTGGCTATACCTAGCTCGAATGAGTCCTTCCAATAAGTCGTAGAGTTCTCTCATGATCCTATCGCCCAGTATGAACTTGTGATCACGGGGGAGACGGTTAAGGATAGGAATATACCATTTGATCAGATCGTACGTCTTTTGAATAATGGGAAGCTCTTGCATATTTCCTCTGTGGCTTGATGCATTAGGCATGGTGCGTCATTGGACGCACCCTACGCGCTGTGGCTTGATGCATTAGGCATGGTGCGTCATTGGACGCACCCTACGCGCTGTGGCTTGATGCATTAGACATGGTGCGTCATTGGACGCACCCTACGCGCTAATTTTAATTTTTTTTAAAGAGCAAAGGGCAAAAAGGCAAAAGAGCAAAGGGCTAAGTAGTCCTGGGGGGGACGCAAACAACACGAAAACCGATACCGTTGTAGCGGTCGTCGAGGTAGCTGTAGTTGCGACACGCAGAACGACAATTCCTCGGATAGTCGCTCCAAGAGCCGCCGCGCAGGACACGCAGAGCTTTTCCCTCATCAGACAACCAAGCCGAACCATCGCTGGGTGCTCCTTCATAGTTTTGATGCCAGTGGTCTAAACACCACTCCCAGACATTGCCGTGCATGTCGCATAGCCCAAACTCATTGGGCGGAAAAAGCCCCACGTCTGTTGTTTGGTTTCGATGTTCGCCTGCTGGTTCATCTGCATAGGTATATGTCCCGTCATAGTTTGCCAGATCACTTGTGATTGTCTCTCCAAAGGAAAACGGCGTATGCGTGCCTGCTCGACAAGCATACTCCCACTCGGCTTCGGTCGGCAGTCGATAGTCCCGCCCTGTATGCTGCGATAGTCGCGCACAAAATTCTGCGGCATCCTCCCAAGAAACCTGCTCTACAGGGCGGTTGTGTCCCTTGAAGTGAGATGGCTGGGCTTTGAGCGATCGCTCCGCCTCAGGCAACGCCGCGACAAACTGCCACTGTGCCTGAGTAATTGGATATTTACTCAGGAAGAACGGCTGAACCGTGACCGGATGCTGGGGGCTTTCATTGTCATAACGCTCTGGTTCTTTTTTGGGTGAACCCATCCTAAAATACCCTCCGGGAATCGCCACCATTTCTAAAGCTGGCGCGGGTTCACCCAAGGGTTCCACAAAATAGAAGGCTTGCTGAGGCGATCGCTGCACTATCTCTCCCTGGCGATCTACGGTCACGGTTTCAAACTCAAAGGGACGCAGTTGATCATCAGACGGCGTCTCGTCTTCAAAAACGATGGTGACAACATCAAACTCTAACTGCTCTAGCGTTGGAAAACCTGCCTGACGGACTGCTGCTGCGACCGTTGCTGTTTCGTTGATGGGTTCGCCTGCTCTGGCTTTGCGGGCAAAGTCTAGCAATATTGGGCGAAAGTTTGTCTGGCTTAAGAGGTCGGCATAGCTCTCAATCAGCGTGGCTAGACGAAACCGATCCTGGGAATCATCCGTGGCCACCAACCGCTGCATCTCCTGCTCAATTTCAGCAAACGCCTGATCTGGATGCAAACAGGCCAACGCCGTCCAATGGGGGCGATCGCCCAGTGTCCAGAGCCGATTTTGCTCGTCGGGGTGAGCCTCTAGGCGGTGCGCCAGGTATGCTTTCATAAATTGATCCAGTGTCCAGAGCCGATTTTCCTCAAAGCGCTCGACCAAACAATGGAGCAGTGCATTTCGGGTAGCTCCTTCCATTTCATACAGGTCATACCCCGCTGGGTTGAACAACCCCGACAGCAAGACATCGGCAGCCCAATACCACGGGGCATCGGGGAAGAAAGTCTCGCGGAGGCAATAGCTGAGGTCAGTTGTCAGCGTTAGGGGAAACGCGGCATGACAGGCAAAATTGAGCGCACCCACCCCATAGCGTCGCTCAAACACCGCCATGCGCTGGTGGCTCAATTCATTGAGTTTTCTGGCCTCAGCGGTTGCTACCATAGCTTGAGAATAAGTGAGGAACCAGGTTCACGAGTAGCATATTGCAGAGAAATCGGATCAAGAGCAATCATACGCCCATCGAGCATCTGGGCGATCGCCTCTGCTGTGGTCGAGTGCCACCGCTCAGCGGGTAAAGGGTTAATCCACAGAAGCTCTCGAATGCAGGGCATGAGTCGAGTCAAAAACTCAACTATTCCCTTCAAACGCTTTGCACTATAGGTTCCTGTTGCTGCTCCTGCATCACTGACAATCCAAACCACAGTTCGGCTTCGATGCAGTCGCGATAAGAGGGGAGCCAGTGGCACTGCTTTAGTCGCGTGCTGCCACTCATAGAGAAACTCATCGGGAAAAATCGTAAATCGATAGAGCCGCGCTGGATGGATACGCCGCTCCTCAAGGGCGGTGATTAGAGGCTGGAGAGCCGGATGAAACGGCACCATTGTTTCACTCTCATCCATCAGCACCAGCAGTTCAGCCCGTCGGATGCGGCGAGGACGCATGACCACCTCACTAAACACCCCTTCCCGATTAATCTGGGCGATCGTGCCTTCCAGGTCAAGTTCATCCTCATGGCCTTCCCGGATAAACTGCCGCAGCGTTTTCCAACTGCCGTAAATGGTTTCGAGCTTCACAGGCATCTGAGTTGGCATCAGATGAAACGACGGTTCTGGAGAAATCGGATACTGCGGTGGCGCGGTTTTCACCGCAACCGGAGCCTGCCCGTCTGATGCTGGCTGCTGTTGAGAAGGCATCTGTCGCGGCGGCACCGTGGGCAATGCTGGAGCATCCGCAGAGGTCTGACGCTTAGCGGGTGAAGGAGGCGCAGGTTCTAGCTCGGCCTGCCACTGCCGATGGAGGTGCTGCACATACTGATCAAAGGCCCGATCAAACATCTCACCGTCATAGTTGGGGCAGGGCTTGACCCACAACAGCCGACACAACCGCCGCAGATCATCCCAACCTTTTAGCCCATAGCCCTGATCCAGGTATAACGTCTGTCGCAACAGGTCATATTGCTCTGGCGTGAGCGGCATTCCAGCATCGCGTAGATGGTGAAACAGATCAAGAAAGGGATACTCAGCCATTGTGCTCGCCAGGGAATGCTTTGCGGTAGAGGTCTTGATCTGACTTGGTTTTGAGCAGCGTTCCCAATAGAGGCAGGCGATCGCCCAAATTCTCTAAATCCGCTCGTGCCTGCTTTACGGGTACTCGCTTCAAGGCCGTCAGAAACTCCAAGATTTCACTTGTTCCAGGCGGACGGCTCCCTGGCTGATTCTCAAGCAGGCCTCTGACTTCATAGAAATGCGCTACTGCTTCTTTAATCAGTGCTTCCTCTCCTCGCTTTGGTTTGCCAAACCGCTTGCGAATAATGTCTTCGAGCTGCTGATCTGGAAACCCAACATAGAAATATAGACAGCGCCGCAAGAATGGCTCTGGCAGAGGTTTTTCCCTGTTGCTAGTGATCAGAATAATCGGCTTGCGGTCATCCGTTGGGGTCGGAATCTCTTCCTTTGTTTCGGGAATCTGGAAACACAACTGATCTAACTCCAGTAACAAGTCATTCGGGAAATCGCTATCCGCCTTGTCGATTTCATCGATTAACACAATCGGTCGGTGTTGTGGGTCTCGCAGCGCCTTTCCCAGTGGCCCAAACTCCAGATATTTTGTCTTATCCTGCAGGCGCTCCTTGAGGCGATCGCTTTCCTCTTCTCCCAAATAGTCTCGTAGCTGCTCAGGATTAGAGCCAACAAGCTGAGCATCGCGCAAACGAGCCACCGCATCAAAGGTATACAGCCCATCACGGGCACGCATCGTCGATTTTACTGTCCAAATATAGTAGTCCCAGCAGAAGTTTAGGTTGCCCTGCTGGTCAACTGAGTCGGGCATATTTTTCTTGGTGAATTCATAGGCAATCGCCCCTGCCAATCGGGTCTTGCCACACCCCGGTTCGCCTTCGAGCAGCAACGGTCGCTTGAGGGCGATCGCCAGGTTGACCGCTTCCTTTAGATCTGGACTGGGAATGTAGGGAAAATAGCGCCGTCCTTGCGGGTCTTGTACCCCGTCTTCAGTGTGGGACGGTTGGTAGGCATCATTCCCCGTATATTCGTAGTCTGGCGGGTTTGGCTCTGGCGGGTTTGGCGTTGTCATCCGGCAAGTTTCCAATACTGTTCGATCTCAGCAATCTCTGTCTGAAACACATTGCAAATGTTTTCCAGCGTTGTCCAAGGATGCGTTTCCCATCGAGAAAGTCGGTTTTGCTGCATGATCTGCTGCATAAATTGCTCCGCGTCCTTTTCTCCAATTCGGGCTTGCAACAAACTAGTTCCCTCCCGCTCAAACCAAGCTTGCACATCCTGTGAATAAATTTCAGTTAATGGTTCTAGCAACACTGGATGTTCTGGATTCATCGCTTCATCAGGAGGAACCACGCTAAATGGGCATTTTGGCGACTCTTCTGACCTTTCTCCATCCTGAATTAGAAACAAAACTAGGCGCGATCGCCAATCTTGTTGCTGAGAACCAATTTGTTGCACTAATGGAACCCAAAACTTTCCGATCAACTGCCGCTGCATCTCCTCATCTAACTGCTGAAGTCGAGACAGCACAATAATAACGGTCTTCCCTTGACATAGCTCACTCAAGTTGGCGATCGTCGCTTCAGCCGTTCCATCGGTTAACTTTAACTGTCGTGCAAATTCAGACCAAAGCTGCTCAAATTCTCCTCCTAAGAGAGCCACATTAATTTCCAGTGGTCGGGTATTTTGAAAACCAGGAACTTGATGTACCAATCGTCTAACCAACCATCGCTGTACCTTCGTATCTCTAACTTGAAGCAGAAAAGCCCCAGACGGTTTGAGCGTTCGTATCGACTCCTCAAACAACGCCTGACCTTTCGTGTAATTGAGGCTTTTGAGTAAAGTGTCAAGCTGTTCTTGGGGAGAGGCAGACAAAGGCAAATTTCTGCTCGATCCTGGGGTGGGCGATCGCTCAAATTGTCTAAGTTGCGAGTTAGAGCTTGGCGATCGCGGTGCTCTCTCTTCTATGTTTTCTGTACAATAGGCAGCGTCTCTGAACTCAATACAGATTCCTTTCAGGGCTTGGTTCACCCGTCTCTCATACGCAGCCTGCTCTTCTCCACGCCGGTACTGATTCTGAGTTCTATAGTTCTCTTTTAATTTGGAATTCAGTCTCTCAAAAAGGTCTTCCAAACATCGTTTCTGTACAGGCTGATAGGGTTCATTGAAGATTTTATTCAGTGTGTCGCGGGAAAGCCGTGTATCTCGCTGAATCTGAGATTTATTTAACCCTTTACTCTCTGGATAAGCCTTCTCTAGCAACCTATCCAGTGCCGATCGCCCACGTTCAGTCAATAGACACCGATTCTCAGCCACTCGTTGCTGTTACTCCTACCAAGCCAGTAATCAATGATCGACAGTTTTGATCTGTCGATTATCGACAATTTCTAAGACTACTTTACTCTGGCTGATGAAATCCGATCTGGCAAGGGTTTCAAACTTTCTTCCAATTCTCGATAAAAATCGTCGATGATCGACTCAATCATCGGCAGAGAGGGCATTAGAGGCGTGATGGAATAAGAGAAATACAGCGCTGTAACCCACTCTTTCTACAGGAATCTTTCAATGTCTAAAGAATCTCAGAACCCAACTCCTAATGCTACGCAGGACAATGACGACATGGTGCATATTGACTTTGACTTTGATGTCAGATTCTATGCATCACCACAAGCGAAGCAACTACTCCAGTGGCTCAGTCAGGCTTTGAAATGGCTGTTTCCGTTCCTGGTTGCCGTCTCAACCATGCGTTCTGCTGATGTTGGTCATATCCAGTCCCCTCAGCTCCCTGATCGTCCGTCCACTGAAATTCAGCAAAATTTGAATGTGAACCGTTAGGCGATCGCTGCATCTACCCAAAGCATTGGGGCAAGTGTTAGGTCATGACGGCAGCTTGCCTCAGCTTGACGTACTGCCCCAATTGCTCGAAAATTTGGCGATCGCCCAACGCATTACTGAG
>CAZCXK010000150.1:0-9204 GCA_964502605.1 uncultured bacterium
GTAATTTGACAGACTTCAGAGCCCTGGCATCTGCTTTATAAGCCATCCGATATCCTGAAAAGGCTACATATCGCTGTGCTCTTAAATGTCTCAGCATAGGGGTGTCAAAGGTCTTGCCCCATTGCCTTTCGGGAGAAACGCGGGGGAGTTAGGCTCCTGCGATGGGGGGAGCGTAGGAACATCTCCCGAGGGAGGCTGCGGCCATAGCTATAAATGTGTATACATCCTGGCTCAGAGCGGGAGAGGGCTAAGGACGTTTGTCAAGCAATCAGCCCACCGCAGCAGCAGTAGCGGTAGCAGTTGCAATACAGATTTACGCAACCCACCCCAATGCATCACTGACTTGGTCAGCAAGCTGCAATGGGCGAAAGGGTTTAGCAAACACTGCTGCGACATCGAGATCAGCAAAGCTAGACTGATCCGATGGCTGCACTTTAGCCGTCACCAAAATCACTGGGATCTCCTGAGTCATTGGATTCGCTTTGAGCTTGCTTAGGGTTTCTCGGCCATCCATATCAGGCATCATCATGTCGAGCAAAATGGCATCAGGCTGTTCAGCGGCAGCCAGATTTAAGGCTTCTCGTCCTGAACTGGCGGCCAAAACCGTCCAATGGGCTCCCATTTCCAAACCCAACTGGGCGATCGCCCGGACATCATCTTCGTCATCCACAATTAAAATTCGCTTACTCATCGTGCGTGCCTAAACGTATGAACTGATGAATTGAGTGGGCGATCGCATTTGGGCTCAATGATATTGGCCACCTGCATCATCCCTGCGGCTCGATTGAGACTGGAATCAAACTATAAAACGCACTGCCCTGGCCAACAACACTCTCAACCCAAATGCGCCCCTGATGTTGCTCAACGATATTACGACAGATGGCCAGTCCCAGCCCGGTACCGCCCTTCTTGCGAGAATCGGACGCATCCACCTGCTGAAACGGCTCAAAAATGCTCTGCAACTTATCCGGCGGAATTCCTCGTCCTTCATCGCGTACAGTCAGCAGCAGCAGATGTTGAAACACTACTTCAGGATGGTCGGGAGACGGCAGTTCGAGGCAGCCTGTTTGCAGGTTTGCTGTCAGCCAGACCGACTTACCCGGTTCTGAGAACTTGATGGCATTGCTGAGCAGGTTGGTCAGCATTTGCAGCATTCGATCTGAATCTACCCAAACCTCAATCGATATAGACTCAACGACTAGCGACACCTGAGCATTATCGGCCATATTTTGCATGGCCTCAGCCGCTTGATGCATCAAATCTGACACATTGCAGGCCACTTTCTGCATCGTAATTTTGCCTGATTTCATGCGCTCTAGATCAAGAATGTCGTTGACCAATCGAATCAGGCGTTCGGTGTTAGAAATCGCTACATCCAGTAGCTTTTGCCCTTGCTGAGTCAAGGTGCCGACCTGCCCGGTGTTGAGCAAATCAAGGGCTCCAATCATTGAAGTCATCGGCGTTCTCAGTTCATGGCTGACCAAGGAAATGAACTCATTTTCCAGACGTTTGCGCTCGGTGATGTCATTGAGAATATTTAAGGCGCAGGTGGTGCCTGATAGGTCAATCATTTCAATTGAGAGCAAAATTGTCCGAATCTCTCCGGCCTTGGTGCGAAATTTGAACTCCTGATTATAGAGTGAGCCAGTTTCAAGCAACGTTTGAATCGCTTCTTCATAGGCATCTTGAGCTACGCCTAGGTTCAACTCGCTGGCCGTCCGGCCTAACACCTCTGGTTCGGTGAAGCCACTCATTCTCAAAAAGCTGCGATTGACTTCGATAAATCGACGATCGGGTAAGGTCGTAATAGCAATCGGGCTCGGGCTGGCTCGAAAGGCTTTGGCAAATTTCTCTTCAGCTTTTCGCAGCGCCTGCATGGCGTGCTCTCGTTCGTAAATCTCTTGCTGGAGAGCGGCTTCGGCTTGTTTGCGGTCGGTGATATCAAGCATGACGCCATCGAGTGACAGCAATTCGTCGCTGGCATCAAAAATTCCTTGCCCTTTCTCATAGATCCAGCGGACGCTGCCATTGGCATGGATGATGCGATATTCCAACACGTAGGGCTGGCGATGGGCTAGTGCGTCTCCGATATGAGTGTGGGTCATCGATAAGTCATCAGGATGGACGATATCAGCAAAGGATCTGACCTGATTGTGAATGAAGTCAGACGCCGGATAGCCACAGATGTCGATCATGGCATCGCTAAGAAATTCCATGCTCCAGTGGCGATCGTAAGCTCCTCGGTTGACCACTCCAGGAATATTGTTGACCAGAGTCCGGAAGCGCTCTTCACTCCCGCGCAAGGCGGTTTCGGCATGTTTGCGCTCTAGTTCTGCGCCAGCGCGAGCCGCAAAAATTCTGAGAATCAACTCTCGTCCCGGATTTTCCTGCATCGGCTTGACGTCTAAGACCGCCAGATGGCCTAAGACATTGCCAGACGAATCTGCTAGCGGAATGCCCAGATAACTCTCGGCTTCGCACTTAATCAGCCCTTGCGATCGCGGAAACAAGGTTTTGACATTGTGCGGGTAGTAACATACCTGCCCCAATGATGTGCATTCGCAGGGCGTGCCTTCTACGGTGTATTCAATATCAGAGGCGCGTTTGTTATCGCGATTGTAGTCTGCTAAAACCTTAACTCGAGTCTTGTTGGCATCGATAAATTCCATGATGAGGGCATAGCGAACATTCAAGACCTCTGCCAGATAGCGCACGCAGGTTTGGAAGAATTCATCTCCGGTTTTAGATGCCGTGCCCTCCACAATCAAACGGAGAGCTGCTTCTTGCTTTTTCCGCTCAGTTACATCTTCAGCGATGCAAAGTAAGTGTGACGGATTGCCATCTTGATCAAACAGCGGCAGCTTAAACCCGCGCACCGAAATCGTGCTTTGAGAGTTAGCGGGGATGATGTCGTCTTCGATTTCCATTAAGGTGCCGCTTTCGACGGCTGCCAAATCTTCATTGCGGTAATAGTCAGCCTGCCATTTGGAAACTAAGTCATAGTCGGTGTGGCCCATTGCATCTAACCTGGAAAAGCCCAACAGTTGCTCACCGTTTTTATTCATCTGCACATAGCGAAAATCGTTGGTGATGTCTTTGGTAAAGAGCGCTAAGGGCAAATTTTCAACGATGCTATCGAGAAACTGCTGCGATTGCCGCAGGTTTTCTTCGAGGCGCTTGCGATCGCTGATATCGGCAATCACCCCTTCGTAGCAGTTCTCTTCTGGGTTAGGGCGCACTGACAATAACCCCCAGATCGGGGTGCCATCTCGACGAAAGAGCTGCACCTCGCGATCGCGCACTTCACCCTGCTGGCGCACGGCGTCAATGACGTGCTGTCGTTCTGCTGGGTTGACATAAAACTCAGACACGCGCCGATTGCCAATCAGCTCAGAGGCTGACTCATAGCCCATAATTTCAGCCAGACGATGGTTGGCTTCAAGAATCAAGCCATCGTCTGGGCGGGTGCGGCAGATACCCACCTGCGAGTTTTCAAAGATATTGCGAAACTTGAGCTCGCTCAGGCGCAGGGCTGCTTCAGCCCGTTTGCGATCGGTGATATCTGCGACCACCCCTTCAATGCAGTTTTCTTCTAGGTTAAGACGCAGGGAATACATGCCCCAGCGAATTGCCCCCCCCTTCTGCAAAAACAGCATTTCAAAATCATTGACAGAGCCGTATTGGTTGAGCAGATCGAGCAGGCGCTGGCGATCGCCCAAATCGACAAAAAACTCACGGGTATAGCGCTTGCCCACCAATTCATCGACACTGGTATAGCCCGTCAGCTCGGCATAGCGCTGATTCGCTTCAAGAATCAGGCCGTCGTCAATGCCAGTGCGATAGATGCCCACCTGTGAATTTTCAAAGATATTGCGAAACTTGAGTTCGCTGCGGCGTAGTGCCGTTTCAGCCTGTTTGCGATCGGTGGCATCTGTCCCAACGGAGAGGATTTCAAGTAAGTTGCCGTGGTCATCCCAAATGGGCTTATTCGACCAGGCAATCCAGACCTGAAACCCATCCGAGCGCATGTTTTGCTGTTCTATAAATGAATAGCGGTTGGGGTCAAGTCGTAGCCCCTCAATCAAGTCATGAATATGCTGCTCAAATTCTGCGGTTTGGGGCACAATCGTGCCTAGCAGCGAATGCCCAACGACAGCACTGGGAGCATAGCCAAAAAACTGCTGACCATAATCATTGATAAAGCGCACGTAGCCATCGGTATCCCATCGCAAAATGATGCAGTTGGCCGTTTCCACCAGCACTCGATATTCGGCTTCACTCTCTTGCAGCGCCTCTTCAGCCAGTTTGCGATCGGTGATGTCGGTAATGGTGCCCACATAGCCCGCAACGAGACCCGTGGCATCCTTCTCAGAAACGGCCTGCCCCAGCACCCAGACTGTTTCACCATCGGGGCGCAAAAAGCGATATTCGGCGATGAACGGCACATCGGTCTCAAAGGTGCGAGTCCATTCGCTGAGCACCATGTCGCGATCGCCGGGATGGAGGGCTCGAATCCAGGCTTTGCCCAGAGTTTCTTCTAGGCGCAGGCCAATGATCTCGCAGCCGCGCTCGTTGAAATATTGGCAGTTGCCCATGGCATCGGTGCGAAAAATGCCCACAGGGGAGACTCTAGCCAGGGTGGCATAGCGATCCTGGCTTTCGCGCAGAGCAATTTCAGCCCGTTTGCGATCGGTAATGCGAACGCCAATGCCCAACACACTGTAGCGATCGCTCCCAGGTAGCTTGATCGGGCGTTTTTGCCACTGCAACCACTCCCCCACATGGCGACCCGCTGTTACCTGTTCTTCAGGGATAAACAGCTCATGTTCATGGTCGATCACCCAGCGATTTTGTTGCACAAACTGCTCAGCAACTTCAGGATAGTCGTGCAGATCAACATCTCGTTTGCCTAAAATGTCGTCAACGGTTGCATTGTAGAGTTCGGCAGCGGCTTTGTTAGCCAGCAGATAGTGCCCATCCCAATCTTTGACGAAGATGATATTGGGATCGGTGTCAATCACCGTTCTCAGCACCTCTTGCTGCTGGCGCAGTTGAGCTTCTGCCTGTTTGCGATCGGTGATATCGGCAATGACAAAATCAGTGCAGCCTTCTTTGAGGTTGAGACGCAGCGAGAGCAACCCCCAGATCAGGTCGCCGGTGTGGCAGCGCATCTGCACCTCAAAGTTTCGCACCTGGCCGTGCTCATAGAGTTCGGTCATCATCCGCTGGCGATCGCCCAGATCGACATAAAAATCAGTGGCCACATGCTGCTCAATCAGTTCAGCCGGAGACGAAACGCCCAAAATCTCAGCGCAGCGCTGGTTAGCAGTCAAAAATCGGCTATCTTCAGCACGACAGCGGCCAATGCCAACCAGCGAATTCTCAAAGATATTGCGAAACTGAGACACACTCAGGCGCAGCGCTTCTTCAGTTTGCTGACGGGCGGTGATATCTCGATAGCTCCACACGCGGCCCACAATGTGCCCATTTAGGCGTTGGGGCTGAGAGCAGCGCTCAAACACGCGGCCATCCCGCATATCAAGCAAATCAAAGACTTCGGCTTCGGGTGAGGTGTCAAAAATTTCTAAGACCCGTGCCTTAAATTCGTCTGGGTCGGTGGTTTGGTCGGCGAGAAACTGAAACCGTTCCGCTGGATTGGAGTCAACCGTCAATAGAGAGGCCGGCATGCCCCACATGCTGACAAATTTTTGGTTATACGTCAGCACCTTGCCCTGCCGGGTGACGACTAAAATGCCATCGGCAGTTGCTTCCAGGGTCGCCCGCAGCAGCGATAGTGATTCTTCACGGGCTTGCTCGGCGCGTTTACGAATCGTGATGTCTTCGGCAAAGCCCTCATAACACTGCACTGCTCCCGTTTCGTCAAACACCAGTCGAGAATTAATCGAAACCCAAACCGTGCTGCCATCTTTGCGATAGACTTCTACCTCAAAGCGCCTCGTCGGCCCCGATTGGTGAATCGCATCGAGAATTTCTTCTCGCTCATGGGGATGCACATAGAGCTGCTGCCGGATGTTGTGAATATTGGCAAGCAACTCGTCACGCGAGTCATAGCCCAAGATACCCGCCATCGCCGGATTGACGCTGAGAAATCGACCGTCTGGGGTGCTGCGATAAATGCCCTGGGGGGCATATTCAAACAGCGAGCGATAGCGAGTTTCAGCCTCATGCAGCGAAGTTGTCAAGTCGCTGATGTGAGCCTGTAGTTGATTGATGCGGTCGTGCAGATCAAGAGTCATGAACGTGATTGCTGCTGGCTTGATAGAGAGCTTGGAGTGTGTGGCCGTCGGTGGGGTATTCGGCGATCGCCACCTGACAATCGACTTGAAACCGACGCCCATCCATTGTTGTAAAAATTTGCGTGCGGAGCTGAGCCAGCACATCCGAAAGGCGATCGCCCATGGCAGAGCGCATCAACCCCGGAACGCCGACCACAAATTCGCCGTGGCCCCAATAGCCGACCACCTCAGATCCACGAAACGCCGCTCGAAAAAGCTGCCCCCAGCATTGCAGCACCTGCTGCCCCGCCTCGTGACCATAGGTCTGATTGATCTGGAGCAGTTGGGCAATCCGCAGCAGCACAAAACACACTGACTGCTGGGTTTGATGCGCCTGGTGCAAGAGCGCTAGTAGCCCCGCACTTGATTGGGGTTGGTTGGCCAAACCCGTCAGCGCATCGGTGGTTGAGAGCCGCTTGAGCAAGCGTGTACGCTCTAGGCGGTTGGTGATGCGGGTAATCAGCTCGGGGCCGACGATGGGTTTGGTGACATAGTCGTCTGCACCGACCGCAAAGCCCATCTGCAGCGTTGCAGAGTCTTGGCGCGCCGTCAGAAACAGAATCGGCACATCTTGCCAAGTGGGCTCAGCACGAATGGCTTGACAGAGCTCGATGCCACTCACCTCAGGCATTTCGATATCTAGAATAATCAGGTCAGGCCGCATCGTCTGGAGTGTCTCCCAAAACAAATGGGGATGGCTCACCCCCGTCATGCGGATGCCCCACGGCTCAAGTTGGGGGCGCAGCGCAGCCAGCACCATTGGGTCATCATCCACCACCACTACATGAGCCGCCTGCGACTGGATGTGCTGGAGGCGCTGATAGATCGCATCCCAAGCAACCGCCGCTGCCACGGGTTGCGCCAGAAACCCTTGCCCCCCAGCCCTGACAACGCTGACCCGATCCGCGAGGCGATCGCCCACTGCCATTACCAAGGCTGGAATCGCGGGGGTGCGCGCTCCCAGTTCTGAAATCAGCGAGAGGCCACCCTGCCAATCGCCAATGCGGTCAAGATCGATGACCATCACATCGGGACTGTGCGATCGCAGCCATACTCTGGCTTGGTCGAGGGTGGTTGCAGCCGACCATTCCACCTCCATGACTGCTGCTGCTGTTGCTTGCAGGTCAGCTCTAAACAAGTCATCTACGCCGATGACCAAAACATGCGATCGCGTCGAAAGAGACTCTAGAGGATGGGGGGCGATCGCAGGCTGTCGCACAATCGGCAGAGCCTCTGGCGAGGGCTCCAAAGCAACTGACGCCGCCAACGGCACAACCGACCTCTCTTCTGTGTTTGGGGCTGTGAGATTGAGCACGCCATCAAGCTGACCGATCAGATCAGCCACTTGGCTCTGCTGTGCTGCACTCAACCCATCGGCACCCGACAGGAGATCGTCTAACCGGCGGGCAATTTGAGTGCCGTCATCGCGGTCAAACATGCCCAAGACGCCCGCAAGCTTATGAGCCGCTTGAGCGGCAGCGTGGTGCAGATCGCCTGAGAGCGTTGCAGCATGAATCGCTGCCGCTGCCGTTGTCAACACGGTCATACGCTCGACCATCAGCCCCTGATAGCGATCCCAGAGAGCTGCCATAGCCTGATCAAAGCCTGGAGCGACAGAGGGCGACGGCTGATAGGGTTCAGCATCTGCATCTGCCTCCACCTCGGCAGTCGGACTCCACCTAGAGTCTGTCAAAGTCGCTTCAGACTGCAATTTAGGGCTCAGCCGATAGCCAATGCCATAGACGTTTTCAATCCAGTCGATTGCGCCCGCTTGTTTTAACTTGTGGCGCAGCCCTTTAATGTGTGCTTTAACGCTGTCTTCCAGCGGCGGATCGTCAAACGTCCACAAATGTTCGACAATTTGACCCCGACTAAACACCCGCGATGGATTGCGTAAAAACAGTTCGAGCAGCCCATATTCTTTGGGAGTCAGATTGAGGGGGCGATCGCCATAGGTGACATCACAACTGCTCGGCACCAGCTGCAGACCGCCCACCTGCAAAATCGGCGACTGACTAATTTCGCCTCGCCGCAGCAGCGCCCGCACCCGCGCCTGAAATTCTTCGATATCAAACGGCTTGACGACATAATCATCAGCACCCGCATCTAACCCCCGAATGCGATCGCTGCTGGCATCTTTGGCCGTCATCAGCAAAATGGGCGTCAAACACTTCTCTGATCGCAGCCGTTGGCACACCGTAATACCATCCAGGCGCGGCAGGCCGACATCCATCACAATCAGGTCATAGCTAGCATCTTGAGCATAGTCCCATCCGGCTTGCCCATCATCAACCACATCGACTGCATGGCGTTGGCGGGTCAGATTTTCGGCCAAAATGCCTGACAAAATTTCATCATCTTCGACTAATAGAATCCGCATTGCAGATGGCCTCTTTCGCGGTTCGAAGGTGTCGTGCGATTGCGCCTGATGATTGAACGATATGATTGAACGATTTCGATGGCTACATCAGTGTCGGTCTAAATTGCGGGTGCATTAAGCAGGTACATTAAGCAGATGAACTAATTGCTCTTAAAGGAAATTTTACCAGTCTTGCTTCAGATTCTGGCGAATCTCCTCCTTTGAGAATGTATGAGGATTATGAAAATGCATGAGGATTAAGGCAGCAGGCAGAGGGCAGAGAGCCTACTGTGTATACACACAATTGCGATCGCCTTTTCTGAGATTTTTGAGCTTCAACGCCCTACTTATCATGGCGATCGCCCTCAGTCAGATTAACCCGTGAGTCACTCAGATTAACCCGCGAGTCATTTTGATCAACCCGCGAGTCATTTTGATCAACCCACGAGTCATTTCGATCAACCCGCGAGTCACTTCGATCAACCCATGAGTCATTTCGATCAACCCGCGAGTCACTTCGATCAACCCGCGAGTCACTTCGATCAACCC
>CAZCXK010000151.1:0-8962 GCA_964502605.1 uncultured bacterium
TAAGACGTTGAAAAAGAGAGTCCGGATTCTCAAATAAGAGCTTCTTACCATTTACAACTTGAAAGATGTTTGCCTTAACATCCCTCCAAGATTGACTTGGTGGAAGAGTAAGATTCTCACTGGCAAAGAAATTCTTAATCAATTCCCTAATTGGAGATGAAAAAATATCACTGTCACCAATACCAATTTTTTGCAGAGCAGCTCTTATCCAAGCATCTGGAACAAGTAAATAATTTTCAATATTCTTACGTCGCCATTCATATAGTACTGGGTTGTTTTCTTCTGGGTGAAACGTTGCCTCGTCGTCATAATCAAATAATATAAGTCGTTTTGTAGAAGGAATAACTTGTTTTACTCCTTCAAAATGGCGATCGCTATCCATCTTCATTTTATCTTTAGAGCCACCTCGCATAACGCGAAAGCAAACCTGGTTTAATGTATCCTGCATATTTAAGGGAGTAGCCCAGCCCCTTAAAAAACGCTCGTCAGTTTCTCCCTCAACGTATAACAGTATAGGTATAGAAAGCTCTGAAAGTTGAGTAATCTCCAAATTAGAAACATCCGCCATTGCAGTCAAAATGGCCGGGGTTGCTTCTACCCGTTTAGGCACTTTATCAAGTAATGAAATGATTTGGCGAACATCAACACCCTGAATAAATTCTTCAGCATGTGTCGCAATAAGAAATTGAGTATTTCTCTCAAGTGCCTTCTGATTTTTGAAATAGTCTAAAATCTCTCGTTGCAAATTAACGTGAAGATGTGCATCAGGCTCATCCAGCAAGATTGTAGTTGGTTTGTATCCGTAGAAGAATGCTAAGAGAGTTAGTGTTTGATGGAAACCGCTCCCTCCGGAAATAATGTCGTAAGATTTCTCTCCTTGTCTATATTCACAAATTATCTGTGTATCGACTCCCCTCTCATATTGAGGATCTATTAAATCAACATTGAACCACTGCTTGATAACTCGTTGAATCTTAGACCAATCTTCTCGGTTTTCTTCCCAAACCCGGAGCAGAAGATTTCGTAGTACGCTTCCTGGTTGGGCTTTACCAACCTGCTTGCGTAAAGGTCCATCATCACGCCACTCTTCGTTAGGCTCTAAACCAGAGAAAGGTGGTACATAGGCAACAAGAGGTAAAAGAGAGTTTGATTGATCCGGCTTTCCTTCCAACTTTCGAAAATGCTCCCATCCCTTTGAAGGAATAGCATAGATTGTTTGAGGGGAACTGTAACGTAACTTGACTCCAAACGAGGATTGCTTAGGTTCAGAATCATCAGTTATCCAGGTAACGTCAATTTCTACTAAGATAAACTCTTGCTTTTTAGAACCATTAACTTTAGGATAGCGGCGGTCAGTTTTTTCTCTCCAAAGAAGGTTGAATTCGGGGACAGGAAGTGCTGTAAAGTTAGGAAGAACAACTTGCGTTCCGGTTTTACCCCGACGCTTAACCCGACGGAATTCATCAACACAGAACTGCCAAATGGCTAAAGCTTGCAGGATGGTACTTTTACCACTATTGTTGCGCCCTACTAGAAGATCAAATTGAGCAAATTCATAGGTTTGCTCCTCAATGCTCTTAAAGTTCCTTAAAGTTAGTGAAGTTATCACGGGGCTATATTGGCAGGTACTTTATACGTGAAAATCTTATCTTAATTTTGCTATTTAAGCTCTGCCACATTTGCTACGTATTATCGCAAGGCTTTAGTAAATACGCTTGCACTGGAAAGATATCAGGTAAATAGAGATTTCTATCTCGAACAGCAATTTTCAGCTTTACCTCAACAGTGATTGTTCAGAATCTCTTGAATTCCAGCAAAAAGCTGGAGATTTTGTTCTGGCGTGCCTACCGTGATACGCAGCTTATCAACGAGACTCGGTTGCTGAAAGTAGCGCACCAAAATGCCACGCTGTTTCAGTCCGTGATAGATCTCTGCGGCAGTTGCACCCACAGGCTGCACCAGCACAAAGTTGGCCTGAGACTCCCACACGTTGAATCCTAGTTGGGTGAATTGTTCAACCATCCGATGGCGATCGCGCTTGACCCGGTTCGCCATCTCAGTTTTATAGGGCTGATCGGCGATCGCCCCTGCCCCTACTAGACAGGCAATCGCATCTACGTTGTAGCTATCTTTGACTTTAGTCAAACCTGCTAGCAATGCCGGATTAGCCACTCCGAACCCCAGGCGCAACCCTGCCAGCGAATAGCCCTTAGATAGCGTTCGCAGGATAATCACATTGTCGTGCTGTTGGGTCAGCGACAGAGCGGTCGCATCAGCAAAGTCAACATAGGCCTCATCAATGACTAAAATGCCAGACACCTGAGTCGCCAGCTTATCCAGCAAATCAACTACAATCCCTGTGCCAGAGGGGCTATTCGGAGATGCGACAAAGGTGAGCGATCCGTCCGCATTCACTAAGTCATCGACAGGCAAGGCATAGTCTTCAGGAAATGGCACTTCCACCACTTCTGCGTCTTGAATTTGTGCCAGCGTGCGATAAAGGACATAGGTTGGCATCGGATAGGCCACTCGTCGTCCGGGTTCGACACAGGCCCGCATCAGCATGGTCAACAGATCATCACTGCCATTGCCGACCAAAATCCAATTGGGGTCAATATCGAGTGCCTGCCCTGCGGCCTCCCGAAACACCTGAGCCATCGGATGCGGATAACGGCGTAAGAGTTCGGGGTCAAAATTTTGTAAGGCAGCCATCGCCTGTGGAGACGGTGGATATGGATTCTCATTAGTGTTGAGCTTCAGCGTGCGACTGCCAGGGGCGGGCTGCTCTCCTGGCACGTAGCCTGCCATAGCCTCGATATTGGAACGGAAATAACTCATACAGGTGCGATCGCCTTATTCACAGGTTTCTATTGTCGCCTATTCGTTCGCAGAGGTTGCACCTATTTCTGAGCGTCTGAGCAATCGGCTAAGTCTTGACCCTAAATCATCAGATTTGGTATATCTGCTATCTATTTCCCATGGTCGCTTTAAGTACCATCAAACAGACAAAATCTAAAAAAATCAGAATCTAAGAAAAACTTATGAGTGGAAATGAAGCGCGAGTTCAAGCTATCTGTCAAATCGTTAATCGAGAATTGATGCCGCCCAAACAGCCAGAACGCCTGGAAGAAATATGGGCAGAGAATGTCTTTAACCTCAGCAAGATGCAGGCAAGTCTCCCCAAGACTGTCTTTAAATCGATCAAAAATACGATTGTCACGGGTGAGAGGCTCGATCCCTCGATTGCAGATACCGTTGCTACTGCCATGAGAGATTGGGCAATGGCAAAGGGGGCGCTCTACTATGCCCATGTGTTTTACCCCATGACCAACTTGACTGCAGAAAAGCACGATGGCTTTATCTCGGTGCAAGGAGACGGCAACGTTATTTCAGAATTTTCTGGCAAAGTGCTGGTGCAAGGAGAGCCTGATGGTTCGTCATTCCCCAATGGCGGGATTCGTGACACCTTTGAAGCACGAGGATATACCGGCTGGGATGTGACCAGTCCGGCCTACATTATGGAAACAGATAACGGGTCTACCTTGTGTATTCCGACTGTTTTCGTATCCTGGACGGGAGAAGCGCTAGACAAAAAAGTACCGCTCTTGCGCTCAATCACCGCAATGGACAAAGCCGCCAACAAGGTCTTAAAACTCCTTGGGCATGATAATGTTGCTCGGGTGAACTCTAGCTGCGGGGCTGAGCAAGAATATTTTTTGGTAGATGCTAACTTTGCCAGCCAGCGGCCCGATCTGCTCCTGGCGGGGCGCACCCTCTTTGGTAAGGCTCCTGCTAAAGGTCAAGAATTTGACGATCACTACTTTGGGGCTATTCCAGAGCGGGTTCAAGTCTTCATGCAAGATGTGGAAGAAACGTTATACAAGTTAGGCATTCCCGCTAAAACTCGGCATAACGAAGTTGCTCCGGGTCAGTTTGAAATTGCCCCCTTCTTTGAAGCCGCAAACGTAGCCAGCGACCATCAACAACTCTTGATGACAGTCTTGCGACATACCGCTAAAAAGCATGGGTTCGCGTGTTTGTTGCATGAAAAACCCTTTGCTGGCATCAACGGATCTGGGAAGCATGTCAACTGGTCTGTTGGCAATTCAACCCAAGGAAACTTGCTAGACCCCGGTGATTCTCCCCATGAGAATGCTCAGTTCTTAGTCTTCTGTGGTGCTGTGATTCGGGGGGTTCACAAATATGGCCCACTGATGCGTGCAGTCATTGCGACCGCCAGCAACGACCACCGACTGGGTGCAAATGAAGCGCCTCCTGCCATTATGTCGGTTTATCTGGGGACGCAGTTAGAAGAAGTCTTTGAGCAGATTAAAACCGGGACGGTCACTGAGTCTAAGCAGAAAGGAATTATGGATTTGGGTGTTGATGTGTTGCCTCATCTCACCAAAGATGCGGGCGATCGCAACCGTACTTCACCCTTTGCATTTACAGGCAACCGATTTGAATTTCGAGCTGTCGGCTCCAGCCAATCGGTTTCAGGCCCACTGATTGCTCTCAACACAATGCTGGCAGACTCCTTAGAGTGGATCGGCAATCGCCTAGAGAGTGAATTATCTAAAGGATTAGAACTCAACACTGCGATCATCACAGTGCTCAAAGAGGTAATGGAAGATCATGGTGTCGTGGTCTTTGGCGGCAATGGTTATTCTGAAGAATGGCACAAAATGGCCGTTGAAGAACGAGGTTTGGCAAACTTACGCACCACTGCCGATGCGTTGCCAACACTCAAGGAAGAATATATCGAAGATCTGTTCAAGAAAACGGGTGTGCTGACTCCAGTTGAGTTGGAAAGCCGGTTTGAGGTGTATGCAGAGCAATATATCCTTTCCATTGAAGTTGAAGCGAAGCTGGTGGTCAGCATGGCAAAAACTCTCATCTATCCGGCAGCAGTTGCATATCTATCAACGCTATCTTCAACTATCGCCAGCTTGACGAGTTTGGGGATTGAGTTTGAAACAGAAAGTGCGAAGAAGGTCGCAGATCTAACAAATTCTATGATGGCGGCGACAGGGCGGTTGAGCACGGCCCTGAGCAAGCATGATTTTGCAACAACAGAAGACAAGATGCAATATTGTGCCCAAACGATTCGTCCGCTGATGGATGAAGTTCGCAGCTATGCAGATGCGCTTGAAGGCGAAGTGGCAGATAGTTTCTGGCCCTTGCCAACCTATCAGGAAATGCTGTTCATCAAGTAGCATTCAGGTCTGAGTGGTCTCACACTAGTTTCGTAATGTTTCGGATGGGGCATCTTTCTATGAGGTCAGGTTAATTCCTGGCCTCATTTTTGTGATGTTCAACGCTGGAGGGAAAGAGGCTCCCGGCGCTACCCCTCAAATTCGAGGTAAAGCCCTTGAGAACTTGACGCCATGTTTGGCCTCGGAGAAGGGCTGCAGCGGTTATGGGGCGATCGTTGTGTGGGAATAGCAGGAGTGTGGTCTAGCCGCTCCACAATCGACCGCTTCAGACGGTGCCCAAATGCCTTTGACATGCGCTAAAGCACCTCTCCTGATACTTCTTCTATGACAATGAAGTCTGGGATCTGCATCGTCGTTAGCCCAATCTCACTTTTTATTCGGCCAGCCTCGCTTTTTACCAGACCAATCTCACTTGTTACTAGATCAGCCTCGCTTTTTACCAGACCAGCCTCACTTGTTACTAGATCAGCCTCGCTTTTTACTCGGCCAGTCTCACTTTTTACCAGACCAGTCTCACTTTTTACCAGACCAGCCTCACTTTTTACTCGGCCAGCCTCACTTTTTACCAGGCTAACCTCACTTTAGAGCCATTCGCTCCTTAGCGGGCAATGGGTACGCCACTACAAAGCAAGTTATGGTATCTCATAACAAAGTATCGCTCTGGGTTGCTTGCCGCTACAATCAAATCACAGCAAGAGATTGTGACGATGACACCAGACGTTCTCACCCAGATTTATAACGCCATTGATCCGTTTAAGCCCCTTGAACCTGGCGATCCGGCCTATGTTGACTGTCAGGCCGAGCGCGGCGATACGAATGTGGTTGTTGATCTGGGGCGAGATATTCTGCGGTCTAACCGCGACACCTGCCAGCTTTTTGCCGGCCATCGAGGCGCAGGTAAATCAACGGAGTTATTGCGACTCAAGGCTGACTTAGAGGCCAAAGGATGTTTTGTCGTATATTTTGCAGCCGTCGGAGATGATGGCGACATCGACCCCAAGACGTGGAGTATGCAGACATTGTGCTGGCCTGTGCGCGGCATCTTTTAGAAGATCTGAAGACCGCTGACCCCGCTCCTATGATTAGCTGGTTTAGAGAGCGGGGGCAAGCCATCCAAGAGCTGATGCAAACCCGCATCGAAATGGATTCTCTAGACATCAACGTCTTAGCCAAGCAGTTTGCTGCCCTGACGGCCACCATTCGGACGGTGCCTAGCGAACGGCGAAAGATTCGAGATTTAGTGAATCCCCATACGGTGACGCTGATCAAGGCACTCAATGCCTTCATCGCCGATGCCCGCCGCAAACTGCCGTTTGGTAAGTCTCAACTGGTGGTGATTGCAGACAACCTCGACCGCATTGTGCCCCTCCCCGATGACTATGGGCGCAGCAACCATGATGAAATCTACCTTGATCGCAGTGAGCAGTTGAAAGGGCTGGATTGCCACATCATCTACACGGTTCCCATTTCGATGGTGTATTCCAGTCGAGCCAATGACCTGAAAGACATTTACGGCAATCCTGAATTGCTGCCCATGATTATGGTGCAAACCCCTGAGGGTGAGGTGCATCAACCCGGTGTAGACAAAATGCGCCAGATCATTCTGGAACGAATCAAACCCTTCATGCCTAAAGCAACACTGGGGATAGATATCTTTGAAACGCCGGAGATTGTGGAGTCGCTTTGTCTGGCCAGCGGCGGCCATGTCCGCGAACTGTTGCTCTTGGTAAAAGAAGCCATCAACAAAGTCGATCGGCTACCCATCTCCGCCAAAGCCGTTCGTCGGGCGATCGCCGAAACACGAGACACCTATCGCCGCACCGTCGAAAAGGATCAGTGGCAGATTCTCGCTAGGGTCGCCCATACCCGCGACATCGACAACGATGACCCCCACCGTGACCTGCTGTTTCGCCGTTGCGTGCTGGAATATCGGTACTATGATGAAGATGATGAGATGCAGTGCTGGTATGACGTTCATCCGCTAATCAAGGCCATTCCAGAGTTCAAAATCGCATTCAACCCCTAACGCCATGACGACTAGCCTGCCCGACTGGGAAGAAGACCTGGTTTACGACCCAGAAGACGAGTATCAGTCATTATTACGGGCGCTGCGGCGCACCCAGGGCTTTGGGCTGTTGTTTGTGGAATGTTCTCCCGCTGAGGGAACCCGCATCATTCAGCGGGTGCGAAACGACCTCACCCAAAAGACAATGGACGTGCTGACCTTTGATGACCCCCTCAAAGACAGCAATGTCTATCAGCGGGTCAAGCAAAAGCTTACCGAAAACCCCGTCGATGTTCTCTTTATCCAGGGACTTGAGCACTCCCTCTACGACTACGAAGACACGAAACGTCATCTGGGGTGGAGCAGCAAAGACATCTACTCCTATAGCTGGAAAGGCGTCCCTCCAGCGATGGTGAACCTAAACCAGCAGCGCGAAAACTTCCGCGACAGTTTCAACACCTGCTTTGTGTTTCTCGTTCCCCTCTTCGTTATTAAGTATCTGATTCATTGCGCCCCCGATTTCTTTGATTGGCGATCGGGCATTTTTAGATTTCTGATGAATGATCAGCAACTTCAACAAACGAATTCTGAGTTTTTTCTTCAACAGCCTTCTGCTACAGTCCCTAAAAGTCCAGATTTGGCATCTTTGAGAAAAAGTATACTCTTGATTCAGGCTCTGCTTGATGAAGAAAATCAATCACCTGAAAGCAAGGAAAAACTTATTCTCCAGCAGGCATCTCTGTTGATGGATTGTCAAGAGTATGAATCAGCAATAGCAGACTATGATAAGGCTCTAGAAACTTCTCCTGACAATGCATCTTCCTGGTATCATCGTGGACTAGCTCTGTCATTCATGAATCGTTATGAGGAAGCCCTAGAAAGTTTGGACAAAGCTTTAGCAATTAGCCCTGATGACCCGAAAGTATGGATTGGAAAGGGACTTTCATTACGATTGTTAGGACGACATCAAGAAGCAATTCATAGTTATGATAGGGCATTAGAAATTCAGCCGGATAATCATAATGTGTGGAATTACAAGGGCATATCATTGAGCTTTTTAGGAAGATATAAAGAAGCTTGTAGAAGCTACGACAAATCCCTAAAAAGCAAGTCTGACTTATCTTATGTCTGGGCTAACCGGGGCAATGTACTCAAATCTCTTGGCCGATATGAAGATGCCATAGCTAGTTACGATAAAGCCCTAGAAATCGATCCTGGGAATTGCTGGTTTTGGTTTGACCGGGCTCAGACTCTTGCCAGAATGGGTAGGAGCAGAGAAGCGATTGATAACTATGCGAAAGTAATTGAGCTTAAGCCTGATTTTAGTATCGCTTGGCATAATCGCGCTCTTGCTTTAGCAGGTTTAGGAGAATATGAGCAAGCAATTATTGGCTATCAAAGAGCCATTGAGCTTAGGTCTGATGATGGAGGAGGTACGTCACACTATTGTTTAGCTAGTGCTCTCATGAATCTAGGAAAATATAGAGAAGCAATCGACAGCTATGAAATAGCAGCAAAATCAGTGCAACGTCTTGCTGGTAGGGCATTGCTTGGAAAAGCATATGTTTTATTTAAGATGCACAACTACTCGGAAGCTTTAGAGGTTCTCGTTCCTGCCATTTCTAATTTCAGATTTGATAAAGGTTGGAGAGAATGGCTAGAGCGTCGCGGTGCGATTGAATTACACAGATTAGGTCTGAAGAGATTAACTCCAATATGGGCTAATTTTCTGAGCTTTATA
>CAZCXK010000152.1:0-8860 GCA_964502605.1 uncultured bacterium
GAGAGAGTCTTTGAGAGTGTCGAGAGAGTCTTTGAGAGTGTCGAGAGACCTGCCGAACCCTAATGGACGGACAAAACTATTTACAACTCATAGTTCTGCATTGGGTCAGGAGACCTGACCCCTACGGTAGGGGTGCGGTTTTTGCACCCGCTGTCTTGCGGTTCGTTAAATGGATAATAGCTGGCAATCAGAGCCACCACAAACCACCATAGTGTGCTGATTTGAGGACGATACCAAACGGTATCAACCATGCCATGCACCAACATCCCGACCATTGTGGCGATCGCCCCCATCAACCAGAAGCCGTCTGCATCTCTCAGACGACGTAACCGCTGAAGCTGTATCCATCCTTGGTTTAAGGTCACGATCAGCAGCCAAACAAAGCAGGCAACGCCAATGAGGCCAGTTTCGACAGCGATTTCAAGAAAAATAGAATAGGCGCTGAGTGCGGTATAGCCAGGCTGTTGATAAAAAGGGTAGACCCGGTTGAAGGCATCGTTGCCAGGGCCAATGCCCAAAATGGGGCGATCGCCAATCATTTGAATCACCGCTCCCCACACATTGAGGCGAAAATTGTTGCTGCTGTCGTCTCGCCCAGCAAAAATGCTCATGACTCGCTCTTGTAGCGGTTCTACCAGTTGCACCGCGACCACCAGCAAAAATACTGTTGCTCCCAGCAGAATGGGAATGATCCAGGTGCGCCAAAACGTTGGCAAAATCAGCCGCCACCAGTGAATCACAAGCAGCAAAAACACAAACCCAGCCGCGACATAGCCGAGCCAGCCACCGCGACTAAACGTCAGCACCAGACACGCCGAATTGACAACAAACATCACGACAGCCAGTGCCTTTGCGGCCCAGTGTTGCCATGCAAAAACGGCTGCTGCACTTAAAACAGCCGCCGGAATTAAATATCCGGCAAGTAGATTAGGATTGCCCAAATAGCTATAGACCCGCGTTGTCCCTGCTAGGGATGAGTCTGGGTCTACCCAGGTCGCCAATGCCGCCGCCCCAAAAAACCACTGCCGCAACCCGCCAACACTGACAATCAAGGCAGCATAAAGATAGACCGCGATTCCCCATAGACGGGCACGGGGCGCTTGAAACACCCGCGACATCAGAGCAAATAGCAGCAGATAGAGCGTCAGCTTAATCCAGCCTTCTACAGCGTCAACACGGACTGGAGAAATCGCAGTCGCAACCGTAGCAACCCCCCAATACAGCAAAACCATCAAATGAATCGGGGTAAAACCCTGCCCAGAGCGCTCAGCAACGGTGAGCAAGACCCAGAACCCACCACAACCAATCAATAGCAAGCCAGTCAGCGCATTGGGCACAAAAGGAGCCAAGCCCAACACCAGCAAAATGAACAGCATCCCAATCAAACCAGCCCACCTGAGGAGCCAACTCTCTTGCCGCCACGCATCAATGAGCCCAATGAAGCGATGAGAAAAACTGGAGTGACTCCACTCTCGGATCGGCAGTCGCTCTAGTGTCAAGTGTTGCCAAATACCATTCATTGGGGTTATCACATTAGGATTTTCAAAGGCAGTTTAGCAGGATACCGCGATCGCACAGGCGAGTCATTACCAACTTTTAGGGTCTTTAGACTATCTCAGCTGCATAATTTGGTAAGGGTTTTCCGTAGATACACTAGTTTACGCGGTTCCATGTCCACTGATTCATTCGACAGCACGCATTGGGTAATGAAGCACCCAGATGCATTCTGTATATATGCTGAAGTCAACTTTTATGACTCCATGCGGTATGGTTTCAGCATCAGTAAATGTACTACGATGAACACATCATGGCTAAATGCTACGCCTTGGCTAATCGTCTCCATTGAAGTGAATTGTCTCTGCTCAGATGCTCTCTGACCTAGCGAACCAACCCAATAGTGACTCAGCCCTCTTGATTATTCACGATTGTTTGCAGTGTTCGGTCAAGTTATTCGTTTCATTTAAGGTGTAGGGTATCGTTATGGATATTTCCATCAGGTTAGTTGGGGCAATGGCAATCGGAGTTGCGAACGTGCTGCTAATCGGGGGCATGTCTGCTTCTGCAACTGAGATACCCTTTGCCAATGCGACATTGGGTATTGAGACCGTCGAAGGCGATCGCCCCTCGAATAGCCCAGTCGTGAGCTTGAACGATAGGCTAAGCCCGTCAAACTATGTGCCACCCGACAATGGTGGCCCAGAAACCAGCCAGGGATCTGGAACTCGCTAGGCTAGCGGGTCATGGGTGGGCTCAACCCAGGTGCGATCGCCTTGAATCAGCGTATGGGCTTGCCAGTTTGCATCTGAGTGTGGAAAATCTCGACGATAGTGACCGCCGCGACTTTCTTGACGAAAGGCAGCACTTTTCAGGATTAGTAGCCCAATGTCAAACAGGTTGCGCAACTCTCCCCACTGCCGCATCTGCAGATCTGACTCCCATAGCGACCACGAGCTTGATTCCCCTGGGGGCGATCGCATCACCTGCTGCATCTGCCCTATGATCTCTCCTGTAATCGGAAGCTGAGCAAACTGATCTCGCCATACTTCTACCTGGGCGATCGCGGCGGCCAATGTTTCCTGGTCGCGGCAAATTCCAGCGCTATTCCAAATTGTTAATGGCAGTTTTTGCCGCCAATGGTGGATCTGGGTCTGCTGCTGAGTCCAATCAGCCCTAGTCTCAAGCGGGGCGATCGCCAGACTGGTATCAAAACAGGGCATATCAGTGGCGATCGCCGGAGGATTTGGCAGCAGCTCTAAATGAGCGAGCTGTGCCCCAAACACCAGACACTCTAACAAAGAGTTGCTGGCTAAGCGATTGGCACCATGAACTCCTGTGCTTGCCGTTTCACCCACCGCATAAAGTCCCGGAATAGACGCCCGACTGATCAAATCGGTGGCGACTCCTCCCATCCAGTAATGAGCCGCCGGTGCAACTGGAATCGGGTCTTGAAACACATTGATGCCCCATTGCTGGCAAACCTGAATGATATTTGGAAAGCGATGACGAATGGTGTCAGCTGGAATCGGACGCAAATCTAGCCAGACATGAGACAGCCCCTCTGGGTCAGGCGGCTCATGGCGTTGCAGATAATCAAAGATGGCGCGGCTGACAATGTCTCGCGGTGCCAACTCTCCCGCTGGGTCATAGTCAAAGGTAAATCGCCGCCCCTCACTGTTGACGAGATGTGCCCCTTCTCCCCGCACCGCTTCGCTGATCAAAAACCTGGGCGCATGGGCCAGAGTTAAGGCGGTCGGATGAAATTGGATAAATTCTAAATCTCGCAAGAGAGCACCGGTTCTCCAGGCCATCGCCACACCATCACCGGTGCTCAAGGCTGGGTTGGTGGTTCTGGCAAACACCTGCCCTCCGCCTCCGGTGGCCAGAATCACAGAACGAGCCTGGATCTGCGTCATCTGTTGCTGCCAGATCGCCACGACGCCTTGACAGTGACCTGATTCTGGATGCAGCCACAAATCAAGCGCAAAGGCATTCGAAATAACGTGAATGTTCTTGCGGCTGAGGACTTGAGCCGTCAAGGTGGTAATCAGAGCGTGCCCGGTTGTGTCTGCTGCATGTAACACTCGACGCCGCGAATGGGCAGCTTCTAAGGTCATTGCTAGCTGCTGACCATGGCGATCGAAGGCAACTCCCATGTCAACTAATGCATGAATACACTCGTGGGCTCGATCGGCAAGCAACATGACCGCATCGCGATCGCACAGCCCTGCACCCGCCTTGAGGGTATCTTCAACATGGAGCAATGGCGAATCATCTGGGGCGATCGCCGCTGCAATGCCTCCTTGGGCCCAGTCGCTGGCCGACAGCGACAGCGTATCTTTGGTCAAAAGCCCGACCCGAAAATGGGCTGGCAGACACAGTGCGGTATAGAGACCGGCTGCGCCTGCACCCACAATCAGCACGTCGAAGGTGTCAGGTAGATGCGGATGTACCAATGATGAAGGTGTCACCAATTCGTCTCACGAGTGGCTAGAAATTATGACGTTAAGCTTACCTTAACCACTGATGACTGTCTCACGACCAGTCTAGAGTTAGCGGTTCGCGTTGCCAGACCTGTCTGAAGAAATGCTATCAGGGTAGATGAGTTGAGAGATTTATTCTAGCGTTCGCACTGACTGGGCGCAGATATGAGAAACTGACCCCACGGCCCAACATGCATTTTCCCAATGGGCATTTGCTGACAAACCTGAGCATTCTGCTAAGTAGAACTTAACTTGGTATCTTCAACTACAGTCAGAGGAGCAGCCAAGCCTCTATTTAGAGCTTATTAGTGCTTAAGCAAATTGACGATATTTGGCATAGTACGGTGCTACTCAATCAGTATGACCCCGGAGATTTCTATGATGAGCTGTTTTTGCGCCAGGGTGAGCCTCGGCCTGAGGCGGCACTGCTCGTGCGGCGGCTCAGTAACTTACCCCTTGATGAGATTCAGCGGCGGCAGCAGGCAGCACAACATGCTCTTTTTAAGCTAGGCGTCACGTTTAACGTCTATAGCGACAATGAGGGCACCGAGCGCATTTTTCCGTTTGATATCATTCCGCGCATCGTGGCCGCTAGCGAATGGGAACTTCTCGAACAAGGTTTGAAGCAGCGCATTCACGCCCTCAATCTATTTTTGGCCGATATCTACGGCGATCAGAAAATTCTCAAAGATCGGGTCATTCCAGAAGAGCTGATTTATTCGGCGACGGGGTTTCTCAAGCCCTGCATTGGGTTGAAACCACCCAAGGGCATTTGGTGCCACATTACTGGAACCGATCTCGTGCGCGATCGCGACGGTCGCTGGTATGTGCTCGAAGACAACCTGCGGTGCCCTTCGGGTGTGTCCTATGTGCTCGAAAATCGGCGCGTGATGAAGAGCACCTTTCCCCAGGTATTTAACAAAACAGCCATTAAGCCCGTTGATGACTATGCCAGCCAACTGCTGGAAACCCTACTCAACCTTGCCCCCAGCGGGTTGCCTGACCCCACAGTTGTGGTGTTAACGCCGGGTATCTACAATTCTGCTTACTTTGAGCATTCGTTTTTGGCGCAGCAAATGGGCGTCGAACTCGTCGAAGGGCGAGATTTAGTGATCAAAGATGGCTATCTGCAAATGCGAACTACGAAAGGGTTGCAGCGCGTTGACGTGATTTATCGCCGCATTGATGATGATTTCATTGACCCCCAAGCCTTTCGGTCAGATTCGCTGTTGGGTGTGCCGGGGCTAATGGAGGTTTACAAATCAGGTCGAGTGGCGATCGCCAATGCCCTCGGTACGGGTGTCGCCGATGACAAGGTGATTTACGCCTATGTGCCTCAGATGATTCGCTACTATTTGGGCGAAGATCAGATTTTGGCAAACGTGCCCACCTATCTTTGCTGGGAACCCGACCAACAGCAGCATGTGCTGGCCAATCTCGATCAGCTAGTCGTGAAAGCTGCCAATGAATCAGGCGGCTACGGGATGCTTGTCGGCACGCAATCAACCCCCGCACAGCGGGCCGACTTTGCCGAACGCATTAAGGCCAAACCCCGCAACTATATTGCTCAACCGACGCTGTGCTTGTCACGAGTGCCCACACTCATCGGCGACATCTATGAAGGCTGTCATGTCGATTTGCGCCCTTATATCCTCTATGGCCAAGATATCTACATCAATCCTGGTGGGCTCACTCGCGTTGCCCTCAAGAAAGGATCCCTCGTGGTCAATTCGTCTCAAGGGGGAGGCAGCAAAGATACGTGGGTCGTCTCAATCTAAGGAGAAATTCGGTGTAAGGAGAAATAAGGAGAAGCCATCATGCTCAGCCGCGTTGCCAATTCCATTTATTGGCTCAACCGCTATGTCGAACGAGCCGAAAACGTTGCTCGCTTTATTGACGTTAATCTCAATCTGCTGCTCGATTCACCCGTTGGCACCGAACAGCAATGGAAACCATTAGTGACGACAACGGGCGATTTGGCACTGTTTCAGGAGCGCTATGGCGAGGTGACACCTGACAATGTCATTCACTTTCTGACGTTTGACAGCGCCTATTCCAACTCCATCATTTCATGTCTGCAATCAGCACGAGAAAATGCGCGATCGGTGCGAGAAATCATTTCGTCAGAAATGTGGGAGCAAGTCAACACCTTTTATCTGATGGTCAAAGATGCATCTCTCAATCAGCAACAGGGGCTCGTTGAGCTGTCGAGCTTCTTTGCTGAAGTGAAGATGGCCAGCCATCTCTTTGCAGGGGTAATGGATGCCACCATGGCGCACAATGAAGGCTGGAATTTTGGGCAAATCGGGCGGCTGCTCGAACGAGCTGACAAAACGGCTCGCATTCTAGATGTGAAGTATTTTATCTTGCTACCCTCGGTGGGAGATGTCGGCACCGCATTAGATGAGCTGCAGTGGATTGCTCTGCTGAAGTCAGCCAGCGCCTATGAGATGTATCGCAAATGCCAACATCGCATTACTCCCCGCGATGTCACGTCGTTTCTAATTCTCGATCGAGAATTTCCTCGGTCAATTCAGTTTTGTCTGTTGCAGGCAGAGTCGTCACTGCGCCAGATTACGGGCATTCTCACGCCCGGTCTGTGGAGAAACCCAGTCGAACGCGATTTGGGAAAGTTGCGTTCTGAGTTAGACTACATCACGATTGATGAAATTATGGGGTTAGGTATCCATGAGTTTTTAAATGACTTGCAGGTGCGATTTAATACGATTGGCACCAGTATCTTTGAGACGTTTTTTGCACTGCATGCGGTTCATTGAGACCGATCTAGCTTGATGGTGTAGAGAGTTGTAGAGAGTTAACGTTACGAGGTCAGTTTACGTTACGAGGTCAGTTTACGTCCGTGATGGTTTAATGTCGTGGTTTATGTGTGATGATGATTCGGCTGTGATTGAGTCTGCCCCTTTACTGGTTTTAATCGGCTCGAATGCGCTATAAAGTTGTCCATACGATAGGTTATGACTACGATCGCCCCGTCATGCTAGACCCGCATGTGTTGCGCTTGCGGCCTCGCTCTGATGTGACACAAACCCTGCACCAGTTTAAGTTAGAGCTTAGCCCGACGCCGACTCAAGTGGTTGATACCATTGACCTAGACGGCAACGCCCTCACCCATGTGTGGTTTCCTCCGCAAAAAGCGACCAACTCGATCAAGATTCAGGCTTCTTCAGACGTTGAAACCTTCCGGACGAACCCGTTTGAATTTTTATTAGAGCGGTGGGCCGTCACATTGCCGATCGACTACCCCAGTTCGTTGCTCCAGCAGCTGCGTCCCTATCTGGCAGGCAATCCGCAAGACTTTCCCTACACGGCTGACCCAGTGGCCCATCAGCTTGCTCACGAGATCAGCATGGCGGTGGGAGGCAACACGATTTCGTTGCTAACTGAACTGAATCAGCGGATTCATCAGCATTGCAACTATATTATTCGAGACGTCGGTGAGGCCATGCCTGCAAGTGTGACCTGGGCTCAGAAAGCAGGCTCATGTCGTGATTTTGCGGTGTTGTTTATTGAAACCTGTCGCGCCGTGGGGTTGGCGGCTCGATTTGTGAGCGGCTATCAACGAAGTGATGAGGATGCGGGAGAGCTGCATCTTCATGCATGGGCTGAGGTCTATCTGCCTGGGGCTGGGTGGCGCGGCTATGACCCCACCAACGCGATCGCGGTGGCCGATCATCATATTGCGCTAGTTGCCAGTCCGTTTCCCCAACTGACGAAGCCGGTTACCGGGTCTCTCAAGGCTGAAATGCAGGCCAATTCTGAAATGCACTATCATCTGGCGATCGCCACACTTTGAGATAACATCGGCTCATGCATTCATTGTGTGTTGGCCTGATGTGCTTTTGTAAAAAGACTCCTGATGTTGACTCATTTGTGATGAATGGATGCAGAGGGAACCAGAGTCTTTAGCGTTCAGATGGCAATCATTCTCCGTTGGTCAGGGAGAGCACAATCATGTCAATTTTAGTTGGGCTGATTCTTTTGGCGATCGCCCTCGTGTTGATGGCGATCGCCGGAATATGGGGCCTTATTCTCGCCTTTGGCGAACATCCGTTTTGGGGATTAGCCTACTTATTGGTGCCGTTTGCGGCGTTTGTCTTTATGATTGCGAAATGGAGCCGCCGCGCCGTTCGCAAAAACTTTTTCTTATCATTTACGGGCTTGGGCTTTTGGGTCAGTGGCTTTTTGGTGCTGTTTTTATCGAGCCCGTCCAATTGGGCCTTCATCACCGATTTGAGAGAAACCATGCTGCCCTGGGGAGAGACTGCCGCCCCCTCAGACTCAAACCCAGTAGACGCTCCTGCGGTTGATGCGCCCTTTAGCACCATCTCCGAACGGGATGATAATCGTTTGGGGCGATCGCTGGCGTCGCTGCGGGAAGACGCAGAACCCCAGCCAGCAGACACGCTATCATCAACGGTCTCAGGTCTTGACGCAGCAGACCCAGAATCTAGCTCGCTAGATGCTCTAGAGGATCTAGACGATGACTCTAAACCCTCAATGGAGGATGAATATCACAGCATTATGATGACAGGGTATGAAGCCTTTCAGGCTAAAGACTATGAAATTGCCCTGGCTCATTTTCGCCAAGCGATGACCCTGCGACCAGATGACCCCTACGTCACCGACGCGATCGCCAATACCCAATCGATTCTGGCGAAGCAGTCGGCAAATCATGAGAGCAGCCAGCCGATTTCAGAGGCCCTGCGATAGCGTCTCGTTGGTAAGGCTACCGTGTCCACACAACTGCTATAGCTCCAAACAATACTGCATTCGCCTCCTCTTGATGGCGATCATGTTCATGCAGCCCCGCTTGGGGGAGTGTCCCCTGTTACACGACACGCAGTTAAAACAGGAGGAGT
>CAZCXK010000153.1:0-8842 GCA_964502605.1 uncultured bacterium
GCTCTAAAGTAATGAGCATCTAAAAAACTTGGCTTCAGTTACCAACGTGCCTTAAGAATTTGTTTCTCACTCAGCGTTGCCCATCTTAGGGGAAGCATCATGGCCAAGATCGCCTTATTGATTGGCGTTAGCGAATACCAATCTGACTTGAATCCGCTACCTGCGACGATTCAAGATATTGAAGCAATGCGGCGAATTTTACAAAATCCAGATATGGGAGGCTTTGCTGAAGAGAACGTCAAGCTCTTAAAGAATCCTGATCGCCAACAGATGGAAGAAAATATCGAAGAGTTGTTTGCTCAGCGTCACCGCGATGACCTTGTGCTTCTCTTCTTCTCGGGGCATGGAATTACCGACGACGATGGCCGACTTTACTTTGCAACTCAAACGACGCGCATTGCCCAAGGAGAATTAAAACGATCATCAGCCGTTTCTGCTAGTTTTATTCATGAAAGCATGACCAGAAGCCGTTCCAAGCGCCAGGTAGTCATCCTGGATAGTTGCTTTAGCGGCGCATTTGTAAAAGGCTTGTCTCCCAAAAATGCTGTCACCGTTGATATTCGTAAGCAACTTGGTGGAGAAGGCCGAGCCGTATTGGCTTCTTCTAGCTCAACCCAGTATTCCTTTGGAGAGAAAGATGGAAATAAACCGTCGATCTATACCCGCTATCTAGTTGAAGGAATTGAAACGGGTGCGGCTGATTTAGATAGCGATGGCCTGATTTCAGTCGATGAATTGCATGAGTATGCGTCTAGAAAGGTTCGAGATGCGACGCCACTGATGAAACCAGAAGTTCATGTGGCCAGAGAAGGGTATAAGATTTGGCTGGCACAAGCTCCGACAAATGATCCTAAGCTAAAGTACCGCCGAGAAGTCGAACGGTTTACAACGCATGGAATCATCTCGAATGTGGGCCAAAGAGCTCTTGAGGTGATGAGGCAAAAGCTCAATCTACCTCTTCAGGATGCCAGAAATGTTGAAGCTGAGGTTCTGACTCCCTATGAAGAACGACGAAAAAAACTGCAAAAGTATGAGCAAGCATATCGAGATGAAGTTCAGCAGAACTATCCACTCCGGGATGACACAGCTAACGAGCTAAAACGGTTTCGGGAACTGTTAGGGTTAAGACAGGAAGATGTTGCCGCGATTGAACAAAACATCATATCCACAGTACAGGAAATAGAGGAAATTCAAGATACATCCGTTGTGTCTACACCAACCGATTCGGGTGCAGCGGTTTCAACAGCGTCGCTGCCAAAATCGACTCAAGTTGCTAATTTTTCTCCCCGTCAGACAAGACCTCGGGCATTACTAGTTTTGGCTTTAATGGCGATCGCCCTCGTCTCTGGCAATGTTTGGCTGCTAAATCGATCAGCAAATGAAACTTCATCATCTCCGGACAGTAACACCATCTCCGTCCCGGAAGCCTTAGACGATCGAATTAGCAGAGGCGAACAGAGCCTGATAGTTGACGAGAGTGGAGGCAATCAAAGTTTTGAGCTTCTCAAGCAGCAAGGCATTGCTGAAATAAAAGCAGAGCAGTATGAGCAAGCGGTTCAGTCATTGCAGATTGCCCTCCAACACCATAAAAATGCCCCTGAAACACTGATCTATTTCAACAATGCTCAAATTGGTTTAGCAGAGTCGTATACCCTTGCGGTGGCGGCTCCCATCGGGAGCAACAAAAATGAAGGACTGGAGGTCTTACGGGGTATTGCTCAAGCCCAAAATGAAGTTAATCAGGCCGGAGGAATTCGAGGCATACGGCTCAAGATTGCTATCGTAAATGATGATGATGATGATGACATCGCCCAGCAGCTTGCCGTAGAGTTGGCAAACGACTCAGACGTGCTTGGCGTGATCGGTCATTTTTCAAGTCGGGTCACGCTGAAAGCACGAGAGGTTTATAACGCTCAAAAACTACCCTGTGTTACTGCAGTCAGCACTTCGGTTGAGTTGACGAGACACAATGTTGCCAATGATGATTTTTTTGGGTTTCGTATTGTTCCCAGTGATGCGATCGCAGGTAGACGATTGGCAGATTACATGATCAGAACGGTGAAGGAAACTCGGGCAGCTGTGTTTTTTGAGGGGGAGGAGCCATATAGTGAGTCGATTAAACAACGATTTGCTCATGAAGTTGCCATTAATGGTGGAGAGATTGTCGAAGAATTTGACTTTGGTAGTCCTAATTTCAATGCAGTGGAGAGCGTTCGAGAGGCGATCGCCAGTGGAGCCAGAGTTCTGATGCTTGCCCCGCCCAGCAAAGAGGAATCTAAGGTATTAGCAACCCAGGTCTTTCAAGCAGCCTATGATCGTGAACTGCATCTTCTAGGAGGAGATGTGGTTTACTCAAGCAACTTGCTGCAAGAAATTGGAGAGTTGATGGTAGGGACAGTGGTTGCCGTCCCCTGGGATATTGATTCCTTAGAGAATCAATCTAAACCGTTCACTCAACAATCAAATGAGCTTTGGGGAGGAGAAATTAATTGGATTACAGCATTCTCCTATGATGCGACCCAGGTATTTATCGAAGCAATCAAACGGGTTGACCAAGACAATGGTGACATCACGCGTCTTGCTCTCCAAGAAGCCATCTCTGACCAAAATTTTGCAACGGTTGGAGCATCTGGTTCGATTCAGTTTTCAAATGCGGGAGAACGAATCAATCCCAAGTTTGAACTAGTTGAAGTTCGATCTTCTTCTTCAGAAACTGGCTACGATTTCGTACCAATTTTTTAGATAAAGCATCTTAATGCAATCACGCCACTACAACTATTAATTAGTAATTATTAAGCTGATCAGCAACTATTAAGCCCTTCCTAAATACTGTTCTAGATATGGAGAAAACACTTCGTAAATCAGTGTCAGAGGTTGACCATGGTGCCAAAACAAGTAGTAGCGCCCCCAAAAAGGGCCGCTGACGGCAAATGCATCTTCCAGGGCATCAGAATAGCCATAGCAGACACCTTGCACGTCTCGATAGAGTTCAGTTTTCAACCGTGCCAAACTCGCCCAGATTGGAAGTGCACGATTTTGCAGATAGTCATCAACATGGCTGGCTTCCCACCAAGAGGTCGCATAAGCAAGACGTTGCCCAGAAGCCGTCCGCAGCCATACTTGTCGTCTCAAGCGTGGCCCAGGCACCATCTCAATCAGATCGGGAGCCCCATCTGGGCTATTGCCAATCAGTGACATATCAATCACGTCAACTTCCGTTGGTTCCCCGGTTAACAACTGCAGGTGCCGAGTCGGGGAACCATCTCCCAACAAAAGAATTTGCCAGGTTGGAGCAAGTTGCTCATGGGGCAAACCTTGCTGCACAATTGCCTTGTCGCCTCGCCAAATCGGATTGAGAGCATGCCATCCCGTGGGGAGCGCGGCTAGTTCGGTGGGTCTAAATACAGGTGTCAAAGTAGATTACAAAACTTTATCTTCTTATCTGCATCATAATACTGAATACTGACTTAGGGGGATTTTGTCTCTCTAGCTCAGTTGCCGTTGGTGACCGCTCAAGTCTCCTGTCTATTAATCTTCTGGCACTATGCCACTCGCTATGAATCAGTCGTCCCATGCTCCGACTCCACCTGTTAATGAGCCACCTATTTCGCTGAAGACAAAGTTCGCCTTCGGTGCGGGAGATATGGGGGCAGGCATGACAGCCAATCTTGTCGTCTTTTCGTTTCTTATTTTCCTTACGAATGTGGCAGGGTTGAGTCCGAGGTTAGCGGGGACGGTGCTCCTGATTGGCAAAATTTGGGATGGGGTCAATGATCCGCTGATTGGCTTTTTGAGCGATCGCACCCAATCTCGCTGGGGGCGTCGCCATTCTTGGATGCTGTATGGCTCAATTCCTTTTGGTTTGAGCTTTGCGCTGATGTGGGTCGTCCCTGATTTTGGCGGCTCAACTGCAGCCAAATTCTGGTATTACGTGCTGGTGTCGGTGCTGTTCTTCACGGCCTATACGGCTGTCAATTTACCCTACGCTGCCCTCACTGCTGAGCTAACCCAAGACTATGACGAGCGCACTACTCTCAGCAGTTTTCGTTTGGCCTTTTCGCTAGTCGGCGCAGTTTCTGCTCTGGTGTTGGGAGTGGTGTTTTCGCTGCTAATTGCCGATCTACAGCGGCAGCACCTTACTCTGGGCATCACTTGTGCCATTATTTCAGTATTGCCTCTATATTGGTGTGTCTGGGGAACGCGATCGCGACTCCGACATGTAGCCCAGCAGCAAGCAGAGGCCCAGTTAGCTGCTCCCTCCAAGTCTGCAGAGTCAATTCCATTGATTGAGCAGCTCAAGCTGGTCTTCAGCAATCGACCCTTTGTCTTTGTCATCGGGATTTATTTACTGTCTTGGCTGGCACTGCAAATTACGGCAGCGATTATTCCCTATTTTGTTATTAACTGGATGGGGCTAGATTCTTATTTTGGGGTGGCTCTGGCAGTGCAAGGCTGCGCAATTCCGATGCTATTTGTCTGCAACTGGCTCAGCCGTCGGGTGGGCAAACGCGGCATTTATTTCTTAGGAATGTCATTGTGGATCATCGTGCAAGCTGGGTTGGTCTTTGTCCAGCCCAATCAGGTGGGGTTGCTCTATGGCCTAGCCTTTGCCGCCAGCTTTGGGGTGGCGACCGCTTATGTCGTGCCGTGGTCAATGTTGCCTGATGTGATTGAGTTGGATGAGTTGCGCACGGGGCAGCGTCGAGAAGGGGTGTTCTATTCGTTTATGACTCTGTTGCAGAAGTTTGGGCTTGCTGTCGGGATTTTCTTGGTTGGACAAGCGCTAGAACTGGCAGGATTTGCCTCGACAACGCCAGGGCAGCCCATTCCTGAACAACCCGAATCAGCGCTGCTGGCGATTCGACTGGCGATTGGGCCATTGCCAACGCTGTGCCTGGTTTTAGGATTGGTGCTGGTTTATTTCTATCCGCTGACGCGGGATGCTCATGCAGAAATTCTGCTGAAGCTGCAACAGCAGCGGCAAAATACTGCGGAAGGCAGAGGCTAGATGATTTTTGCTGCGAGCATCAGCATAACGAACCAGATCGAGATAGGATTGTAAACAAATATGTGATCCCCGGTTACAATTCTCATTCGCTGCGTTGCCATTTTTGCTTTAGAAGACTGCTGAGGTTTTATGAAACGACTCTTTTCTTGCATTTTTGCGCTGTTGTTGGTGGTTTCGATTGGCCTGACGGGCTGTTCGTCATCCTCGTCTCCATCTGGATTGTCTGGGAACTACCGTCAAGATACCCTGACAGTCATAAATACATTGAGAACAGCCCTCGAATTGCCGGACGGTACGCCTGATCAGTCAGCGGCTCAGAATGCAGCTCGGGAGAGCATTAACGAGTTTGCCTCTCGCTATCGCCGCGATACCGCAGTGGCACGGTCCAGTTCGTTTACGACGATGCGGACGGCACTCAATTCGTTGGCAGGGCATTACAGTTCATATCCCAATCGCCCTGTTCCTCAGAAGCTCAAGGATCGATTAGAGATTGAGTTTAAGCGGGTTGAAGCTGCCCTTAATCGCGGCGCGTAGCGTAGGACAAATGATCTGGGTCGTTAGCTCTGACCGCTGGTGAAAGGCGGTAGTGCGTTTCCCAGGTCGTCATAAATAATTGCCATTATATAGAGGTAGTGAAGGGAAGGAGAGGTAGTGAAGGGAAGGCTTGGGTCTTCCCTTCACTATTTTGTGCTATTGATTTTGTGCTATTGAATTGTTGCTTGAGATATAGAGCAGAACGGGCGATCGCCCCCACCCTGGGATAAGAGCGCCTACAGAGTGTGTTATCAGTCCCTCTTTCGTTATGGGCGGTAATGAGCTACACAGGCTGGGTGACCCCGATTTTTCTGCCATCCCCAACGGCTGTGTTGCAAGCGGGGATACAAATGTTGACTCAAGAAGAGCTCATCGTCGATGTGTTAGCGAGTTATGGACGCGTTGCAGGCAGTTTTTTGGGCGCTGCTGCGATTGGCGTCCCGGTTGGTATTGCCATGGGCAGTTCAATAGCATGGAAAGCTTATTTGCGCCGATTGTGGGCACCGTGCGCTATATGCCTGTGATGGCATTTGTGCCGCTGATTGTCATTTGGGTCGGTCTGGGAGAATCAGCCAAAATGCTGATTATTTTTTTGGGATGGTTCTCTATAACGCCATCATGGTGGCGGATGCGGTGAAATTTATCCCCAATGACATGATTAATGTCGCATATACGCACTGCTCATTGGTCAACCGTCTCCAGATGAGCAACTCACGAAAGGTCTAGCCAGAGCAGCACTCATTGGTCTTATGGTTGTGGGAGCATTTGCTGGATTTAGCGGGTAACATCCTGTTTGCCTCTGTAGAGACAGATCCATCAAACCGCAGATTTATGCTTTGATCGACGAAGGCATAAGAATAGGAGCGATCGCGGCTATGTGCAACTTGTTACATAGCTTGACGCTTCAACACGCATTCTCCCAGCAAAATCCGTTCATGAACTTAATCGCATGCGACCCAGTCAGTAATGATGTCTCGCCCACCGTCTAGGCTTATTAACTCCCTACTAAAAGGACTCAAGATGAAAAATATTCAAGCGATCGCCACGTTATCTCTTGGCTCGTTAGTCAGCACCGGGCTCATCTCCAACGGTCTGAACTTATCTGCTACCGCTCAGGCACCAAGATTAATCAGCCAAATTGAGAATATTACAGCACTCTGCGAATCAGCGCCAAATATCAGCGCCCGTTTTGAGTGTTTGTTTGAACAGTCAAATCGCCTCAATCAAGCAAAGAACTTTGCCCGTCAGCGAGCCGAGCGGGAAAATGGCGGCGTTACGTTAATTGAAGCTGAACCGTCGATGCATGGCCCCTCTGCTGAATCACCCCACGTTATCGAACGTAATGGACAGGTGACTGAATATACCTTTACATTTCGACTGCGGCCTCGGGCAACGGCTAACTATACTCGTGAAACTGAGGTTATTGCCACCTATGATCAGCAGACTGCCCAGTGGGATGTCGAATTAGGCTATGACCAGGCAATTGAGGCAACAGCATGTTCATACGCAGCGCAGTTGCAAGGTGAATGCTCGTAAGCTAGTTGTCGATATTTCGTCATGGGTGAAATGCTCTTAAATAATGAGCCTTAGTGAGTTGCAGGGGTTACTCTAGAAGACTCATGCAAGACCATTCTCCCTGCTCATCTGGCTGAGTAGCTGTCGTTGATGCAACAGGGCATCAGCAAATCTCATGATTTTCTCAGAATAAAATCACTCCAAACGGAACTTAAGCTCTTAAACTCGTAAGCAGGTGCAAATTGGTCAAGAGGGACATACAATCTGCGCCGTAATGCTGTTGAATGATCGACATGCTTCATTCAGTTTGGTTTTGATTGTTGTTGCCCTGGAGAATAGTGCGAACATGGATTCTAAAGACCTCGCTGGTTTAATTCATCCTGCGATCGCGGTTGCGTTTGTGTTTCCACTGATTGGAATTGTGGTTAGGCTCTCAACACAGACCCGCCAACGTCGCATTGAAACTGCCAATAAAGAGAAAAGCAAAATTCCCCCAACTGCAGGCTCAGAACATCTCAAACTCGGTCGTTGGCTTGCAGGTTCCGTGGTGGTGTTAGCTCTTATCGGGTTGGCTCATCCGATTTTTTCGAAAATGATTGCATCCCAAAAATGGGTAGAAGAACCCGGTCGAGTTGCATTTGTCTGCGTGATGTTTGTGTTGACTCTGGCGTCTTTATACTTGCTATATCAAGCCAAGCCCAAGCTATGGCGCGGCATCTTTGCCAGTCTGACAGGGGCAGGGCTGATCATTCTGGGTTGCCAGCCTGAAGTATTTCGTCGAGGCTATGAATGGTTTGTTTCCCACTATTACTACGGTATCTCAGCGGCACTCTTGATGATCTTTTCTCTGGCAATTGTGCAAGATATCTATCAAGACCGCCAGCACCGTTGGCGACGGGCGCATGCCTTCCTAAACGTGATTGCGGTGTTGCTGTTTATCGGCCAAGGTTTTACAGGCGCACGAGATTTATTAGAAATCCCGCTGGCATGGCAAGAACCGTATATCAACCAACTCTATCAGCGCCAGTGTCAAACGAGAGAATGTGTCGTTCAGCCCGTTGAGCAAGAGACGGAAGAATCGAGTGAAGGAAATAGCGGAGGATAAGAATTAATGAAGGTTTGCCGCTTAAAACAGGCTCTCATTGATAGTTATTCGTGTTTGTAGATGTCCAACTATTTAGACAGATTAGACGTTAGACAGATTAGACGGGGGTTTCGCATTCAACCCTGGCGTGACACACAGCCCCCGCTAGGCTTGAGAAACATTGATGAATTGTGAGAGAAAGCGATCGCCTTGTATGTCACCGTCTTTTACCTCTCCTAAGATAGAGGTCAAATCTCAGAAGCATAACGTCAGATAGATGTATTGACCCAGGCTTTGAGGCAAAGTGGAGAGACATAGAAAGGAGAGGTCTTTATGACTACCAATCGCGTCGAACGAGACGGCTACGATCCGCATATCGTTCCGGCTGAAACTGCAGCACGGATTGAGCGTGAAGGCAAAGACTATAAGCATATGCCAGATGATGAGGCCGATGCTGATGCCGCAGACAGCATTGACACGGCTGGTGGCTATACGGTCGATCAGGAAGGTCTTGCCAACAACTACGCCATCGAACCTGAAATGTATTATGAAGAGCGTGGCGATCTGAAAGTGAAAGAAGATGCCGAAAAAGCCGAACGAAAGCAAGAACTCAAGGAAATAAATGAGCCTGGTGGCAAAGGCCCAGGCATCATCTAGACTCAGTGTCTAGGCTTTTGCCTGTTTGCGCTTAGGGCTCAACC
>CAZCXK010000154.1:0-8768 GCA_964502605.1 uncultured bacterium
CGATCGCCTCTCACCACCGCCCCCACCCCTATCTCCTGAGCGCCTTGCCACGCCACCACTAACCTCAACAACGGTCACAACCGACTATCTCCTGAGCGCTCTAGCACTCACCCTCAAACTCCAAGTACGAGTGCAAGATCTCTGTGCGGAGCCAGCTAACGTTCCGGTTGAGCGGCTGCAAGTTACCCTTGCAACCCGACCCAGATCTCTTGTCAGTCCGCTCCAACCGGATTGTTAGACCGCGTATATGCTTTATTGCTTAGCAATTCCTGCTATTGCTCCAGGTTCTCATCACACATCTGAATCTGCTTATCAAGCTTGAATCAATAGTGAACCGTCGTCTTTGTGGAGTAGCATTATTTGGGTAAGGACTATAAGCTCCTCCACTAGGTCGTAACCCTTGTAATGGTGCATACCATAGAAAAACAGCCAAACAATAGAAAAACAGCCAAACAATCACTATGTCGGTTAATAAAAGATTTTGCTTGACTAAAATCAACAGACATACTAACACCTGTATCTCTGGGTGTCGAAACACCATCTAGATTAGTGATGCAAAAAGCTGGTTTTGCAGCAGGTTGACCGTTTGGTGGAGTCCAGTTAGGATACTGACCTAAGTTTGGATTACCTGGATGTAACTCTAAGTAGCTTGTGTAGCCAGCAAAGAAAGTAGAGTTATAAGAACTCTCTAGTGGACTGCGAACTGTTTCAAAGACTAATGGTGCTTCATTATTAACTTCCCGAAACAACGAGACAATTTTTTCAAAAGCAGCCCTAGAGTATTGATCTTCAAGTCCTAGTGAAACAATGGCTCTAGTATTTAAGTTCTTGTTTGTAGAAACCCACTGATTAATGCGCCTAATTCAGTCTTTTTAATGCGCCTAATTCAGTCTTTTACTCTAGCTTGAAATGCAGGATCATTTAACACTTTCTGGTTAAAATCGTCAACACCAGCAGGCTGTTTATTGTCGTTGCGAATGAGTAGCTCACCCGTTGCACATCGTCGATACTTCAAACAAGTTTGATTTGAGAAGTGAATTTCAAGCAAATGGGGTCTATCTCTGTTTTGAGTTAGAAATCTTTGCACACATGCTCCATTACTACCAAATGTTCCCCACACGATAGCCATTGCTGGCTTACTGACTCTTCTCGTACCCTCTTGTAAAGTTCCTAACCAATCATTACAGGGAAAAGAAGGATTCATTGCAGCAAAAGCAGACAAACCTACATAAGGCTCTGCATTTGCATTGCTTGGAACTGCAAGGAGTGCCAACGAAACCGCACAGAAAAAACTTAGAAACTTTCTCAAAGACGGTTGAATGCAATACTTTAATGTTGTTGTGAAATGCTCTATTAAGCTACTTCGACTACCAATAAAACCAAAGAATAAAGCCAGACTATTTCGTAACATAATCAGTCTCTCCATTATTGAAGTTTTAACAAATAGATGAAAGATGCTACGGTGTTGAACTGTTGGTTAGAGACCTAAGAAATCTGCTCAATATCTTGTGAGTCTGCTTTCTTCAAACTTCTAGTCCATTAGGTTTTCAACTGAATTAAAGGCTTGATGGTGGATGTACGAACCTCATCGCAACCAACTTGTTAGAATTTGCCATGCACGAGGGTTATTCTCATAGTTCCAAATATCAGCTTCTCTGTAAGCATGAATTGTCAAATGAATTCCAAGCTGATCGCAAATTGATGTGAAATCTCTTAAGAATCGAGGAGCATTAGGATGAGCTTGATTAATTGCTACCTCGCCGATATAAACTGGGAGCCTGTGCCTTTTACCAGCATTGCTAACTTCTTGAAGAAGTCTTTGTAAGTTTTCTCGCGTGTAATTGCCGCTAGGGTAGGAAGGCGATAAGTTGAATTGAAGATCCGACCAGTTATAAAAGTGAAACTGGAGAACTTGATTAGTTATACCTGATAAGGGAGTAAAACGATTTGCAGCACTCGTTGTTGTTCCTGGTGCTGCAAACACAATTTTATTTCGATTGTCATATCTACGAATAGCTTGCGCCGCACGGAGCGCAACATCTCTCCAAGGAATGTTTTGAGGGGTACGAGATGGAGGCTCATTACAGAGGTCATACCAAACACGTCCTCGATTAGCAAAACGCTGTGCTATCGCAATCCATTTATTCACAAAGTCATCTACATCATAGATATTCTGGTTTTCAGGGCTGTGCAAACCACTTGGATGATGGATGTCTATGACGAGGATAACGCCACGCTGGTAAGAGACTGCATAGGCTGCTTCAAGCCTATCAAACCATACCTGAAGAGATGGCTCATAACTGAAATATAACGGGAAGCGAACAATAGTGCCACCCAAATCAGCTATTCGCGTAATATCAGCTCCAATAGTCGCAATGTCTAGTGTGCTGAGCATAAAACCCTTGCGATTGGCAGAGGTACCAATAGCTGCGGATGAAAATAGAGGAACTAAAGACGAGCCAGCAATTGATGCAATGAAGGTGCGGCGATCCATAAGTATGCTCCTATGTTTAGGGTTTGATGAACTATCGGTAGATACCCTGACATTGGAGACATTTGGCTACTGTGTATAGTCTAGCAAGACTACATATCCATCAGAACAAGTGTACCAAAGCCTGCGCGAAGTAAATGTTTCCTAGAAAACAAATTGGTCACTGATTATCAAGTACCTACAGATAGCCTCTCAAGGTTGCCCCTATCGAGGTCTAGCGGTCTAACGGTGAAGTTGTGCGGCGGCAGACAACCTCGAACTCTCATCGATAACCTTTGTACCGTCCGCACCAACGCAGTGTTAGGCTGCCGTCAGCCACTAACCTAAAACCCTACAATACCTACTCTATAGGGCAGAATAAGTATATTTTTAGATCAAAGTAGTACAAAGCGTCACCTTTTAGGATATAATTCAACGCCTAGCGACTCTTTGGTTAACTAACTAAGACCTGCATGAACTCATATCTTACTGCATTAAATTCCCTAAGATTGCCTAAAGAAAAGAGGAACGAGCTTGTTGGGGTCTCACTTTTTTCTGGGGGTGGAGGGTTGGATTTAGGTTTATCTCTTGCAGGATTCAATTTCAAATACTCAAATGACGAAGTTCAATACTACTGTGATACTGTTTCGTATAACTTTCCTGATTGCGTAGCAGAAGCTAAAGATGTGAGAGAGCTGAAAGGGGATGAAATTAAAGAAATAATTAAAACTAAAAAGATAAGCCTTATTGCGGGAGGACCACCCTGTCAAGCATTTAGCATACTAGGTAAAAGAGGTTCTTTTTCAGATGATCGAGGTCAACTTGTATTTGACTATATTCGTCTTATAAATGAGCTAAAACCGCAAGCTTTTGTTTTTGAAAATGTACCAGGATTGCTGACTCTTAATAATGGTGAGGACTGGAAAAAGCTTTATTATCACTTTCAAGTTGAGACAGGTTATGACATTTATACAGATATCTTGAATGCCGCCGATTATGGAGTACCGCAAATTAGGAAGAGAGTATTTGTGGTAGGCTTCTGTCAACCCGTTGAATTTACTTTTCCTTCACCTAGATATCGTGATCCGTTGAGCTTAGATTTGCTGAATCAGCACCTTCCAGACTGGCTACCTGCAAAGTTAGCGTTGGAGCAAGTTGAGAATTTGCATAATCATGATATTCGTATTCATGGTGAGAGAGTTCGTAGTCGATACGAAAAAATTCTGCCTGGAAGTAGGGACAAAGTAGACCATACAGATAGAATCGATCCCGAAAAGCCTTCAGGGACAGTACTAGTTGGTTCTAAGGCAGGTGGTGGTAGACCACATATCCATCCCTATGTTCCTCGTCATATTACAGTTCGGGAGGCAGCACGCCTTCAATCATTTCCAGATTGGTATAAGTTCCTAGGAACATCAACAGCACAGTATAGGCAAGTTGGTAATGCTGTCCCTCCACTTCTTGCTTTTGCTGTTGGGAAATCTATTCAAGATACATTAAAGACCTTGAGTAAGGAGGAGATAGCAGTTTGACACTTCCGTACCCAGGATACTCTTGGTCTTTTAATCATCACATGGGAAGGGTGAGTTCAAGAGAGGTGTTTGCTCTTCTAGAGGCAGCTTATCGATTTAGGCAATATCCAAATTACCGAGTTCTAGTTAATCAAGCTTTAGTGAGTGACGGAGTATTCACTGCGAATATCAGAGCGGATTCTGGGCAAGTGGATGCATGGCGTGACTATCAACAGATCCTCCCTGATTTGGGTCTAATTTACTCAACCAGATATATTAGACAACCACAATTAACATCGATTGGTCTCATGTATATCGATGGCACAATTGGTTACTCTGAACTCTTCTCTACTCAAGTTCTTGCTTATCAGTATCCCAATGGACACAAAACAGACTTATCTCCAGCAGTGAAAGGAGAGTTATCACAAGCAGGAATAATAATTCCACTAAACCGAACAGAACTAGATGTTAATTCAGGAATTTTGATTAAGCCAGGAGTACTAATCTTACAAATTCTGGTTGAGCTATATCGACAAGATTATTCCCCAACTCTAGACACTCGTGAGTGCCTTCTAGCTCTTGTACCTACAATTCGAAATAGGGATTGGCAAGAAGCATATACAAGACTATTACAGGTGAGGCAGAGCGGTGATACATCTGGGGCTGATCAACGTAGATTACGAGATATTCAGGAATGGTTTCAATTTTTAGGACAAAGCGACTTTGCGAGTAAACAAGGAAATTCTATTTCCTTGTCACCTACTGTTTTAGCAGACATTGATCAGCTTCAAGTCATTTTAGACTTTCATAGTGATCCGGCAACTTTCTGGATGCCACAAAGTTCAATTGAACGCGAAAATGCCCTATCGTGGTATGGATTCTTCGGTAGCCCAAGTATTGAATCTCAATGGGTTACGCCTGACGATTTGCGTAGTCAAGAATATCTTTCAGACAACTATCCTGATCATGAACTACTAGATGAAATTGATAGTCCTCCGGTGGCTGTTGAGGTATCAGAAATCAATCTCAGACCTTTTTCACCCAACATCCCTGAATTTGCCGAGTCAAATCCTAACGTTAACGTTGAAAATATCGTCCAAGGACGAACACGGCTACGTGATAAAACTCGTCAGCATCAGGAACTCGTTGCAAGACTTGCAGCTAGACTAACTGAGCTTTCTTATAACGTATCAGATGATCCAAATTCAGTTGATTTACTTGCAGAAAAGAACGGCTTAGAGACTATTTTTGAGGTAAAAACTATTAACCGAAGAAACTTCCAACCTCGTATTCGCTTAGGAGTGGGACAACTGTCAGAATATAGGTACAGGCGGCAACTACAAACTCAAACAAGACCTCACTCAATCTTAGTTCTCGGAAATATTCTACAACTTCCAACATGGGCAGATGGTTATTTCTCAACTGACGTAAATATTGGTCTTCTGTGTGCTAGAGCAGATGCATTTGTAGCTCTGACCCGTGGTGCAACAGAATTAGAGGTGCAAAACGCAAGCTAACTGCCTTGAATTACCCTTCCTTACCGATAAGCTTCAGGCACAGCCCTCACCAATAACTCAGGCAGCCTAACTCCTTATTAGAGGGAAATTTTCTGCCTAACGACTCGGTTCAGCGGCAGGCACTAGTCTTTGCATCTACACCAATATCTCCAAACTGTCCGCTGCAACCGAATTGTTAGACTGTTGCTACATACTGTGCCGTTTACCCCAATTGTTCAAGACGGTAGGCATAGTCCAAAACAGATGCAGGAGTATGCACAACAGACTCTACTGTATAGAACAGTGTTCTTGATTTTGAAATCATACTCCAAAATTGTCCTAAAGAACTCTGCTTGCCTAAGCTTCTATCTAGATTATCCTTCGTAATTAGATGCCTCAGCATCTCTTGGGTAGATAAGTCTGGATTTAGAAAAAACTTACCCTTACCGCCCTTAACTGCATCAATAGCTACTGCAATGAACATACTATAAGCTCCTGCTGCTGCAAGAGAAACTAATGCCTTTTGAAAAAAGTCTTTGTTTTTTGCAAAAGCGCTAGTTTGTGCGCCCTCATGTAAAGCACTCATGACAAGTGTCGAGCAGTTTTTAAAGAAGAGGTTGTAATTAACATAACCCTCTCCTTTACGTCGTTGTTCTTTGCATTTCCGTATAAATTCATAAACTTTTATGTCATTGAGATTCAAAAGTGGTACTAGAATATCTGCATGCTTCTTCATTTTAAAATTAGAAGAATCGCGCTTGTAGCTATCTATAAAATCAGACTTATCAAAGTATTTTTCATCTCTTGCTGGCCAAAAACTCAGGTACTCCGATCGTCCATCTTCTAGCTCAACTAGTAGAGATGCATGCCCAACAAGTCGCTGAAACTCTTCAACAGTTGAATCACGCGAAGCTAAAACAAGACTCTTAAGCTGAGACCTAATCTTTTCAAATTCATTGCCTTGATCACTAGCTATAAGTTCAGGTCGAAAAAAAGGGTCTACTATCGGATTTCTATTGGAAGTGCTAGGAAAGTTTCCATGACTACTTTTTTTGTTTTCCTCATAGCTGCGTATGTTTGTGAGAATGTTACCGAAACCGTCATGTAACGTCGGTGTCCACACGTAAACAGTTATCATGTATACTATTTCCTCGTTATAGTTGTACCGGAACAAAAACTAACCAAACCTCAAACACTTCACTTACAAAAAGATAATGAGAAAGCTAATCAAAATAGAGTGGACGAGCATCCAAAAACTGCTAAAAAGCATATTCACTCTGAAGTCATCATCTACTGTTGAAAATATGGCAGAAACAACGTTATCTATAATAATCAAGAATACAAGTAGCCAAACGATAATGTAGAAAGATTGCAGATGTAGTGTTGCTGTTACTGTTAATCCACCTGCACGAAGTAAACAGGCAGCTAAAATAGTTAGAAAACTAGGGCCTACTAATATTGAGTATTCTCTAAGCCTTGGCTTTCTACGATCAAATATATAAATTTCATCAAGAACACTAGCTACGACATAGACTGGATGAATAATTACGAATAAGGGGAATATTTGATAAGCAAAAAGTGCAACTTCGTCAACAAGAAATGCTTTTAGAATAGCTGCTATGCTCCAGAATAAAAGGCTGATAGTAGATGAGAAACCTGCTGCTGCAAAGAATGCCATTTGGTGTGCCCTTCGTGTCAACACCTCTTCGCTAGATATAAGTGCAAAGACAAAAGACGTGAGTATGCAACCAAAAAAAGAAACGAAAAAACTCACAGCAGCAAGATTTCGCCCAAGAATTTCTATTGCAGTGAGCTTTGGCTCATTTTCTTGAGCCACAAGTATAACAATCGTGAAAGCAAATCCTGCAAGAAGACCTGCAATATTGGCATACTGCTGAGAAGCAACCCGTATGTCATAGCTGCGTATACGTGTTCTTCCGCTCAGCTCATCCGTAACAATAGAAAATCTACGAGAAGCCATAAGTAACAATCACACTATTTACTCAGCATACAGACAACTATGCGATGTTGAAATATCAAAGAATCTAGGAATGGAAACACGCACTCAGGTAGTACCTGAGTCTTGCTGATTATCCTCAGAAACACCGTATTTCCGGACTAAATACATATCTCGAAAAATCATGTAGGCTGAGCGGGTTGTGCTTTGTAGAAACCAATAATTAAAGCCTCCACCAACAGCAGCACCAATGAACGGAATAGCCTGCCCTAATTTTCGTTTGGTGATATGTTGGGCAATCTGCTGCGGAAGATATTTTGTTCTATCTTTCAAAAGTTTTGCTATTATCCCAGTTTGAGTTTGTGCTGCTATCCTGTTGTAAGTCCATCTTCTACCACCTTTGGCGAATGCTGCCGCTGCGATGTGCATATCTGCCATTGCTGACACCTTAGCTGTACTAGAGCCTGCCGAACCAGCATTGAATACATTCATCACTAATGGAAGCATATCTGGGCTATCCATCTCAAATCCGTAGGAATACCCAATTTGTTGAACTGCCCGGAAACTTATTGTAAACAACAATGGAACATCTGCTGCAATCAACACTAGACCGCCAAAACCACATGTTGCGCCCTCTAATGCTGCGACGAGCTTGTTCTGCATGAAATATTGTTGAGCCAATTTGTCCAATTGCTCAAGGTCACACTCACTGAGATCTCTATAGTCTTTGATAGTGATCCCTAACTTTTTAGCATCTTTGATAATTTGACTGTCACTGTATGTCCATTGCGCCGCGTTGTTGAGCATACCCAAACTGCCCATCACTGCTTTTTCTAGGGTCTTGCTCAAGTTATTTGGCATTCTATTGTATAGCCACCCTACAGGTGCACCAACCACATTCAGCGCATTTGTGAGTAAGCCATCTTTTTCGTCACGCCACTGATTGATCTCAAAGCGCGCGTGTTTCTCGTAAGGTGTTAGGTCGTACATAAAATAAAACAGCTCAGCTCAGAACAATAGTCTTGATATCCAACGAAGGGCAAATATATGCAACCTGACACCCTAAACTGTCAAGTAACCTTTTCAGTAGACAATGCATGATACTGATTTACTTGTACTTGAAAAATTACACAAACTTACTGACTTTACCAAAACTTTTTCATAGTCTTCGATTGTCTTCACAGTTAACCTCCCGCTTACATCTACCCACCGATAACCTGGCAGTCTAACGGCACAATGCAGCGGTTGCAGATCACCTCGAACTGGGCACAGGCGGAGTTCGCCAATCCGCTGCCATGACGTGTTAGCTGGATAGCGCCACCAATCGCCCCCAA
>CAZCXK010000155.1:0-8685 GCA_964502605.1 uncultured bacterium
TGGATGAATCAGCCCTTTGCAACCCTGAGCCAATTGACTGATCCCTATCTGAATATTTTTCGATCATTTATTCCACCGCTAGGTGGCATTGATTTCTCATCAATTTTGGCTATATTTCTACTTCAGTTTGTTGCGCGGGCACTCCAAGGGGCAGCAGCCTATGCTGCCTATTACTAAGCTGCCATTTTGAGACGTGGCATCGTGTTGAGTTTGCTGCACAGGCTGCTGATAGCCGTGCAGCAGCTTATATATGAAGCAATAAGTCTATCAGCGCATCGGGAACAACCTTAATTCTCATTGATAGTGCGGACGCCTCAGTGCTCTCAACCGAGAGACTGCATGCAAAAAGATCGCAAAGGCAGGCAAGATACCTGCAACGTATAAAACTAGATCATTAGTCTGAATTACCGTCGAACTTGCCCCGTAAAACCAGACGCCTTAAATTGCTCGAGCTTGAGCGGCATTGGCTGATTTGCAGGCACACTGATGCGAATTTCGAAATCGCTTGTGCCCGGTGGCACCTGATCAATCGATCCAACTCTGGTTCTGTTTTGCATCACCGGATTGTTGTTGGCATCATAGATGCGACCATAGACATCGGCATTGAGAACAGGCTTGCCCGAGGCATTCTTAGCTTTGCCATAGACGATGAAGCAGTTTGCATCCATGCTTGACCCGCCTGCCGTCACTACCCCATCTGCCAAATCAGCCGGACAGTCTTTATAGTCTAAATCGGACAGCTTGATCGGGGTGAGAGCAAAGGCTGGAGGAGTCCAAAGACAGCTGAGCATCCAAAGGCCACTGCACAAAACACCAACAACCCATAGCCGAATAGGTATCAATCGTTTCATAGCGCTTCTCTTGGGTCAAATTCTGTTAAAGACTATTTTTAATTGCAGACCTCATGAGCGGATAATTAGCCCGACTCTGTCGAGGTGACCTGTCATCACGACACATAGCACATTCAGGTATGTCGAGGCCTAGTCTTGTTCTCAGATTATCGTGAATTCTGCTAATCCGCGCTATCAACTTGAATTCAGGGTCAGGATGTTAATCTAGGATTAATGTCTCTAAGCGGTTCATGCAACCTCAACCCGCTAGATTTAATCATGTGCAAGCGGAAACGTTTAGCTAATGACACCCTCTGAGATTAATGCGCTTCTTCATGTCGCCTTTAGCCAGTGCGAAGCGTTGGGGCATCCGTTAGAGGCGATGCAGCAGCAAATCATTCGTGAGGCGATGCAGCAGCAGATGCAGTCGGGTGCGGCTACTGCTACTTCTGTCGATGCTAATGTTGGCAGCATGACTCAGCCCCCGACGGCCCCAGCCCCGTGCGACACCAACCCGCTAGATGTGCTGACATCTGACGAACGGCGGGCACTTTTACAATTTATTCGGGTGCAGAATCGGCATCATCAATCTTGGAAAACACAGCTGCTAGATGACTGGCTGCACGGACGAGAATCGGGTGCTGTCCAGTTTATCCGAGAGCGATATGGGCCGCAGTGGCTAGACCAGATTGAGCCCTATCACCTGGAAAAATATTCAGATGAAGCAGCGATGATGTTAGCTGTTGGCGATCGCATCGAGGTGTCGAATAGCCTCTGGGAGTGGGTGCAAGAGGACGGCCCCTGTCAGCGAGAATGGATTCCTTGTCAGGTCATGAACATTGTCGAACAGTCAGATGACACGCGCACAGGATCTGCAGCCTATAGCCGCTATACGACCTGCACAGTTCGTTTTGAGAGCGGTATCGAGTATAACATTCAAGGCATGTATGAGTGGAATCGCTACAATTGGCGATGGTTAAAGGACGAAGATTGATTTAAGTCGAGGGACAACGGGGCGGTTAGGGAGCAATCGTAGGTGGGAGCGATCGCACCAAAGTCAGCCCATAGGGAGCAACGGTGAGAGCTTGGGCATAGGCAGCCGTGAGATAGGGGCGATAGGCATCGTTGCGGGTAACATAAACGCTAAAGAAGGCTGTGCTCATCACATTTTGATAGCGCAGGGTAATTGGTTTGACAGCATCCCATTCGATTGATTGTCCTGTGATGCGGTTGATGACATCGAGCGTCAGGCGGGCGTGGGGCAATCCGTTGGCAACCGCCAAATATCGCTCTGGAGTGGTCAGCCAGGGGTAGGCCGGGGTTTGCTCAACTACGAGCGGTGTCAACACATCTTGATCGGTAGCTTCCCAGAAAATCGGCATGTCAACCGAGCGCAGACCCTCTGGCCCAAACAAACTTTTGCCAAAGGGCACAAACACATAGGCTGCTTGAATACGGCGATCTTGCAGCGATCGCCCTAGATCCGGTAACTCCAATGCTCGACATTGATAGAGCAAGGAGATATTGATCAGAGCCGATTGGGTCGCGCATTCATGCTCAAGGTGAGATCGATCAAGGGATGCCCCCGCCAGTGATAACGCTGTTGTGCCGCCAAAGGAATAGCCAAAGATACCCACTCGATCAAGGTCAAGCCGTTGAAACAGGCTGGCAGATGCGGATGATGGGTCAGATGGCAGCACCTGCGGTTGAGCATTGAGCCGCTCTAATTCGTCAAGCACAAACGTGATATCGAGCGGGCGATCGATGAATTCGGCAGCTTCAAAGTTTTCACGGTGTAGCCCCTGATAAAACTCTTGCAGCCGCTGGCGATCGCTACCCACATGATCAGGAATTGCCACAGCGAACCCATAGGAGGCCAAATGGTCAGCCAGTTCGACAAAGCGATCGCGGCGAGCCCCCAAACCATTCGATACCACAATCAGCGGTGCTGGCTCCTCGTGATCTGGCAGATAGACATCGGTAGTAATGGCGCGATCGCGTTCGGCATCATATAGCGCCAGCGTTTGCATCGAGACGGCTAACGATCCAGGGGCTTGCAAATCAGGGAGTTGACTCAAATCAGGGAGCAGTTCAGCGGCGGCGATCGCCTGCGTTGATTGAGTTAGGCGATCCATCGTCTCTTGTGTTTCGCGGATGATGCGTCCAAACCGTCCCAACACCGTTGCCACATCCGTTAGCTCAATATGGATATCGGTCGGCAACTGCCGTAGCAGATTAATCAGGCTCAGCCCGTCTGGGTCAGCTGCCGCCAACACCAAAGCCGCCCGCAGACCATACCAACCATTCTGGCCAGAGGGGGTTTTCAGCAGATCGCCGGCCTCTTGCAGCAGCAGTTCACCGGACGATGTGTAAGAAAAGCGGCTCACCGTCACTGGGTCAACCTCATACTGAGCCTGTAACGCCTCTCGAATCTGCTGCTGTTGCTCAAGACTGAGTCGAGATAATACCAGCCGTAAGCTGCCGTGGATCTCGCCCGTCGCCACAAACGTTTCTAAGTCTTGAACGGCTAGAGATTGACTCCACAGGCCATAGCGAAACTGAATTTGCTCTGCAGCAGGAGTAATTTCTGCCGACAGCAGCAGACTCAGTAGGCCGGAGGGCAAGACTGCCAGCCACTTACCCCAATGGCACCTCTGCTGTCTAGATGATGGCCTCTTTAGTAGCACCCGCAATTTCCAGGCTGTCCAGAGTTGAGGGAGTTTAATCATCGCGTTCGTCGGGTTGACCATTGCTGCACATATCCTCGCGCCAGATTAGCATATCGTCGAAGATGGGTGAATGGATTCAAATAGTAACGCATCAACACCGACAGGTCTGCTGGCGCATCAGCAGGCGATCGCCATTCGTCGAGTACGTCTAAATCCCCTGCTATATAGCTGCTCCGACAGGCACTGCGCTTGATTTTGCCGCTAGAGGTTTGGGGCAGCCCCCCCGGATTGACGAGGGCGATCGCATATGCATCGATAAAATGTTCATGGAATATCTTCCAGCGAATCACATCTGCCACATCTGCTGCCCTGATGTGGTGGCGATCGCTGCGTTTGACTTCTTGAGCAATTACGAGGCGATCATGCTGCTGCACATTGATTGAAAATGCAGCACAGCTATGGGCGCGAAATGCCGGATGGCACTCGGCTACCGTCTGCTCGATATGCTGTGGATAGTGGTTGAGCCCCCAAAACACCATGACATCATGGAGACGACCTGTAATAAACAGCTCATGGTTATGGAGAAAGCCCAAATCTCCAGTTCTCAAGAATGGCCCCTCTCTGGTATCGCTGAGATAAGCACAAAAGGTGCGATCGCTCAGATCAGCATCATGCCAATATCCTGTGCCCAGGCCAGACCCTGCCACCCAAATTTCGCCCACTTCGTCGTCAGCACAGCGGGTCAACCGCTCTGGATGAACAATGACAAGCTGTCCATCGAGCCAGGCATGACCACAACTGACCAGCGATCGCCCCCGTTGACCAAGCCGATCAGCCCTAAGCACCCGATTATTTTCAAGCGCAGATTCGTCAACCTGTAAAATCTGAGGCCGTTTGGCCTTCTGCCCACCCGCAATAAACAGCGTGGCTTCGGCCATGCCATAGCAGGGATAGAAAGCCTCCGGGCGAAAACCTGCAGGGGCAAACATGGCCGCAAAACGCTTCATGGTGTCAGGGCGAACGGGTTCAGCGCCAGAGAAGGCCACCTCCCAAGGGCTCAAATCCAATGATTGGATTTGCTCCGGTGTTACGTGACGACATAGCAAATCATAGGCAAAATTAGGGCCGCCGCTAGTAGTGGCTCGATAATGAGAAATTGCCTGTAGCCAGCGCACAGGCTTTTGGATGAACTCAATAGGTGACATCAGCACGCATGAGCTGCCCAGGTAGAGCGGCTGCAGCACGTTGCCAATCAGCCCCATGTCATGAAACAGCGGTAGCCAGCCCATTCCCATCAAGGTTTCAGTATGCCCAAACGCCAACTGCAATAGGGCTTGATTGTGCAATAGGCCGGCATGGGTAATCATGACTCCTTTGGGCAACCCCGTAGACCCAGATGTATATTGCAGAAACGCCAGCATATCAGGAGTGAGCAGCGGCGGTTGCCAATCTTTAGCCGGATGGTCAGCCATCTTAGCATCTAGCAGCCACATGATCTCTACAGGCAATTCTGCATCAGACTGGGCAAGCTGATGCTTGAGCTTGGCTTGCATTGACTTGGGTGTCAGCACTGCCGTTGCTTCCGATGAGAGCAGTCGTCCGATTAAATCAGACAGCCCCGACCGACTGCGCGGCGGATGGCACGGCACCGCAATAATGCCTGCATACAAACATCCCAAAAATGCTTCGATAAACTCGATGCCAGCGTCATAAGGATAGATCAACACGACGCGATCGCCCTGACAGCACATAGATTGCAAGTGCGCGGCGATCGCCCTAGCCCGGTGATCAAGTGCCTCATAGGTCACCACGCGTGCAGGTGTATCGCCCGTCTTGAGAAACGTGAAGGCGGTTTGACGAGGGTGTGCCTGGGTGCGATCGCGCAAACAATCGACAAAGGTTGCACCTTGAGGTGAGGACTTCATGTTGGCTATTGATATATGAGAGGAAGCAGCCGAGCCACCGCATCTTAGATAGATGCGAGAAGATAGGCGCAAGATTGCCACTGACTCAGACTATTCAATCAAGTCACGATATCACAAGGTCATAATCAGACTGCCGCCATCTAAAATCTAAACTCTAAAGGTCAGTCAAAACCAAATGATAGACCCACAGATGATAGAGCGTGCTATCCCACTTAACACATCAATGGCTAAGGGGTAATGCTAAACATTTTTAGCACTGGCGGCATGGGTGCTGACCACTGAGCCGCAACCGCAGCTACATAGCCCCTATCAATCGCTAAGTCACTGAGCCACCAATCAGCGATCGCCCTCATGTCCGGGTTCTGATGGTGCGGCTCGGTGTCCTCATGATCAAGCTCTGAGTCTGGGTGGCTGCTAACCTGTCCAACCCCACAAGCAACCCCACAGGCCGGAGCCTCAGTGGGCAACATTGTCACCTCAACCCGGCTTAAATCTGCAAGCCCGCGACCGATCGCTTTGAGCACAGCTTCTTTGCGCGTCCATCCGCAGAAAAAGGCCGCATGTTTGGCGTCTGGAGGCAAGGGGGCGATCGCCCGATATTCTCTACCTGTTAAAAAACGAGCAGCCAAGCTGTCTAAATTGGCTACGGGGCGACAGTGTTCGACATCAACCCCAATGGGGCGATCGCGCCCAACAGCCACCAGTGCTAACTCATGAGAATGAGACAGGTTAAACTGTAGCCCATCTGCGGCTGGAACGGCTAATCGAGGCTTGCCATATGAGCTATAGGCAAACACGATCTGAGCCGGATCGGTCTCTAGATAGCGGCCTAATAGAGTTCTGAGTAGACCTCGCGCCAAGATAAACCGCTGCCGATGGATGGAATCACGAAATCGCTGAGCCCGTTCTTGCTCGTCGTCAGATAACAGATCTGCATAAAACCAAACTGCTAACGAATCAGCAATTAGGAGCGATCGCCACACATGGATTTCGCCAGACAGCAACGCTGGAAAACCAGTAGGGATCTGCCAACCCTCCGCATCACTCATCCGGGGCTTAAGCCGATATGCCTGAGAACTCTAACAACGGTTTAAATCCATGCTTCACCGACGCATTGCCAATTTGCTCCATCTTTTCCACTGTGATTTGGTTGCGTCCCCACGAGAAATTGGTATGCCATTTCTCAAATTCGAGCAGCATTGACTCGGCAAAACAGGCAAAGAGCTGACGACCCGGAATCGCCATTTTTACGGCCTTAATGATGCGCCAGTCGATGTCAAGCGAATGCTCAACAATGCCACCCCCTAGCACATAAATATCTGGGTGCTGGACTTGAGTTTTGAGATTTTTTGGATAGCCTCCGTCAATTAGTAAACAAGGCTTCTTGAGCTTGTCTGGATCAATCTCAATTCCTCGAGGCGTGCTAGCCACCCACACCACAATATCGGCCTCAACCAGCGCGTCTTCCAGCGACATAATCTTGCCACGGCCCAATTCATCTTGCATAGCCCGCAAGCGTTCTTGATTGCGAGCAATGAGCAACAGCTCTGCGACATCTACACGAGAGTTGAGCCAACGACAAACCGCACTGCCAATATCACCTGTTGCTCCAAATACAGCAACAGTAGCGCGGCTGAGGTCAATGCCGAGTTTTGCAGATGCCTGCTCAACCTGGCGACAGAGCACATAGGCCGTATGGGTATTACCCGTGGTAAAACGGCAAAACTCGAGCTCGACATTGCGAACCCGGTGCTGCTGTTCAAGATTAAAATTTTCAAAAATAATCGATGAAAATCCACCTAATGCGGTGATGTCCAGCCCATGCTTCTGAGCGTGCGCCATGGCATTCAACACTTTGCGGATCGCCGTTTTGATCCGGCGGCTGGTCAACATTTCTGGCAAAAAGCATGATTCGACATAGCGACCTTCGATCTGCTGTCCAGTGATGCTGGTGACAGTAATATTATCCAGAATTTGAGGCGGAGCGGAGCACCAAAAATCCAAGTCTTGGCTATCCAATTCTGGGAAGCCCAGCTCTTGTGCCACCTCTTGTGCATGTTCCAAACTTGTAGAATGACCAATCAACCCAAACATAAATAACTCACTTTGACAAAATAGGTCATGATAAGAAGCACATTTAGAGCTAAAGCAGCCCTAACAAAAAGCGACCGCTCGTTTGAGCGGCGGCTTCAAAGGTTGGCTGGGCTTCACGAATCGGTGAATCAAGATAGGCTAAGCAGCAACCAGACCATGGGAAGACATCCGCATGATTTCGCGAGTTGTAAAGCCAATGTTGGCTAAGGCTTCACCATAGCTAATCATGAAGTCTTCTACGAGCGCTTCTTTATCCATGCCTAATTCACGGGCATCATCTTCGACCTGATTAAGCATCTTCCAAACGATAGGCAGGTTTTGACGGTTAGCGGATTCCAGACCTGCTTTAGACTCGTCAAAGTGAGCTTTCAGCCACTCTTCACCAAAGTTGAGATGAAGATATTCGTCTTTAACTACTCCTTCAGTGATTTTGCGAGCGAAAGGATCGGCAACCGGGATGTAGATGTTGTAGGCTGCGATCGCAAATGCTTCGATAATTAAAGACTGAATCAGCAGACAGGTGACGACATCGCCCACCTTAAATGCTGCTTGAAAGTTATCGTGGAGTTGAGCAAAATAGTCGTGAGCAAAACTCATGTCAGGGGTAACATTCAGGTTCTTTCCGCAAGCCTGGAACCCTTTCTTGTGGCGATTCTCCATTTTAGAGAGGCTGACTAGCGCATCCTTCTCGTCTGGCAAAAGCTCTGCAAGGTGAATGTAGTTTTCATGAGCCTGCTGCTCACCTTCAATCACAATGGCATTGATGCGACTGTATGCATCTTTATATTCTGCACTTTCAAAATTAAGTTCTGGTACTATTGCAAGCTCTTGCATATGCCGTTATTATCCCGAATTTCTTAGCTCACGATCTTAAGGCTCTAGTCGGTGTTCATCATAATGCCTAGTGTGCTAGGCATGTCAAGACCACTATCCGACATCTTTCCAGTTTAGGCGATTACGTGATTAACTGTTGGATCGGGTGAGAATTAATACGCAATGGAAGCTAGACTGCCACCCAATTATAGAGACGCCATGAGCCTGTTGCTGATAGAACCGGGGCGGTCAACTCCCGGTCTGAAGAGGCGTCAGGGGCAGGCCGTTGTCAGCGATGCTGGACTCGGGAGAGAGGGAGAGAGGGAGAGAGGAGAGAGGAGAGAGGAGAGAGGA
>CAZCXK010000156.1:0-8625 GCA_964502605.1 uncultured bacterium
CTCCTTTCCCCTATTCTAAAATGACTGGGAGGCTATTTCCCCGCAAGTCCCTTAGCTGGAACCCAGCCTATAATCCCTGTTCTGAAGTGGTCAACGCCAGTCCACAACCAGATTTTGTTTACCTCTTTGCTTGCCGTTCTCACTGATGTCAGTTGAGCCACATTCGGGGCATTGCATCTGTTTTACCCTAATTTCATCTCCTGATTAGGCAACGCTGTTATTTCCAATGATGATTAATGGGGCGATCGCCCCCTAATGCAAATCACATCTTGTGGCTCCACCTAGATCGAAATTTGCGACTTGGATGGGTCGAGCTTCAACACCAACACCCCCAGTGGCGGTAGCGATAGCGGCAGTGCATATGGGAAGCAAGGATTGTGCCAATCCGCCGTCCACTGGCCACCATAGTTGCCAACGCCACTGCCTCCATAGATTTCGGCGTCGCTATTCAGTAGTTCTTGATAGTAGCCTGACTCCTGAACTCCGACCCAATAGTTATAGTGAGGTTGTTGCGAGAAATTGCACACAGCCACAATAGACTCGTTTGAGTGTTTATCATGACGTAAGAATGACACAATGCTATTCTCGGCATCGTTGCAGTCTATCCACTCAAAGCCATCGGCAGAAAAGTCTTCAGTATATAAAGCAGGCTGTGACTGATATAGATGATTCAAGTCGGCAACAAACTGTTTCAACTGTGCGTGGGGCCGCTTTTCTAACAAGCTCCAATCCAAATCACGCAAAACATTCCACTCAGATACCTGCCCAAACTCCATTCCCATAAATAGAGTCTTCTTGCCAGGATGGGTGAACATATAGCCATAGAGCGCTCGCAGGTTGGCAAATTTCTGCCACTCATCACCCGGCATTTTTTGAAACAGGCTACCTTTGCCATGTACGACTTCATCATGCGAGAGTGCCAGCATAAAGTTTTCGCTAAAGGCATACATGATGCTAAACGTGATGCTGTTCTGGTGATACGGACGATATGCCGGATCTTGGCTGAAATAGTCCAGCATGTCATGCATCCACCCCATGTTCCACTTAAAGTTGAAGCCGAGCCCACCAATGTAGGTTGGTCGCGACACATTTGCCCAAGCTGTTGACTCTTCAGCAATAGAAAGCACCCCCGGATAGTAGCCAAACAGAAGATAGTTGAGCTGCCGCAAAAAGTCTACGGCTTCCAGATTTTCGTTACCGCCAAAGCGGTTGGCGACCCATTCACCATCCTTGCGATCGTAATCTAGGTAAAGCATTGATGCGACTGCATCTACCCGAATGCCATCAATATGATATTTATCAAACCAAAACAGGGCATTCGCAATCAAGAAATTGCGTACTTCATTACGAGAATAGTTGAAGACATAGGTGCCCCACTCTTTGTGTTCTCCCTTGCGCGGGTCAGCATGTTCATACAGATGACTACCATCAAAGAAAGCCAGGCCGTGGCTATCTTTAGGAAAATGACCGGGCACCCAATCTACAATGACGCCAATGTCATTCTGATGGCACTGATCTACAAAATACATAAAATCTTGGGGGGTGCCATATCGAGATGTTGGCGCATAATAGCCTGCGACCTGATAGCCCCAAGAGCCATCAAAGGGGTGCTCGGCGACGGGCAACACCTCAATATGGGTATAGCCCATCTCTTTGATATAGGGAATCAGCTTTTGCGCCAGTTCGCGATAGGTGAGAAATCGACCTTCAGGCTTTTGGGAGATGTGCACCACCTCACCCGATGCGGGCGGATGCTCAGCCCCTGCATGTAACCATGACCCCAGATGCATTTCATATACCGAAATCGGTTGCTCTTGCGGGTTGGCATGGCGGCGTTGCTCAAGCCAGTCTTCATCGTTCCAGGTGTAAGCTAAATCGCTAACAATTGAAGCCGTTTGCGGACGGATTTCCTGCTGAAACCCATACGGGTCAGACTTGCTGTAGCAATGTCCGTCCTGGTTCTTAATTTCGAATTTATATTTTTCGCCAATGCTCAATTGCGGAATGAACAAATCCCAAATGCCGCTGCTGAGTTGCCGCATCTGGTGCTTGCGCCCGTCCCATTGATTGCAGTCGCCGATTAGCGAAACGCCGCGAGCATTGGGTGCCCACACAGCGAAATACACACCCTCTACTCCATCGACCTCAACTGCGTGAGCCCCCATCTTTTCATAGATGCGGTGATGATTGCCTTCAGCAAATAAGTGAATGTCGTAGTCGCTGATGAGAGGTGAGCGAAAGGCATACGGATCATAAAACACGCGCTCGCGATCGCCCTCTTTGACTCGCAACTGATAATTGGCTTTGATGGGCTGGTCAATTTGACATTCAAAGAACTGGGGATGGTGAGTGGCTTGCATCGGGTATTCGCATCGCTCAGTCGGACACACAACCCAAGCTGCCTCAGCATCTGGCAGAAACGCTCGCACCGTCCAAACAGAGCGGCCATTGTGCTCAATCTGGTGCGGCCCCAATACCTCAAATGGATCATGGTGGCGATTTTGGACAATCCGCTCGATGTGGTCTGGAGCGATAGTCGCTGGCATAAATCCCCCTTTGATCAACGTTATTTGCATTCGGTTTTATCTGTCCCCAGCCTAACCACGATTTTGTCAAATCAGTGGGATGCTTTAGAAAACAGTCTGATTTGTTCCTACCCGTCTCCAACCGTACGTTAAAACACAGTTAATTAAAAGGAATCTTTCAGCAGAACTATATTTGGGGGTATTTAGGGATGCTGAGGGAGCAAAATCCGATCCAGGACGTCTATTCTGATATGGTTTTACTCTGGTTAGACGATCTGGAGTTGGCTCTCTGGGATGCAGCTAACTAAAATAATTCTTGAATGTTGGCGATCGCCTTTGATGACGAATCTTGATTTGATGACGAATCTTGATGTTGAGTGCAACATGTCAGTCTACAGATTTTCATTTGTGGATCTCCACCTCTGGTATGACGGCGCGATCGCCCTGATTTGACTATGGTAGAAGCGTATTTAGCTTAGTTCTCTAAGGCTGCTTTTAGCTTTTTACTGCCTAACTTTAAGTTTTATTGCTGTTGTACTTTACGAAAGGATCGCTCTGTAATGACATTGAAGCAACTTGCTCTTGTTGTAGTGGCTGGCACAACACTGTTGTTTACTGCTTGTGGTGGTGGCTCTCAGGTGGACGATACAGCGTCTGCGCCGTCAGATCAGTCGGAGGCCGAACTGACTCCGGATTCACCAGACGCGCCCAGTGAAGCGCCTGCTGCTGACAGCCAACCCAATGCAGAATCCAGCGCAGACGTAAGTGACGACGACGTAAATCGGTTTGTCAATGCCTTGGGTAAGATTCAAGATATTCAGGAAGATAGCTATCAGCAGGCTGTGCAGGCGATTGAGGCAGAGGGGCTTAGTGAAGAGGCGTTTACGCGCATCATCGCCGCACAGCAAAATCCGACAGCAGAGGGCAGCGCTGAAATTTCGCCAGAAGATATCCAGAAGCTTGAGCAAGCATCGGGAGAGCTTAATGGCATTCAAGCGCAAGCGCAGCAAGATATTCAATCTGCAATTGAGTCGGAAGGCTTTGCTCTGGAAGAATTTGACCAGCTTCAAGCTACAATTCAGCAAAATCCTGTCCTGATGCAAGATGTGATTACGCGAGTTGAAGAAAGCCGCTCCTAAAGGCAGAAGGCGGAGGGTATAGGCGAAAGTTGTCATATGGTGGGCCGTTCCATCTGTCCTCGCTTTGGTGGCGACAACGACACAACTCCGGGTTTAGAGTCTCTGGTTAGAAAACGTTTTCTGCGAAAGGTTGCGCGATCGCGGGCATCTAAGCAATTCCGCTAATCGCCATGGGAAACCAACGCTTCTGGCTGATAACGGACATTGGCTTGTTCGAGTCGATTAATGGCTTCTTCTAGGCGATCGCACTCTGCAATCAGGCTGACGCGCACGTAGCCTTCGCCCCCTGAGCCAAACGCATTGCCGGGGGTTACCACGATTCCAGTTTGTTGCAACACGGATAGGGCAAAATCGGTCGAACTGATCCCAGTGGGGCAGGGCACCCAGAGATACATTGTGGCGAGGGTTTTAGGAATCGCCCAGCCGAGGCGAACCAATCCCTCGATCAGGCAGTCGCGTCGAGCCCGATAGCGCGCCTGTACTTCATGCAAATAGACATCAGGAAGCTGTAGAGCGGTTTCGGCTGCCGACTGGAGTGCTGCAAAAATGCCATAGTCTAAATTCGTTTTCAGCGTTCGCAGCCCTTGGATGATGTGGCGATTGCCCACGACAAACCCAACGCGCCATCCGGCCATGTTATAGGTTTTGGAGAGGGTGTGAAACTCAACGCTGATGTCTTTCGCGCCAGGAATTTCTAACAGACTGGTGGGGTGATAACCATCAAATGCCAGTTCGGCATAGCACAGATCATGAACTAGCAAAATCTCATATTTGCGGGCAAACGCCACGATCTCTTCAAAGAATTCGCGGGGCGCAGTCGCAGCTGTGGGGTTACTAGGATAGTTAAAATACAAAATCTTGGCTTGTTCTGCCACCGCATCAGGAATCGCAGCCAAGTCAATCAGCCAATCTTGTTCGGGCTTGAGAATGAGCGGATGAATCTTGCCGCTGGCAATCAGCGGCCCCCGAAAATGAGCCGGATATGACGGGCTCGGCACCAACACTAAATCACCCGGATTGACATAGGCGATCGCCAGATGAGTCAGCCCTTCTTTAGACCCCAGCAGTGGCAGCGCCTCGCCATCGGGGTCAAGCTCGACCTCATAGCGTCGATGATACCACTCAGTAATGGCATGCCGGAAACTAGCTGTGCCTTCAAAGGGTGGGTAGCCATGATTTGCAGGGTTTTGGATCGCGGCGATCGCCGCTTCGACCACTGGCTGGGGCGTCGGCCCATCAGGATTGCCCATACCCAAATCAATCAGATCGAGCCCCTGTTCTCGGGCTCGAACTTTGAGCTCGTCGAGACGAGCAAACACATACGGAGGAAGTGCGCTGAGGCGATCGGCAGGGCTAATCCAATCTAGGGTCATAATTGAATGTCGTCACTTGCAGAAGAGGACATCGAAACGGAGCGCGATTCTAATGGCTCCAGCTCAGGCGATCGCGTCACTTGAACAGGCGCGACAGTCGAGACCATGGCCGCCATCAGCTGCACTGGAGTCACCTCAAAGGGCAGACGATGAATGTCAGATTGAGGCGTGCAGGCTATTTCGGCGGCGTACTCCAACCGATCGAGGGTAATGTGCGACAGCCCCAAATCAGTGAGACTACAGGGCAACCCAATCTCGGTATAAAACTTGAGCAACTGCTGTCGTGCCGTGGCCGCGAGCCCATTGCCTTGCACCAATTCTTCTAGCCGCAGCTGCACTAAAATGCCGTAGGCCACCTTTTCACCATGGAGTGTGCCATGGCTTTCGAGCAAATGGGTGAGACCATTATGCACCGCATGAGCGGCCACCGTCCGGCACTGTGCGCCCCCCAACCCGCCAACCACTCCGGCTAGCAGCACTGAAGCATCGACCACCTCTCGCCATGCCTCACCACCAGGAGATTGCAGCGCCTCAGCCGACTTCTGAAATAGAATATCTCGCAGCACCCGCGCCTGCTGCACGGCAGCAATAATCAGCGTTTGGTCAGAATGACCGCTGCTGACGGATGCCTCATACCACTTGGCGATCGCGTCGCCAATGCCCGCAACCAGAGTGCGGAGCGCAGCCGTTTGGATCACATCGTAGTCTAGAAGCAGCACATCAGGACAGCGCACTAAGCTGACATCGTAGAGAAAAGCCCCGTCGTTAGAATAGACATTGGAGAGAGCACTCCATGCGGCACAGGTCGCTGCAGATGTCGGCACTGTGACCACAGGTAATCGACACTGATGAGCAACGAGCTTGGCGGCATCGAGCGCCTTACCGCCTCCAACGCCAATAATGACATCAGCCTGATGGGCGATCGCCCCTTGCCGCAACTGTTCTAAACCTGACTCACTGCAGTCGGGGCCATAGAACGCTGACTGCACCGCAAACCGGCCAGAGGCCAGCGCCGGAGCCAAAAAGGGATGCACTGCCGCCAATGTGCGATCGCCCCCTACCAACAGCGGACGCTGCCCCAGCAGAGCAATCTCATCACCTGCGATCGCCAAAACACCGTGCCCCCGTAGCACGCGAGTCGGTGCCAGCGTCATGATCAGAGATGTCGCCGAATTAGACTGAGCCGCAACAGAAGAAGCCACAGGAGAAGTCATAGACAAGTGTTAAAAATCAACAGTACATGGATGTGTCATCAAGAGCAAGACACTTGACAAAGGTCGGAGGGGATTGCCATTTTAGCTCTGGCTGCGGCGATCGTGCAGCGGATAGAGCCATTAAAATAGAGACATCAAAGTGTCTGCTCCTGATCTACTTATTCTATCTGCTGCTAGCGGGTCTCAAATCTTCCTATGGCCCACGCCTATAGCGAGGGGCGTCACCAAATCCCTTACATCGCACTGATCTTGTAGGAGTACGATTAACCCACAACCCATCTTATTGTTCAATCCGTTTGCGCAAAGAGACTGATCGCCGCTTGGCAGAAGAGTTTTGCGGGTCACATTTCAAAGCTTCATCATAGGCTTCTAGAGCTTGTACCATCAGCTGCTTTTTCTCATAAGCAAACCCTAAATTATTCCAAGCGGTGACATAATTCGGCATCCGATCTAGGGCTTCTTTATACTGGCGAATGGCTAAATCAAACTGCTCTTGAGCCGCATACGTAAACCCAAGAGCATTGTAAATGACGGCAATATTCTCATCCCCGTCTAAATCCTTCGCTTTGAGTGCCTTCTGAAACAGGGTGACAGCTTGAGAATATAGCCGCTTATCAAGATAGATACCACCGAGTTCGTAATATTCTTGAGACGTGCCCTTCTCTTTGCTGAACTTATTTTGCAATCGTGAGAAGGTAGTCTCAATGCGGCGGGTTTTCAGAACCTGGCGCAGGAGTAGTGCACCTGCACCTAACAACAAGACAATAAGAATACTGAGATAAATAAGAGGGAGCGTGCGATCATTCATAACTCGAACCATTAAAGTAACGTGCCAGAACTGACAGCGTAGCGGGTCTAGCTCCTAACTTAATCTGGCAATCCCCAATATTCAATTCTTTCTTGTAGCCAGCCCTCACCTTGCCAACGGGCGATCGCCCCATGAACATGCCGTCGCAAATCATCATATTGCACACCTTTGGGCATGGCAATGCATAGTGCTTGGGCAGACAAGACAGTGGGCAACAATCGATAGCCAGGATATTCTTGTACCCAACCCGATAATATGCTGGCGTCTGCAGCAAACGCGATCGCGTGATCTGACTCTAACTGATTGTATGCTTCTTGATACGACCTGACCCCGACTAGGCGCACCTGCGGTAACAAAAAGCGGAGGTTGTCAATGCTCGTTGAGCCATCAAGCACAGCAACCGAATGACGACCTAAGTCTAAGACAGAACGAATAGCAGGATTCCGAGTCACAAAGGCCGTACCATCCAAATAGTAGGGAGGGCTGAATGCTGCTACACGAGAACGTGATGCGGTTGCTGTCATCTGAGCAATGACCACATCAACTTCGTCTGTCAAAAGTACCGAGAGCCGCTCTGCATTGCTAACAGGCTGCAAGACAGCGCGCCCATCCGCTCCCAGTAATTCCTCTGCAAGCCGATGGGCAATATCAATTTCGAGTCCACGAAGCTGACCATCAGAGTCTCGAAACCCAAGAGGCCGGACATTGTCTTTAACAGCAACCACCAAGTACCCTCGTGCTCGGATGTCATCTAACCGAGCTGCCCAAACATGCTGGGATGCAGAGACTTGTACTCCAAATGTGGCTAACGCCAGTAAGCAACCTAGCCTAAACCTCTCAATCGATATTTTCATCTTCCAACCTGACAACTATCAACTGATTGCCAAACCGGTTGTTAGAAAAATGAAGCGAAATGATTACGACGCAACATTGCTGGCTACGCCAACAACTTTCTCAAACCCTACTGGATCTAGAACAGCCATCTGAGCTAGCATCTTGCGGTTGAGTTGAACATCAGCCTTCTTGAGATTGCCGATGAGCTGGCTATAGCTCATGCCATGCTGACGGGATGCAGCATTAATTCGAGCAATCCATAAGCGGCGAAAGTCACGTTTACGCTTGCGGCGATCGCGATAGGCATTCCGCAATGCTTTCATCACTTGCTGGTTGGCAGTCCGAAATAGCTTCGAGTGAGAACCCCGAAACCCTTTCGCCAGCTTTAAAATTTTCTTCCGACGTTTGCGAGCGACATTGCCGCGCTTGACGCGTGTCATGGTTCAATCCCTTCAAGGTTTACAAATAGGGAAGCATTAGTTCGACTCTTTCCGCATCTTGCTCACTAACGGTAGCGATTTTCGAGAGGCGGCTTTTCCGGCTTGTCGTTTTGTGCTCAAGCAAGTGGTTCTTGAACGCCTTTCGACGCATAATTTTCCCACTGCCGCTGCGTCGAAACCGCTTAGCGGCAGCTTTACGAGACTTTAGCTTAGGCATAGGTTTTCTTTATTCGGCACGGTCTATAACTATAGACGTTAAATGAACATAAACGCAAGTGTGAGGAGCCACTAC
>CAZCXK010000157.1:0-8313 GCA_964502605.1 uncultured bacterium
AATTTGGCCTAGACTACCAGACTATGGCTTATTCAAGCAATAACCGCTGTAAGTGCGATCGCTAGTCACTGTAGATTGGGTTGACGAGACGGCAGGGAACTCAGTCACTTTTTTTATGGGTTCTAGTGCAGTATAAGATAAGAGGAGTCCAATCCAAGGGGTTTAGTGATGGATATCGGCACCATAGAACGGCAAAAACTTCTTGAAGCAGTCAGAGAGCTTCCTGAAGAGGTTTTGGTAGAGCTTGCTAGCTTTCTCGAATATCTTCGCTACAAATCAGTCCAACACAGTGAAATAAACAATCATTCTGCTAGTTTTTTGTCCGCAGTTGCAGGCTTGGGTAACTCCGGCCAACAGGATATTTCGGAGCGGGATGAAGAAATCCTCCGCAATGAAATTGACTCTATACGTGGCTGGGCTTCCGAGCCAAGCGATTCGGCATGACAGCGATACTCGACACCAGTTTTTTGTTCGCGCTAACCGATCAGGGAGATCGAAATCATCAGCGGGTCTTAGCTGTTGCTCAAAGCGTAAATGAGCCCCTGGTGCTACCTGTAGTCGTTTTGCCTGAAGTCTGCTATCTAATCGCATCAAGACTAGGACATCAAGCAATGCGGCGTTTTGTGTCTAGCGTGACATCTGAAACGATTCAAGTTAAGTCTGTAACCACCGAGGATTTGGTACGAGTGCATCAGATCTTGGAACAATATGCTGATAATCAGCTTGATTTTACAGATGCAGCGATCGTTGCAATCGCTGAAAGGCTAAACATCACTCGCGTTTATACGCTGGATCGGCGAGATTTTTCGATTATTCGTCCAAGCCACTGTGACTACTTTGAGTTGTTGCCCTGAATCGCCAGCTAACACTGTGTGGCAGCGGACGGTCAAAGGCTACTGGTGCGGAGTCGGAGTTTGTCTGCCGCCGCTGCACTTTACCGTTATGCCGACTATGAAGCCGTGAGGGATGTAGACGAAAGATTATTAGTGGGAAGCGTTGCCCCTATGCTGCTTCCTAGTTGCAGTTTGCGTAACCGTGCTTTTTTGTGAAGTATGCAAATCTATGATTGGTCTTGCAGCAGCATGTTAACTAGGTGATTAGCGGTGAGAAGATGAGCGATCGCATTAAGCTTCAGACTAAATCGCAAAGGCAGCTTCCAAGATGGGCAAGATATGGAATTTTACTAGTAGGAACACTTCTTATCCTTGTTTCCGTTGCTAAAATATCTAATGCCATCTTTGCTGAATCAAGTAGCTTTCAAGAGGTCGTAATTGCCCAATCTTCAGAAATAGCATCAACAGATACTCCACTCCCAGATGATTTGGCAAATACGATGATTACCATTGCTGAAGTGGAAATAATTGGAGTTGAAGGAGATCTGCAAGACTTGGTTTATCGACAAATTGGCATTCAACCAGGACAAACTTTAACCGTGTCTCAGTTAAGAATTCAATTACAAAGGGATCAAGAAAAAATTTTTCACACAGGCTGGTTTTCAAGTTGTCTAATAATAACTGAAAACGTTGAATCAGGTATTCGGATTATATTTGAAGTTGAGCCATTCATTTTGGAGCAGGTTAGGATTATTTCATTGCCAGAAGCAGAAATTAGCGACATCTTTCCTCAGGAGATAGTCGATGATCTATTTGCAAAGTGGTACGGAAAGATAGTTAATGCATGGCAGTTTGCATATGACCCAATTTTCAATAATCTTGCAATTAGCGGCAGTGAGTCCTATTCTCGATTCTTTCTAGATAGAGTTGAGCAAGATTTTGGCGTGGATCGAGAAGATATTCTAGGTGCACAAGCAAAAATCAGGGATTTGGAGAAGTGGTATCAGGATAATGGCTACTTAGCTCGTATAGTTCGTAGCGATTTTCCAGAGGATGGTAATTTTGTTGATTTATATGTAAGTGAAGGAATAATTGAGGATATACGAATTCAATTTTTAGATGAAGATGAGAACCTAATTCAAGGTGAATCCTCGGAGGCTGAGATTCTTCGAGGAATTCGAACTGAGATTGGTCAGATTGCTCAACTGGAAATCATGCAATCAGATCGGCAACGTCTTCTAGAATCAGGCATTTTTTGGAAAGTTGATTATGAACCAAATTACAATTTTCAGACGCATCAAGTCATCCTAACCCTCAAACTTAGCGAATGGTCATCTCTTAATCCTGGTAGGAGAGCTTTTGAAGAGGGACGAATAGCTCACCAACAAGGAGGGACGGAATCATCTTTAATGCAGGCACTTGATTTATTTCAGGAAGCTTTAGATTACTATAGGCTTAGCGGAGATCAATATCGACAAGCTTTCATTTTGAATGAGATTAGCTTGGTTTACAATTCGGGCTTTCTTCCTTCTCTAGATAATCCGGAGCAGTCTCTCATATACTCAACGCAAGCATTAGAATTAATTGAATCCATTCAAGATAATTCGGAGATTGAAAAAATTCAGGTTAAAAAGGCAGCAATACTTGATAGTATTGCTGCTTCTTATGCTGCCTTGGGCGAATATCAAGCTGCTCTAAATTCCTACTTTTCGGCGCTGCAAACAATATCGAACCTTGAACCATCTAATGAAATAAACATACAAAGAGCTTTTCTGCTTCATAACAGTGCTGACGTTTATCGTCGCCTAAATGATCTGGATAGAGCTATTTATAGAATCACTCAGTCAATTACATTACTGCAAAAGATAACTCCCCAATTTGACGCATCTCTTAAAGGAATAGTAGGCGGTTATGCGCTTCGAGGCGATATTTACAGACAGATTGGAAACACTGAACAGGCAAAAGCAGATTATCAATTAGCTCTTGAGTGGACTGAAAGACTTGCTTATCCTTTTCTTCTAAGAACCGGCATCTTTATTGGAATTAGTCAAATTTATGTTGATGAAGATAATAAACAGCAAGCACTTTATTTTGCAAATGAAGCCGTTAAAGCAGCACAAGAAACAGAGGATCGTCGAGATGATACTGTGGCGCTCTCTTCCCTTGCAATCATTCAGATACAATTTGAATCCTTTGCAGAGGCAGTTAGTCTTCTAGAACAAGCCTTGGAGATTTTACAAGTCAATCCAAATATTTCTCAAGAGATTCAAGTTCTTAAGTTAGTTGGGTTTGGATACTACTTCCTAGATGACTTTCCAGCATCTCTCCGTGCTTTTAACCAAGCAATAGAATTAGCAGAAACCATATCTGAGCTTGAGCAAGAAGCTGAGTTACGTTCTTATATTGCTGGTATTGAAGGTAGGCAAGGAAACCTCCTTGCAGCGCTAGATCAAATAAATCAAGCTATTCAAATCACTGAATCCCTGAGAGTTAACGTAGCAAGTGTTGATCTGCGTACCTCTTTCTTTGGGGAGAAGTCTGGGTATTATGCAGAATCTATTCAAATCTTGATGCAACTTGCTCAAGAAGATTCTAATGCTGAAACTCAGCGAGAATATGAGATTTCAGCTTTCAATGCTAGTGAACGCTCTCGTAGCCGCACCTTTAATGAACTTTTAGTCGAGGCGAAGGTTGATTTAAGTCGAGGTATAGACGATCTTACGACACGAGAATTATTGCAGGAAGAACGAGCTTTGATATCGCAACTGGAGGCACAGCGTAATCTTCTGAGTCAGCAACTTAGCACTACTCAAGGTACAGAACGAACTACGATCCGGGAAAACTATAACCAACAAGTTTCTGCTCTTGAAATACAGCTTGAACAAGTCCAAAGCCAGATTCGTCAGGCTTATCCTGACTATGCAGACATCCAATATCGTCCACCATTGACTTTGGAAGAGATTCAACAAGAGGTATTGGATGAGGAAACTATACTATTGCAATATTTTGTGGGGGAACAGCACAGTTATTTGTGGGTTGTACCTCAGCAAGGAAAACTACAAAGCTATACGCTTCCTGGACGAGAAAACTTGGAAGGAGAAGATGGATTTGCTAGTGGTTTCATTAGCGCAGTTCAAACTCGTGAGTGTGAGTGGCAGTTACAACAAGAATGTATTCCGTTCGGAGTAATAAGTTCAGGCAGAGCACTACTCGAACAAATTCTGCCACCTGATGCATTCAATCAACTGCAAGGAAAGCGGTTGCTAATTGTGGCAGATGACATTTTGCAGTATGTTCCCTTTGCTGCATTACCTGATCCTAATGTCTCTGGTGCAGAAGACTATGTGCCATTGATTGTGTCTCATGAAATTGTCATGGCTCCCTCTGCATCGTCGATCGCCTTATTACGAGAACAAGTCCAACACCAAGAGCAAACCCAACAGCGCCCTCCATCGAAAACTCTAGCAACAATCGCTGACCCTGTGTTTAACTGTAGCGATCCTCGTGCTCCACGGGTTTGCAGAACAACGCTAACTTCACCTTCGGTTAGAACCGAGACTGCCACTACTCATGTAGAAGCCGTTCCATCTCTAGAAACCATTTCGCTACAACTGGAGCAATCTGCTCAAGATCGCGCTTTGCAAGTGACTGATACATCCTTGACAGGATTGACTCGGCTCAATTTGACGGCTGAAACTGCCAATCACATTCTTGAAACCATCCCAAATTCTCAACGAGTTCATAGAGTGGGTTTGGAGGCAAATCAGAACTGGATGATGGGCATTAATCCCGGTTCATCTCAAAATCCTGTAACCGAGACACCTCTCCGTCCATATCGGTATATTCTGTTGGCAACGCATGGTATCTTCAACTCGCAAAATCCCGAATTATCTGGTCTTGTCCTGTCGCAAATGGACGAGACAGGTCAGCCTGTAGATGGTTTTTTGCGTCTCAATGAAATCTTCAACCTAAAGCTATCGGCAGATTTAGTGGTGCTTAGTGCCTGTCGTAGCGGACTCAGTGAAAATGTTCGGGGTGAGGGATTAATCGGATTGACCAGAGGCTTTATGTTTGCTGGAGCAAAACGCATCATGCCTACTCTTTGGGATATTAGCGCTGAGCAACCCACCGATGAATTATTAACTTCTTTCTTCAACCAGATCTTGCGGGAAGAAAATCCGGTTTCACTGACCGCCGCCTTGCAACAAACCCAAATCGAACTCTGGGAAAGATATCACGATCCCTATTACTGGGCAGCATTCACGATTCAGGGTGAGTGGCAAGAGTAATTTTTGTATCGAGAACTGAAACCATGTTTGTTGGGAGAGCATCTTGCTGCATGATTTTAGACAACAGCTCGTGTTAGCCAAAACATCTATGTGTGAGGACAGTCTATGAATAAGCGATTTTGGGCATTTTTCTTATCTAGTCTGCTGCTATTTGTCATCTGTGGTCAATGGATTACGGCTAAAGCACAATTGCCCTCAGATATTCAAGGCAGATGTTCTGCTCTGCTGGAACCTGTGGCGATCGCTCTACCTGCCAACTCTGAATTGGATGCCGAAACTTATCGTCCTCGTGGACGGCAACAATCTTACCGACCCTGCGAAGATACCCAAGCGATTATTGGCAGCGATGAGCATCTTCCGGTTCTGAGCCGTCTGTTTCCCTGGTTGGCGATTGGTCGTTTGGAGTGGGTGCTTGCTGATGGTACACCTGTCCCCTGGTGTACAGGAACACTAATAGGAAAAGATTTATTATTGACAAATGCCCATTGCCTTGAGCGTCCTTTTGTAGATTCAGAAACGGGTCGTCTAAGAGTTGATTCACAAACAAACCGTTTCGTCACAGAATTTACTGATCTTGCAACTTATCAGAGTATTTCAGATAGGCTAGTTTTCAAACCAAACTTAGTTAACGGACGTTCTCAAAGCCTCCTATCGCCTCCTATTCAAGACCGGGCAGTAATAGACAGCTTTGAGTACGGCACAGAAACTCCCCTCGAAGATTCAATCAACGACTGGGCTTTGCTAAAACTCAATCAACCTCTGGGTGAAACTTACGGCTACTTGGGTTGGCGGGTACAAGATTTTTCTAACGAGCAGATACATGCTGCCTTTGGTAGCCAGATTATCTTACCTGGATATTCAGGAGACTACCCAACTGAGGGATTGCAAGAAAGCTTGGGTGAAAGTATGAATACAGCTGCCGTTCATGTTGGATGTAGCGTTCTGGGACTAAGAACCGACGGTACTTTTGTCCACGAATGTGATACTATTGGTGGAGCATCAGGGAGTCCATTCTTAGCTCTCTTCGACGATGGAAACTATTACATTGTTGGATTACATGCAGGAAATTTTCGCTGGGGAGGGCAAGTTCAGCTCAATGATGGTGTGACTACAACTGTTCTTAATTATGGAGTTCCTGTTTCTAGGTGGGCAGTGCAAGCCGCTGCAATGAGAGATGAGGGTTAGACATTCAAAGTCGAAGTAGTGTTATGTTGTGAAAATGTAACAACCACCTTTCTTCAACAAATGGAAACAAACGACTGTATTATTATTCTGCAATCCTGGATTGATACTGATTGATGGCATCACTCTACTATCGCGGCATGGCAGAGCAAAACGGCAAACCCAAGATTGGACGAAGTGCCCGACTTTTGGGAGTCAGACCCACCATTGACATCGATATCGAGCAGATGCTCACAGGTTGTGTAAATGCACAAGGCTATTTGTTGACAGAAGCTGAGCGTCAGTACCGAGGAGAGTCTGCCACTGTCGCTATCAGAAACACAAAGGGCATGTCTGTTTCGCTCTCAATCGAGGGTTTGCCAGCCTTTCGCAAGCCCGCCATGTTTGGCGGTACTGGAAAAGATCCGCTTTGGCAAATTGATGACAGCAAAATTACTGGTGATTTAGAAGCAGTTCAAGATAGCCCTACACACATCAGCATTCTGCCAAGCGTTACAATGCTTCTAGACAAGTATGAATCAGCATTGGCAAGCACCCAAGACGACTGGGAAAAAGTTGAATTATCTGACATAGCAGATGGAAGCATAGAGTAATGGCATGGATATTTGGTTTGTCAGCAGAGTGCGGGTCGGATGAAAACAGGGCAAAACAGTTTGCTCAACATTTTGGGGGAGTGACTTGGACGCTCTCAAATGGTCGCCAATGTCAATGCCGAGCGGACATCTTCCAGGATATTGAGGCAAACTGGTGGTGTCGAGTTTGCCCCAACAACATAAGTGAAGTTGGGATAGACGCTCCTGAAAGTGCTTATCTGATGACAGAGTTGGGCATTCTCCTCTATCAACATCTACGATCGGCTCCTGCGTTCCAGTATGCCTTGGTTGGAGTCGAAGTCGATGAATTTAGAACCTGTAGCGAATTACTAGAAGAGACCTCTGATCTGCCCATTCCAGGCTTGGTTTTAACTTTAGAAGTTGGGCAAAAGATAGGAATATCTTCAGCTTTCCGCCCCTTTAGTCCTGGCTATGTTTGGCAACCCTACGAAGGCGAAGTCTATAATCCACTGATGGCATCCCCAGACTTGAAAAACAAGCTGAACGAGCTATTAGTTGTAGGTTGAATTAGGGTTGGTAGCGATCGCGGCATAACAAATCGATGGAGCCGACCGCTGAGAGGTTACTTGCTGGATATTCCAGGTTATCTGCGGCGGCTCATCTCAACCGTTAGTACCGATGGCACTCATCAAATAATGATACTACCTGATGACTTCAAAGTAACAGGTAGTGAAGTCTACATTAAAAAAATAGGTAACGCGATTATTTTGATAGACAAAAACAATCCGTGGCAATCCCTATTTGACAGCTTAGAGCAATTCTCTGACGACTTCATGACAACTAGAGATCAACCACCTCTTGATGTCCGAGAGGCATTCTAGATGAAGTACTTGCTTGATACCAATATTTGTATTTATTTAATTAAGCAAAAACCCACTAAAGTTTTGGCGCGTTTCTCAACTCTTGCTCTATCTGATATTGGCATTTCGTCGATCACGGTAGCAGAATTAGAACATGGCGTTCATAAAAGCCAGCAGCAAGAGAAAAATCGTAACGCCTTGATGCAATTTTTAATCCCTCTAGAAATCGTTGAGTTTGATCAAGCTGCTGCAAAACTCCATGGTTCGATTAGAAGCGACTTGGAATTTAGAAGCGACTTGGAATATAGAGGGCTTGTAATTGGCTCAATGGACATGCTGATTGCGGCTCATGCCTTAAGCCTTTGACAGAAATTATTTTCTGGGTTGAGGATGATCCTGAAGCTGGCTACGTAGCGCAGGCGGTTGGAGAGTCTATTTTTCTCAAAACTTATAAATTGTGTAGAGTGCGATCGCCCCTAAGCATCCAACCCATTCTCCAAAAAATCCGTACTCCTACAGAGATAGCTGTCCCCTCATTTTGGGCATTTATTAAAAGTAAGTGCTCCACCATTATTTATCAGGTGCGCTCTACTCA
>CAZCXK010000158.1:0-8267 GCA_964502605.1 uncultured bacterium
CTCTCAAGGTCATTCTGTGACCATGCCAGCTGTGACCATGCCAGGATTGAAACTGCTGGCTGGCTGACACAACTCGTGAAAGACTGATTCTCCCGTACCTTGGCTTCGACTGCGCTCTGCCTAAGGTATCTGAACGACGTGGATTGAGCGCAGCTGAAATCCACACTCCGAAGATCTGTCAGGCAACCAGTTGAGACTGTTGTCTTCATGCTGGCATGGATATTTACCTGACTTCAGAGTTAATCTATGACTAAAGTTTCCTGAATCAGCTAACCTTCTTCCTACGGATCTGAGCTATGTCTTTTTCAACTCAGGTTTACTCGGTTTTTTGGCACGGCGACCATGTGTTGCTCATTGACCAGACTCGATTGCCCAGCGAATATGCCCTGGTTGATGTCAAGCGGTGCGATGATATGGTGCGTGCAATTCAGACTAGCATTGTGCGCGGAGCCTTAGCCATTGGTATTGCGACTGCCTATGGCATGTATTTGGGGGCGCGAGATATCGAGACTAGCGATCGCGACTCATTTTTGCACCAGCTTGAGGCGATCGCCCAACAGTTTCAGGGCGTCTGTCCATTAACAGTCAGCCTGACGTGGGCAACCGAGCGGATCTTAAAAGTTGCTCGACAGACCATTGGCCCCATTGACCATCTCAAGGAGACCTTGCTTAAGGAGGCTCAAACCATTAATGCGGAGGGTCTACAAACCTGTCAGGCCATCGGGCAACAGGGGGTGGAGATGCTGCCTGACCATCCGGAAAAGCTGCGCCTTTTGACTCACTACAATGCTGGAGCATTAGCAACTGCCGGATATGGCACAGCACTGGGATTGGTGCGTTCAGCATGGCACCAAAACAGGCTAGAGCGCCTCTATGTCGATGAAACGCGACCTCGCTTTCAAGGCGCAAAGCTAACCGCATGGGAGTGCCTGCAAGAAGGCATCCCAGTGACAGTAATTGCTGACAGCATGGCAGCCCACTGTATGCAGCGGGGCATGATTGATGCTGTCGTCGTCGGGGCTGACCGCATTGCCTGTAATGGTGATGTGGTCAATCGCATTGGCACCTATAGTCTAGCGGTAGTGGCCAAGGCGCACAGCCTTCCCTTTTTGGTGGCAGCTCCGCTTTCAACGATCGACTTTAGTCTGGCCGAGGGCAGTCAGATTCCAGTGGAAGAACATGCAGCAACCGAAATTTATCGAGTTGGGGAGACAATCATGTGCCCACCCGATGCTGAATTTTATAATCCGGTGTTTGATGTCACTCCTGCCCACTTGATTACGGCAATCATCACCGAGCAGGGGGCAGTTTCACCGACTGAACTCAACCGCTTCAAGCCAGCCCATGAGAAACAACTGGCGTGAGAACTAGGCGTCATCTAGCCGCGATCGCAACTGCTCTAGCTCGGCATCCACCTCGTCGGCTTTAGTTGGCGATGCACCAGCAGGTAGGCTAGCCGAGTCTGCCCCGGCAAGTTGAGCCTTCATTGCCGCCAGCTCATCATCCACGGTGCTGCCGCCTTCGAGCGCCTTAAACTGGTTTTCCAGATCGCTACTGCCAAGTTCAGCGATCGCCTCTGACTGGGCTTCCAGTTCGAGCACTTTTTCTTCCATGCGCTCAAACGCGGCCATTGAGCTATCAGAATTGAGCCCATTAATCAACCCATTCAGTTGTTGCGAAGCTTTGGCTGAGCGCGCCCGCGCAATATACATGTCCTTTTTGGTTTTCGCTTCAGATAGCTTATTCTCCAGCGTGACCATATTTTGCTTGAGGCGGACGACGATCTGGCGATGCTGGTCAATTTGCCCCTGTAAGGCAGTCGCCGTCTCTTGATAAGACTGCCGACGCGTCAGGGCTTCCCGCGCTAATGGATCGTCTCCTTTTTGTAGAGCCAGCTGAGCCCGCCGAAACCATTCTTCAGAGGTCGATTGAGCTTGGCTGCACTGACGTTCGGTACGCTTTTGGGTGGCGATCGCCTGCGCCACCGACTGCCGCATTTTGATCAGATCGTCTTCCATATCCGCCACAGCCTGCTCCAGAATCTTCTCTGGGTCTTCGGCCTGACCGACCAAACTATTTAGATTTGCACGAATGACCCGCGTGAGCCGATCAAAAAATCCCATGATGGCGCTCCTAAACGATGCAGCAAATCGACTGAAGGAGATGAAACCGAGGCTCGCTCAATCCGATTAAGCGCGGCATAAGGACGAGCGTGAAATACTTGGCATAAACCCAGACTCAGCCGCGAGCTACTCTCATGGTATCGCACCTGCCCAATGAGAAATGCGATCGCTAGCGCTGATAGATTTCAGCAGAAATGCCTTGCTGCCGCAGTTGATTGGCTAATTCTTCTGCCCTGCCAGCTTCGCTAAAGGCTCCCAGTTGCACGCGGGCACCCTCTGGGAAATTTCTCACATATGCACCAGAAACTGCCTCCCGCGCCTGAGTCAGGCTGCGATCGCCTGTATAGTTAGTGACAACATAGTAGTAATTAGATGATGAGTTGCCACTCGATGCCGCCGCAACCCGAGAAGGAGCCGGAGCTGGAGCCGGAGCTGGAGCAACCGCAGGAGATGGACTGGCAGCCGCAGATGGATTAGTTGTAGGCTGTGATGGAGCGGCTGCCGACGCAGGCCGAGAAACTGATGAGCGCGGAACAGCACTAGCTGGGGCCGGATCTGGAGCCGAAGGTCTTACCGCCGGAGCCGACTCTTGATCTGAAGGCACATCTACCGATGGCAGAGAGGCAGCTGGATTTGCCGAATCTACCAAGGCTCTACCATCGCGGAGAGCAGATGGGTCGAGAATGGGCGGAATCTGTCCTGAGTCTGAAGAGCCATTTGGCAGCGTGCTGAGGTTATTGAGATTGAGATCTTGAAACTCGCCTGCCGAGAGATCTGGCGCGGTGGCGAGATCCAACGCGCCATCTTGCCCTGACTGGGCTGATTCAGACGGGCGATCGCCCCATGTCCATAGCCCCAAGCTCGACGAATGGGTCACCAGATAGCCCAACGTAGCACTCGAAATCAACAACAGTAGCATTGAGCCTACCCCTAACGGAGTCAAAAGGCTTGCCAGAATTCCGGGCTGTTGGTCAGCAAACCTTGCATCCTCGTCGTAGTCTTGAATATCATCTGACTGATGATCTACCTCGTCAAGACTCCGTAGCAGCTCTTCTGACGACGCCAGATAATCATCGGGTGAAATCTCATGTGACGAATCTAACGCCGAATGATGACGATAGCTAGCTTCATAATTTGAGTCTATGGTTGCATATTCTGAGTCAACACCATCAGAAGCTAGATGAGAGCCCAAGTCAGACCCATTGGCCGCAACATCTAGTGCATGGCTGGGGGCGATCGCCAACGCATCCAGTGGAGCAACCTGGTATAACGAGGAGTCGCTAGTAGCGCCGCGCTCCGATAGCCTATCAAGCAAATGAGCGCTCAAACCGTGAGCTGGTTCGCGCAATTCGCTGGCGTCTAAGTTCGCCGATAGGTCTCCCGATAATAGGTGCTGAGATGAGTTTGTAGCATGACTAGAAGGCTTGCGGCGCTGACGCTCAGATAGCTGCTTCTGCTGAATAGCTCTCAACCGTCGATATCGAGATAGTTCTTCGTCGAGCTGCACATCCAAGCTGCTCAGAGCTGCCTTCAGTGAGGGATGTGCCACCGGAACGAATTCAGGTGGGGTCGATGATTCAGGATGAGAACGACGACGCATTACTTAAACTCCTGCCAGCATTACGATGAGGTCGAAGCACATAATCAAACGCAAAAAGGAAGAAACTTAATAGAAGCGTAAAGGGGCGATCGCCCCTCCCGCAGCCTATCTATACAAAAGCTTTACGAACAAGCACTGAAACTTTCAGTATTTCCTCTAGCAATTTGACAATTCGCCAAGATACTTTTGGCATATAGCGCATCAGACCATAGAAAAAAGTCCGCGCTGAAATGCACTTGAAACATCTATCCGTTAACTCATCGCAAAAAAATTCATGTCAATTAGCAACAAGGATAACACTCTCAGAGGCGCTCGCAATCTAGGAAGACTAGGTAGCAGTCGAGTCAACGGATTTGTCGGCTCAAAAGACAAGATTGACTTCGCAAAATTTACGCTGGGAGACGTTCGTGAACTCAACCTCTCAATCGGACGGATCGCCAACCGATCCAGCAGCGCCCGCGTCACTCTCCGTAATGCTGGCGGTGCCATTATTCGCAGCTTCAAAACAGGTCGTAGAAATATCACCTTTCGGGACGAATTTGCCCCCGGAACTTACTTCATCGGAATCCAGCAGCTAAAGGGTGAGGTGAACTATAAGATCAGAGCCTCAGCAAGACCCGCCGAACCGGGCGAACGCCTTAGCACCGCCCGCAATATCGGACTACTGAGGGGTACCTTTGGCACCTCCGAGTTTGTCGGCACAACAGATCCGTCCGATATTTACAAATTCACCACCAACGATGTCGGCAACCTACAAGCCAGGATAAACAGCGTTTCAGCGGGCACTCGGGTAGAGCTAATTCGTGACCTGAATAACAATGGGTTGACCGACAGCAGCGAAGTGATCGCGTCTGCGGTCGATTTTAGTTCACCCTTTCAACCCAGCATTGCACAAGACCTACCGCAAGGAACTTATTACATCCGGGTTTCGCCTTCCAATACCAGCAACTCGACCCAATATGGACTGACGCTCGTCAATACGCCCTTCGGCGGCAATATTTCCCCAGAACCTGGAAACACCCTGTCTGCTGCACGTAATTTGGGCGCGGTAGCAGGAACGATCAATGCCAGAGAATACGTCGGTCAGTTAGACAGTCTCGATGTCTATCGGTTCACCCTAAATGATCTGTCCAACATTCAGGTCAATGTTCAAGCAACCTCTACCAATACTCAGATCCAGCTCGTTCGCGACATCAATGGCAATGGTTTGATCGACAATGGTGAAGTCGTTGTCTCTGCAACAAACTTCAGTTCTTCCTATCTGTCTCGGTTTACGCAAGACTTACCAGTTGGTACCTATTTCATCACTGTGGCAAGCCGATCGACCAGCGCTTCCACGCTCTACGGGCTGAACTTGGTCGCGACACCGTTTGGCGGCAACGGGCAGCCTGATCCAGGCAATACCTTAACTACCGCTCGCAATCTTGGCTCAGTGACAGGGACGGTCAATGTCAAAGAATATGTTGGTCAATTAGACGGACTTGACGCCTATCGGTTCACCCTAAATGATCTGTCCAACATTCAGGTCAATGTTCAAGCAACCTCTACCAATACTCAGATCCAGCTCGTTCGCGACATCAATGGCAATGGTTTGATCGACAATGGTGAAGTCGTTGTCTCTGCAACAAACTTCAGTTCTTCCTATCTGTCTCGGTTTACGCAAGACTTACCAGTTGGTACCTATTTCATCACTGTGGCAAGCCGATCGACCAGCGCTTCCACGCTCTACGGGCTGAACTTGGTCGCGACACCGTTTGGCGGCAACGGGCAGCCCGATCCAGGTAATACCTTGACTACTGCCCGCAACATCGGCGTTTTGTCAAACACTTATTCAGCGAAAGAGCATGTGGGCACAGTCGATCCAGAAGATTTCTATCGGTTCACGCTGAATAATGCTGCCAATCTGCAAGCCCGAGTAACGGGAACCTCTGGAAACACGATCATTCAGCTCATCCGCGATATAAACGGTAATGGACTGATTGACAGCAATGAAATTTTGGAGAGTGCCACGAACTTTAGTTCTTCCTATCTCTCTCAGTTCACGGAAAATAACTTGCAGGCAGGCACGTATTTCTTTAGGGTTCAGCCGCGTTCCAATGTCTCAACTAATTACACGGTTGACTTGACTCTTGTATAAATTTTTAGGGCTTCGGGTCTCGATGGCTTAACGCTTAATCCTGATGAATGGCTGCCAAGCTTAGCTGAATTGGCTAAATTAAATTGGCTAAACCTATTGGAATCGCTGTGTAGTCGTAGCTGCACAGCGATTTGTTTTAAGACAAAATACGAGAGATCTCAAAGCCCCTAACTCTAGCCATAGCGGATGAGCGGCCCAATAATGAAGGCTGTAAGCCACTCAAGCTTTTTTACGGCTGTGGCCCTAATCTCTTCCCATCAATCAAACCTCAGTTCAGCGGCCTGACGCGCTCGATCAATATGGCAAATTTGGCGGCAAGTAGGTGCCCGCGCTTCCATCAAAACTTACTCATGTTTTTTCCGATGCGCGACTTGCTGGCTGCGAATAATCGTTGCATATTGGCTTTGTGGGTGATGAGGACGTAGATGCCAACAACGATTGCAAATAGGAGATAAGGCAAGGGCTGCTGGAAGGCATTTATTACCAGCGAGGCAGAGAGGGCTCCGGCGATCGCCAGAGGAGCGATGCGAAACAGAGCTAGCATCATAGTAAAACTTTTATTACCAAGAACTAGGTCTGAAGACCGAAACTTGGGAACTCTAAATTCTGGGGTGAATCGTGCCCCAATCATGAGCCCTGGCTTTTGAGCATAACTCAACAGATACTGTCAACCGTTCCCTAAGGTTCTACGTAAACTTTTATCTATACTCTGATTACAGTACTCCGATCGCAGCCATGACTGCTCAAATTTATCCTAACTGACTACGCCCACACTGACTACGCTTAAGTTTGGTGGTTGACCTCAGAATTTCCTCAAATCATCCTATTCATTCTCTTAACGTATTTCCCCAACTATCTATGGCATTCACGTCTCTCCAGCATGAATTAGGACAACTACACCGTCAGCCCAATTGGCAGGTGCAAAGGCATTTGCAACGGGTTTTGGCCCATTGGATCGAGATTGTTGGTGCCGTAGTAGCAGCTCAAACACACCCCTATTCGATTCAGCGCGATGTCTTGTATGTCGCCACTTCAAGTCCTATCTGGGCGCAAAATCTCGCGTTTCAGCGCCAAACAATCATCGATAAACTGAATACTCGATTGGCCAATCAGTCGTTGTCTGACATTCGGTTTTCGACCCAACACTGGCAAAGCCGTCCGTCTAGCCCAAAACAAACCGAAGCAGCAGAGCGTCTCTGGACTGAGCACCCATGTCGAATCCAGGCTGGGTCAATCGTTAAGGTGAATCGGTCTAAACCAATCTGTGATCCCAATCAAGCCTTTCAACAGTGGGCGATCGCAATGCAGGCGCGATCGCGCCAGTTGCCCATCTGCTCCTCATGTCAGTGCCATGCACCTGCTGGCGAGCTGCAGCGGTGGGGCATTTGTGCCATGTGCGTCATTCAGCAGTGGTCAGATCGCTAGGCGCAATATCCTAACTCTAAAATTCAACTGCATCCATTGATGAATTCCACCTGAAAATAGTGAGCAATTCAATGTTCCTTAATCTGTGCGTTGTAAAAAATAAATCACTCGTTTAAGAAAGTGGTCGCATCTAGTTTCCATTCATTCTTGTTGATCCCCAAGCATTTATACGAGAAACTATCAAAAATGAGAAATCAGAAAAAATATGATATAAATCTTAATAAATGCCTGATTCTGTGACTAGTTTTTAACATAAAAATAAAGACAATATGAAATTGTTTTTTTATTTGGGATCGCTAGAATCTAGATTAGATAAGGTTTGAAGGAACCTCTAAAGGCAAAACAAAAGATCCTGCAACGCCGAGAATAAATTATAGAAACGCTATTACGATTCAAATTATGAGAAGTCTAAGTCCAATCATTTCAGCCTGTCGGTACTGCCAGCACTATGCGAGTGAAGGGCGGCGTGGAGGTCAATGCAAACGGCTTGGTGCACCCGTTCAGGGATGTTGGAAGGCTTGCTCTCTAGCGATCCCGCCTTTTGCTCCTTCCTGGGAAGTGACGGAGGGGATCAACGTTTGGCAGCAGCCAGAGATTTTAGAAGACGAATTGATTACCGTTTGTTTTGCAATGGAAATGTCTTCGACTGCTTCTTTAGAAACAGTCGAACTTCTGGAGCCATTAACCTCTAGCTGTTAAGTGGCGATCGCTCTTTTTATTTACCCCGAGCTGTATTTGCTGCTTATATTAAATGCCGAAGAAATTCAAAATCTCCTGGCATGACCCGTCAATTAAGCCTAAACCAGCTACTCGTTGAACCTCAAAGGAATCTCCAATAAGCAAAATCCTAAGAGACACTAATTAGATTTCTCTTAGGGTTTGGCTTGAGGTACAGCAACTTGTAAGAAACCGTTTGTAAACTTCAGCTAAGCAAGTTTTATGCTTCTCGTTCGACGGTTGGATGTTAACCGCCGTAGCATTA
>CAZCXK010000159.1:0-8260 GCA_964502605.1 uncultured bacterium
GATTTATAAACCGGGTACGGTAGACCCAGCACGATGAGCCAATGATTGAAAGGTTGGGTAAATCTTAGCGGATGAACGCCCATTTAACGTATTTCTTGTGGCAAATTGCCTCAAAACCAAGCCTAAAAGCTGCCTCAAACCAGGCATCGTCCGTTAATTCTAAAATGTTAAGAATAGTAACGTATATCTTGAGGAATTGTAGAAAACGGAAATGTCCCTAGTTCCACATCTGTTTGTCCGGTGCTCTGATATCAACTGAAGTGTTCGGGTTTCCCTACTCTTGAGAATTTCCCGATTCTATGGTCGAGGGCAGTGAAATTGAACCCATCGAATCTATCACCACAAGTTATCTCAATAAAAAGACCTGAGATTTTAAAATCTCAGGTGCGTAAAGATGATTAAATTTGTAACTTGTCGCTCCAATGGCCATAGGTCACTAGAGCAAAAACAGAGTCTAATCACTATAAATGCCATTGTTGAAGCGATCGCCCCCTTCGACAAACGCATCTTCTGGCGCAGTAACAAAGAATTTATCCAAATTGCTACGAAGAACTTCCTTTTGGCGATCAGTTAGATCAGGCATATTTAGCACATTTTCAACCTGATCAAATGGGGCATTTTTGACAATCATGCCTGCTAATGTCGGATACATTCCACGAATTTGGATAAATGCACGAACATTAGAGTTATTTAGATCAATTTTTTCCCCAAATTTATTGGTTAATTTATCTTCCACAACATTGCGACGCTCCATAGCCAACATTGGCATTGAAGACGCTGTCAGGCGGCTCAAGTTAGCAGCATTAGCTGAGGATGAAGCACTGATCCATCCCAAACATCCCAGACAAATTGCCAACCCTATGAGCACGCTAACCAATCGTTTCATGCGTTAAACCCTCCCACTCTGAAACAGTCATGACCCAGCAAGCTGAATCTGTTCATATCAATACTTAGAGACTACCATTTAATGTTCATCAGGTGATCAATCCGGCAAACTCACCCGATCGAGCCCCGGACTTGGCATCCTATCTCACTCTAGGGCTCCAATTCACGCGGACTCTGCCAACGCCTCGCCCTATCCACCTAGCATGGAATCAATCCACAAGACTTCTACTGCTTACGGCTTAATTCCAAAAATTTGTCCAAGTCATCAAACGACCCCGCATAGGTTAGCGTGGGCGTGTCATAGCCTTTGAGGCTAACGGTATGCTGCTTAAATAACTGTGGATTAGAAACCGACTCAGCCAGGTATCGATAAGTAGTTTCACCTAGAGCAATATCCATGCCGATTTGCTTTGTGGAGGATTCCAAACGAAATGCAGCGTTGACAGTATCTCCCAAGGCCGTGTAGTCGGGGCGATCGCCCGTGCCAGTGTTACCCACCATGGCATATCCAGTGTTCAAGCCCGCACCCACCCGCACCGGAAAGGGCAGCGGATAGCGCTCATGCAGCTGGCTCGTCATCTTATGCATTGCGCTCAGAGCTTCAGCAATTTGCACAATTTCATCATGGCTGACTCCTTCTGTTCCATGAATCCAAACGGCCATGATCGCATCACCGATATATTTATCAACCCAGCTGCCATAGTCTCGAATAATATCGCCCGCATAGCGAAACCAGGTGCCAATTACCTCCGAGAGAATCTTCTCATCAAGCCGACGAGTCATCACCGTAAAATCTCGAATATCGACCACAAGTACCGAAATCAAACGACGCACATGCAGCATGGCCGTTGCTGTGAAATCCTGAGAGTCGCCATCCAGTGCAGGGTCGGGGCGATGCTCGACTTCAGGACAATAAAACTCCAGCTCAGTCTGGCCAAATGTAAGGCGATCAGCGTTTTGAAGCGTCACGGGCACGGTAACCCGTCGGCCATCTACAAACGAGCCATTGCGGCTGCCCAAGTCTATCAGATAAAACTCTCCAGTTTCCATGCGTTGGAGCATGGCATGATTGCGGGAAATCCATCGGTCAGGCAACACAAAGTTGTTGTCATCACCACGACCAATTGTCCAGCAGTTACTTCCAGCCAGAGAGAGAAAACGATTCCCTGACTCAGTTCGAAGTATCAGATGAGGAACAGAGCGTGAAATCACCACAAGCTCAGAAACCGCTTACCTTTCTCTCTTTCTCGACGAAGCACCTGACGCACCTGATTTCTAACTAATAAAGCTGCTCACAATCGAACGGACTGGAAACTTTAACCTACATTAATTTCCTAAACTTACTCTACGCGATGTCAGGCTTAAGGTCAGCCCTGATTTCTGAATTCTTTCCCTTAACTTCTCTCAGAATCGTTACATTATGCCCCCCAACCAGAAGGGTATTCTTTGCATGGCAGAGTGCTAAGTCTAAAGGAATGCAGAATCATGTCTCGCGACTTCACCAATGCATAAGTGAGGCTTCTGAGTCAAGACTTTTAAACTCATTCGTCACATCGGCAATATGACTTTCTTCAAGAATAACTAGCTGTGAGCGATCGCCCATCATGCCTACAGAAACGCGCTAAATCAAACCTATGATGCCTCAGATCCAATGTCTCCTTAAGATATGATCCAAGCTTAACAGATGGATTATAGCCTCGTTCAGATATTCATGTCAGACAGTCATGGCAGCAACCAAGAATAATCCATCTACTAAAACAGTACTCAACACGGCTCCACCAAAAGTCCACCAGTGCAATTGCGAAGAGCGCAAGGGCAAGGTACCCACTAAAATCAGGCTCCCCACCAACACCAGCCCCCACGTAATGCCTGTAGACGTGTGCATCTCAGTTAAAGCCGACTGAAACACAGGCCGAACAAATGCAGGATCAACCCTCATCAAGTCTCGCCAATGGGGGATAAGACCCACTCCATAGAAGTAAAAATCGGTGGCAGTTGTTCCAATGAGTGATCCAATATAGAACCAGTTGCCGATGCGTCCGCGATTGCAGGCTAGCCCAATCAGCGCGATCGGCATTCCAACCGACTCAATCGGCAAATGCAGCAAAGGCTCCCATCGAAACCACCCCCAATAGATTGATCCCGCTAGCCACGTCCAAGAAAACCCAACCAGCAGATCTCCCCAAAGCCTTAACGCGGGACGACGCAACAGGATAACGCTCAACCCCAACCATGCAGTGGTCAAAAGTAGGCTCACAACTGGGAAGGCTCGAACCAAAGGCGCTTGAAAAAAGACCGGAATTGAAACTAGAACAATAGATGCTGCAAATAACTGGAAGCGCCCAGCACGAAACGCGAGTGGCAAACGAGCCAAAAGCACGCGCTCAAGACCATTTGAATAGGATTTTGCTGGCGAAGAACTATAGAAGGACAATGTATTATTGATGAGAGAAGTACAACTTTTTTAACATAGCATAGATAAATCCCCTAGGGGGGCATCGCTATGACTTAATCGATCTCACTCAGGTTAGGGCATCGGAACATAAGCTGTCCAAATTCAGACCTTTTATTCAGATCTTTTGTAAAGGTTGACTGAAGAGGACGGGGTAAATCTTGTCCGTTTTATATTGCCCATCTAAGCTGGAACCGCACCGGAGCGAGTCTTGAACCCTGTCATGATCTATTTAGAAATTGCCCAAACGGGACAGATTGTCTTCCCATTGTTTGCAACAGCCTCAGTCGAATCGCCTGACGCTATTGGCACGTTCAACGTATTTCAGTCGATTGTTTTAGGGCTCGTTCAAGGATTGACGGAGTTTCTTCCGATTAGCAGCACAGCTCACTTGAAAGCCGTTCCTGTGGCCTTGGGCTGGGGTGACCCAGGCGTTTCATTTACGGCTGTGATTCAGCTGGGCAGCATTGTTGCGATTATCTGGTATTTTTGGGGTGATTTGGTGCGAGTCACGAAAGGGATGGCGGTGGCGATCGCCAAGCAGCATTATGAAACGCAGGAATTTCGCATGGGAGCAGGCATCTTGCTGGGCACGATTCCCATCATCATTTTTGGGCTGTTGATGAAGCAAATCCCTGACTTAGACAATTCTCCGATTCGTAGCATGGGGGCGATCGCCACGGCTTCGATTGTGATGTCCCTCTTGCTAGCTCTAGCCGAATATTTGGGGCAGCGTAAACGGCAGCTTGAAGATTTGGGCATTGCAGATGGCATCTGGATGGGGTTAGCTCAGGCATTAGCGCTGGTTCCCGGCGTATCTCGCTCTGGCTCAACTCTGACAGCAGGGCTGTTTATTGGGCTAGAACGGGGCGCAGCGGCTCGATTCTCGTTCTTGCTGGGAATTCCGGCTATCACTCTGGCAGGGCTTGTAGAACTCAACGATCTTCTAGAAGTCGGGTTTGGCACCATCGGCGTTCTGCCTCTGATTGCCGGTCTAATTTCTGCGGGCATTTCATCCTATTTGGCGATCGCCTGGCTGCTCCGCTATTTGCAAAATCACAACACCTGGATTTTTGTCTGGTATCGCCTTGGATTTGGGCTAGTCATTCTGACCGCAATTGGCCTGGGCCTAGTTGAAAATAGCTGAAATCGCGTTCCAGCTTAACCAACCGGCTCGATCCATCGGGTGGCAGCGGTGACTGGATGCTATGGAACGTTGGTAATGTCAGCAAATAGGACTCAAGTTAGGAGAGCACACAAAACAGCTCAGGTTGCCATTGCTGCTACATGAATTAGAAATGCTCTGATTGTGAACTAAAACGTTACAGTAAGACTCACAATTGTTTCAAGGCGAATTAGAAATGCTCTGATTGTGAACTAAGACGTTATGGGGTAGTTCGCATTGATTGCAGTACGGCTCGCATTTGGGCCATTAAAATCAACCCGAATCTACGGCTGCTTCTGCAACCTCTGATCAAATCTGAGACACATCGGTCAAGCAGTTACAAATCTTCCAGATGCATCTTCTGATGCAGTCGTATCAAGAATAGGGTGTTTCAAGATTCTGTTGCCAACGAAACGGTAATTGGCTGACTGGTGTTGGCGATCGCCAATTTCTTTTTAAAGGTCAGTGCGCCATCTTGAACATCGACGACAATCGTGTCGCCTTCACTAAAGGTGTTTTCCAGAATCTTAGTGGCTAAGGGGTTCTCCAACTCTCTCTGGATGGCGCGCTTCAGCGGTCGGGCCCCATATACTGGGTCATAGCCCGCATCGGCTAGATGATTTTGGGCAGATTTCGTAATTTCCATCAGCATCTTTTGATCAGCTAGCAGCCGATCAATTCGCTTCAGCTGAATCACAACAATCTGACGCAGTTCCACGAGGCTCAGTGGGTGGAAGAGGATGATATCATCCACGCGATTGAGAAACTCAGGGCGGAAGTGCGATCGCAGGGCATTAAGCACCCGTGTTCGCATTTCTTCATATTGAGCATCATCGCCCGACACATCCAGGATGTGATCGCTACCAATGTTGCTGGTCATCACGACAACTGTGTTGCGAAAATCGACCGCACGCCCCTGAGAATCGGTGATTCGCCCATCATCCAGCACCTGAAGCAAGATGTTAAACACATCCGGATGCGCCTTCTCGACTTCATCAAGCAGCAACACTGAATAAGGACGACGACGAATGGCTTCGGAGAGCTGGCCGCCCTCTTCATACCCGACATAGCCGGGAGGTGCCCCAACCAACCGAGACACCGAGTGCTTCTCCATATATTCAGACATGTCGATTCGCACGAGAGCATCATCGGTGTCAAACAAACATTCGGCTAGAGTCCGGGCTAGTTCTGTTTTACCGACCCCAGTGGGCCCCATAAACAGAAACGAACCGATGGGGCGACCGGGATCTTTCATTCCGGCTCGGGCTCGACGAATGGCAGCGGATACAGCGGCAACGGCTTCATCCTGACCAATCACACTCTGATGGAGATAGGATTCAAGCTGGAGTAGCTTTTGCCGTTCAGATTCCAGCAGCCGATTGACGGGAATGCCAGTCCATTTGGCGACAATTTCAGCGATGTCGGCCTCTGTGACTTGCTGGCGCAATAGGGCAGCGCCGCGTGCTTGCACATCAATCAGGCTTGTTTCCTTGGCCTCTAGCTCTCGATGCACGGCTTCAAGGCGTCCATACTTGAGCTGAGCAGCCGTGTTGAGGTCATAATCTCGTTCGGCTTTTTCGATGAGGCGCTGCAGCTTTTCTTCTTCTTCGCGCAGGTCTTTAATGGAATCACGCATCTGCTTCTCAGTTTCCCATTGGGAGTTGAGGCGATCGCGCTCTGATCCCAGCTGCACAATTTCCTTCTCGATGCGTTCTAAGTTCTCTTGTGACGAGCGATAGCTGCTAGCCAGTCCGGCATTGTAGCCTTCTCCTTCGAGCGATCGCTTTTCCATTTCTAGCTGCATCAATCGCCGCTCAACGGTTTCAAGCTCCTCTGGTTTTGAGGTGTTTTCCATCTTGAGCTTGGCAGCGGCTTCATCCACCAAGTCAATCGCTTTATCAGGTAAGAAGCGATCGCTAATATATCGGTCAGAGAGCGTTGCGGCAGCCACCAACGCACTGTCAATAATGGTGACATTGTGGTGGGTCTGATAGCGGTCTTTCAGCCCCCGCAAAATCGAGATGGTGTCATCGACACTGGGCTGTCCCACATAGACCTGCTGGAAGCGACGTTCAAGCGCCGCATCCTTCTCGATATGCTTCCGATATTCATCCAGTGTAGTAGCCCCAATACAGCGCAATTCGCCCCGCGCCAGCATCGGCTTCAGCAGGTTACCCGCATCCATATTGCTCTGCCCCGCTCCGGTGCCGACGACCATATGCAATTCGTCAATGAATAGAACAATTTGGCCTTCTGAGTCGGTGACTTCCTTCAAGACCGAACGTAAGCGGTCTTCAAACTCCCCACGATATTTTGCCCCCGCTACCAATGACCCCATATCGAGAGAAATCAGCCGACGATTTTTGAGCGATTCGGGCACATCGCCATTGAGAATGCGCTGAGCTAACCCTTCAGCGATCGCCGTTTTGCCCACACCCGGTTCCCCGATCAGCACCGGGTTGTTCTTCGTGCGCCGCGACAGCACTTGAATCACTCGACGAATCTCTTCGTCTCGACCGATAACCGGATCAAGCTTGCCACCTCTGGCCTGCTCGGTTAAATCACGCCCATATTTTTCCAGCGCATCATAGCGAGATTCTGGAGTTTGATCCGTCACTTTTTGGCCACCCCGCACTGCTTTGATCGCCAGCTCTAAGCCAGGTTTGTCTAAATCAATCACCTTGGCGATCCGTCGCCCGGCTCGCTCATCATCGACAAACGCCAGAAGCAAATGCTCAATTGAAATGTAGCCATCTTGCCAACTCTGACGCGCACTTTCGGCTCGATCAAGCATGATATCAAGCCCTCGGCCCAGGTACAGCTGGTCGCTATCTGAGACTTTAGGCTGCCGCTGAGCAAATAGCTCAAGCTGCTGCTTCATCCGCGCAATCGAGACGCCTGCTTTGTCTAGGATAGTGCTGGCCAACCCGTCTTGATCTAAGAGGGCGATCGCCAAATGCTCGACCTCTAGCTGTTGATGCCGAAATCGACGAGCTACATCTTGGGACGTGACGATCGCTTCCCAAGCTTTATCAGTAAACTTGCTAGGGTCAGTGGGTTGCATACTCCAGCCAGGGTGCTTCAAGAACCATAGTCTCAGTGATTTTAAGTATAACAACCTCCTTTACTCAAGCCGATCAACACCTGCAATCAATCTGTATCGCCACAACCTACAGCGGTTATTGCCTGAGTAAACCACAATCTGCAAGCCTAAGGGAGTTTCACAAGATCAGAAACTAGCTGCTCATGCCTGCCCTACTGTCTATTTATGACACCGTATTTGACCAAGCAGGGCTAATGGGCGATCGCCCCCTCAAAACAAAGCGATGACGTTAAAAAACAGACTGAATTGAAGCTTGAAGGAGTTTTACGGCGTATCGTTCGAATGGATTAGCATAGCAAACTAAAAGAATGAAGGCTCAAACTAAAGGAATGAAGGCTCAGACTAAAGGAATGAGCACTCGAAACAGCGGTTTGTAGGTTGAATGAACCCCCCTGAAGAGACTGATCAGCACCCTACAGGATGGGCAATCGATCGACTGGCTCTCGCTGATTGAGCGAGGGCTTTTCTATGGCGTTAAGCGTTCAACCCCCGAATGCGTTATGCCCATAAGCAACTCGTTGGACGGCCATAAGTAGGTGACCCTAAATAAACCCTGTTGTAGGGTGCTGTTAGGCGCAGCCGTAACGCACCATTCCGTAAAGCTTTCATGCGTCACTAGCGCTAACGCATCCTACAAATAATTAAGTCTATCTAC
>CAZCXK010000160.1:0-8166 GCA_964502605.1 uncultured bacterium
TGCTGAGTGAATCGAAATCTAAAAAAGATAAAAAAGCACCTTGAAAGGGCTGGGTAGGAGCAGGTAGATCCCCTCTTTTCCCCTATTCTAAAATGACTGGGAGGCTATTTCCCCGCAAGTCCATTAGACGCATTCGACTTGAGTATCGGCGCAGTGTCTAAGCTGATGACATCTAAGCAGCCTTTTATCAAATAAGGTGAGGGTAAAGATGCGGAGTCGCTCATCTGGGACTGGGTTCTAGACGAGTGTTCGTCAAGCAGACCCATCAGATCAGAGGCGGGCTAAACCTGCTCAGATCGTGATCTGATGGGCGGTAACTCCTGAATGGCTCGTTTACGAATATTGATTGATTTCAGGATGATGGTGATTCAATACCCAGTTGCCGATATCGCGCAGCTTATAATCAACCGGATCGTGGAGGCTAAAGGTGCGGAAGTCGCGCCAATAGCGGTCAAACCCATAGCTGGCAGAGGTGGCGCGGGCTCCCATGACATCGAAGATCTGACTTGTGATGTTGAGTCCGACTTTAACGGCTAATGATTTGGCCGCAGCAACGGCGATCGCCACATCACCGCGTTCTGCAAAGGTCAGTGCAGTGCCTTGATCCCAGGCGGCTTGCACCTGATGAGCAGCCTGGTCTGCTAGGGCGATCGCCCCACTCAGATCTGTCCAAAATTCACCATAATGATGCAAGATAAACGGGTCTTGCGTGGCCCGGTCTACCCCAGACGTCAGCCAGGGGCGCGCCATTGTTGTGGTATAGTTTCTTGCTGCTTCTAGGGCTCCTTGGGCGATTCCAAGATACACATAGGTTTTTGAAAGCTGCACGACTACAAACAAAAGCGTGGCAAACGCACTCTCAGGTGCTGACGGTGGCCCCAAAATTTCATCGGGGTAGACCAGCACATTATTAAAGGTAAAGCTGCCGCTAGCCGTTCGCCGCTGGCCCATGTTGTACCAGTCGTCGTTGTAGAGAATTCCGGGTCGGTCATCTGGTAACACAAAAATCACAGGGACTTCTGTATCAGTTTGAATGGCTGCGAAAGCCCTGAGATTGGCTGCAATCACGCCTGTGCCAAAGCTTTTGATGCCATTGACTCGATAGATATCACCATCTGCCGCAATTTTGAGGCGGGCATCTCGAGCATTGAGCGCATTGCCCCAAAACGCCTGAGTCTCAAGTGCCCGCCGACTATAGCGTTCGGCCTGAGCGACTGTCCCTGCAACGGTTGGCAACACAGACAGCGTGACATGATTGGCATAAAGTTGGCCAATTGACCCATCAGATTTAGAAAGTTCTCGAATCACTTGATAGGCTTCAACCCAGCTCGCTCCCGCACCTCCATAAACGGTGGGAATCGTTAACGACAACAACCCAGCCTGCCGTAAGCAATTGACTTCTTGATCGGGCACTCCACCTTGAACATCGCGGGCGATCGCACTGGCAATAAGCTCTTGAGATAGATTGGCGGCGATCGCAACATAGTCTGTTTCTCGATCGTTAAGTAGCTGTGGCATACATTCTCCTTGCTCCCGATAGGGCAGTCAAAAGGCAGCAATCAGCTGATCCCATGAGTTAACTGATTCAACCTGATTTGCTATTTCATAACCATAGGGCGCAATCGAGAAAAAGCCGGGATGTCATTCACTCGGAAGAATTGTCCTGATCGACTCCGTCATCTGGGTGGATAAAGCCCCATCTGCCGCATACCGGGTAACGCGCTGACAAACTCAGCCATATGCTGTCGCAGTGCGACGTCAGGCAACTCTCCAGAAAGTGCCCCTATTGCATCCAGCATCTGATCTGGGCCTGAATCAGCAGCATCGTGCAGGTCACAGATGGATGCGAAAGCACAAATTTGAGAAACACCTGCGACCAATTCTGGCAGCCGATCTCAGATACCCAACCGGGCAGCGGATATCCCTGGACGAGGCGAAATAATCGACCTTGCTCAAACGGCGAACTCGCAATCACAGCCGTTCCCGATAACGAGAGCCACAATGCGGGGCAATCACCCCCATCCCTGTCCCCAACGCAAGCTGAACGAATCTGCGGCGACGCAGTCGTTGAAAGTCAGTCATCATGCTTTAAATTTTGGCGACAGACCCGCAATAAATGGCCTGATTTAGAAATTCAGATCCCCAATCATATCCTAGCTATTGAACTGCAGCGCCAATGTGCTGAGCATAACGGGTGTGTCATCAGTCACCTGCTGCTGCCGCTTGCTTAAACGGCAAATCTTGGTTGATTGCGTCAATCTCGCGCTGTTCTAGCTCGTTGATTTCCTCGATATAGGGCTGGAGAATCGAGCTAAACCGTCGATCATAAAAGCGATGCAGACTATAGTTTGGGGTAGCCGGGAAGCCCCGTCGCTTCTTATGTCGCCCTCCAGCCCCTGGATCGAAGACTTGAATGCCTTGGGCGATCGCCCACTCGATCGGTGCATAATAGCAGGCATTAAAATGGAGGCAGTCAATATCTTGAGAGGCTCCCCAATAGCGCCCATAGAGCTGATCCCCTTTCGTCAGGCAAAACGACATGCCAATCGGTTGGCGATCGTCGGCTTCAGCGAAGGCGGCAATAAACACCACTCGATGTCGATAGTCTGTATGCAGGCGCTCAAAAAATTGCCGCGTCAGATACTTACTACCCCACCAGCCAAACTTGTCGCAGGTGTCGCTGTAGTAGGCATACATCAACGAAAACAGTGACTTCGGAATCTCGTCTCCGGCGATCGCCCGCAGAGACAGCCCAGCCTTATCAACCGCTTTGCACTCCCGTTTGATATTACGCCGCTGATTTGCATTAAAACCGGCCAAATAGTCATCAAAGGTTCGATAGTGATCGTTTGTCCAAATGTAGCTGTGGTGCAGCCAATCGACAAAACCAAACCGTTCGATCGTCGGTCGCCAGTCTGGGTCAACATACAAAAAATTGCAGCCAGATATATGATGGCGATCGCAAAACTGGTCAATTGCAGCCACCATCAGGCCTGTGATCTCATCTTCATCCTCATCTGGCGAGATCAAGAACCGATAGCCCTCAACCGGCGTAAAGGGTGACATCCCTAGCAGTTTTGGGTAATACTGAATGCCTAATCGGTGTGCAAGGTCTGCCCATTGATGATCAAACACAAACTCACCATAGCTGTGCCCCTTCAGATAAAGTGGTGCAGCAGCAATCAAGACCGAATCACGCCAGATTGTTAAATGATTCGGCAACCATCCTGCCTGCGCCGTGGCACTACCTGACGCTTCCATAGCATGAAGCCACGCCCACTCAAAAAAAGGAGTCTTTAATGGCAGTGCTAATTCGTCCCAGGACGCTTGGGGGACATCTGAAATTCGATTAATCCAAGCAATTGAGCAGTTGGGCTTGGGATGTTTTACCATTCAATGCAACGATGATGGAAACTCAAGAACTGTTAACCTAGTCAGTGATTTACTGAGCCAGATATTTTTATCGTCATCAACTATCGTAAGTCTATGCCTAGCATTCAATAAGTTTTACGTCATTCTAGAAGAGTCAGCCCAGATGACCCCCTCTAGACCTTAGCTAATCCTTCATCTATGTCAAGAGGGATTAATCTCTTGAGAATCGGGTCTATCTGCATCGCAGGTTGAAGATTACCTTTAGATTAGCCTTTCCCTCACTCGCTCTCGCGTCAGTTGGCATGTGTTCATGGCTATGTTCCGTCAACCCTCCTTTCGTCGTATCCTCCTCTTTCGGATCTTGTTGATCAGCGTCCCAATCCTTCTGATAGGGGTTGCCGTTACATTTCGCAAGGCACGTTCAAGCTTGCTATACACTGCACGCCAAAATTTGGCTGAAAGCGCCGAGAGAAAAGCAGAAAACATCAAAATATCGATTCAATCCCTCAAGACCAGCCTACTGACAGCCAGCCGCACCTCAGCGCTTCAATCCAGTTCTGTTGAAATCTCGCAGTCATTTTTAGAAGACCTCGCGCCCGAGTTGCCAACCCAAATTAACTGTTTACAGCTAACGGAACAACAGACAGGAGCAATCGTCGCTAGCACCTGCGGCAATCAGCCGCTTGAGCTTTCGTTTTTGCCCGACTGGTCACAGACGACCTCATGGACTGAGCCTGACCAATTTCAGGTGTTCCCGACGTTGCCTCAGCCGGGTGCGGCGGCAGAGCAAGAAGACTTTCGAAGTGAGCTCAACTTGGTCGTCAGTGCGCCTGTCTACGACAAGTCTGGATATTTGCGCTATACACTCAGTGCCGATTCTACGCTGCGGCAGCTTGAAAGCGGTGAGCCCGGTTCTCTGCTGGGCTATACGGTGATCATCGACCAGAATGACGTGTTTTTAGCCCATCCGTTAACAGATCGAGTGGGCCAATCTATTCAGGAGGAAGGGGATGCCGAGCGGTTTGAGAGCATTCTTAATGGAGCCCTCCGAGGTGAACAAAGCGTGCGCCATCTGTTTGCCTTTTCAGGAGGTGGCACGGAGTGGCTTGCGGGCTATAGCCCCCTCCCATTATCGGTCAGCCTGGATCAGGAGAATACCTGGGTTGTGCTAGCGGTGACCCGGCTCGATCATGCGTTGCATGGACTTCAAGACATTAAGCAAATCCTGGTGATTTCTACAACGGTGCTGCTGGTAGCGCAGCTACTGGGAATGCTAATCATGGCACGGGATTTGGCTCGCCCCATCGAACAGCTTGGCAAGTATGCCCGTCAAATTCATCGGCGCGATCCGGTAGAACGAGCCCCCAAAAACTTCCGTATCCGAGAGCTGAATCAGCTAGCCGAAGTGCTCGATACGATGGTAAAAAGCCTTGAAGAACGAGCCGGTGAGCTTGAGTCGGCTTGGCAGGAGGCAGAAACCGCGAACCAACTCAAAAATGAGTTTCTGGCGAACACGTCTCATGAGTTGAGAACGCCGCTAAACGCGATTATTGGCTGCATTCGCTTGGTGCGAGATGATTGCTGTGATGATCGCAACGAAGAGCTCGAGTTTCTGGGGCGGGCTGACGAGGCGGCTGTGCATCTGCTGAAAATCATTAATGATCTGCTGGATATCGCCAAAATTGAGGCCGGAACGGTTTCTCTCGCAATGGAACCTGTCGATGTGGGGCAAATTCTACGAGAAGTGATTGACTTGCAGGTGGTGCAAATTCATCAGAAGGGTCTCACGCTGGATGCGGTCGATTTGCCACAGCCCATTGCAGTGAAAGCTGACCAGGCTAAGCTCAAGCAGGTCTTTCTCAATGTTATCTACAACGCCATGAAATTTACTGACCAGGGGAGTATTGTGATTGATGCGCGCATTGAGACCGCAGCCGTTCAGTCTGTTGAATCTGCCAGTCAAAATGGGCAGTCAGGCTTGTCTGAGCCAGCAGGATTGCATAACTCGTCTTCTCTTGACGCCTGGATTGTGATATCGGTAAAAGACACTGGGATTGGCATCGACCCCACACAGCAACATAAGCTATTTCGACCATTTGTGATGGTAGACGGCAGCACGACGCGAAAATTTGAAGGGACTGGTTTGGGATTAGCGATTTCTCGCAATCTGATCGAATTGATGGGAGGGGGAATTACGCTGCATAGTGCAGGAGTGGGTCAGGGAACAACGGTTCAGATTGCTCTGCCAATAGCCGATTTTCAACCGTCTGAGCTAATGACTCTAAAAGCTCCTCATTCTGTCTCGATTGGGCGTTGACATCAGTCCGCGATCGCCCATGATCCACCTTATCAGGAGATCTGAATCCAGGTTCCTCCCTGAGCTAGGGATAGGCTTAGTGCCTCTAAAATTTGGATCAGACGAACGCCGTCCCATCCTGATGAGGGAGTAGCCGCAGCATAGGGAGACTGAATAGTTTGCCAGAGGCAATCGCACATCCGTTTGAGGGGTTCGTCAAGAGAGACTGAGATCACCTCTCGATGTCCATAAAGTGGCTCAATCGACCCTGTCCCTAACTCTGATTGCAGACTGCCATGCTGAAACACAAGTGGCTCATTGGCTTGAAGCTCATCAAAGACTAATGTGCCACGATTGGTCACCATCCCCATACGGCGCTGTTTGTCAGGATTAAGCCAACACAAGTGAATCCAGGTTTGCACCCCACTAGGGTATGCCAATCGAACCCAAACCAGATCAGAAAGAGGGGAGGCAGGCTGAGCAGACTGAAGCGGGATAGAAAGACATCTGGAATCCGTGCGGAGCCAGGCAGATCCTTGGGCTTGCACCTGCATGGGGACTTCACCCAACCAAGCATTAAAGATAGAAATATCGTGGATGGCCAAATCCCATAGGGCATCAACATCTTGGCGAACTGGCCCCATATGAGTACGGGTTGCATAGCCATATTGCAGCGTATCCAATCCGATTTGCCGCAGGTACTCTGCCCCGGCTTCTATGGCTGGGTGAAAGAGGTACGTATGATCGACCATCAAATGCCGCTGCTGTTGTTCAGCGAGATGGCATAGCTCTATTGCGTCGTGAGCTTTCAGAGTGAGTGGCTTTTCGGTCAGCACATGGTATTGGTGCTGCAGAGCTGCCCGAATGAGCTGAGCATGGGTATGGGCTGGTGTGACGATCGCCACGACATCAATCTGAGGTAACCGGAGCACGTCTTCCCACTGCTGGGTCAGCACGACAGTATTATCAAAGTTGATAATGCGGGCAGCTCGTGCCAGTTGATCTGCCGTTGGATCTGCGATCGCCACAAGTCGAAACTTCGGATGGTGGTAGAAATTGCGAATCATATGGGCACCCCACCGCCCCGCCCCAAGAACCGCAACACCGAGCACAGTGCGATCGCTCACGACTTACCTCTTAGTTAATGCAAATGATCGTTAGAAACCGGATCTTCAGCCACCTGCTGCAGTGATAAGAATGCGATCTGGGCGGCGGCCTGCTCAGCGGCCTTTTTAGATGGGCCTCTCCCTTCTCCCCAAGATTTCCCCTGAAACCACACTTCAGCCGCAAATCGCTCCGTATCTCCATAAGCTTGCCCAATTTCAGTCACTCGATACTCAGGCAAGGTTTGATAACAGGCTTGAGTCCACGACTGGAGAGCACCTTTATAATTTTGCAAGGTCGGGTCTTGGCGAATTGCGTTTGCAAACTGTTGCAAGTGGATATTGAGCCAAGGGCTAATCAATTCGAGAGAATGAGTACTCAGATAAAGTGCTGCTAGTAACGCTTCAAATGCGGCAGCAATACGGGTTTGGCGTCCCGGTTTATTGCTGAGAGCACTGTTGCCAATCAGCAAATAGCGCTCTAGGCCATACGATTCTGCAATTTCATACAGAATGCGATCGCTCACCAAAACCGACCGCACAGCAGAAAGCTCACCTTCTGAAGCATCTGGGTAAGTTTCATACAAAAATTCGGCTGCGGCCAGACGAATTACCGCATCACCCACAAACTCGAGTTTTTCGTAATTTGCCTGAATCGAGAATGTGGCATGCGTCAGGGCTTGGTTCAGTAGTTGCCAATCAATGCGGGATAGCTCAGATAACCCTAGTTTTTGTGTCAGCTGACATAGCTGCTTATATCGACGGGGATCAGTAAAATTCATGGATAAGACAGGAAACGAAGCAAGAATAATTAACTCTTACAATTTGAAAGATTCTGATCATATAGCGATTGGAATCCGAATGCAGATAATCTGCAACCGCATTAAACAGCACCGATTTGATCAAATAATGAGTGATTTATCGGCACGGCTCCTATCATCGTGCCCCAAAACCCAGAAGGAGCACCTTGCTACCGCTGTGCAGCAAAATGCTCGTTTTGGGCGCTGGTTAGGCCAGATGCACAGACTCAAGAACAGCCTTAAATCCGCTATCGATCGTTCTTATCCCTGACTCTAGCCACCCCTCGTGGAGTGCTACAGTTCGCTTGACTCTAATGGCTTGAGTTTCAAAGGTATAGCAAAACTATGAAGCCTGCCTTGCAGTCATACTCTCACTGGCTTTTACCATACCAATCAGGAAGGAGCAGGACATAAGCCGGGTTCTGTTCTTCAAATGGAATCCCATCTGAAGGGCGGTTATCTATCTGGGATGACTGTTACCAGCCACCTCTAGCGGCGCGTATGAACGGAACTGGGAAAAGACCAACCTTAGCTCCTCTGCCTTGCTCCCAACCGGGGTTTACCGAGCCAGTACCTCTCGATACTGCTGGTGCGC
>CAZCXK010000161.1:0-8151 GCA_964502605.1 uncultured bacterium
TTGAATTTGGCCTAGACTACCAGACTATGGCTTATTCAAGCAATAACCGCTGTAAGATGCCGATTCCGGCGGCCCCTGAAACGACATCCATTTTCGTCTCATCATTGGCAGTAACCAACACATTCCCGCCTGCCCAGACCGTTGCTCCATCATCAATGAAGGCATGGGTATTGTTATCTAAAGAAACGACCGAAACACTTCCAGCGATCGCCACAGTACCGCTGACTGCAACTCCAATGCCAATTGATAGAATCTCTTCAGATGCGTCGGCTGAAACGTAAACATCCCCATTGGCATTAACCTGGGCTGAATTGCCAAACTGGTTGGGGGTGCTAATGGATGCTTCCGTTGTGTTTGAAAAGATCGCAACCCCCGCAGCCGGAGCAACGCTTGCCGTACCCGCAAAGGCCGCAGAACCATTGATTCCCAAATGATGTAAATCGGTTCCGGCAGCCACTAACACCGACTGGTCTCCACTCGCATCGGATGTATCTCGGTTCACCGTTGCCCCATCATCAATGCGGGCGATCGTTTCATTGGTCAACACATTAATGTTGCCTGCTACACTCACTGCGGCTGTGCCTGCCAATGAACCTGCAACAGCGTATGATTTCAAATCATCCTGATTAGTGGCGGTAACGGCCAGTCCTTTAATGTCAAGGGTTCTAGCATTGGCAACCCGTTGTTGGGCGATCGCTGAACTAGTCCTGCCTTCAAATTGTTCCACTCCTCCAGTGTTCTCATCACCGTTATTCTCAACAGTGGCTCCAACCGTTACATCTCCGGTGATCAGAGTCGCCATGACGGCATCTCCCTGAATTTGTTCGTCAAGCACCCGGTTTGTCGGGCTGAGGACAAGTACTTTCCCATTCCCTTTAATGTCTACAATTTCGTACATTCCATCATTACTGCCGGAACCAGATACTTGAATACGCTGCTCCATTTTAAATCCGTCATCTTCCCAATTACCAAACTCACGCTCAATTTGGTTTTCGGTTTGATTAAACGTAATCGATGGATATTCGTCTCTATATTGGCTACCATTGCCACTTTTATCACCCTTTTTTACCAGTTTTGTGAGTTGAGTGCGAGGTCCGCCTACTTCCGTTTCACTCGCAACCTGTTCAACAAAGTTGACATCAAACTCTCCAGTTTTGGCCACTAAGCTATCTCTCAAACCTTTTGCGCTGACCTCGGCACCACTACCAATTCGTGCATGCGTAGTTTTATCAATGATTGGCACTACGACTGAGGCTCCAACGCCAACCGTTCCAGCAGCAGCAACCCCTCCGGCAAAGATATCCACTTCGGTTTGCACGTCCGCGTCTACGGAGATGTTTCCTTCTGCATGAGCCGTTGCCCCGTCGTTGATGGACGCAATCGTCGTGAGATCCAGTTTCGATACTCCCACCGATCCTGCGAAGCCCACCGTGCCTCCTATACCGAGTGATGCAGAAATTGATGTCATATACTCTTGAGAGTGCGCATGGATCTGGATATGATCAGCGGCGATCGCCTGAGCCGAACTCGCAAGGTAGGCTTGAGTATCCTTATTGACTAACGAGATATCAACACCACCACTCACTCCTACGTCATCACCCAGTGATAATGCACCCCCAACCCCAATCGTGCTGGTTTTATCTGAAGCCTTAATAGTAATACTTTGATTACCAATAACGGGGGTCAGAGCGCCATTAGGATGAGTCGTTAGTTGGCTGCCTGTCTCCACGTAAGCATGAGTTATGTTGTCAATCTTCGTCAGCGATACTGAACCGGCAACTGCTACAACCCCGGTTGAGCCTGCAGCACTAACGGCGATCGCCCAACTATCCTGGTCTGAATTGGCATCAATGATAATCTGCCCTGCATTTACGACCACCGATTGACCAACGTAGCTTTGGGTCAAGTTGGTGATGGCTTGGGTGGCATTGCCTACCCCTACGCTTACGTCTCCCTGGGTAAGTGCAACATTCCCGGCGATCGCTCTAGATTGGGTATCGTTGAGGCTTGTGAGACTGAGCGCATTTGTCGTAGTAATGGTGGAATTGTCACCAATATAGGCTTCTGTTGTATGGTTTAGAGTATGAACTGCAAATGAACCCGCAACTTGTAACGACCCGCCTTGACCGGCGCTCCCTGCAAGGGCTTCTGTGTAGTAGTTATTCGTTCGCAGTAGTCCTGCAAGGTCATTCGCTAGATTTTTGACATTGGTAAATTTGAACGGGTCAGCACTGATGCGATTTTGTTGAGCCGCGACACGGAGGCTATTTGCAGTGATTTGATTGCCTGAACCCACCAATGCTCGATTGGCACGATACATATCCAGCACTGCAACCGATGCACCTACTCCAAGTCCATCGTCGCTCAAATTACCAGCCCAAGCTTTGGCAGACACTCGATTCGTGCTATTTGCTTCAATCGTAATATTGTTGGCATTCTGAATAACAACGCCATCTCCCAAATGGGCTTGAGTTTCTTCAGAATCTTTCGATTTTACGAGGGCTAGGGCTCCTGCAACTCCTACCGTTTCTGATTGACTCGAGCCAGCGATCGCCTCTGCACCAAATGTATTGCTAAATCCTTCTGAGAAGTTTTGCTTGGATTGAGCTGTGACAGTGACATCGTTTGCTTGCGTGACAGTTGTGCGTTCAAGATGAGCATGGGTGTCATTGTCGAGTAGAGTAATGCCGACCCCAACTCCCACTTGAACATCGCCTTGGGCCGTATTTCCGTTGCCTTTGCTGGTAAAGTCAGACTGGTTGATGGCCAAGGTTTTGAGATTACCTGCGGCTTGTAGAGTGCTATTGGAGATAGACGCGTTGACATCATCATTAAGACTGGAAATGCCAACTGCTGCTGCCATTTGGACTTGTCCTTCAGATGTAGACGCGCCAAACTCCTTCAAAGACTGACTACTTTTTGCATTCCCTTGATTTCCTGAGTCTGATTTAGCCCCTTTTGCGCCAGCTTTAGCATTCGTGATGTACTGCCGAGACGATTGGGCTGTAGCCTCAATATCACCGCCTAGGGTGATTAAACTTCGGTCAACCGTCGTGCTCGTAGTATTGTCTGTGGTAATTACGGCAACGGATGCGCCCACACCCACATCCCCATTGGCTGCACTTTCTGCCTTAGTTTCATTGGTTTCGCCTGTAGTGTTACTGCGGATAAGAATAGTTCCTGCTGCGGATAGGGATTCTCCAGCAGCAATATGGGCATGAGTCACATGCTGCGTGTCTGCAACAGCCACCGATGCATCCACTGCAACTCCGCCTTCTGCCCCTCCTTTGGCATTCGTTTTGGTGGTATCTGATGATTGAGCTGTGACACTTAGATTCCTAACCTGACTGATCGCAGCATTTTCTTGAATTGTGGCTTCAGTTCTATGATTTGAAGTATTGAGGGCCACAGACGCTCCAACCCCAACTGAACTGTCGCTACTACTGTCAGCCTGACTTTGACTCGTTGCTTCTGCTTCAGCATGGCGCTGATGATTGGCTTGAATCGCTAAATCTCCGTCTCCGACATTGATCAGTGCTCCATTACCAATAGAAGCATGGGTTCTACTGACATCACTCGTTTGATTGAAAGCAAGCGCTCCAGCCACGCCCACATCCGTTGCTCCGGCACCTGAGGTGGCTTTGGCCGCGAAGGTACTAGTTTTCTCCGACTCTGCTCCATTGTTTCGGTTGGCCGTGCCTGCTTCAATGGTCAGTCCTTGCGCGGTAATGGTGGCATTTTGACCGATGAATGCCTCATTCACTGCCGTTGCATCATTGATGGCCACAGCCGCTCCAATGCCAATTTCACTCTTAGTCGGACTCCCATCTGCGATCGCCATTGCATTAGTATTTTGCAAGGCTTTGATCTGGAGACGACCCTCACTCCTCACCGATCCCTGAGCGGGAACAAACGCTTGAACGCGAGAATTGGATAAATTCACCGCAACAGCCGCTGCCACATTTACCGTTCCTTCACTCGCCGCCGCCGATGGAGATTGTTTCTTCCGGTCTTCTGACGCTCCTGCCTGGGTTTGAACAAAATCAAGCGCTCCATTGACTTGCTGGTCTACTCCGCTAGTCGAGGCTCCATCATCCTTCTTACCGCCTTTTGGACTGGCGATCGCCTGCGTTTGACTCGAAGCTGCGGATTGGCCAGACACGTTCACATTTCCTCCCGCATCAACCGCGCGAGCTGCTGTTGCCGTGGTTGTGTCAGTAGCATCCGTTATGGCGATCGCCGCGCCAATGCCAATATCTCCCGCCGTTTGTCCTGTTGCAATCGTCTTGATCGTGTCGAGATGGGTTGCATTGACGTTAAGAGCATTAGTAACATTGAGCGTGTCACCCGTACCAATACGAGCTAAGGTATCGTGTTGGGTAAAGGCGAGGCTAATGACTGGGTCAACCACTACATCACTCGTTGAACCCGCTTGAGCACTCGTGGTTACAGTTTGCTGAGAGTCGGCATCAAGATTAAGCGAATTGACTGCTTGAAGGGTCGCATTATCTTCGACTTCAGCACGAGTTGAACTCTTAGAAACATTGACAGCAACGGATGCCCCTACTCCAACGTCAGAGGCTTGTCCACCATTTTCATTGGTTTGGGGACGAGCGATCGCCGTATTTTGAGTGTGGTTCTCAGCGTTAGATGTGACCGTTGCACCGTTCGCGTTCAAGGTTGATCCCGCTTTGATTGACGCATTGCTGTGATTCGTTGTCACTTGGTTAATGGCTAACGCTCCGGCTACGCCCACATCGGTAGCTCCTGCCCCCGAATAGGCTTCTGCGGTGAATTGAGTTGGTGTTTCATGGGTGAGAGCGTCAATGGCGATCGCGTCAGCATCGAGGTTGACAGAGCCATCAATGTAGGCTTCATTTAGCGTATTTATTTGATTAATGGCAGCGGCCACGCCCACCCCTGTTTCACCGTCAGTAGGTATGCTGTCTGCCTTTACAACTGAATCAGTCGATGAAATCGATCGAATAGTGATGGTGCGATTGGGAGCATCGATGAGCGGCACATCAGAAGATTCTGTCACCGTAACAGGGCCACTCGTTGAAATATAGGCGCGGGTTTGATTGTCCTTAAGTATGGCGATCGCCAGGGCGGCAGCCACTCCCATGGTTCCACCATTTGTTTGAGCGTTAGCCTGAAGTAAACCTTGAGTATTGGCGCTATTTTGGGTTGCACCTTGAGCAGTAGACGTGGCATTGGTTTCAACCCGTCCTGTTGATGTGGCCAGTACCTGAATGTTAGCGGCTTCAATGGATGCACTGTCACTCACGTAGGCTTCAGTTGTTTTCTCAAGGGTGGTGACCGCAACGGTACCACCTTGGGTTCCGCTATCTTCAGCTTTACCATTGGCAGTGGTTTTGAGATTGGTGTCATTGATTGAATGAAGAACAAAGGTTCCACCTATTGTGATCCGAGCAGCACCAGACACATGGGCGATCGCTGAACTCTTGACGACTGCTCCTGCCACTGCGGCATCGATCGACGTATCGCCTTCGCCAACTGCTTCAGCCTGAATATTGGTGTTTACCCTCGATTCTGCAGTAATCGTCACATCTCTGGTGCCAATAATTTGAGAGGTGCCGCCTATGGAAACTTTAGCAGAAGACTCCAAGTTGAGCCCAACACCATCGGTTTCAGACGGGTCTGATGTCCCTTGCAGAAACGAATTAGGCCGAGATTTTGCTTCAATGGTGATGGTTTGACCGCTGAGGAGTGCATTATTAATTTCAATTTCAGTTTGATAGAGCTGATTGGTAAACTCACCTACTAGATTCTCTAGATTTGGGACTTCAAGATTGCTTTCTTCAGCCTGACTTTCGGCGGTCAAGCGAATGTCTCCTAAAACATTAAGCGTATTGAAAATTTTGATATCGTTGGATTCGATTATCAGGTTTTGCAGTCCTCCACCCCCAATCAGGCCATCAATAATGACCGTTCCTTCAGATTTGATGATCAAGTTATCCGCAGGGCCAATGCCATCCCCAGCAATGATTCCCAGACTGCTTAATGTAAAATCTCCAGTCACATTGAGTACTACATCCCCGCTAATAGTGATGTTTTCGTCAACTATGGTGTCATCTACGGTTTGATCACCTGTTAATGCTTGAGGAAGTGCTTTAGGGACGAGCAGAACATCTGGATCAAATTCCCCAATTAGGGGTGCAGTTGAGGGTTCAAATCCAGTTAACCGATCGAGTTCATTGACAGCAATCTGAGGCGTACTGTTACGGGAATCGATTTGGGGAGACAGTAAACCCAACTCAGCAGGAGTGGTTAGAGTAGTCTCTGGAAAGCGATGATTCCAAGATGAAAAGGATGGTTCTGGAACAGGCATGAGGGGGCTGTTCGACGTTCGGCCATTCGAGAATTGAAGAGAGGGTTCAATGGCACTCAACGGCTCTGGATCTGACAGTCCTATCCCGGGGGACGTAGACATTAATGGATGTTCTCCCGATGTGATTCCGTCCATAATTCCTTCTCTGATAGTGGTGGCTAAGGTAGCAATGAAAAAATTCGTGGTGGTGCAAACCGATTTGCATGAGCTTCAATCAGTTATGGTGCTTGCCAACTAACATTTCGCTGATAAATTCTAAAGAGAATCTAAAATATTTGGTGGTTTGGCCTACTGTTTGAAATCACCGCGCCCGTACTTAATGAACTGTGGCATTGGTCGTTTGAAATTGATCGTTCACGCCTGTGAGATTCGCTCTTAAACCCTTAAGATTGCAATTGCCCCTTATGACCTGTTTTGCCACTTTCGTTGCAGCAATACTGAGTCCCGTCATTTCATGGAGTGGTAACTCAACAGTGGTTTGAAATCTAAACGTCGCATTTCTGACATCGCATAAATTCTCAACTCGATGTACGACTTCGCTGAAGAACAGCGATCGCAACTGACCAAAACTCAGCACACCTTGAGATTCTAAGTAAGTTCCAGCGGGGGTATCATTGGGCGATCGCCTATTTCATTATCCACTTCAAAGTTTTAGCAATTACTGCTGCAAGTTTGAGTATCATTCGAGAGTTCAGCTTTATATGTTGTAAATGCTCAAAGAACGTTGTGCTATAACTTTCTAGCCAGAACAAGTAATTCCCGTGAAGATAAAAGAACCTCTTACAATTCGGAAATATGATGAACCGGGTTCTTCTAAAAGCTTAAAGACATCTCGCTGAGAATCAGTACTTTGATCTTGCCATTGCCATGATCTAGCACTGCCGCGCCCCATTTCTTCACAAAACCGATCAGCAGCTCGTTCTGTTGCACCTCTGCTGCATCCATCAGGATATCGATGAGAATTAATACATCGATCGACTTCCCGACCGTTGATTCTGGGATTCCAGTAAGTTGTACATGCAAGCACGTTACTTCCAGAGAATGTAGCAACAGACAACAAAACAGTCAGTCCAAAAAATTTCTTCAGCATCATTTAAAACCTCGATCCACAGATGCACAATATCTATGCGTGTGCGTTGACATTCACTTGGATTTGACGCTCTTTGCAATTAGCACCATAAAAGCATCAAATCCAATCTGTAGAGTTATAGGACTGACAAACCCATTTTTCGCAAAAATTGCCAAAAACTTTTTTTGAATCCTGTTGCGAAAACATCTATTCTGAATTGCATAACTGATTAATGCTGATAGAGGCAGCGGATTGAATTCCATGCTTTGCTCGCAGAGATGACCCGTGGCATTTGATGCCTCCGCCACCTAAGTCAACTAAACTATGAGCGCATTAAACGAAACCTTGAAACAACTGGTTGCTGACGCCTGTGCCCACTCTCATCGGAGCTTTGAGCGGCAGCGGTGCATCCAGGAAATTTACCAGCGAGTGATGCGATCAGGCAGACTTTGGACAGAAAACACGCCTTACTATGGAGACGCGCTACAAGAAACCTGGGAGTATTGCTGTCAGCATTTAGACAAGTATGATCCGACCCTCAGTGCTGTCACTACCTGGATTAACAACCGCCTAAGATGGACGCTGAAGAAATGGCGCGATCGCCAACTTCGTGACCAAAATAGGATGGCTAATCCTATATCAACGGAAGATAGCAACCCGCTCAATCCACTAGATATCTTACAGCGGTTATTGCTTGAATAAGCCATAGTCTGGTAGTCTAGGCCAAATT
>CAZCXK010000162.1:0-7997 GCA_964502605.1 uncultured bacterium
GATCCCCTTGGTTGGTTCGCTCATTGTGGCTTATTCATCTGAAAACCGCTGTAAGCCGCTTAGCGAACATTCGTGACCGTTCAATGCACTCCCATGAAAAAGGCAATTCCCTGGTTGCCTGACCGATCTTCGGAGTGTGGATTTCGGCTGCGCTCAATCCACGTCGTTGTAGATACCTTAGGCAGAGCGCAGTCGAAGCCTAAGGTACAGGAAAGTCAGCCTTTCACGAGTTTTGTCAGCCAGCCAGGGCAATTCCTTCTAATTTTTGCAAGACTCAGTACTGTAGCTCATTTAGATCTGCAAATAGATTTAGATCTGCAAATAGATTTAGATCTGCAAATAGATTTAGATCTGCAAATAGATCGTTAAGGTCAGATGCCCTAGGAATCTACGCATATTTACTCAAGATCCTGGAGTCAAGTCCAAATTCTTCAAATCTTTAAATTCACGGCGATAAAGTTACGTGAATCTTCATTAAAGAATTTAGCTAGCTATGCTTTTCTAACACTAGTCTCGCGTCTCATGATCCATTAAGCGCTAAGTTGACTGCAGAGGCACCTCTTTCAGACTCCGGAGGTGAGCCTGACGATAGATCTGAGATGTTACGACCCAAATCTGATCTTGATCCCCGTACCCAAATATTCCGATTATCTGGAATGTAGATTTTCTAATCACCTCTAGAGTGGGTTCAGTAAAAATGCAGTTGTTCCAGGGCTAGAAGACCGACTAGATTTAACAAGCAGGATACTACTACGATGAACTATTTCTCTGCTCAAATGGATTAAGCGTGTTATTTAACACCGTGCATGTTGGAGATCTAAATCAAAAAATCTGGATCAAATATTTAATTGCATGTAGTTCCTGAGACATTTTGATTTGCAAAGGGTTTGCCCTCTATCGCCTGAATATCGTCATGCTTACTACAATCACTAGAGAACTCAAACGTGAGAGCTTGGAGCTATTACGAGAGTTTCACCAAACGCAATCTCCCCAACTTCGGAACAAGTTAGTTCAGCTCAATTTTGGATTGGTTCGAAAAGAAGCCCATCACTGGATTCATCAATGCCCAGAAAGCTATGAGGATTTATTGCAGGTAGGGAGTATTGGTCTAATTCGAGCCATTGAACGGTTCGATATGGCCAAGGGTCATGCGTTTAGTTCATTTGCAATTCCTTACATTCGAGGAGAAATTCAGCATTATCTGCGGGATAAGGGAGGAGCTGTTCGCATTCCTCGCCGTTGGCAAACACTTCATCACCAAGCCACCTGTAAGACGCGTGAGTTGCAGACTCAGCTGAATCGGATTCCAACTGACGTTGAGATCGCTGCAGCACTGGAAATTTCACTGAGTGAATGGCAAGATATCAAGCTGGCTTATTCTAACCGTTCTCCACTGAGCCTAGATGCACCCATGCATGACGAAGATAGTGGAGCGACATCGCTGGGAGATTTAATCCCCGACAATCGCTATCGAAGTTTTCAACTGGCTCAAGAAGATCAAATCAGGTTACAGCAAGCTTTAATTCACCTAGAGAATCGAACGCGCCAAGTTTTAGAGTTTGTTTTTCTTTACGATCTAACACAAAAGGAGACAGCTGAGCGCATGGGAATCAGCGCTGTCACGGTTTCTCGAAGGCTCAAGCAAGGTCTAAAGCTCTTGAAACAGTCGATGGCAAGCATAGACATATAGCGAGGTGAAGGTGACTTGACTTATTCATGCCTCGCGCCCTTTCAGCATCAGATTCTCTAGATAGATATAGATCACTTTAAGTAGATTCATATCTTAAGAAATAGGTCTAGAGTACCTGTTCTTCTCCTGCATGATATGAGCTTCGGACTAATGGCCCCGATCGCACATGAGAAAACCCCAAATCGCGAGCGATCGCTCCTAGCTGGTCAAATTCTTCAGGTGTCCAGTATTTCTGCACAGGCAAATGTTCTAACGACGGTCGCATATACTGTCCAAGAGTGAGGCGATCGCACCTGACCAACCTCAGATCTTGCATTGCTTCAATCAGCTCGTCTTTAGTTTCTCCATGGCCTAGCATCAACCCTGATTTAGTCGGAATCGATGGGTCGATTTGCTTAACCAAGCTAAGCACTCGAAGCGATCGCTCATAGTTAGCCCCTCGGCGGACTGGAGCCTGGAGCCGTCGGATTGTCTCAATATTGTGGTTATAGCAGGCAGGTTGCGCCCAAACAACAGTAGCGACGCGTTCAGCCTGATCCGCTTGACTATTTTTACCGCCCCAAAAGTCAGGGGTCAACACCTCAATTTGGGTCTGAGGGGCCACTTTTTGAATTGCTTCGATCGTGCGGACAAACCAACTTGCCCCTTGATCTGGTAAGTCATCTCGGGCAACTGATGTCAGAACAACATACGTCAATCCCAATATCTGCACTGATTCGGCAATTTTCTTGGGCTCATCCGGATCCAGCGGCATCGGAGCATGCCCCTTATCTACCTGACAAAAGGCACAGGCTCGTGTGCAGGTTGGTCCCATCAGCAAAAAGGATGCTGTTTTGTTGGCATAGCATTCACCTCGGTTGGGGCACCGCCCTTCTTCGCAAATGGTGTAAATCCGCCGCTGCTTAACGATGCGCTGTACGGTCGAGAGGTCACTTGCTCGGCCAATCGGACGCTTCAGCCAGGGTGGCAACGTGCCCAAAAGGGTTGATGGAGGAGACTCTGTGTTTGAAGACGGAACTGATGGAGTCATAACCAGATGGGTATCGTTAGGCAAAATAGATGAGTACAGCGACCATACCAAGTCTTACTTAGAATCTGAAGTTTTCTCAGCAGCAGGTAAACAGAACTCCAGTTCAGGACGTGGACGCAGGTTAGAAACTAAAAGACTGCTACGGCATGAACGATGCCAATCGCCCACGTTTATGATTTTAAGGCGTTTATTCTAAATGATCAGGATTTGTACCTTGATACGAAAACTCGTAATTTTTAGCCAGTCTGCTGACACCCCCCTTAAGCTGAGCCTACAATTTAGAGCAGAGTGCTGTTAATTTTTGCTTAAACTTCTTCAACCAAGGCGCGATCGCCCTATCGTTTTGAATCAATAAGGGAGTCATTCTTGGATTCAGAAGCTACACTAGTTGTTGCTGGAAGGATCGTCTAAACGATGCGAGGGGTTTAAGCGCGAGTCAAGCCTCTGCCGGATATCAGCTGAGCGACCTTCGAGGGCATTTCATAGCTTTGAACCCTGCCCAGCTGCAAGCCTGAAGCGTTTTCTACGGAGACCCCCAGTTTTGGACGCTCACAAGGTTTGAGAGTATCCAATTCTATGGAGCCTTGACCATCATCATTTTTTCAGTCACTACCAGAGGAGTCCGTTGTGGCAAGTCATAAAATCCTGGTCATTGATGACAGCAGAGTCATTCGCAACATGGTGCGGGACATGTTGCCCAAGGGTAACTTTCAGGTTTTGGAAGCCAAAGATGGAATTGAAGGGCTCAATTCTATCCGTCAGGAGCGTCCAAATCTGATCATGCTAGATTTTTTATTACCTCGCATGAGCGGATGGGAAGTCTTCCAGCATATCCAGGGGCAAACTGATTTACAGAATATTCCATTGGTTTTAATGTCGGGGCGGCGGGAAGAAGTAACTGAAAAGATTCCTGAACCCTTTGAGTATTTTGAGTTTATCGAGAAACCCTTTGAGCAACGTGAGTTGATCGATGCCATTAAATCAGCAATGGCAAAGGCTCGGTTAACTCGTCCCAAATTATCTGCCAATATGTCAGTTGCAACAACGTCGGCTCCAGTTTCAATGGCTGGAGCAGAAGATTTAGAAGCATTGAAGCAGCAAATCATCAAGATGCAGGCTGAAATCGATACGATGAAGAAGCAATTGGCTCAGCTGTTAGCCTTCATCAAACAAAAGCTCAGATAGGGTTAGTCGAGTTCGCGTCGCCCTTCTAGTGCTCGTGCCAGCGTAATTTCATCGGCATATTCGAGATCGCCTCCCATCGGCAAACCGAAGGCAATTCGCGTTACGCGGGTAAAGGGTTTTAAGAGCTGTCCTACATAGAGCGTTGTCGTATCGCCTTCAACACTGGGGCTGATTGCCAAGATCACTTCTTGGGCCTTATGTTGGCTTACGCGCCTGATCAGCGGTGAAATGTGAAGCTGATCGGGGCCAACACCATCCATTGGAGAAATCAGCCCACCCAATACATGATAGAGCCCGCGATATTCGCGAGTTTTTTCGAGGGCAATAACATCACGCGAGTCTGCCACGACGCAGATGACGCTCTGATCTCGAGTGGGAGAGCGACAAATTTCACAAACGGGGTCAGCTGAAAGATGAAAGCAAACCGTGCAGAGTCCGACCTGTTGTCGAGCTTCTAAGAGGGCTTGAGCCAGCGCTTTAACCTCTTCTTCAGGGCGTTTGAGAATATGTAGCGCCAATCGCTGGGCAGTCTTTGGGCCAACACCGGGGAGCCTCTGAAACTGCTCAATCAGCCGCGCTAGAGGACGAGTATACGTTTTAGCCCCCTCTTGTCGTCAATCTAGGCTATCAACCACTACTTAAGATTTAATCATAGCGGCTAAGGTCTGGATTCAGGGTGGCATGAGTAGATTGTCGGTACAAAAGCCTTTATGCTCAAAGCTAGACACCTATAGTTACGACCAAGACGTTGCCCGAGGATCGCATGACTGCACCCCAGATAACTCCATACGGTTCCTGGAAATCGCCCATTACATCCGATGAGATTGTGTCTGGATCAATTCGTCTGGGAGAAATTCGCTTAGATGCAAAGGATATCTATTGGCTAGAAGGCCGCCCTACCGAAGGCGGGCGTTATGTCGTTGTGAAGCGATCGCCCGATGGCACAACAGCAGACGTTACACCATCCGACTTTAATGTGCGGACGCGAGTGCATGAATATGGGGGAGGCGCATACATTGTGGCTGGCGGTGTAGTCTATTTCTCGAACTTTGCCGATCAGCGTCTCTATCAGCAGCAACCCGGCCTAGCTCCTGAGCCGCTGACGCCTGCGATCGCCCTACGTTATGCCGATGCAGTCATCGATCCGTCACGCGATCGCCTCATTTGTGTGCGAGAAGATCATAAGAGCGAGGGCGCAGCAGTTAACACTCTTGTTGGTGTTCCGTTATCAGGGCAGTCTGCAGGCGACATTCTGATCTCAGGCAGCGACTTTTATTCATCGCCGCGACTCAATCCCACGGGTACAAAACTAGCATGGCTCAGCTGGAATCACCCGAATATGCCGTGGGATGGCACAGAGCTATGGGTGGCTGACATGCTGACCGATGGTCGCTTGGGGCAACCGCAGCTCGTGGCAGGAGGGGTAAACGAAGCCGTGTTTCAGCCAGAATGGTCGCCCGATGGACAGCTCTATTTTGTCAGCGATCGCACCAACTGGTGGAATCTCTATCGCTGGCACCCCCAATTGCAGGAAATCACAGCTCTTTGCCCCAAAAATGCTGAGTTTGGCTTACCTCACTGGGTCTTTGCCCTTTCAACGTACGGATTTGATGGTAAGGGGCATCTGATTTGCACCTATCTTGAAAACGGCATGCAGCATTTGGCTCGGCTGCACCTGCAAACGCTTGAGCTGACTGAGATCGAAACCCCTTACACCAGTATTGGCGGTTTGCGCGTTGCTGATGGGGTTGCAGCATTTGGAGCAGGGTCACCTACGGCACCAGGGGCGATCGCCCATCTGGATTTGTCATCTGGAGCGATCCAAGAACTATGCCGTTCGACCCAAATCGAGATTAATGCGGGCTATCTCTCTGTACCTGAAGTGGTAGAGTTTCCAACGGAAAATGGCCTCACTGCTTATGGGTTCTACTATCCGCCCAAGAATCAAGACCATCGGGCCCCTGACGGTGAAACCCCTCCGCTGCTGGTCAAAATCCATGGGGGGCCAACCGCTGCCACCTCTGCCACGCTTGACCTGCGGCTGCAATATTGGACGAGTCGCGGCATTGCCATTCTTGACGTCAACTATGGCGGTAGTACCGGCTATGGACGGGCCTATCGAGAGCGACTGAACGGCAACTGGGGCATCGTGGATGTCGATGATTGTGTCAACGGGGCACGCTATTTGGTCAATCAGGGCAAGGCTGATGGCGATCGCCTCATGATCGATGGTGGCAGCGCCGGAGGCTATACAACCCTGGCTGCGCTGGCATTCCGCGATACTTTCAAGGCGGGAGCGAGCTACTATGGCGTCAGCGATGCCGAGGCTCTAGCCCAAGACACCCATAAGTTTGAGTCGCGTTATCTCGATGGGCTGATTGGGGCGTATCCCGATCAAAAGGCTCTGTATTATGAGCGATCGCCCATTCACTATATCGACCAGCTATCCTGTCCGGTGATTTTCTTCCAGGGCGACGAAGACGAGATCGTACCGCCCAATCAGGCTGAGATGATGGTCGAAGCGCTGAAGGCAAAGGGACTACCTGTGTCCTATGTGCTGTTTGAAGGTGAACAGCATGGCTTTCGTAAGGCCGAAAATATTAAGCGATCGCTCGACGGCGAACTTTATTTCTACGCTAAGGTGTTTGGATTTGAGTTAGCCGAGGCCGTTGAACCCGTCATGATTGAAAACTTAACCTAACTCACAGCCTTAATTTCAAATGCACTAGAATTGCACTGCTGCATCCTGCAACGCGACGGAATCATCCCCCACGCTCTTCCATTCGTGAGAACTCGTATGACAGTGAATTTGCAGGGTTCTGAATTTCGGATCAACACGACAACCGCCAATGCCCAAGATATGCCGGCGATCGCCCTTAGCGACAACGGCACCTATATCGTTGTGTGGGAAAGCGATCGCCAAGATGGGAGCTTAGAGGGCATCTTTGCCCAGCGGTTTGCACTAAATGGTTCACCCATTGGCAATGAGTTTCAAGTCAATATCACCACCGCCGATGATCAAGAAAATCCGGCAGTTGCAGCTGATCCGAACGGTGGATTTGTTATTGTCTGGGAGAGCAGTGGCCAGGATGGCAGTCGAGATGGCATCTTTGCCCGTCGGATTGATGCCGATGGCACGTTTCCTGGCGTTGAGTTTCAGGTTAATGTTACAACCAACCTCAACCAAGACGAGGCCGCGATCGCCATTGATGCCAACGGCAATATTGTCATCACCTGGACTGATCAGATTCAAGATGGCAACACCAGTGGAATTTTTGCCCGTCGCTTTGGGGCCAACGGCCTGCCACTGGGCACCGAATTTCAGGTCAATACGGAAACTCGCAATAGTCAGGATAATTCGGCGATCGCCATGCGCCCCAATGGTGATTTTATTATCGTTTGGGAAAGCAATCTTCAAGACGGCAGCGATGATGGCATCTTTGCCCAGCGCTATCGCAGCAATGGCAGGCCAGTCGGTGGAGAATTTCAGGTTAACACGACGTTTATCAATGATCAGAACAACCCCGACATTGCCGTAAGCGACGATGGTAGCTTCGTCATTGTCTGGGAAAGTCAGACACAAGATGCTGACGGCAGCACAGGCATCTATGGCCAGCGCTTTGCCGCGAATGGGGCACGGCTAGGAGGCGAGTTTCGCGTCAATGCGACAATACCCGGTGATCAGACGGGAGCGGCGATCGCCATGGATGCCAGAGGCAACTTTATTGTCACTTGGACAGACAGCCAAATCGATGACAGCAACGATGGTATCGTCGGTCGCGCCTTTGACCGCAACGGTATGCCGATCAGCAGTGATTTTTTGGTCAATACCTTCACACCCAATGAACAATCCGCATCGGCTGTTGCCCTCTCTTCCGGTGGTCAATTTCTAACGGTATGGCAAAGCACTGGTCAAGATGGCAGCAGTACTGGAGTTTATGGTCAACGATTTACTGCTGATGTGGATGCCGGAGCCACACTCAATGGCGATGGCGGTGATAATGTGCTGCGGGGCGGAGCGGGTGATGATCGCATTTCAGGACGGGGCGGCAATGATGTGCTGGTCGGGCGTGGAGGCGATGATCAGCTGGC
>CAZCXK010000163.1:0-7813 GCA_964502605.1 uncultured bacterium
TACCTTGTTTCAATTCTATCCTTAATTTCTCACAACTGACTTGGGATGGCTATATCTCGATCGTAATTCAACATTGCTGTTAAAGCCTCAGCAACACATGCTCTAACAGCAATAAACGTGTCATTCACCATTTCCTTGAGTGGAGCATAGAACTTAGTAGCACGATCTTCTTTAGCAAAGATTAGTTTGGCGATCGCAGTAGCTGCACTTCCTCGTACAGTATTAATACCTGCCGTTAAGATATCGCCGCCATAGTAAAATTGATTACTCGTTGTTTTATTTTGGGATAATGAATCTAGCTCAGAGTTATGATGTTCACCAATATCAATTTCAGGTTGTTGTATTTCTGCCTCTAATTCAGAACTATTACTATTTCCAACTTGAGTTCGCCATAATTCCTGATTTGGGTCAGAATCATTTAAAGCATACCAAATTAAGATATCAAAAACTTCTTGAGTCCACGGCAGTTCTGCTTGTTTCCCTATTAACCATGTAATTGAACTGCCACATGGTTTTTGAGATAGATGGTGGCAATGCTCAATAACTTGAATCGCCACCTTGACATCATCTATTTCGGCTTCAGAAAGTCCACGCAATAGTGCATTGAAATAGGCTACATTGGCACCTTCAGGAAAATTCTCAATTAAATTCGCAAAGCGAACTGGGTTTTGTTTGACTTGTTTTTCCAGGAGGGAAGCAAGTTGAAAGGCACCCCCTATTAATTCTCCAGTACGCTCAAATCTTGAACCTCCATCATCGTAATCATATTCAGAAATTGCAGTTAGCCATTGTTTATCAGTCATCTTCTCAGCAGCTTCTTGTGGAATTGGAGAACCGACTAATCTAGCCTCAATTGTTTGTGGTGGCTCAATTCGTCCTGGAGGTTCTAGCAATTTAGCTGAGGTAAATTTACGTCTCCATTCCTGTAAACGACGATTTGAAGCGACACTAAGTCGATTAGCAGCAATGCCATCAAGAAGAGTAAACTGTGCGTAACCACGCAAAAGACGATATTCTGAGCTTCTTTCCCATTCTGGATAATATTCTAAAAGCAGCTTCTCAAGTTTCTCCAACTGTCCATCAGAACAGTAAGGAGTAGTTGCTTCTATTAATTTGCGAGTTGCCCAGTACATCGCAGCACGAGCGTTTCCAGCAGCAATAGAATATCCAGTTTTTAGACGATTTGGATTTTCACAAAGATAATCAATCGCTTCATCTGCGAATCTCTCACCACTAGCCGTATATGCGCGAGTTAATAGAAACTGAACTGTTTCAAAGCTGGAGTTACGAAGATATTGGAAATTAATCGAAGTGAAAACTTCAGGACTACTCTTAGCTAAATTTGACAATGCTACTTCCATTTGCCTAAGTAAACAGTCTTCAAGGTCATACCCCCCACCGTAAGAACGATAACGCCAAACTAAATCATCCCAAGGCACGTCGCTTTCCTGTTGAGATGTAAGCCCCATTACACGCAGCATGAAAGGAAGAACATGTTGAATAAATGCATATGATGCTTTATTAGCACTTTGATTAAGTACTTGTTCATAAAATTGGCTATGTGAAAGAATACCATTACCATGATCGAAAGGATTAGCTTGTCCATTAGCAAGGCTTAATTCAAGTTGACGATTAAGATAAACACCAATAGCCTCACAAGCCCATTCAGGTTGTTTTTCTGGTAATGAGTAGATCTGCATCCAGAAATTACGGCTGTAATCAGCAGAAATTTGTGACGGATCAAAGACTCCTTCACTAATTGCTCGAAGAAAAAGATTAAAGAATTTTCGCCCAGCACCAAGTTCAGATCCTTGCAAAATACTACTGAGACGATTATTCCAATTCCCAGACACATAAGGTTCTATTAGCTCAGCTATACGATCCGGAAAATAGCTTTTCATGATCGACAGCAGAGTTATAACTTGATCAATCTCATCTGGTTGTTGCCTCTGAAGCCACCGTTCTATAAAACCAATAGAGTCAGTAAGCTGAAACCACTGTCGCGAACTGCCTAAAGTACGCCATGCTTGCTGTATTAGAAATGGAGATTGACTATGAATTAAAGATTCGATGATATTCCACTCTTCTTCTCTAGGATCAGGTAAACTTCCCAACCAGGTGAGTATAGCCTGTTTAATATGCGGTCTTATGTTGGCATTGTTGAGCGTTGTTTCTAAATCTTGAAGATAACCATTAAAGTTTCTTTCCCTCTCCTCAGACAAAGTCTGCCGAATCTCTACCCTTGCAGCCAGGTGTTGTTCTCCCTCACGTAAAAGAGAAGATACTTGGAGGTGATTTGTGTGTGAAACAGTAACTTCATTGCTGGATAAAACACTTGATAAGCTTAGTGTTTTAATCGGTACTCCCCATCGGTTGGTGAGCGTAACTTTGAATTTTCCTTCCTGTTCTACCTGAGATGCCGTCAACAAAAATTTCGCTTCACCATAACTTCCACCAAAACGATGTAGCACAACAACAGGTTCTCCAACAGATTTACTAGCAAATAGTTCACTATTCACTGAGCAGTAAATTGGATACTCTTCTTCTTCGTACTGCCACTCAAATCCCTCTTCTGGCTGCAGATCGATCGTCATCAAATAGGTTTTCCCAACCTGTGCCTCCCGTGGGTATTTAATGATGGGTTTAACAGCGAGTGAGAGTAATTGATCAGTCATCAGACGCGCCCTCCACAAAAAGCAGTTTCAGTATCGCCATTGGATTACCGTAGTAGACATGCATAAAAGCGGCTAAATAAAACCCACCGTTCTCATCTGTTAAAACCTCATTTTCCAACCGTTGGGCTGCCTGCTGTCGCAATCGATGGAGAAGCTCTGGCATTGTTAACTCTGGATGTTTTCTGTATTCCGCAAAGAGGCTGCTCACAACTCGTGCTGTCTTGCTGTCCTCAATAGCTTTTAGCGTACCAACAACCCCTTTTGCTCCATAAGTCAGAAAGGTTGTAAAGAACTTTCGAGATCTTCGAATATCTGTTCCATCCAGGCTCAACTGCCCACCAACAAACACAACACTTGATCGGGTTTTGAACAGTCTGGAGCGCTTGAGGCGGGCGGTCAAACTGGTCAACGGTTCTGGCAAACTGGAACCGTCAATAAACACCAAACCAAAGTCGGCATCAGGTTGTTGTAGATTGTCTAAGAATTGTTTGAAATCAGATAGATGGCAACGCTGGAAAGACTTTAATTCTGGGTACTCGGGCTTGGCATACATTAACACCTGTCCTTCACAGCACTGCTGCACGGCAGTTGTTTCTGGTTCTACAGTCCTACACCGCACAGTCTGCATCACTGATCCCAAGGGCTGTCCATCTAATTCCAGCAGTTCCCAGGGAATTTCAAATTCCGTTTGATCATCAATCAGCAGGCAGGTAACAGCATTGGGTGAATGCATCCATTGCTTTTGCAACCACGCAAAGAACTGTTGGATGATGCATTCACGCTGCTCTTGCATCTCTGCATTGCAATCATCCAAAGCACTGATGATCGCTTCAGGCTTTTGATTCGTATCAAGCAGGTCATAGAGTTCAGTTAAGCGGGCATATATAATGCCTCGCTGGGCAAATTCCTGTTTTTCCAGGTGAGCATGGAGATAAAACTCATTCCCCCCAGCCAACTTTTCCACACAAAAACTAACCAAGCCCTTAGGCAAAGTACCATCAAATTGAATCTGAGCAACTCCTACATATTCTCCAACGCTTTCAGGTGAAGGCTCTCCGTCTAACTTTGCCAACAACTCAAAGGCAAAAGCACTGGCGTGACAGGCCGCAAGTACCTGAGAGCCTTTCGCGTCAAAGTCTGCTTTGCCCTCCAGTAAGTCGGAAATTCCTCGAACTACAATCGTCGAGACTTTCTCATCCCGCCGTCGCACTGCTTCCAGAAATCCAAAGCCCTCCATTTCAACGGCGATCGCATCATCGTAATACTCACGAAGATATTCATAGATCCCAGCTTTTCGAGAGGCAATCACCTTCTCCCCGGCTGCAATCGGTGCAACTTTTACTTTCGGATTTCTTTGCGGCAAGTTAGACTGAGTTTTTGATCGAATTCGGCTTCGCCAGTCTTCTTTCCGGGCTTCTGCCATTGCCCGTTGCTCTAGTTCATAGGATGCCTGTCCTAATTCTGGTCGCGGTAACGTTTGATCCGCTAAGACCTTCCCACGGTCATAACTGTAAATCTTGGTCGCAGCTACCACATCCCCAACATCAACATCCTTAATTCCACCTGCAACCCCGACGAACAAAATGACTTTAGGTTGGAACCGTTCGATCGCGCGCTCTGCCTCCAATGAAGCACCAGCATTTCCTGCGCCAATTTGAGCAACTGCTATATTCCAATCGCAACCTGGCGCTTTAAATAAACCACAGGTATAAATGGTGCCCCGATGAATCACCTCAGGCAACTTTGTCTCAACCGATGTCAAATGCGCCTGAACAGCGAGATGCTCTACGTCAAGCGCCGTTAAAATTACTGCCCAAGCTGTGGCTTTCCCTGGTTCAATAGTGTCAAAAGTAGCCGTTGGTGGCAACTCTGGATCAACCGCGTTACCTACTACTGCTTGTCGCGTAGCGGGTTGTTGTAGCCTCGTATTCCCTGCAATGTTTTTGGGAGACAGTGCGATCGCCATTATTGCTCCACCTCCCCAGATTCTAGAGGCGGAATCAACGCAATTTTCGCACCCAACGCCTGTGCCAGTTTTATAGGCAAATCTGTGTAGTGCTTTGGCTGCGGATTCAATACCACAGACTCCACTCCATTCAAAGCTGCAATCTGCTGTGCTACTTGAAACGCATCTTCAATACCCCGCTTCCCAACCAGAGGTGGAAGATCTTCTATCCCCTGGCTCACTTTCAATGGAATATTGCCCCGCCCATCGCTAATCACCACCAATACCGCTTTCTGAATGGCACTGCGCCCATGCTGCAAAGCATGACGTAAGGTTTGTAATGCCAGATCCAGCCCATGTGCTAGCGGAGTTGCCCTGCCGCGATCGCATTCCAACCTGTTCTGAATACGAGGCACCAGAATGTTGTCTGCTTCCCATTTCTCTGCCCACAGCTTATCTTCAGAACTGCCCGCACCAACCTGCACTAGGCAAACACTCGCCCGTTCCACATAGGTCCATTGCAAGTAGGGAAGTAGAGTCTCCTGCCAATTACACTCTTTCAAGCAGGTATAGTCTAAGACCAGCGTCAGCATTTGCTCCGGCACTGCCGCGCGTCGATATCGCCGCAAATCACTGGATTGCAGAATCAGTGGATCGTGACCATTCTCACCCCGTTTCAAACGGAATTGCCGTACCCACTCTGGAGGCTCCTCCTTTTCTAAAAGTGCTTTCCACCGCAACTTCTGGTACTTGGCAGACTCCAACAACGTACTGACCAAGGCCAGATCCTGCGGAATTGTTGCAGGCTCAACCCCAATCATGGCTCCCCGCCCTGGTGCCGCTGACTTAAACCGACGAGTAGGCAAGCGCAAAGACCCCGCTTCTCGCTCCGGTTCCGCTTGGTCTTCAGGGTAGGGGTTGATTGCCTTGCCCATCGGTAATAGAGTAGATGGCAGAGTTTTGGTCGTATCTGACTCAAAAACAGGCTCACGATGGATCGATGGGGAAGCCGGTTCACGCCCTGGTCGCTCAGACAGATCAAATGCTTGACTCGCTTGCTTCGATTGAGCATCATACGTCCCCATGCTAGATTTGACTTCATCAGCTAGCGGCTTTTCAGGCAATTTTTGTTTCAGGGATAATCCAATCATTTCTGCCGCGCGATCAACGTCTTCTTGGTTGACCTGGGCAGTTCCCTCTAATTGGGCATGGATTCTTGCCAATCGCAACAGCGCCAAATCCCGGCGAGGACTGTAACCTTCCTTTATTTCCAAATAATCCAGTACCCGTTCTTGTGCTTCTGGCAAAATGTCTGAACTGAACGGCTTAATCTGTTGGAGGCAACTGCTTATTTCCGACGACAACTGCGGAGCATCCACTTCAAACCCATCGAGCGTTAACAGAGCCTTCTCCGAGAGGAATGGCTCCTGCCCCAGCCGTTCCACCCATGCCCGCAGTTGGGCAAGCCGTTGCTCAGAATTCTGAGATTCTCCTCCACTCAACCGCACTGCAAATCGATCCAACAAGTGGGGCGACACCGCTCCTACGCGGGTATGGTCACAGCCAGCCAACCAATACAACTGGGGTTGCCAGCGATCGCTCTGTCCATGCCGCTCCAGATGAGCCACCTCTGCCCCCATCAGCATCACACAGGCTCGGCTTGCCGCCAAACTCAGTCGAGTCAAATCTGGAATCACCACAATCCGAGTTTCCCGCCCCCGTCCCGCTGTCAGCAAGCCCGATCTCCACACTACCGTTCTGTCAGCTACCTCGTGACCCAGCGTCAAACTGCCCCACAACTCCTCTTCCGTCTCAACGGCTCCTAGTTGAACGATCACAATCCGATGGTCAGTGCCTAATTTGGGTTCTGACGGGGCAACGATTTTTCCTCCCGAAACCGCCCTGACCATTTGAGCCAGTAGCCCAGCCATCGTTTGCAAAGTGATGGGAGAGGCATCAAACACCAATACGCTTCTCAGCCCAGGATGCAGGGCTGCACAGGTCAACCCCCTCATCAATGGATTTTGAAGCTCTGCGATCATGTGGTGTGCCCATTATTCAATCGCCTGATTCATTCCCTAAAGTCTTTGCTAACGTTTCCTCATCCTTCGGACTCCAAGTCGTTTCCTGGTTTTGATCCGTCCCCATCCGGCGATGCTGGAACGCCAAGGGGGCAATCATCATCAAATCTTTCTTCGTTACTTCAGTTCGCCCCTGAAGTGCTGCATGAGCCCGTGCCGCCAATGCCAAGACTCGCTCTCCCCGACTCCCTTCAACCTTAAACGCCTCCGCCAGAGCAACGCACGGAGTCAGTACCTTCGTTACATCCACATCCCGGAATCGATCTTTAGCTTGCTTTAATTCAAGGAATCTCTGTTGATCAGCCTCTTCAGCCTGATCCAAAAACTTTGATTTCTCGTTCTTTTGCCGGACTGCCCACCCATCTTCAAATTGCAACACATTCTTCAGAATTGCCAGACGTTCTTCCTTGGTGGGTGCCGTCCTGACATTCACCATCAAGCCAAATCGATCCAGCAACTGAGGCCGCAATCCCCCTTCCTCCGGGTTCATCGTCCCCACCAGCGTAAACAACACGTCTTCCCGAACGCTCTGCCCATCTCGCTGCACATCCAACTTCCCGGTTGAGGTCACATCCAGGATGATGTTCACAATGTGGTCATCCAGCAAATTGACCTCATCAACATAAAGTAACTTTCCGTTGGCCTCAACCAGCAACCCATCTTTCCACTTAGCATCGCTCTGCATCAGCTTGTCCACATCCAAACCACCCACCACCCGATCCTCAGTCGCGTTAATGGGCAGGGTGACGGGCAAATCTCCATAGACCATCATAGAAAAAGCCCTTACAGCAGTAGACTTTCCAGTGCCTCTCTGCCCACTGATTAGGACTCCGCCTAGCCGAGGCGCAATATAGGCCAGTTCTAAGGCCAACTTGAGGGTATCCTGCCCCACGATCAAGCTATAGGGCAGAATCGGGATAGAAGATGATGGGGCCTTGATAGTTCCTGAAAGATGGGTTTCAACGTCCATGTCATCGTTACCTGTAGCAGTGCTAGCCAGTAATCACCCTGCTTAATTCTGTAGTCTAGCCTGACCACAGACAGAATATAGTCAGGAGCGGATAAACCTACTCAACCCGCTTTACAAACTGTGACTGGGACTACAAAACAGC
>CAZCXK010000164.1:0-7159 GCA_964502605.1 uncultured bacterium
TTAAATCGACTCAGCAAGCCACTTGTAGGCATTAGAAAATACTTCGGAAAAGCTTCGGCTAATCGTTCACTCTCTGGAATTCGTTTGTATTGACCTTCAAAATCAACGACAGGTTTTCGTCTATGAGCCAGGAAATGGAGGTAGCCGTGAGCCATAGACCAACGCCGCCGTTCCTCGTAGTGACTTAGGTTTATTGCTATACAGCCACCAAGTTGGTCATCATAGCTGTAAATTTCTGAATATTTTGAGGGCATATTTAGGTAGAACACCTTAATCCCTACACTTTGCTCCAAGATGTCTCGCAGCATTGGGATTGGCCCATCTCCTAGTCCAAGCCGTTGACGCTCTGCGATCGCAATACTTTCCGCCGCCGCTTCTATCGGCATGTTAGTAACGTCATAGTCCTGAGGATAGTTGCGAGGCATTGGAGCATCTATTATTTTCTCAAGCTCCAGGTAGTTGCGACACAGTTCCTCAAAACGCTGGATAACTGGGCCTATTTGTACTTCTTCTTGTTCACTTCGTTGATAAGCAGCGCGAAACTGAACCTCAAATGGCTCAGTCACAGGAGTAGAGCGAACGAAATCGCTGATAGCTCGCCCATACGCACGAGCCAATTTGATTAACTCATTCGACTTGAGACGCCGTTCTCCCTTTTCAATGGCCACAATGGTAGTCCGTGCAGCGTCGATGACCTTAGCAGCATCAGCTTGGGTCATTCCACTCTTCTTGCGTGCTTGTTGCAGAAGTTCTCCTAATTTTCGTAAATCAATATCGTCCAGAATATTGGCAGCCATTGAATTTCCCTTTCACCCTTACTGGATAGCAAGCTGAAGATCTTGAGATACTTGTTGATCACTCACCTGATTCAAGAAACCTCCTGAAATTTGAGGTCCTACAATATCCCATTCAGAAACATAGGTTTGATAGAACCGAATTAAACGTTTTCTCATTTCAATTCGCTTTTCAAGAATTTCTTGGATAACACCTGCATGATGCTCTGAAGTCAATGGAATGCGTTCTTTAAACTCTGATTCATAAACTTCATGAGCATACCGTCTCCAAATAGCCTCTGAAATATGGGTGATATCTACCTCTAGTCCATTTCTAAGGTCGTTGAGATAACCTTTGCCTGCGCGTAGCATTAACTCTTTGATATAAGGTGATCCATCTGCCTGCTGAACTAGGTTATCGAATTTCATACTGAGTTTGGCAAAATCACCTTCTCTAGCTAATTCAAGATGGCTAATTATTTGTGCAACGCTATCTGCCATTGCTTGCGAGAGAGCAACGGGGAGATCCTCTTTAGCTTTAATGTCTTGCTTGAGTTTCTCTAGCAGAGCCCGCGCACATTCATCACTGGTTGCAGTGCCTTCGCAAAGCCACTTGTACGGTTTTTGATAAAGCTTTCTCAGTCTGCTGTGGACAATATCTCCATCGGGCATGACACCCTCCGCCTCTTGGAGTGCGTTGATACTCCAAAGGTAACCCTCGTATCTGACATTGTCAATTATTTTTAGGCTAAACGGCCAAAAATGTCAGCTTTCGTCTTCACAGATCTTCTAGAAGATGGACATCATGGCTGGCTCGTTCATACCATTGGGCAAAGCTTTGGGCGACCATTCCCATGCCTAATCCGGCAGCTAGAGCCGCGATGATCACCCATCCCAGCTCAGATCCATCAGAATATATTCTCATCAGCTTTAGCAGCGGCAAGATTGTGGCGATCGCCCCAGCTCCAACACTGACTCCGGTCATCACCTGCCGATAGCGACTGGCATTGATCAGCGGCATATAGCCCATGCGAGTGACCATCGCGATCGCCACACTATTGATTCCCCCGACGCCGACACCGAGCAGGGTTCCTACCAGCGCACCTGAGACGATGCCCACCTCTAGACCTAAGAGAGAAGTCCCAATTAGCCCACATAATGAGCCCAGGATGATGCCACTAACCACCCCCCGCCACAGAGCATTGAGCCAAAGCCGCACCAGCGTGATTGGGCGCAGGGGGGGTGGCATTTGAGGATGGTCTAACTCTGTTCGGGCTGCTGATACTGACTGAACACGATATTTAAGACTCGGATCAGCCATCTGCTTGATCCAGTAGATAAAGGGTGGGCTGAGAGCCACTGCGTTGGCAAACTGGATGTGGAGATGCCGCTGCGGTAGGTCAGCCGGGTGTTTGCCCGTGGCTAGGGCGATCGCCAATGCGCCTAAGCTATAGAGATCTGATGCCGGAACAGCTTGTTCTGCATAATGTTCAGGGGGGCGATAGCCATAGGTGCCAGCACTGGCTGCTGTACCCATACGAGCTGCATGAGCAGGGTCGAGACTGATATCGATTAAATAGACCTGAAGGTCGTGCTCAGAGCATGTTTCTCGAATGAGCAGATTACTGGGCTTGATATCAAGATGTAAGATAGGAGGCTGCTGTTGATGTAGATAATCTAAAACATCGAGCACGGCGCGCATAATCCGCTGAATGTCGGCTTCATTGAACGTGCATCCGGCGCTGAGATACTGAGCCAGCGATCGCCCTTCCACGTAGGGTTGCACTAGTGCATATCCGGTGCAGGTCGGCATGTTAATCGCAAACGAGTCTAAATATGGCGGCAAGGCTGGATGAGAGAGCGCCCTCAGGCGACCAGCCGCTTGATGAAGCGCTTCAAGGTCACTTGCTGATAGCACTTTGTCAAACATAAACCGCTTGATCACCACGCGCTGGCGAGTGGCCTCATCTTGGGCAAGGACTGTATCTCGCTTGCTCTGCATGCTCAGACGCTTGAGCACAATATAGCGATTTGGGTGGGGCGCACCCCCAAGACTTGATGCCTCAAACGTCTCAAGATGTCTAACGTCATCCACTTGGTTTTGCCCAGGCTCACATCTCCTTTAGTCTGGCGAACCCAACCCAACCGCGTCGAGAGTCTTCGACAGAATTTTAACTGACTGCCCGAATTGAGAAGATTACATGTGGGTGAGGTCAGGGTGCTGCCGTAGTTGGGTGACGACAAATACCACGTCAGAGTATTAAACCCTCCGACTCATCACACAGCTAAGGGACTAGAAATTCAACTGATTTGACGCATGTATAATAGTGCGGATTTCATCGTGAGCCAGTGGAGTGAGATGGCAGGCAAAAAATTCTACATCGGGTGTGCAGTGTGGGCCTGCAAAGATTGGGTAGGAGATTTCTATCCAACTAGAAGCCGAGCCTCGGATTTTCTGTCGCTATATGGTCAGCGGCTGACGACGGTTGAAGGAAACACGACGTTTTATTCGGTGCCGAGTGCAGATATGGTCAAGCGCTGGGCTGATGAAACACCCCCCGAATTTAAGTTTTGCCTAAAGCTCCCACGCGACATCACCCATCATGGCTTGCTGGCACCCAAAATCAAGGAGGCGATCGCCTTTTTACGACATATGCAGCCGCTGGGTCAGCGTCTCGGAGTCGTATTTGCTCAACTGCCTCCTCGCTATAGCCCCACTCAGATCGACGATTTGATCACATTTCTCCGGGCATTGCCCCGTCACGACCTATCATTGGCTGTCGAAGTGCGTCATGCCGACTGGTTTCAGCCATCTATCACCGAGGATTTCAACTCACGACTGAGAGACCTCGGCATCGGGCGGGTGTTGCTTGATTCTCGCCCAATTTATGACTGCCCTGATGACCCACAGTTCGCATCTGAACGCAAAAAGCCGCAGGTGCCCTTGCACTCTGTGACCACAGCCAATGTCAGTCTAATTCGCTATATTAGCCATCCCGATTTGGCGCTCAATCACCCATATTTGCAAGCCTGGGTCGCACAGCTTGATCAGTGGCTCCATGCAGGCAAGCAGATTTATTTCTTCGTGCATTGTCCTAATGAAGCGCGATCGCCCCACATTACCCGCCATCTCCAATCGTTGCTGGAGCAGCACGGTGCGCCTGTGCCCCCCTTACCATGGAACCAGCTCGATCAGCCACCGGCGCAGCTGAGTCTATTTTGAAGGTGCAAATACCCAGAGTGCGAATACGATAGACGCGACGCAGAGCTGTTATCTTATACCCTTAAAATTAATAGGAGATTCAGCGTCAACGACAGGGGATTATGACCACTTACGATGACCCACAAAATCAAACTCACCCCACAGAGCGATCGCAGCCTCCACTCCATCTATTAACGATGGTGCGGCTGGGGCTGTTTCAGTTGGGGTTAGGTGCGCTAACCGTGCTGACGGTGGGTGTGCTCAATCGCGTCATGATTACCGAATTATCTATTCCAGAGGCTGTCACCTCAACGACACTGGCAATCTCGTTGCTGATGGCTCCAGCACGGATTTGGGTCGGGCAAATTTCAGATGCCAAACCCTTGGGCTCCTATCATCGCACAGGCTATGTCTGGATGGGAGCCGTCTGTTTTCCTGTGATTTTGTTGGCGGCTGTGCAAACTGTGTGGCAGTTGGGCAATGCTGTACAAGCGAGTGGCGGCTGGGTGTGGACGACTGAAACCATTGGCTGGACAGCCCTGCTGGCTTTCTTTATGGTGTGCTATGGTCTGGCGACCAGTCTCAGTTCAACGTCTTTCTTCGCCCTTCTCGTGGATGTGTCTGATGATGAAGATCGGGGCAAGCTGATTGGCATCGTGTGGACCATGCTGATGGTCGGTTTAGCCTTGGGCGGCATCAGCAGCAAGATTTTGCTCAGTCCACTGGATGATATCAATACGCCGATTGCCACTGTTCAATCGGCAGTTACAACTCTATTTTGGATCACGCCCCTGGTGGTGGTCGGGTTGGCGATCGCAGCCACAGTAGGCATAGAAACCCGATATTCTCGCTATGCCGATCGCTCGATGGCGGTCAATCGTGAAGATCAAATTACCTTTGGCAGGGCGCTGCGGGTCTTAACGGCAAGTCGGCAAACGGCCATTTTCTTTGTGTTTTTGCTAATGATGACCTTTAGCCTGTTTCTGCAAGAAACCGTGCTAGAGCCCTACGGAGGCGAAGTGTTTCAGATGTCAATTCCTGAAACATCATTACTCAATACGTTTTGGGCGGTGGGGCTGCTGCTCAGTCTGAGTGCGACTGGGTTTTTCCTGATTCCGCGTCTGGGCAAGCGCAGAACCACGAAGCTGGGTTGTCTCATGGTGGCCTTCTCGTTTGGGCTGATTGTTTTATCGGGGTTTACAGCTGATGAAACTATGCTCAGGCTGGCACTGGTGCTGTTTGGCATCGCCACGGGCGTTTTGACTACGGGCGCACTTAGCCTCACGCTGGATCTGACTGCGGCTGAGACTGCAGGCACCTTTAGTGGCGCATGGGGCTTGGCTCAGTCGATGGCACGCGGTATCGCAGTTGCAGGCGGGGGCTATGTGCTGGGTGTGGGTCGAGCCTTGTTTAGTTCGCCAATGTTGGCCTATGGCACGGTCTTTGCATTGCAGGCTATGGGCATGATTGTGGCGATCGCCATTTTAGATCGCGTCAATGTGCAAGAATTTCGTGCAAATACGAAAGAGGCGATCGCAACTGTGCTCAAAAGTGACCTAGATTAAATAGCCTGGATTGAATGGCCTGAATACAATAACGGGAATGCAGCTCATGGATTTTTGGACTCAGATTGTCACCTTCTGCGAACAGACGACGCGCTCTGTCGGTCAGCAGTTGTTGGCAGACTTTGGATCGGCCCAAGCGAGTGAAAAAGCTGATGGCAGCTTGGTCACACAATCAGATAAGTGGGCTGACGACACATTGAGAAAGTGTATTTTGATGGCATTTCCCGATCATGGAGTGCTAAGCGAAGAGGCCGAGCACACCTTTCCCGGCACCGAGTGGTGCTGGATTATTGACCCGATTGATGGCACTACCAACTTCACGCGGGGCATTCCACTATGGGGTATTTCATTGGGGCTGCTCTATCACGGCACGCCTGTGTTTGGGTATGTGTATTTGCCGCCGCTCAACTATGCCGTTCATGGCTATTGGTCGGGCTCATCTGGCCTAGAAATGCCATCTGGAGCCTACTTGAATGGGCAGCCAATTCATGCGAGTGCAGATCAGCCGTCCCCCAATCATTTCTTCAGCCTATGTGCGCGTAGCACTCATATCTTGCAGGCGGGTGCGTTTCCATGCAAGGTGCGAATGTTGGGCATCGCTACCTATAATCTCTTGATGGTGGCCATGGGCACGGCTCTTGGCGGAGTTGAGGCGACACCCAAAATTTGGGATATTGCCGCTGTGTGGGCGATCGCCCATGCTGCTGAGGCGGTTTGGGTTCCGCTTGATGATCTACCTATCTTCCCGCTACAATCTGGCCAAGACTATGGCAAGCGGGCATTTCCTACGTTGGTGGTGAGTCGGGCTGAGTTAGTTGCAGTGTTTCAACCCAGGGTTGCATTATTCATGCCCCCGTTAAGAAAATAGCTGGACGACTGATTTGGAATGCTTTCTAGGAATTACTTCTAGCGATTTCTCGATTTCGACAATGTGTTTTCATACATAGACCTCGAAACAAAACACACAGAAAGGTTTCAGAATGGTTCAAAACTCTAGTGAATAACCAGGCGGCTATGCAAAGCTAACCCGTCTGAGCAGTCATCATCGATCGACTAGTGCAGACGCCCGCGCTATCTCCTTCCTATTGATCAGTGATGTGTGATAGCGTCACTGATTAATCGGGGAGACTTGCAGATCCCCAACATCATCAGGATGCGTCCATTCATAACCATCAATGGGTTCCCATTCTCCTTCTATTTCTGAGGCCACGATATTGGCATAATTGGGATTGGTTGCACCCGGAGTCCAGGAGACCTCTAAATTATTGGGATCGTCAGGATATACCCAGTCATAGCCAGGGGCAGGTGTCCAGTTTCCTTCATCTGCTGACGCGAGCACCTGAGGATCATCAGGATGGCTTTTGCCAGGGCTCCAAACGACCTCTAAGTTATTTGCATCATCAGGATATGTCCATGTATAGCCAGCAAGGGGTGTCCATCCTTCTCCTGTTTCTGACGCAATCACATTAGGATAATCGGGATGTGCTTCGCCGGGATTCGAAGTATTCGAGACTCCGTCTATATCAAAATTGTCTCTATCTTCAGTGACTTGATACAGTTCATCTGGTGCTGCCAGGATCTTAGGTTCGGCAAAGACTTTGTCCCAGTTATTAAAAATA
>CAZCXK010000165.1:0-7141 GCA_964502605.1 uncultured bacterium
TTCTTCAGCGTAAGGTTTTATAGACCTATTGGATCGACCAAACTATTTGAAAGTTTATATCCAATATCCAGGGTAAAACAAGTGTCCCTTACATTCGGTCAATATTACAGGAGTGCAATTGTCATCTTGAATGTAAGTTTTTGGGTCAATCAATCAGCACCATGAGAGACAAACCTAGCTCAGCAGTCGCCCCCGCTTGATGCTATATCGAGCCATGTAACCCGTAGAGTTGGCACGCAAATAGACAACACCATTCACGATATTAGAATGAGCCTCAATGGCCTCTTGTGCAGGCGTACCGACTAAATCACAATGGGCCTGATACGCCAAAACTGCTGTATCAAAATCCGACGTCACATTGGACATGCTGCTACCTAGAAATTGAAGCGGGGTAGCGGCTTAGTCGCAAAGAAAAACTACGTATCCAGGCCTACCAGTACGCTACCAAGCTATGGATTACTAAACACTAACACGGTTTAGAGATTTTGATAGGATAGGTACCTCTAAGAGCTTGAGGAATACCAACTCAAAAAGTATAGTATAGGTTTTGTGGTCTGATTGACAGACAAAACTATTTACAACCCATACCCTGCATTAGGTCAGGAGACCTGATCTCTACATTAGGTGAACTACTGCTGGCTGGCTGACAAAACTCGTGAAAGGTTTATTCGCGCTTACCTGAGGCTTCGACTGCGCTCTGCCTCAGGTATCTACAACGACGTGGATTGAGCGCAGCCGAAATCCACACTCCGAAGATCTGTTAGGCAACCAGGAACTACTATAGAGGTACGGTTTTCGCACCCAAGGCAGAATTTTTCGTCAGTCAACCAGGTTTTGTGGGGTTTTATTGGATCTTGAGACCTATCAGTTTGACTACTTAATGACAGACAATCTTTACAATTTTTTTAAGTTGAATTTATCAGGTCTTGGTCAAATATTTCTTAATATCTCAACATACCAAAGCTTCTTAATCATTCTAGAACTCTTTTTTATCTTTTAACCCTAAGCCCATTTAAGGTATCGCAGTTTCTTGAATTGCCCCCTAATCCACCAGTTAGACATGCATTTGAGGCTGTAGAAATTTGGCGTTGACTGTCAAGACTACAGATTTGGGGGCGATCGCCAGAACATTCAGTATTTCTGTTTCGTCAGAATCAGAAACTCGCGAGAACACACCACCTTGGAGGATAGCGTGAAGGATAAGCTCAATCTACAAATTACGTTGATCATGCGATTCCAAATTGATGGCATGGCAGCTCAGGTAGTTGCTGAACGTTGGCTACGAGGGCATCCTGAGTTTACATGGTCAGATTTGAGAAATCGAATTCTTCAAAATCTGGTGATTTACCGATCAGGTGAATTAGTCGATAACCCTATTGCCCAACCACATGAACCTCAATCACAAGTTTCAAATAAGCCAACCCATAATGATAGATCTCGGAAGATGAACTATCGAGGCGCATCATATCAGCCTGACGTGTCTGACACATCTCAATCTCAGCTTGATCCCCAAAAACCTCTCAGAGTCTACCGGGGGCAAGCCTATTAGACAGAATACCTATCTGCTTGCTGCTGCTGCAAATTAGATGTCAGACCAGAGGCGCAGCAGATTTGACACACTTTTAGAGAGCAAGTCAAATTCGGTCGTTTTTCCCTGCTGGTCAAATAGTGCTTGCTTGACTGTGTCTAAGTCAAACAAAATTTCTCGCTGACTCGAATCCCGAATCAGGCTCTGCAACCAAGTGACTGCAGCGAGTCGCACTCCTTTTGTCACAGGCTCAACCCGATGCAAGGTAGATGATGGATAGAGCACCACGCACCCAGCCTCTAACTTAAACTGTTGCTCACCATGATAAGTTTCAATAGTCAACTCTCCCCCGTCATAGGCAGTTGGCGGTGATAAAAACAGTGTCAATGATAGATCTGTCCGCATTGCGGTCTGACCGCTTTTCATGATGGCATTATCTACGTGACTACCATATGCCATACCGGGTTCGTAGCGGCTAATGAGCACTGGGCGTATCGTTTTTGGGCGCGCCGCCAGTTCAATCAGGGGATGACGCTGCAAGGCTTGGGCGATCGCCCCTTTAATTGCACTTGCACCTTCAGACCGACTGGACATCTGCAAATTCTGTTTCACCAGTTGGGCATAGCGTCCGGCTGTGAGTTTGCCATCGACAAATAATTCTGCATCGAGTTTGCTAGCAATCTCCTGAACTTCATCCGGCGTTAGCACATTGCTAATGCAAATGATCATCAAAACTATCTCTTACAACACATTCCTTTATAATCACACCCAATCAATAGTTTCACAAATTCTGTCAAATTTTTTCATGATCAGATCAGATATGCCATGCTTCATTACAATGAGAATAGTTCCTATCTAATTCAGGTTTGGCGACATTGCATAACCAGACTGCATCCATGAAAAAACTACTCCAACGAGATACTATTCAGCATCCAGACGAAGGGCTGAGGCGCAAGCCCTTCATCTGACAACAACTCCTCAAGGTACGATAATGGACGTTTTCAACCCTGATGATTACTAGATTAGAAGTAGGATAATGATTCCACCTCCAATCAGCCAAAGCCAGAACGACTCTTCTTGAGAGTCTTCTGGGGGGTCAGCAAAATCTCGTTCAAAATCACACCCAATGCATTGATAGAGATCAATACTGCGATGTGCAATCGTCTTTTTCCCACACTTCGGACATTCCAGGAAATCCATCATCTTTCTCCTCACGAGCTGGGGACTCTGACAAGGTTAATGTCTATGCATTTAAGCAGGGTAAAGAGAAAAAGTTGGTGATCCATGTCTCTGCTGAGGTGAGACGTTGATCAAGATGATGCTTCGATCAATTCACCTAAAGTAGTTGCAATAGCGATTCTTTCATGGGTTGTGTTTCTGTGAGTCGTGTTTCTATCGACCGCTCGACTTTATCAGATATAGCATGAGCTACAACAGAATGGGCGATCGCCACTGATGGAGATGGCAACAGAATCGGACAAGAATACGCAAAGCAGGTTGAGCAAAACCCATATAGTTCGGCAATTTCAGAAAAAGCCATAGATGATAGGGTTTGAGCTGAGGAATGGAGCTTCATGGCAATTACCTTTCGGGTAATAAAAGGGGTAATAGATAGTGTCATGAGAGCAGAATCTGTTTGCTCGCGCCCAGATTCCTGAATGTACTCCGATCTGGCACGCGAGCATCATATCTTCTAGAGTTTGACTGGAGCGATCGCTGGCAGATGATAGGTAGTCCCGCGAAACATGGCCGGTATAAATGTTGTTTTGGCCTGATCTGCGAGAGGCATGATGGGATAAAGCAAACCGCGATATTGCAAATGCATGAGCAACTCCTATGATGGAAATCTATAGTGAGGCTTAAAGCTAAAGCCGAGGGTTTTGAAAGTCTGCCGTACTATCAAATCAGGTTTTCCTTGCGGGCACATAGCGTCCAGCAGAAAATCGGAGCTAAGACAGAGCAGGCTATCGAAACAGTCAGAATGAGTGTAAAGGCTTGAGTTAGGTCAGTCGTCATGGCTAAATTCTCCGTGTGATATGAATGAGCTAGAATTCAATGCAGCAAAGCTGAAACTATTGTGTAATTCGCATTAGGGGCTGTACTTCATTAGTCTTAGCGTGCTAGATAGAGTGTTTGATGGACAGGAACCGGGTAGGCCAATCCACGAAACTTGATCGAAACGCCAGATGGCATGACCGTGAATGATGGCTGATGCGATGAGTAGGAGCGACCACGATAGGTAAAGTTCATGATGGTTTTTCTGGAGGAATAGGAGTGAATTGAGTACTTGAGGGCTGGCCGCAATCTGTGGTTTGACACGCAATGAAATCGATGAATGGCATCAAGGCTTGATTGGGGTGATTGCTTCATGACCGGCTTGATTTTGAAGATAGGGAACGATCGAGAAGAAGTCGGGAAGCAGATTTGTGTTCTACTGAAGGGATGTGAAAGTTGCACCTTTTGAACACATGAATAGTCTGAAGTTTAGATTCTACTGGGTGAAAAGTCCGGCTAGACTGAGGAGAAGTTGACTAGGTGCGTGCTGTATGGCAAAACGTCGAATAAAATCCAGGCGATCGCCCTCCGTTTCTGACATATCAGAGGATCGGTTAGAAAGCCAGGATCTAAAGCGGTTAAAGATGTTTCTCTGTTTGGTGCCCGTGGTTGGTTTTTTCCCAGCCATGTGGACGCTATATCGGGATCGCAGCAGTCGCCAGGAAAAAGCGGTCAGTCGGCTTGCAGTCACCCTAGCGTTAGGATGGATACTCGGTTATTTTCTGCTCAACACCGGGGCTCAAGCTGCTGGGTCAATGTCCCTACAGTTGCTGGTTATGAGCAGCCTGCTTACATCGGGGTACTTTCTGACAAATATTTGGCTGATGGTGAGGCTGTGGCGACGGAAGTCAGTCTGGCTGCCTGGGATTAGTCGATTGGGCGATCGCCTACCCTAGAGCTAGTTAACCAATTTCCTTCATTCCCCACAGGCTCCACAGGCTCCACAGGCTCCATACTCCCTTAACATCAGCGCGGCAGATTGAAATGAGGCTTGAACATCTGCTCCGTAACCTGCTTCAATGGAGAATAGTTCTTTTGTATTGACCTTCATTCTCTGTTGAACTGCAATGGCAGAATCCGCCATCTCTCCACCCACACTGAGACCCTATCAAGCTCAGCTGATCAACGAATTATATAAAAAAATCAACCAAGGGCATCGGCGCATTGCCATCATCGCAGGTACAGGAGCTGGGAAAACAGTGATTGGCGGGCAAATTTGTGCCCATGCCGAACAGCGGGGCTGCTGGCTCCTGTTTATTGTGCATCTGGATGTGCTGGTGGGGCAGACCCATGAAAAAATGCGCGCGTTTGGCCTGCGCTGCGGGTTTATCAAAGCGGGATGGCGAGAAGACCCGACTGCACCGATTCAGATTGGCAGTATCCAGACCATGGCAAAGCGCGACTGGTGGCGCAAGTGGCCTGCCAGCATCGTGTTTTTTGATGAAGCCCATACCACTGCATTTAGTCAGGTAGGGCAGGACATTCTCTATCACACTCATCCCCTGGCCATTCATCTCGGTATGACCGCGACGCCCTATCGTCTGGGAGGTGGGCAAATGGGCGACCATTTTCAAACCCTGGTGGCCTCACCCATCCCATCTGATCTGCAGCACATGGGGTTTCTGGCGCAAATGAAATACTATGGCGTTCCAGCAGAAGGGCAAATTAACCTCGACGGGATTCGCATCATCGCAGGTGATTATGACGAACGGGATTTAAAGAATGCGTGCGATCGCCCCGAACTTGTCCAAAAAATCGTGGATGAATGGCATCGACTGGTGGCAGGTAAGCGCTCGATTGCCTTTTGTGTCGATATCGAACATGCGCGTCATGTTGCTGAGGCATTTCGGGCATCGGGCGTGCCAGCGGCCACGGTGGAAGGGGGCACCCCCATCAAAGAACGGCGTCAACTCTATGACAACTTGTCCACCGGGCAGTTGCTAATGCTGACCTCCTGCAACGTCATCAGCATTGGCTTTGATGAACCCAGCGTTGAGGTTGGTCTCCTGCTGCGACCGACTCAATCGCGTGCCCTCCACTATCAGCAAATTGGCCGCGTCATGCGGATTTCGCCAGCAACCGGCAAAACTCACGGCATCATTCTCGATCAGGCTGGCAATTTGCAGCGGCTGGGCTTTCCCGAAGACATTCAGCACTATCGTCTCCCCACTAGCAAAGAGCCACAAGGCAGCGCCATGGTGCCAACTAAGCAATGCCCTGACTGCAACCGTGTCGTGTGGGCGTTTGTTACTGAATGCCCGGAGTGCAGCTACCACTGGTCATCTGAACCGCAAGTGCAGACCGAAGATTTAATCGAACTGCTGAGTCATGACCAACTGCGCCAAATCGAAGCAGAGAAAATGATCCACGGATTTCAGGCGCAACGGCGCATGAGTTTTGAAGCAGGACATCCACCCACCCTAGCGCGGCGTCTGTTCTTTCAGTCGTTTGGCCGCTGGCCCCGTGACGAATGGTATCGCGGCGCGATCTTTGGCGATTCACCTACTTTGGCCGATCAACAGGCGTATAAGGATTACCTGATTGACATTGCCCAGCAGCATGGGCGATCGCTCTCCTGGGTGATTCGAGAATTTGAGCGCGAGTTTGGTGCTGATTGCTGGGAAGATGTGTTTGTTGATAGGGCGTAAATGAGTAAACATTTATGCAGTTTTCATGGGGTTTTAAGGCAAATTTCATATATTCAATCATGAATTCATAAGAACTATCATTCTTGATCGTAGGCGTCTTTGACCGCAGGCGACGGGTTCGCAAGCATTGAACTAATAGATTCCCTCTGGACAACACCGAAATCAGGAGATCGACTATGAATGCTCAACGATTTATTCCACTCATTGCTCGTACATTTCTCACCGTTATCTTCATCCGCTCTGGCTTCAGCAAGCTCATGGACTTTGCTGGCACCCAACAACAGATTGCCGATGTAGGGCTCCCCCTTGCTGCACTGTTTACCTTAGGGGCGATCGCCTTCGAACTTGTCGGCGCAGTTTCTGTAATTCTGGGCTACAAAGCCCGCTGGGGAGCCCTGTTGCTCATTGTGTTCCTGGTTCCTACAACCCTGATTTTCCACACCAATTTTGCAGAGCCAATGCAGGTGACGCAATTTCTTAAAAACCTATCCATCTTAGGCGGCTTGCTCTTGATCACAGTTTATGGATCGGGTTCTCTCAGCCTTGATGCCCAGACTGCTTCAGCAGAATTCTCAACTCCTTCTAATCATCCTGAATCTAGCGACATCGGTCGGTAAAGCTGTGCAGCGGAGATCACACTGAACTCTCGATAACCTCTGTTTTATCCGCACCAGCGGCCTGTTATCTCATTGTACAGAGACCTATTTGAACAACACATTTAAGTTGAAAGTTGATTCAATTTATTAAAGAATTGATAGACATCTTTGTGGATTTCATCTGTAATCATACTAGCTGCAACTATTTCACGGGTCAGCTCTAATACAGAAGTTGATCGTATCGGCAGCTCATGAGATTTAAGACGTTGAAAAAGAGAGTCCGGATTCTCAAATAAGAGCTTCTTACCATTTAC
>CAZCXK010000166.1:0-6910 GCA_964502605.1 uncultured bacterium
AAGGGTACGCGAACTGGTCACTACGGTTATTGTCACGGCAGGTTGTCGAACTAGGCATCGTGACTGAGGTCAGTTATGAAACCATCCGGCGCACGCTTAAAAAAATGGGATGAGCAATCGCAAAATCTAGTATTGGGTGATTCCACCGAAACAAAATGGAGAGTTTGTTGCACACATGGAAGCGGTGCTTGATCTTTATGCACAACCCTACAATCCGAAACGCCCAGTGATTTGTATGGACGAACCTCCCGTGCAACTGCACCGGGAGGTTCGCACTCCCATTGCTGCAACAGCTAAGCACGCAAAACGAGTTGATTACGAGTATGAACGCGCAGGAACTGCCAGCATCTTCATGTTCACTCAACCCTCAGCGGGTTGGCAGGAGGTGAGTGTGCGGCAGCGGCGAACGAAAATCGATGAACTATACCTTCACATCCATGTGCTGCTGTGCCAGGTTGCCGATTTGCTGTGCCAATTTAACAGTTTCAGCGGTTGCAGCTCAGTATTGATGGGGTAATAAGTTTGCTAGATCCATCGCTCTAAGGAAACAGACAACTAGAACAGCTCATCAGTAAGGGAACAGTCTCTCGGCATACCAATCCGCGATGAAATCAGTATTGCCACCTACTGAGGCAAGTTACTCTGCTGTTCTCAACGTGATCAGAGCGCTGAATGGGTCGGGCAACTCCTGCTTCATTTTGGGCGATCGCCCTATTTTGTAGAATATTTGTTGCAGTCTTGGGATCAGTAGAGGCGCATCCTGAAGCACTCGAACAGAACCAACTGGGGGATGTCACGTTTAGTCTAGATTGTGCAAACTATGGTGGTGCAATACTCATTGAGTGAGCTTGGGGTCTTATGGGGCAAAAAACAAAGAGCCAGCGCCATCCAAAGGTCTATGCCACACGAGTAATCTGGGGCTGGGCAACCGCAATGCTAGCAATTTGCATTCCACTTGTTGATGAAACGGACAGCGGCCTTTGGCTGCCATTAGCCGTGATTGTGGCAGCTGGCGGAGCCACTACTGCGGTTTGGATGTCGCCCCACTTGCGTCAGCGTCACGCACCGCAGCATGTGCGTTCTTTAGAGCAGAGGGTTGAGGTACTAGAAGCGATTTGCAGCCGCGCCGAGCTAGATATATCTCAACAGTTTGAAGATTTGCAGGCGAGCCTATCCCACCGTCAAGACAAGTAAGGACGCGCAACAAAAAGCCTGGATCCGATCTAACTAGATGTTTGCATTGTGACCTGATTGACGCATAAAAAATTAGATTATTGCTGGGCAACTCGATTGAGTCTGCGGGTGGCGGTGCGGTGCCCATCGCTCCTGCTGAGCTAAAGTTCTGAGCTAGGTATCATCCCTCCAGACCAGATCATGTGCTCAGACTCAGGCTCAGTGCCAATCTGGCAAACAAACTTTTGTAATATCTAATCTGCATTTTCGATGGGGCGGATCAGCAGTTGATAAACTGTTAAGTAATGTAGAAGCACAGTGGCATCGGGTAGGTCAAAGCTCGATACTAGCTGAGGCAGGCTCGTTATATTCTGAAAACTAGTTTTAATTTTCTTAGTATCTTGAGTCGAGCTTCAATGATAAGCATGAATAAGAGTTGTTTTGTAAGTCCTTTCTTGTAAGTCCTTATAACGCACTCACATCTTGTTTTAATTCGCGGTTCGGTTGGGCATGATTGCAGATTGTGACACCGACTGTTTGACTCGATTGGTTTAACGGACGCCATAGCAAACATTTGGGAGGAGAAATGAATATTGCCGTTGTGGGTCTAAGCCACAAAACTGCTCCGGTTGAAATTCGTGAAAAGCTGAGTATCCCAACCCCCCAGGTTGAAGCAGCGATCGCCCAGCTTATGAGCTATCCCCACATCGAAGAAGTCACGATTTTGAGTACCTGCAACCGCTTAGAGCTCTATGCGGTGATGACAGAAACCGACAATGGAATTCGAGAAATCAGTCAGTTTTTAGCAGAACACGGCAAGACTCCGCTGCTGCAGCTACGCCCTTACCTGTTTACTCTGCTGCACCAGGATGCAGTCATGCACCTGATGCGAGTAGCCGCAGGGCTTGACAGTTTGGTCTTGGGTGAAGGGCAAATTTTGGCTCAGGTAAAGCACACCCACAAAATTGGCCAGCAATATAACGGCATTGGGCGGTTGCTCAATCGGCTATTTAAGCAGGCCATTACAGCAGGCAAGCGAGTTCGCACTGAAACCAGCATTGGCACGGGGGCTGTCTCCATTAGCTCTGCGGCTGTAGAAATGGCTCAGGTTAAGGTTGATAACCTAGCTGATTGCAGCATTGCCATTCTGGGTGCAGGCAAGATGGCGCGGCTGTTGGTGCAGCATCTGCTATCCAAGGGGGCAAATCAAATTTCGATTCTTAATCGCTCTCTTAAGGGGGCTCAAGAACTGGCACAACAGTTTAAGGATGCTGATCTCAAGCTACACTTGCTCTCTGATATGGAACAGGTCATTGCGGTTTCTGATGTCGTCTTTACTGGAACTGCCGCAACAGAGCCATTGCTCAATCGAGAAAGGCTAGAGATGATGCTAGATTCGCATCAGCCGCTGATGGTGTTTGATATTGCCGTTCCTCGCAACGTGGATGCAGATGTTAACGACCTGCCTCATGTGCAAGCCTTTAATGTGGATGACCTGAAAGCGGTTGTTGCTCAAAATCAGGAGAGTCGTCGCCAGATGGCGATGGAAGCCGAAGGTTTACTAGAAGAGGAAGTTGATGCCTTTGAAATCTGGTGGCGATCGCTGGAAACAGTCTCAACGATCAGCAGCTTGCGCGATAAGGTCGAAACAATCCGCGAACAAGAGTTAGAGAAGGCACTGTCTCGCTTAGGGTCAGAATTTGCTGAAAAACATCAAGAAATTATTGAGGCGCTCACCCGAGGGATCGTTAATAAAATTCTGCATGACCCTATGGTGCAGCTGCGGGCTCAGCAAGACATTGAAGCCCGACAGCGAGCCATGCAAACACTGCAATTGCTGTTTAACCTGGAGGCCATCTCTAACGAAAAGTTTAGCTAATGGTCTTGAGGCAGCGTCATCAGAATTCTGTTTGGACTAGCCTGGAGATTGCTCCTTAGATCGTTAGTCTTTGATCTATTGTGTTGCCGCTGCTCTTATGTCTACTGACCTACGCCCATCTCATGCCAGTTCTCCTGCTTATTGCCGTTGGCTTGTCGTTGTCATTGGTTTAGTTCTGGTGATTAACCTGAGTATAGGGCTGGTGGCCGAAGGCATCTGGTTTGGCGGCGGCGGTTATCTCAATATCTTTCGGATTCGACTCCAGGCACAAAGCGGGCTAGGGCTGCTGGGTTTTGGAGTGAGTGTAGTCTTTTTGGCTGCAAATTTGGCGATCGCCCATCGAATGGCTTGGTCGAAATCTGATCTTCACGGAATAGCACCCTCTTTGCCAGGGCGCATGGGGCTGGTAGGGCTACTGCCGCTGACGCTCGTGCTCAGCCTGATCTTAGGCACGATGGTGATTTATCACGGGCAAATGGCCGTTAGCCATTGGCATCCCAATCTCAGCGTTTATAACGCTAACGCACCCGTGCCCATCAACTTTCGGCTGATCTCGATTTGGCAGATCCTGCAGATGGTGCAAATGCAGGCATGGCCGATTGGTGTGCTTTTGGCTGCAGCAATCGCAGTCTTGATCTATCCGCGTGTGCTGCTAGGGGCGATCGCCCTGCTGATGAGTCTTGGGTTTGGGTTGGTGCTATCTCAGCAATGGCCCAAGCTGATGCTCTTTCTTGCGCCAACGGTTTATGAGAAAACCGATCCCCTGTTCAACCGAGATATTGGCTTCTATCTGTTTCGCTTACCCATTTGGGAGCTCTTAGAGTTTTGGCTGGTAGGGCTTTCAGTCTTTGCGCTGGTTGCCGTTAGTCTGGTTTATCTGCTGTCGGGTAATAGTTTGAGTCAAGGGCAGTTTCCAGGATTTTCGTCAGGGCAGCAGCGTCATCTGCACGGGTTAATGGGCAATACCATGCTAGCGATCGCCTTTAGCTATTGGCTCGAGCGCTATGGCCTGCTGTATTCGTCGCGGGGGGTTACCTATGGAGCAAGCTATACCAACGTCAATGCCCAGCTTCCAGTCTATACATTTCTTAGCCTTGCAGCATTAGGGATTGGTCTATTTCTCCTCGGACGTGCCGTGGTTTGGCGCGATCGCGTTTCCATGCCCCGTCTAGCCAATGGCAAACCGCAGCCATCGCTATCTTCTTTAAGTAATCAAGCTTTAAGTAATCAGACGATCAGCACTAGATCTCTCAACCGACAGGCTACTAACGGACAGGCCAAACCCGACCCAAACACTATACTGCCCGATAGCTTGGCAGCTCGTGGCCGACTCCAGCCGTCATCTATTGTGCGCAAAATCCCGTCGGGCCGTCAAGGCGACCCAACCAATCCAATGCTGGAGAGAACGAGCCGTTCCTCTGCTATGCTGCGGCAGCAAGGCGTAGGCAATGCGTCTGGGGCTTGGCAACGGCAGATTGACTATCGCACTGATGCGTCCTTGGATAGCCGCGCGGTTGCACCTGATCCAAAACCAACGGTCATTTTGCTGGTTCTATATTTGATATCAGCGGCGATCGCTAATCTCATCTTGCCCTTAGCGGTGCAGCGGCTGATTGTCCAGCCCAACGAACTCGAACGAGAGCGGCCTTACCTTCAAAACACAATTGCGCTGACTCGTGACGCCTTCAACCTTGATGATATTGAGGTCGAGACGTTTAACCCGCAAAACAACCTCACCTACGCTGACCTGCAAGACAATAGCCTTACCGTCAACAATATTCGACTTTGGGATACACGCCCCCTGCTCGAAACAAACCGCCAGCTCCAGCGTATTCGCCTCTATTACGAATTTCCTGACGCCGACATCGACCGCTACACGATGCAATCGGCAGATGGCACGACAGAACAGCGTCAGGTCTTGATCTCCGCCCGCGAACTTGACTACAACGCCGTTCCTGAAGAAGCCCAAACCTGGGTCAACCAACATCTAATCTACACCCATGGTTACGGGTTTACGATGTCTCCCGTCAACACTGTTGGTGCAGGTGGTTTACCCGACTATTTCATTCGAGGCATCGAGCATATCACCAGCGATGAGCGAATTCGAGAGAGCATTCCAATTGGGCAGCCCCGCATCTACTATGGCGAACTGACTGACAACTACATCATGACGCGCACTCGTGTTCGAGAACTCGACTTCCCTAGCGGCAGTGACAATGTCTACAACACTTACGATGGTCGGGGAGGGGTTGCCATCGGCGCTTACTGGCAGCGGCTTCTCTTTGCCAAACATTTAGGCGACTGGCGCATGTTGCTTACCCAAGACTTTACTCCCGACACTGCCCTGCTGTTTCGTCGCAACATTGTTGATCGAGTCAAGGCGATCGCCCCTTTCTTGCGTTACGATAGCGACCCCTATCTAGTGACAGCCGATGTCGGAGTCTCTCGCAATCGAGGCAGCTCCAGCAACTATCTTTACTGGATGATCGACGCCTATACAACCAGCGACCATTATCCCTATTCTGACCCCGCCGATAACGATTTCAACTACATTCGCAACTCCGTTAAAGTCATTATTGATGCCTATCATGGCACCGTTGAGTTTTATATCGCTGATGCCAGTGATCCCATCATTCAAAGCTGGAGCCGCATCTTTCCATCGATGTTTCATCCTCTGAGCGATATGCCAGATCCGCTCAGACAGCATATTCGTTATCCGCAAGACTTTTATCAGGTGCAATCCAATCAGCTCATGACCTACCACATGACTGATCCACAGGTCTTTTATAACCGTGAAGATAAATGGCGCGAACCCAGCGAAATTTATGCCGATGAAGAACAGCAGGTCGAACCGTATTATTTGCTGATGCGCCTCCCAGAACAAGCCGATGGAGAGTTTATTCTCTTACGCCCCTACACTCCTATCCAACGACGCAACCTGATTGCCTGGTTAGCTGCCCGCTCCGATGGTCAGCGCTATGGCTCCATGCTGCTCTACAACTTTCCTAAACAAGAACTGGTCTATGGCCCCGAACAAATTGAGGCTCGCATCAATCAAGATCCGGTGATTTCACAACAAATTTCACTTTGGAATCGGCAAGGGTCACGAGCCGTCCAGGGAAATTTGCTGGTGATTCCCCTTGATCAGTCTCTGCTTTATATCGAACCCCTCTATCTCGAAGCCTCACAAAACAAGTTGCCGACGTTAGTGCGGGTCATTGCCGCCTATGAAAACCGCATTGCCATGGCTCCGACCCTTGATGAAGCGATCAGAGCCGTCTTTCAAGACGAGAATGTAACGACGCCCGCGCCGTCTACAATTTTGCGCCCAGTTGAGGAAGGTACGGTCTCGCCCTTCGAAGATACTCTACCTCTTGAAGGCGAAAATTAGTTCATTCTACGGAGAAGCTCTAATTCGGTGGCGCTGTTTTCCAGTATTTGTGCGGTTATAACAAGTTCACTCTGGCTTTTATGCTGAAGGATACGTAACCGATATGCTATCCAAAATTTACCATTGTCAGGATCCACTTTAGGGTGCTCCTGCTGGTTTTCCACGGGTGACATGCGTGCCTATCTGCCCAGGGGTGTCCGGAACGGGATGGTGTTATCGTTTCATCGCGCTTTAGAAGCCCCACAGTCTAAACCCATATTGTCTACCCCCCATAGGTCACGTTTGAAATTAAGCGAGTTTAATATGCTGGACGCCAATGCACTGATTCGCCACTCGTCAAAGGTTAACATCCTGCCGCAAGACGATCCTGAGCTGCACCAGCGACTGGGACTTTATCAAGTTTTTATGAAGCTATACGAGCACAACAAAAGTCTGCTCGATGAAATTTTGGGTCTCGAAAATTCGGG
>CAZCXK010000167.1:0-6829 GCA_964502605.1 uncultured bacterium
CATGACCTCAAAGGGGACTCCTCTAGTTTGGCGCAACTTCATATTTAATTGGTATGAGGAGGCCCTGAAGCAAAATCAGTGTCATCACCGTTAAACGATTTGATTAAGCAGTCTGACGCTCTGACTCTTGCAGAAACGGATAGTCTGTATACCCATGTTCGTTGCCCCCATAGAAGGTTGAGCGATCGTAGGGATTGAGGCTGGCATTTGCCTGAAAGCGAACAGGCAAATCAGGATTTGCAATATATAGACGGCCATACGCAATCAGATCAGCATCCCCAGCACGCAATGTCTGTTCACCAGTTGCCTGATTGTGTCCACCGGCTGAGATCAGAGTGCCCTGATAAATCGGACGAAAATCGTTTGACCCAAGATTGATTTCTGGATTCTCGACATCGACATTGCCCGCAACCCGAGGCTCAACAAGGTGCAAATAAGCCAGCTCAGACTGATTGAGCTGTTTGATGACATAGGTAAATAGGGCTTTGGGATCGGAGTCAGACATGCTGCCAAATGTGCCGCCAGGCGAAAGGCGAATCCCCACGCGATCGCCACCCCAAACCTGAGTCGCGGCAGCAACAACAGCCAACAAGAACCGCGTGCGATTCTCAATCGTCCCCCCATACTCATCAGTGCGGCGATTTGACCCATCATGCAAAAACTGATCTAGCAAGTAGCCATTAGCACTGTGGATTTCTACGCCATCAAATCCGGCTGCCATTGCATTCTGAGCAGCTTGGCGATAGTTTTCGACTATTGTAGGAATCTCGCTAGTTTCGAGGGCGCGGGGCGTGACAAATGGCTGAGGGCCGGTGTAAGTCATTGCGTCTCCCTCTGGGGCGATCGCACTGGGAGCCACAGGCAATTCACCGTTAGCTTGTAGAGACGGATGAGAGACGCGCCCAACATGCCAAAGCTGCAAGAAAATTCGTCCGCCCTCTTCATGGACGGCATTCGTCACCAGCTGCCATCCCGCAATTTGCTCAGGGCTATGAATACCGGGCGTATCAGGATAGCCTAAGCCCTGCGGAGAGATTTGGGTAGCTTCGGTAATAATCAACCCTGCTGATGCCCGTTGCCGATAATATTCGGCATTTAATGCTCGTGGAACATTGCCTGCACCGGCTCGATTGCGAGTAAGGGGAGCCATGACAATGCGATTTCTGAGGGTGTAAGGCCCCAGTTGAAACGACTCCAAAAGTTTGAGTTCGGGTGTCATAAAAGATCTCCTGACAACTGCTGTCTCTAGGAATTTCCAGACTAGAGATCACCTTTATAAAACTTTATACTTTACTGAGATGAGAGCCAGATGATGACTAGATGAACCTGATGAAATTGCCTGCTATTGCATCATCTCTGTATGCCATCAACACTCAACGGCAGAAATCTAGAGATGTTGTAAAGCGGTGAGGGCAGCCGTGAAACCGGGTTCCACCTGGGTGGCGACAGCTATATCTGGCCGCCTTAGGATAAGTTAGCCGCAAGAATCGGGTCAAGATTAACCTCCCTTGGATAGATGAGCCAGCTGCGTTGATAGGGCTGGGTCAGGGTTTGCACGAGAGGCGACAGGTCGTTGATTTCTTGCAGTCCGGTCTCAGTTTGGATGCGGATGCCCTTTTGATAAAGAGTATAGCCTCGGCTGAGGGTTGTGCGTAAGCCAGCATAGTGTGCAGAGGGATAGCCCCACCGCGTTACCTCAACTGAGACAGCTTCAAGCAGTCTTTGTTGCCGCTCAGGATCGAAGTGGGTCACGTCCAGGGTTTTAAGTAAATCTCGGTTGATAAAGCGGCGGCATAAATCTGAAAGGGTCGGGTCTTGATGGTGTTGCCAGCGCTGCAAATGATAGAGAAACACCCCATCATCAGCATGAAGATAGTGCTCTAATGAAAGGCGATCGCAATCCTGCTGGAGCCATGCAGATACGGTATCATCTGCGTCGAGTGGGCCGTCTTTGAGGCAGACTCTTGCTCGCTTAAAGGCATGGTCTAAACCCCAGGCTGCGGCTAGATTTTTGGGATGATTATAGATTTGGGCATACATGAAATAGCGCACAATCAAGTAATGCTCAATAGCCGCCATACCCTTACGAGCGACGACTAACTGCTGTGTCACTGGGTCATAGTCCATAGCTAGCAAGATCCGATCGAGATCAAGCCGTCCATATGATGCGCCTGTAAAGTAGCTGTCGCGCATGAGATAGTCGAGGCGATCGCAATCTAATTGACTTGACACCAACTGCCATGCAAAAGGCACCGGGTGCTGTTTCTGAAGAATTTGCTCAATGGCAGCCACTAGATCAGGGCTAAAGCCATCCAGTAAGGTGCGCAACGGGGCAGATTCTTGAATTAATCTCAGAGTCCAGTGCTCATGATGGCTACCAAAAATGTCTTCACAGGTGTGGCTAAAGGGGCCATGGCCAATATCGTGGAGCAAGGCAGCACAAAGCACTGCCGTTCGATGCGATCGCAGCAGGGTATGATGGTGAGCAATCCAGTCGAAGGCACGCCGAGCTACGGCCATGACACCCAGTGAATGGGTAAAGCGAGACGATTCGGCTCCATGAAACGTCAGACTGGCGTGCCCGAGTTGGCGAATGCGTCGCAGCCGCTGAAAGACAGGCGTGTCAATAATCTGAATCAGCAGATTTTCGGTCGGGTCACTGTGATCGAGGGCGATCGCCCCATGCAACGGATCGTGATAGGTACGCCCACGTCTAGGCAGCACCTGCGACCGCCATCGATTGCGTCAAAATGTCAACTGCGGCTTGATATTGGCGATCGGCAGCCGTGCCAATTTGGTCACGCCGAATCGGATCAAGCGACACGACAACATCCGGTTGAATGCCCAAGCGATGAATATCGTGATGGTCTGGGGTTTCATATTTAGCAACTGTGACAGCTAAACCAGCCCCATCCGACAAGCTAAACAGCGACTGAATCAGCCCCTTACCAAACGTTTGTTCACCCACTAAGGTAGCTCTGCCATTATCTTGCAAGGCTCCTGCCAGGATTTCGCTAGCGCTAGCAGTGCCCCGATTGACCAAGACAACTAGCGGAGCGTCGGTCAAGGCTCGGCCATTGGCATCGAAACTATCTTGAATACCAAATCGATTCACCGTGTAAACAACAGTTCCTTCATCAAGCCAGAGACGAGCGATCTCAATCCCTGCCTGCAGCAATCCACCGGGGTTATTCCGCAGGTCGAGGATATAGGCATTAGCCCCTTTATCACTAAGCTGGCGAATAGACTGGGCAATTTCATTGGTGGCATTGGCATTGAATTGATTAAGCCGAATGTAGCCCACTGTGGTATCTGCCGCTGGCGTTCGTAAGTCGGCAATCACCGGATTGAGCATGATGCGATCGCGTACAATCGACACCTCAAAGGGCTCTGTCTGCTCTCGGACAATCGTGAGCACAACCTGACTACCCATTGGCCCACGCATTCGGTCTGCAGCCTCATCTAGCGTCAGTGTCGAGGTTGAGACCCCATTAATCTTCAGAATTCGATCATACGGCTGGATTCCTGCCTGATCAGCAGGAGAGCCTTCTATAGGAGCAATAACGCTCAGTTCGTCATTTTCACTTTGGCGGGCGATCTGCAACCCGACACCTGTCAGTTCGCCTGACGTGTTGGTCTGCAAACTACGATATTGATCGGGCTTGAGCAGACGCGTAAACGGATCATCCAAACTGGCCAACATATCTTGAATTGCCGCATAGGTGTCGTCACGCGTATTCAAAGACTTCTGGAATGCCCGTTGTCGGATAAACCACCAGTTCTGATGATTAAAGGTGTCGTCTAAGTAGGAGCGATTTACAATTCTCCAAACTTCACCCAACAGCTTTTGCTCTTCTGTAAAGGCGATCGCATCAGGAGCCAGCACGCCCAAACCCAACAATGCCGACAATATCAGCAAGAGTCCAATTTTTAGAACGTTTTTTCTCATGCCCCAGATTTTAGCTTTATCGACGTTTCCTTGCTACCAATAGTCATGAGGCCGACAGTTTAGTTGACTGACACAACATGAGCCCCCCCATCCCTCAACCCTTTCTCCCACAAGGGGCGAAGAGGAGCCAGAGCGATTCGTGAAATCTGATGAGAAGCTGTGCTACATTCTTTATGATTAGAGATATATCCACTAGAAATCTTGCTCCATGTTTACTAAGCAGGTAACAGACTCAAAAACATACCAGTGGTTTCAGGAGCGCTTAGAAGTTCAGGCGCTAGCTGATGATATTGCCAGTAAGTATGTCCCTCCACACGTTAATATCTTTTACTGTCTTGGAGGAATCACGCTGACGTGCTTCGTCATCCAGTTTGCAACTGGGTTTGCAATGACCTTCTACTACAAACCGACTGTGGCAGAAGCCTTTCAGTCTGTGCAATATCTCATGACTGATGTCAGCTTCGGTTGGCTGATTCGCTCCATCCACCGCTGGTCTGCCAGCATGATGGTGCTGATGATGATTTTGCACGTCTTTCGGGTTTACATGACGGGTGGCTTCAAAAAACCACGCGAACTGACTTGGGTGACTGGGGTTATTCTCGCTGTCATCACTGTTTCGTTTGGAGTAACTGGCTACTCTCTGCCTTGGGATCAGGTTGGTTATTGGGCTGTGAAGATTGTTTCTGGAGTTCCAGAAGCGATTCCAGTTGTAGGGTCTCTCATCGTCGAACTTATTCGGGGTGGCGAGAGTGTGGGTCAGTCTACTCTGACTCGCTTTTACAGCATTCACACCTTTGTTTTGCCTTGGCTGATTGCAGTCTTTATGCTGCTTCATTTCCTGATGATTCGCAAGCAAGGCATTTCTGGGCCGCTTTAATTGAGCGGTGAGCATCAGACTGAACACATTAGTCAAGGCTGAATCTGTTATAGATTGCTTAGCTAGTGGTTTTACACTGAATCATCTAGGGTTTAGCATTTTTTTCAAGTCTCTTTAAGTCACACTCTAAGGAGAGCACTGACGACCTATGGCAACGATTAAGAAACCTGATCTTACCGATCCGAAATTGCGAGAGAAGCTCAAGCAGGGTATGGGCCATAACTACTACGGCGAACCTGCTTGGCCGAATGACCTGCTCTACATTTTCCCTGTTGTTATTTTGGGAACGATTGCCTGCTGTGTTGCTCTAGCAGTGCTTGATCCAGCGATGATGGGTGAGCCTGCCAATCCGTTTGCAACGCCGCTAGAAATTTTGCCAGAGTGGTATTTATATCCCGTCTTTCAGCTTCTGCGAGTTCTGCCTAACAAACTGTTGGGAATCGCTTGTATGGCAGCTGTTCCTCTAGGTCTCATTCTGGTACCGTTCATTGAAAATGTTAACAAGTTCCAGAATCCGTTTCGTCGTCCAGTTGCGACCACAGTGTTTATGTTTGGCACGGTCGTAACGTTGTGGCTGGGAATTGGGGCAACCTTCCCAATTGATACGTCACTCACCTTGGGTTTGTTCTAGTAGTCGTCCATAGTTGCCGATTGGTGATGTGCTGCTAAAGCAGTAGTGCGTCAGTCACAAATTAGCATAGTCTGGTTATTAGACATAGTCTGACTATTGATTAATACCTGTCTTGAGCGATTCTGGTGCTAGCTGTACCTGATTGGCTGAGGGCAGGTATTTTTCTGATGGGTTCCACTGATCCTTTTTTCACCTTCTATGGCCGAAAACGGCATGTTGGTGATGAGAATACTTTAGATTGAGAACTAAACCAGGCACAGTAAAAACAATTTCAGGCCATGGGCAGATTTTGGGCGGGCGATCAGGTTAAGTATTTATATCTTTTTTCAGATTTCAAGAAATCAGGAAGTTTATAAGCTTGTAGTAGATGATAAGCGAGCAAACATTACATGCGTAGACTCAATATTGGATTGACAGACGAGCAGCGACAGGGAGTGATCGGGCTGCTCAATCAGAATTTGGCAGATAGCTATCTTCTGCTGATTAAAACTCGAAAATATCATTGGGATGTTACTGGCCCTCAATTTCGCTCTTTACATGAACTTTGGCAAGAACAGTATGAGGCGATCGCCGATACTATCGACAATCTTGCTGAGCGGGTTCGCATGTTAGGCGGATATCCGATTGGCACAGCAGACAGCTTTTTGAAATTGACATCTCTCAAAGAACACCCAGGTGATATTCCCTCAGCTGCTCAGATGGTGTCTCGCCTGGCAGACGATCATGAGCATGTTATTCGCAACTTGCGGGATCATATTGATCAATGTTCTGACAGCTTCCATGATGAGGGCACCGCTGATTTCTTAACGGGGGTGATGGAGGAGCATGAAGAAATGGCTTGGATGCTGAGATCATTCATCAGTAGCGAATCGGTAGACTCTAATGCGCTGACATCGGATCAGTCGAGTCAGTCATTTGCCAGCGTCAACTAAAGGACGTAACGATTAGATTCTATCCAGTTAAAAATCACGCTCACTCCAGCAGATGATACTCCGCCGTTGTCCGAGCTTTATCAATCAGGCAGGGGACTAATTTCTTCTGCCTGACTACTCTGTCTGATTTACCTTGTCTGCATTGGGAGCATCCCACTTTCGACAAAATAGTCAACTGGCGAGTTGCCCATTGAGGTAGGCACAGCGCAGACTCAACATCGCATTGACAGAGGCCGTATTCCAGCGAGCACCCGAGATTTGGAGGCGTCGCCCAATCTGTTTGACCGCCGACTCGACGGCTCCTGAACCAATGGAACAGAGTTACTCGGCTTGGTAGAGCCCATAATTGACGATGCGAGCCCGATGGGTACTCATACCAATTAAGTATGAAGTTGCGCCAAACTAGAGGAGTCCCCTTTGAGGTCATGGGTAATGGCAGG
>CAZCXK010000168.1:0-6630 GCA_964502605.1 uncultured bacterium
TCTTTTTGCACAAGGGCAGAAATCATCCTTATCTTTTAAGCCTGAGTAGTTACTTGCCAACTTATATTTTGGATAAGCGTAAAAACGTTCTCTGGATTTTCGTTAATTACTTGTTGAAGGACTGCTTCTGCATTATGGAGATCGCCACGCTCCAAAAACAGGTCAAATTTCAAACGTTTAGCTTCTCGCTTGAGGTCGTCAGGACTAGCCGTTTGCAGGAATTGGTCTAATATCCTTTCTGCTTCTTCACTACGGCTAAGAGCCATCAAAGAGCTGGCCGCTAATAAAGATGCCTCTGGAGTTTGAGGAGATGACAAAATCTGGCTCACATAGCTGTAAGCGCTTAAATCATCCCCTTTGTCGTGAGCTAAAAGAGCACGTTGCTTAACCAGATAATGGTCATCGGGTTCTTTTTGCCGAGCGACTTCAATGTCACGAATTGCTTCATCACACCGACCTAACAGACGTAAAGCAGATGCTCGATTAACCAGTGCAGTGAATTTCAAATGTGATAAATCACATGGATTTACGTATTCTCCTCCTAAAACTTCAGTGAGGAGAGAAACAGCCCGCTCTAAATTATGCTTTTGGTGTTCTGAAAGCTGACCGGCAGCGATAAGTGGATAGTTCTTAGTAGTAGGTTCGAGTAGAGCAACGGCTAGAAAAGCCTTGGTACTATCCATGCTCCTGTCATTATTGCCCTCTAGAGCTATTTGCCACCATTCTTCTGCCTTGTCGTAAAGTTTACGATTTAGCGCCGCTTCTCCAAGTGCTACTAAAACATCTGGGCTTTCATGATATTCAGAGGGAACTTGTTCTAATACTGACTCAATGGATGCTGCGACTGATGCAATTCGAATACGTAGTGAATGTGCAAAAGCATTTGCTGGGTTACGCTGCAACGCTTCCTCAATCAATGTCTCGGCTTTAGTATAATTCTTTTGAAAGATATATCCCATTGCTGCATAAGCTATTGCTTTGTCATCTTCTCGGTTGTATTGCAATGCTTCGATAAAAATTGTCGCTGCATCGCTAATTTCATCAAGCCCTAATTTTGCCATCCCAAGGTTTGCGAGAAGACGATACTTGAGGATATTGTCCAATTGATACCACAGCTCTGCCTTCAGCCTATTTAGGTATTGAACGACCTGATTGAATTGTCCTTGGTTAATTAAGGCCTGTGCATCGTCAATACGTCTATGGCGTTCACTTGTAAGACTGCTTGGGTTGCTATCTACCGCTGCTTCAACTCGTTGCCCGATCGCAGCAAGTAAATCATCAGAAGTCATTCCATATGAGATGACACCTTGAACACGCTGTGTGGTTTCCGAATCGGCTATCTTATACTTTGTGAGAATCTCAAAAATAAATGCACTTACATTCTGAGATGCAATAATCTTAGCATCTGCTTGAATGGTTTCTGCACTATTAGTAAGCGAACGAAATATCCAGTGTACAGCTAATGCAGGGACTCCTCCATTTGCTTCAACGGCTTCGAAAAATCCGAATCCTACGTTTTCAACGGCAACGGTATCACTATAGTGGGAACGTAAAAACTTTAGAATTTCTGCCTGTTCGTCAGCAAGTTCTTTTTCTCCAGATGCGATCGGTGCAAGAAAGACAGAAGGTGGTGAACCGGCCACTCCATGAAGTGCTCTACTGAACCAGTCAGGCTTTCTCTTTTCCGCTTTGGCTCTTTCTCGAAGTGCATAAAATGGCTTCTGTACGTCTGGTCTAGGATGAAATTCATTTTCTGCTTTTCCCGATTCATAGCCATAAACTTTATTGGCGACCACAATGTCACCCAAAGACACATCTTTAATGCCAACCGCAGCACTGACTAAGAAAATTATGTCAGGCTTGAAATGATTAATTGCTCTCTCAGCCTCTGAAGCTATACTGGTATTGCTATTCTCGATTTCAACGATCGCTACTTCCCATGTCTGCTCAGGTGCAGAGAACTGCCCTAATTCATAAACTGTCCCTTGAGGATGCGTTTCCTCCTCAAGATCTGTCAAATGAGCACGAATAGCCTGATAATCATCAGGATGAGCGGTTAAGATGACTGCACGAGGCATAAATTGGCTTTAAGGTTACTGACAGCTACGTAGAATTGATCTGTTTAGGTTAGCTACTCTACTCAAACATCTCTAGGCGTGATAGGAGTAATAAATATTCTCTTCCACGCCAATATTCCTGGCTAGAATTGTTTCCCCTTGGCAAATGCCCTCTTGGAGCAGACAAATCAAAATCCGTCTCAGTATACGCTTTCCAACGCCATTCTCTATTTGCTCCAAGTCGCCAGCCAATTTGATGCCCAAACTTTAGCCAAATCTGGTTCTGGTCACTAAAGATATCTCTTTGAATACTCTGTAAAATCTGCTTCTGGACACTAAATCCAAAATGCTGATTACTGGAGTCCAACCAAAGCTGGTTAATTGCTAACAAATCATCAACTGGAAAATTCTTGATTGCCTCTTGACTCAACCGCCCTCCCTTCTCAGATCCTGCAAGTTGAAGAATTAAGGATTGTGTTTCCTGATCAGCTTGTCTCCACTGCTTTGCGTGAAGTAAGCTCTTCAGCTTTGAATACTTTGGCTGCTCCATAAGATTGTTGATTTTCTCTTTAAGAGATGACTTTCCTATGGATGTTTTTGCAAGCACCTCGAAGGCAAAGGCGCTAGCATGACGTGCAGCAACCTCTTGATAGCCTTCCTTGTCTGCCTCGGTTTTATTGTAAATCAGGTCTGAAATGCCCCGAATGACCAGTGCAGAAACCTGCTGATTAGCACGAGCTGCATCCAGAAACCCAAATCCCTCCATCTCAACGGCGATCGCATCTCCATAGTGCGATCGCAAGAACTGAAAAACCTCCGATTCGGTCGAAGCAATCACCTTTTCGCCCGCTGCGATCGGAGCTACATAAACCTTGGGAGAAGAGGACGGTGCCACCGATAATCTCTGTAGCCAATCCGTTTTTCTGGCTTCGGCTCTGGCTCGTTGTTCTAAACCGTAGGAGCTTAACCCCACTTCCGGTCTGGGTCTAAAGGTTTCCTCGGCTTTACCAGACTCATATCCGTAAACTTTAGTTGAGGCAACGACATCACCCAACGCCACATCCTTGATCCCTCCCGCTACCCCAACAAAGAGGATGACATCGGGGTTGAAGTAGGCGATCGCCCGTTCTGCTTCCAGGGCTGCACCGGGATTGCCTGCCCCAATTTCCACAATCCCCACATCCCAGGTTGAACCGTCAGCAGCAAACTTGCCCCGCTCGTAGATAGTCCCCTTGGGGTGGGTTTCCTCATGAAGGTCAGTGAGGTGGGCGCGAACCGCTAAGTATTCTACAGGGAGGGCAGTCAGGATCGCGGCACAAGGCATAGGGGTGTCTGCACATAGTTGTTTTTTCTATTTTGGCTGTGTAAGTCGGAGATCAGCCAGTTTTTAAACGCCTTCTTCCAGTTCACTGAGAAGCAATTGTTTTAGGATTGGAAGATTGACACTGGATTGGCACTGAAACACGCAGGTTGAGACTTGCCCATCTGCCAACCTTAACCGACAACAGAGGCTTAAACCTGCTGGAGCATGGCTATGAGTGACAAAAACCCAATTCTCGATGTGTTTTTAGCAGAATACGACAAGCTAAAGTCGGAGCAGGCGGCTCGCATTGGCTTCAGGGATAACTTGCTCTACGTCACCCTGGGGGTCTTTGGAGCCGTGGTCTCGTTTGCGGTTGCAAATAAAACCAACTCCTACGCCTTTCTGGTCATTCCGTGGGTTTGTATCATTCTGGGATGGACCTACCTGGTGAACGATCAGAAGATTTCGGCGCTCGGTCAATACATTCGCCACACCCTGGTTGACAAGGTAAAGGAACAAACGGGTTACGCGGATATTGAGTCTATCTTCGGCTGGGAAATGGTCCATCGTAGCGATAAGCGACGAAAGCGACGCAAAATTGAGCAATTGATGATCGATGAAATTACATTTGTCTGTTCGGGCGTAATTGCGATCCTGGCCTTCTGGTTTCTCGTCCCGCAGCCCCCGTTGGCAGTAACGATTCTCTGCTGGGCAGAGTTGATATTGCTGCTGATTTTGGGTTACGAGATGATTATCTATGCGGATTTAGCAGAAGGTCGGTAGGGTGATCGCCTATAGGAGGGTGTTTATGGCAAAGGTGGAGCAGGACGCGGAGCGGGAAGAGCGGATCACGATGGAAATTGTGGTGGATGCTTATGGCCCAGAGGAGCAGGCGATGGGCTGGTACTACTACTTACAGGACACCATGCAATTTCCCTTCACCGCCACCTGCATCAGCAAGCGACGTATTTCTCCTCTGAAAGAAGGCGCAACCGTTGAAGTGGTGGGCATGGCACCGGAGGATGAGTGCGATCGCGAAATGTTTGTGGAGATTGAGTGGGAGGGCGATACGTTGGCAGTGCCATTGATTCAGCTAGAGGCGACCGAGGCAGATGCTAAGACGCAACAGGCGATCGCTGACTGGCATTACTGGGTGAATCAGGGCTATGAGTTTGGGTAGAATTTAGTGTCCAATCGCCTGACGTTGGGAATAGATTTCTTCCAGCAGCAGGTCGCGGAGTTCGTCGGCGATGTCATCGGGTGGATTGCCAGCCAGTGCTCGTCCGATCAGGCGTTCTGCGTCTCGAAGTTGATGACACTCGATCGCCAGAACTGCGGCACTGCGGTGTAAGACAGAGCGAGTCGGTTCCAGGTCAAACTGGCTGGCAACCAGATCAGCAGCAGCCCGTTCTTTGATGAAAGCAGCCCTGGAGAGAGCGATTACGGTTTCAGCATCACCCTTTTGGCGGGCCAGAACTGCCTGGTCAACCAGTTCCATTGCTTCTCGGTGAAGGGTTTCTACGTCCTGCATTTTTCTACGACCCGTGCTTTGAGGGTGCCAAATTCAACGACTGCAACGTAGCCAGGAGCTACGGTGTCCGATGGACTAATCTGCTTTAGCTTCATATTAACCCTGGATTGTATGACTGCTTCAGAACCTTTACGAATGCCGGAGACTTCCAGGCGGGCTTTGCGTTGGAACAGGGTATCTGGGTCGTCAATGGAGCCAAGCCAAAAATCAAAGCCAAAGCCTTTTCCTTTAACCGATCGCTCAATGATGGTGAGGTTGGTGAGGCAAGGCATGATCAGTGCGGCAATGCCATAGGCTCCGTATTCAGTGGCAACTTCCTGATCGGCGTTGAAGCGGCGGATGGTATCGTCGATCTCATCCCGCTGAAGTTCAATGGCGCAGGGTTGAATGCCGTCGATTTGCAACTCCACACGCTCTGGATGTAACTGATCATCCAGGCAAACAGCAGCAGCTTCCGCGCAGGTCGCTCCAAAGGTAAGTGACCAACCAGGACGTTCGGGTTTGGTCTGGCAAAGGTCGTTTAAATGAAGCGTTGCAATTGGGCTACTGTCGGTCATTGAGTATGGTTTTGGGACTACGTCTTCAGCATTTTATAGTGTGGGGCGATCGCACTTCTATCGTCAGCATCTCGCCTGAGCCTACAACCCAAATGTCAGGGGTCACTTTCGGCGCTAAATACCGTTCTCATCCAGATAGGCTTTAATGCCCGATTCAAGATCCTGAAATGCGGTTTCCAGGCTGGGATAGCTGTCTTTGCCTTCATAAACGGTGCCGCCCAAATCGTAGGCTCGGACAAAGGCAGAAATCATTTCATCCTGTCCAATTTCGATCCGGCCGATTTCTTGAACAAAGCGATGAATGGTTGGGTATTGTTCTTCAAAGGTTTGGGATTTTAACATTGGTGTTTTCTAGTTTGATTGTTCTATTTCGTGTAAAAAACTCAAGTTTCATATTCTTCTAAGGCCCTGTCTATACCATAACCTCCAAGTTCAGTCATAGCGTCGATCACATCAAGGCATTTCGACTGAATAACTGGATCTTCACTTTGCCTGTAGGCTCGAATCAACAATTTACTAAAAGTACTTGTTTCTAATCCCAAAAATCGATTACTAGGATCACTTTCCTCAAATTTAGTCCGAACAATACGGCTACAAGCTTCATATATAACTTCTGGGATTTTCGCAGTAGTCTTTTCTAATGACCAAACTAAATCATGTAATCCATCAAAAAAGGCAGGGCTTTGAATAAAGCGGTGAAGCAAAGGAACGTATTTACCCAATTCGTCTTCCTTAAAGTCAAAAAAGCATTTAGCTGCTTCGGAACGTACCTCTTTATTAGGATCATAGAAAAGCTGAGTTAAGGCGCTCTCACATAGGTTCCGACATTGTTCTGAACGTAAGTTCTTAGCAAAAATTTCACTTACAGCCAGTCTATGTGTTTCACCTCTAGATAAGCAATCTAGGGCTATTGGCCGCGCTCCTTCAATCATACTTAAAGCTGCTATACAGACTTGCTTTGCACCTACTCGAATTACTTCTGGAATTTCAGAATTAATCATCCTTTGAATCAACGACTTGAGTATTTCAAAGTGAGTTGGCAAAGCACAGTATAAAAAATACTCAACCGTTTGTGTACTCAAAAGAATTTCCTCGGTTTCACAAAGCTCTAGAAATAGCCCAACTGCTATATAGCGATCCTAAATGAGTTGTGAGAAGCAGCCATAGGAAAACAGCTTTGGA
>CAZCXK010000169.1:0-6481 GCA_964502605.1 uncultured bacterium
TTACCTTGTTTCAGTTTTATCCTTAATTTCTCACAACTGACTTGGGATGGCTATAGAGCTGACAACCCTACTTTTCGCAACTCAAATCAAAAAAGTCTTTGGCAGTTTCAAGACAACACAGTATGTGTCACTTCAGTATGTGTCACTTCAGATGAAGATGTTGTCACTGTTTTCTTTGATTGTTTCCACATCGATACCAACAACTCTGGCTAGCAGAGTGTCACCTATCTTAATCAGTGTGTCATTGCGATCGCTTTCCAGTGAAAGTTGTTCAACGGTTAAGCCACCCGCAAGAACAACTTTGTCGCCTTCAGTGAGATTAAAATCTCGGATCACATCTCGGCCTTCATCATTGCGAAGTACAAACTGATCAGCATCAGGGCCACCATATAACGTGTTATTCCCAGGACCTCCATCCAGCCAATCATTGCCCAAGCCCCCAATAAGTTCGTCGTCTCCTTCTTCTCCATAAAGCAGATCGTCACCACCCAGCCCGTTGAGATGGTCATCACCCAACCCGCCTTCTAAGCGATCGTCTCCCCCTTCATCCAGGATGAGGATGATATCCTCAAACTCAGATTCTTCACGCTTGCGATCGCCCCGCAAAATATCATTACCGTTGCCACCTTTGATGTAGTCATCTCCTAAGCTACTGTTTCTAATTTCATCTTGGCCGTCTCCTAAGTCGATTTCGGAATCAACGTCAATTTCTCGGAATGAAACCGCGTCATCGTCGCGATCGCCAAAGAGGTACAAGAAATCGGCATTGACCATTCCCGTAATCACGATTTCACTACCGACGCCTTCATCAGCATTGGCATAATCTCCCAAAATCGTGAGGGTATGTTCAGGAGGAGCAAGGGGATCAGGGTTTGCCAGTCCATCCCCGGCTTGAATTAGCGTAATTCGCTCTGCCAGAAGATCATCACCCACCCGCAATGTCAGCGACCCTTGAGGAGCCGTGATCATTGCATTTTTATTCAGCACTAAATCTTCCCCAGAAACGGCTGAATCTTGAACCGTCAGTTGGATACTGTCGAATGCGGACGTCGCGCGCCGAACTTCCATGCGATCGTCAATCTCGGTCAACGTGATATACCCTCCAGTTAACACATCCAAGTGGCTAGTAGGCAGGAAATCGGGATCTTGAATCTCAGGGTTTTCCAATTGGAATGCCTCAATCCATGCTTGCAACTCGCTAGCCGCTAAAAGATTGGTATTTCCTTCAATGTTTGTATCGGTTTCACCTGCGTCGATCATAATGTCACTACCCGCCTCAACCAAGTCAAACTGATAGGTTCCCGTTTGCGGCTGCAAATTACCATCAACAGACTGCTGAATGAAGAGATCAACGTCGTCGGTATTCGAGTCAATTGGCCCATTAAACCGGGGTGTAGGTAGAAATTCCTCTAGACTCGAATGAATGATCAGGGGATTACCATCTCGTTGAATTCCCTGTAAGTCGAGATAAATCGCTTGCTCAGCATTCGCAATCAGTGAGGTTTCAACCGGAAGGTCAGGATCGCGGACTTTATCACCACTCAGTTCATATCCTTCACCAATGACATATCCCTGAACGAGTTGGGTGTTGATGCGGTTTCTGACTGGCCCTTCCAGGGTTTCAACGAGTTCGCCAATCGTACCTTGATTGCTGACTAGTTTGAGATCTCTAGTCCGGATCAACGCCTCTGGCTGCTCCGTTACAATATCTCCGCCGTTGTTCAATATCACGATTCGATCATGGGAGTTATCAATGAATCCATTCAAACGAATATCTGGACGACTGGTTTCGCTCAAATTTTGCAGGGTGATTAGAGTTGGCGCAATAAATCGAGGAAATTGAACCAGAACGCAAGGCGAGAACTGATAGGACTCGCAGGGAATATCAACCGGATTTCGATTGAACGATCCGCTCCGTTCATCGGCAGTTGCTCCCTGAACAACAATTCTCGGAATGGCTTCGTTGATGACATCGATATCATTGATTACCAAATCTTTGTCAGAGTAGTTGGTAATCGTTACGCTATCAAACGTCTCCTGGAATCTGGCGTCACCGGAAATCCAGCTGATTGAAGGCTGTGTACCATTCAGAATTGGATTAGTCTCTAGTGCTTGGTCTTTGTGGTTTTCAGGAAGGTTGGAAATCCGGAAGATCGCCTGCATCTCTTCGTCATTCAAAATATCTTTGACGATGATGTCGTCTGCTAGTACTGGCCCCAGTGTTTCTCCATCAAGGTCATCAATTTCAACATTGCAGGCTTTGACTACCGTTCCATCTGCATCAATCTCTAAGACGGGGTTTGCTCCCGGACTGATATCTGAATTAAAGTCAACGATGCGGTTGATCGCGAGAGCTGTATCCGTTCGTCCTTTTCCTAACAGTCCACGGGCTCTCGTACTCGCGTTGAACGATGTGTCATTGGTAACGGCTTCAACTCGTAGATCTTTCGTTTTGACCTTAGACCCCGCTTCTGTCTCAATCTTTGAAGTCGTCAGTTGATAGTTGTTTGCATTGGCCCGACGCTTACCTGGCCCTTTGAGAATGGCTTCTGCACGTGAACTGGTGGCCACATTGTCGTGATGAGCCGCGATCGCGACTTGCTCATTGCCCGTAACAATGGCACCTTCTCGAATGGTTACTTGAGCGGTGTTACTGGTAACACTGTTATCCGGTGCCAATCGAACCTCAGAATTAGCAGCGTTTTTACCCCCCGCAGCTTTGCCAAACGCTTTTGAAAAGGCGTTTGCTCTCAGATCCGCAACCTCAGATAGGAGATTGACGCGATCCGCCTTAAACTTAGCCCCATTCAGAATTTCAACGTGGGTTTGTGGTTGAGGTTGCTCAGTCCCGATTTGAATCGTGGCATCAGAACTCTGTTTGGTGCCAATGCCCCGACCATCTGCGATCGCCTGTGCAAAGCTTTGGGTATTCGATTGAGCCTCTACTTGAATCTCTTGTCCGGCGTTGACCTTTGCTCCTTGACCGACCGTAGTTTGGGTAGCGTGGTCGAGCGTTGCAGATGCTTTCGCGTTATTGATCGGAACACCTCCGCCCCCTTGCGATTTGGAGAATACGACGCCTTGGTTAAGGGAGTCCGATGTAAGTGAAACAGTATTCATGGCGTCTAATGACGTGCGATCGCCAATTTTGACCGTGCTTTGATTGGTTAGGGTTGTACTTGCATCTGATTTCCCAACTCCAACAAAGCTAATCTGAAAGTTATTGACCACGCTGCGGGTGTTGGCGTTGGAGTCAGAGCCAATAGCGATCGCCCCACCTGACCCAAGTGAACTATCATGACCAACTGCGGTACGAACATTTGGAGTGAACGTCACCCGAGACTTGGAAATTTCTCCACCAACTAAGCTCCCGGCTGATCCCTGCGCAAATGCTTCTGAAATACCATCCCCCGACTTTGCATTATCTAGGCGAGCAACCGCAACCCCTAAAAGCCGATGGCGATCGCCTTCAGCCACAGACGGGTCAATATCAATGCGAAGCCGATGGATGCCTGACGTATTTGCAGCATCTAGATCAATGCCTCCCAGTAGGATTTGATGATCGCCTTCAATCCCCGATGCGTCAATATCAATAATGTTTTGGCGAGCGATGGCGTCCTCTTGAGATGCGGCAAGCTGGAACGAATTGGCAACTGTTGTTACTACGTAATAGGTCTGACCATCAACTAAACCCCGAATAGGAATGTGATTCACAGGGCGGAGGCTATGAATGCCCGATGCACCCGCCGAATTCAACTCAATCGGTGCACCATTAGCCGTACTGGCAAGCTGAATTTGGTTGTTATCTAAGCGAACGATGTAGTAGGTTTCACCATTGTTTAGTCCTTGAACTGCATTGCCCGTTGTGGTATAGGTCACAGCTTGACCGGTCGTAAACTGTTGCGCAGCAGTCCCCAGATCGATGACATTTTGAGCACTATCGACATCGCCAATTTCAACATCCGTAGATGATCCGTCAGGTTGCGCTTCTAACTCTTGACCCGCCTCAAACAAAGCGACAAAGGGAGCTCGATAGGTAATGGCCTGTCCATCAACTAGATTGTGGGACTGGCCAAATGCCAACTCATTGGCGGTGCTATTCACTTGAGTCGGGTTAAACGCGAGGGGGGCAGCCACTGCCTCTTCAAACGTCGATGCCAGTTTAATGCGATTGGCATCAATGGCAATGACATAGTAGACCTGGTCATCTTGCAAATCTTTCCCATCTAACGTTTTCAGCGATCGGTTGCCGTTGCGTTCATAAATGATGCGATCGCCTGTCTCAAATCCGTGGGGATTGTCAAACCTGATCACGTCACTGGCGCTGTCTACATTGGCTGCATCAAATTCATCCCCTAATTTCAGTTTTTTAACACCATCAACGATTACGTTATAACTCCGTCCGCTTTGTAGCCCACCGATGCTGGTTCCACCTCCGTTGTCATATATCACCGAATCTCCCGTATCAACTGCAGGAGGTTGATCAAATTGAATCGTGTCTGCACCGCGAGATACATTATCGAGTTTGAATGCACCATCCAGCAACGCGACAGGATTTCCCTGCTTCGCGTTGACGACAACGTTGCCTCCAGCGTCAATGTGAGTATTGTCATGAATCGTGGCCTGGATCGTAGGAGATACTTCAACGAATGCATCGGATACACCCACGCTGGCCAAACCACCCCCTATACCCTTGGCGATCGCATCGGTTTCAGTCAGCGCAGTTGACTCGACTAAAACATCACCGGCAACGTCAATTTGGGCATTGCCACCAATCCATGCGCCGGTCTTATTTTCAGGGGTGATGTTGGCGTCTGCGACTGAACCTCGACCTGCAACAATTCCAGCGGCGATCGCTCGTGATTCAGCAAGATGTTGGAGCGTCTTGTCAGCTTGAACTGTCACATGATTGACCTGTTGATCATCAACTTGACCAATCTGCACTCCATCCCCGATGTGAGCTTCTGTAGAACCTGTCACAGTCGTTTTAGCTTTGGCGACGCCAATAGCTCCGCCACCGACGCCCACTCCAATTGCTTTTGCATCAAGTACTTGATTGGCGTGAGCATTGACGCTGACTGCATCGGCATTGATAATCTCAACCTGATCCCCGATGAACGCACGTTGATGGCTGTTTTCATTGAACACAATTACCTGGGCACCGACACCCACAAGGCCAGCCCCTCCAGCAAACCCTTTGCCTTCAAGGGTTTCTGTCGAACCTGAATCAATTGAAATTTGATTGCCCGCACTCAACGTAGTCTGAGCATCTGGAGAATCCATCACAAAGGCTTGGGCATGGTCTGAAACATTAGCAACGGCTACTGCGCCACCCAGACCTGCAAATACGCTCACCGCAGCCGTACCTACTTTCACATCAAAGTCTAAATGGGTTTCGGCTAAGACGTCGATATTCTGTCCCGCATTAACAGTAACTCCCCGTCCGATAAATGCGCTAGTTCCATTCGGGATTGAAGTTTCATCACTGGCCGTGTTGTCAACGGCAGCAACGACCTTTCCATCGACTTTTCCTTGTCGCTGACTTTCGGTATTTGTCTTTACATCTCCCAATCTTTTAGCAATTTCTTGGTCATTAGAGTGTCTAGAATCTGCCTCAGGATTGGGATTTAGTGCACCAAAGAGTTCCGGTCCTTGGGTTTGCGCGCCAGCAAAGCCTTGCACGGAATCATGGGTCGGCCTTTCCTCTTCCGGGATGTCTTCTTCCTTCCGCTGATCGTCAGTTGCTAATACACTCTTATTTGAATCTCCTTGTTCGCTCTCCACCTCCAGAATCGGGCCAGAGCCGATCGCATGAACGGCCACTGCACCCGCAACGCCAACAAATCCGCCAATACTACCACTGATGGCAAAGCTATCTACATCTTTATCTGCAAGAGCCTGCACCGCTACGTCTTGTCGTGCATTCATCTGCACACCGTCATCGATGTAAGCAGCTGTGTCGTTTTTGACGATACCAATATCAACGCCACCCGATAGTGCAACCAATCCCACCGCTGCACTGCCGCTGATGCCGCGCAGGTCTACTTCATTGGCGGCAGTCACATTGACAGACTGGGCAGTATTTGCATCTGATGTATCTTGATTAATCGTTGCGTCCTTGCCAATGTAGGCACGCGTATCAGAGTTGATATCGCTAACTGTGACTGCTCCAGCCACCCCAACAAACAGTCCACCCCCACCAGAGACGGCTAAGTTAAACACATCCTCACTCGAAGATGCTTGCACTGCAATTCCCTTGCTGGGTTCTTTGAAAAATGGCTCAGCAGTGGATGCATCAAGACCACTAAGTACGTCTAGAGAACGGTTTGAATTAGCGTTGCTGGTGACATTAGCTTGCTGTCCGATAAAGGCTTGAGTGTCTTTGTCAATGAGAATAACTCCCACTGAAGCCCCAACTCCGCCTCCTACAGCGGTTTTCAGATGAATAAGCCACAATGAGCGAACCAACCAAGGGGATCAT
>CAZCXK010000170.1:0-6462 GCA_964502605.1 uncultured bacterium
TTAGGATAAAAATGTCTTACGAGTTTTTCATCTTTCTAATTGATGACACGCCCTAATTTTGTCCCGTAAATTCTGCTAGAGCTTAAACTTTGTTCGAGACATTCTGCTAGAGAAAAAGATGGAATTTAATCCACGAGATTGGTTTCGGTTGGCATTTCAACTACGAGGCTCGGTTATTCCTGCGATTTTCCCTCGGGCCGCTTTATGTGGAGTCTTGGGAGTTTTTGTTTCAGTTTTGCACTTTTATCACGTTCCAATTGCATTCCCAATCAATAGCTTTATTCCTGATCTGGTTTTAGGGTTACTACTCGTCTTTCGTACAAATACGGCTTATGAGCGCTTTTGGGAAGGTCGCAAGCTATGGGGCAGTTTAGTCAATGTTGTGCGCAATATGTCACGCCAAATTTGGATTGTTGTGACGGATAAAACCACAGGCGATCGCCAGCAGAAAACTGCCACAATTCGCCTACTCGTTGCATTTGCAGTAGCAGTGAAACTACATCTCCGGCACCAGCCCCTTGACGAGGAATTGAGATCATTAGTATCGCCTGAGCAGTATGAAAAGTTATTGACGATGAACCATCCTCCGATCGAAATTGCATTTTGGGTTAGTGACTATCTGCAATTGCAATATCAATGCGATCGCCTCCATATTTATCAGCTCACAGAGCTGCAAAACCTCTTGAATTTGAGTATTGATGTTTTAGGAGGATGCGAACGCATTCTTAAGACACCAATTCCACTTGCCTATGCTATTCATCTTAAACAATTGCTGCTAATTTATTGCGTCACCTTACCGTTACAAATGGTGAGCAACGTTGGCTGGTGGACTGGCCCAATCACTGCACTGATCAGCTTTATCTTATTTGGCATTGAAGAAATTGGGATCGAGATTGAAGATCCGTTTGGCTGTGATTCAAATGATTTACCCCTGGATTCTATTTGCAAAATAATGTTGCGAAATATCGAGGATTTGATTACACTCTCTCCTTGCACAAGTCCGCCTCTAAACCTGGGTTCTGCCATTGTCTTCGATGGAGAAAATGACCTCACTGACTCAGATTTTTCTTGATATTAGAAAGACTTAGACTATTGATATTGAGAATGATTCTTTATTAGTCAATCGATTGGCATTGACTCTTAAATTAGAGGTAGATAAAGTAAAGACATCAAGCATAAACAATTGCTTTCAAGAGAAAGGAGTCCGCTATGTCTGTTACTACAACACCAATTCAATCGTTTGGTCAGGTAAAAGAAAATCCAGTGTTGCTTGAGCAGGATGTGACTACTGCGATCTGTGAGGGGCTCAATATTGCGCTATCTAGCTTTCAAGCCCTTTATCTGCAATATCAGAAACACCATTTTGTAGTAGAAGGATCTGAGTTTTATTCATTGCACCAGTTCTTTGCTGAGAGCTATGACGAAGTCCAGGGGCATGTCCATGACATTGGCGAACGCTTAAATGGCTTGGGGGGTGTTCCTGCCGCTAGCTTCACTAAGCTGGCTGAGCTATGCTGTTTCACACCCGAGGCAGATGGCATCTTCACCTGTCGGCAAATGGTTGAACATGACTTGGAGGGCGAACAGGCGGTGATTCAGGTGATTCGTCGCCAGGCGGTACAGGCCGAGAGCTTGGGCGATCGCGCTACTCGATATCTGTTTGAAAAAATTCTGCTCGAAACGGAAGACCGCGCCTTTCACCTCGCGCATTTCTTAGCTCACGATAGTCTCACTCCAGCCTTTAGCCTTGCTAATGGGCATAACTAAACAGGCTGACACAGCCTAAACCTACTAAACTTGTTTAGCCTTGCTCCTGTGAATGATGACTGTGGCAACCTGATTGACGGACAAAACAAAACTATTTACAACCCATATCCTGCATTGGGTCAGGAGACCTGCCACCTACATCAGATGAACTACTGTAAAGGTGCTGCTTCCGCATCCAATGCAGAATTTTTTGTCAGTCAGCCATTTTGGCAACTAAAGCAGCATCTGAGGCAATCAGTATTGCAATTTATTGATCGCCGTTGCAATAGTTACTATTGCGATATCATGTCGGATTTTAACGGATTGATTGGGTCTATGATGAATCGGTCAGTTGCAGATTTGCGTCGAGACTACACCTTCAACGGCTTGAGCGCAGCGGATATTGATCCCGATCCGGTGCAGCAATTTCAGAACTGGTTTGAACAGGCCGTCCAAGCCCAACTTCCAGAACCCAATGCGATGACTTTAGCAACAGTCAATGCGGATGGGTTCCCTTCGGCCCGAATTGTCTTGCTGAAAGAGTTTGATCACCGAGGCTTTGTCTTCTACACCAACTATGCTAGTCGCAAAGGCCAAGAACTAGATCAGCGGCCAGAAGCTGCTTTGGTATTTTGGTGGGCAGAATTAGAGCGTCAGGTGCGCATTGAAGGTCATGTTGATCGGGTCAGCCCCGATGAGTCAGATGCTTACTTTCGCATTCGCCCAATTGCCAGCCAGCTAGGAGCTTGGGCTTCTGAGCAAAGCCAGGTCATTGCTAGTCGCGAGGTGCTAGAGACACGGATGCAGACATTGAAAGACCACTATGAAAATCAGACTATCCCGCGTCCGTCGCACTGGGGAGGCTATCGAGTGACGCCGAGGATGATTGAGTTTTGGCAAGGTCGCACTAGTCGTCTACACGATCGCCTGGTCTACCAGCGCACCGCCGAAACTGACTGGCATATCGTGCGATTGTCTCCATAGCGATTAGTTTGATGGAAGTAGTTTCTATGTCTATTGTCTCAACAGACCTGGTTGTTTAAGTTAACCCCATCAAATTGCACAGTTTATATACGATTCTGGCTCCAACGTTGCCATCCCATTCATCATTGCCCACTTCTGACACATCAAAGCCAATCACCGTTCTGCCGCTGCTAACAACTTCTCGACAGAGAAATAATGTTTGTTCTAGCTCTAGCCCACCCGGAACCGGGGTACCTGTGTGGGGGCATAGCTTGGGATCAAGGCCATCCACGTCAAAACTGATATAAACCTGCTGCGGCAATTTGGCAACCATCTGTTGACAGAGGTCGCGCCAAGACGCTCCGCTGTAAAGCTTCTGTTTGAGAAAAGAGTCATAGTAGGCTGAGATGCGATCGCCCTCAGCATGAATCCGATCAATTTCTGCTTGACAGATATCTCTCACCCCAACTTGCACAAGCTTTGACACCTGCGGCAGTTGCATAACATTATCCATAATTGAGGCATGAGAATAACGAAACCCTTCATAGGCCTGGCGTAAATCGGCATGAGCATCAATGTGCAAAATGCCAAAATCATCATACTGCTGAGCATACGCTTGAATACAGCCCAGCGGGGTACTGTGATCGCCGCCAATTATCCCCACGCGTTTACCCGCTTGCAGGGCAGATAACGCCTGTTCAAATAGCCACTGGTGCATCCCTTGACACCCCTGATTGATGGCATCGAGGTGGTTGATGAGAGATGGCTGATCTTCAATGCGACCCCCCTGTTCCATATGCTCAATGATTTGAGCGGCTTGCTGTCTAAGATCGTGACTTTGCTGAAGAATTGCATCAGAAATGGGCAGCATGAAAATTCCCTGTTTCCAACCTTCTGGATGATCAAAGTCATACAGATCAAGCTGACGCGATGCCGATAAGACAGCTTGGGGGCCATAAGCTGTCCCGGCTCCATAGGAAACAGTGACTTCCCACGGCACGCCAACTAGGATAATCTTGGCGCTATCATAATCAAACGGTAGCCCACATAAATTGCCATTATTGACACCGATGCTGCTCGGATCAAAGGCTTGGAGAATTTCGTCACGAGTTACCATAGGTCAATTAAAGACTGATGTGAAACTAAGGTCTAAATCCTCTATCTCTACCAGCGTATGTGAGAATCAACTAGTTTTGCCATTGGGTCTCACAATGTGATCGTTATTGAACAAAAATAGATTGACCTTGCCACTAAGTGGGTAGCCATAAATAAACGAAGCTGTGGTGGGGTGCGCCTGCTGGGGTGTGCACCCCCACTGGCTTTATTTATGACCATGTACTTATCGGGATTAAAATGTCTTGCCAGAGGCAATATAGGCGGCAATCTAATTAGCTGTGCATCTCATTGTCTTATATCTCACAGCGGCATCTTGGGTTGAGGGAAGCCAAGCGTAGTTTGTTCACAGAATCTTACGGTGCTCACGTGTAGATGGCTGCTCTTGGTTCACCATAGGGCGATCGCCTTGATAGCAATGTTTCCCGTATTGTTTTTTTGCATACTACATTAGAATGATGCGCTCCCGCAGTTTCAGAGCTATCTTTTAAGTGACGACCAGTGATCGATGCGCTGGCAGTGCCCAACGGGCAAACTCCCAGCAGATTCTCATCGTTGTCGTTGATTTTGGCTATAGAGTCAGTTGCGTCTAGTCAACGAATTTAGAAACGGGAGGCATCCAATATGAAACTAGTTGCTGCTTTACTCGCTTCGGTTGTAGGTGTGGGAACGGCAGGTTTTGAGGCGTGGGCTCAAGCGCCAACAATAGATGCACAACCTATTCCTGCAGACTTCAATCAAGTATCCGTGGATAGCCGGGACTTAGAGACTGATCCTGTGGGTATTTCATCACCTGGTTTTTTTGAAGTAAATACGACAGACGTGGTTAGCGAAATTAGTTTATATCAGGTGGAGCGCCGCACTTTCCCAGGGCTTGATGAGATTTATCGCGATCCAGGGCCAGCGCGCGCCAATTGGTTTAGGGTGTTGGTAAGAGAGCGGGGGCGATCGCCATCTGAGGCAAATACAGACGCATCTAGCACCGATGCCAGCGATGCCAGCGATGCCAGCGATGCCGAATAATCAGAATATTCATCAGACTTAGTTGCACATGCGATCGCCAGACTCGATCGCCGCACTGGTAGCCATTGGCATCGTATTAGCCGCTGACAGGTCGTTACTCGCAGCAAGAAGTTATGATATCAGGGCAGTTCATCAGTCCATTGATTCTGCCTAATCATCCAGCCCGACCTGACGAATGGTTGGGCTTTTGATTGAAGTTATTTAATCCAGAGGTAGGGCTATCATTCATGGCCGATGCGATCGGTTATAGATCGCATTGATTGCCAAACCAATCAGAGTTAGCACGGTCAGCGGCACAACAAACGCTAGCATAATGGCACTATATTCATCCAACGCATCATGCTCTGTTGCCTTAAAAAATAGATAGAGCGTATAGGCCACATAGTAGATCAGAAATAACACCCCTTCTTGCCGCAGCACCCGATACCCCGTAAAGAAAATGGGCAGGCACGCCATGGCAACCGCGATCATAATCGGGATATCAAACCGCACCGCAGATTGCGCCACCGGAATGCCAACTGGAGAAATTGCAGCACACACCCCAAGGACTAATAAGATATTAAAAATATTGCTGCCCACTGCATTGCCGACGGCCAGATCTCGCTCTCCTTTAAGGCAAGCTGTCACAGATGTGGCAATTTCAGGCAATGACGTGCCGATCGCCACAATTGTTAAACCAATCACAAGCTGACTGACGCCAATCAGTTCGGCAAAGGCGATCGCCCCATTGACCAACCAGCGCGACCCAATCACCAGCATGATCAGGCCAATCGCAACAAAGCTCACAGGCACCCCATACCGGATCAATCGAGTTTTTAATCGCCGGGATTGCCCCGTAGGCGCGTCGTCATCTGCCATAGTGGCCTCACCCGATCGCGATTGAGAAATCGTGAACACGGTATAAGCGATCGCTGCCGCCACGAGTAAGCCCCCCTCGGCCCGCCCGAGATTGCCGTCTAACCCAAACATCAGCAGCAACACCGAGACGCCAATCATCAGCGGCACATCAAGGCGCACGAGTTGTTCAGAGACAAACAGCGGCGCGATAGTTGCAGAAATCCCTAAAATCAACAAAATATTGGCAATATTGCTGCCGACAATGTTGCCGATGGCGATATCAGCCTGCCCCTCCGAAGCCGCCAGCAAGCTCACCGCCAACTCAGGAGAACTCGTCCCGTAGGCGACAACAGTTAAGCCCACAACCAACGGAGACAAGCCCGCAACAATTGCCAATCGAGACGCACCCCGGACGAGGATCTCAGCCCCCGAGACCAACAGCACAAATCCAAGAACAAATAAAACAAGAGTCAGAGTATCCATGACATCGGGGATCTCGTCAGTGACAACAGGAGCAGAGTGTGCTCCTCATTCTCCCATAGGATGATCAGCGACCACCCCTTGCCTTTGGCTACTAAGTACACACTGGCGATACTTGCTATGCACAGGCAGAGCCCACGCCCACGCTGCTCTCGGGGAAATTGTCCCCGATCTGCCGCATCACGACTCTCCCTGAAAGAGACCTGCTGTATGTACACATCTCTTGTCTATAGTCGCAGCTTTCATCGGGGGACTTCCCCCCGATCCCCCGCATCGCGGGGTCCTAACTCCCCCGCGCTC
>CAZCXK010000171.1:0-6324 GCA_964502605.1 uncultured bacterium
TGAGTGGTAATTTTGGTGTTCTGAGTGGTTAATTTGGTGTTCTGAGTGGTAATTTTGGTGCTCTGAGTGGTTAATTTGGTGCTCTGAGTGGTTAATTTGGTGTTCTGAGTGGTTAATTTGGTGTTCTGAGATGCTTAATTACAGTTCTGAACGGTAATTTTGGTGTTCTGAGTGGTAAATTAGCAGATTTTAGATCCCCGGCTTCTGACCAAAGCTCCTCGATTAGCCCCGACCCGGTCAATTGAGACGCCGGGGATCTGACCCCAAAGAAATTCATTAATACGGTTGTTTTTACCAACAACGTGCGGTACTCTCGGCTATCAAGCGCTCAAACATGAGCAGCGTCCCCCAGCAGTGCAGCAACACATGCCGGGAGACTAACCCCCGAACTCTGAATCAGCAGAATCGGAGGCTATGGATTGTTTTACCACACTCCTGTAGCCATCCCAATTCGCGATGCTTTATAGCGGGGTGGCTTCTCGTTCGAGCGCTCCTTCAACTACCCAAACGGAGTGTTTCATCATGGTAAATTCCAACGAACTGCCTGAGCGGTTTGACCCATCCTCATGCAACAACGACGACCGAGAAGTATTGCGCGTGATTGCTGTCGGTTCGCTCAAAGCAGTAAAACACCACATCATGCAGATGTATCAACTCGGCTACGCCCAACCCTATGAATGGTCAAAACCCATTCCCACGGTAAATCCCAACGAAGTGATGCAAATTCTCACAAAACGCATCATGGGCTGGAGCGATTAATCCAAGGCTGTGATGCCAAATGTTAGTAGTGCGATCGCCCGTTACCTGCGAATCTCAACGGGAGGGGCGATCGCCCCTCTAACATCCCTAACCCCCTTAAATCTGTCGCCCAGCACCCTGTAATTCGCATCAATTCAGTATTAGGCTAGTTAAACATTGATCAATTGAACATCAACCCCATTCAGCTCAGACCCTAGAGCGTTAATTCAGTGAGGTGTTTATGGAAAAGCTGACACATTACCCGATGGTGATTGGAGATGCGCTCGTTTCAACGGGTAGCGAAAACCTGATTGATCCGTCAACGGGTCAGTCTTTTGCAACTGTTGCGCTGGGGACATACGCTGACGTAGACCGAGCCGTAGCCGTGGCCAAATCTGTGCAAAAGGGATGGGCTGCCCGGTCGTATGGGGAGCGCAGTCTGGCGCTGCTCAAGTTTGCCGACGCGCTCGAAGCCAAATCTGACGAACTCGCCCATCTAGAGAGCCAAAACACAGGTAAACCCCTAAAGCTCTCCACCGGGGGAGACATCCCCTTTGCCATTGATAATCTCCGCTACTTTGCTTCTGCCGTGCGCAAGCAAGAAGGAGTGGCCGGAGGCGAATATATCGGCGGCTATACTAGTTTTGTGCGGCGCGAACCCGTGGGTGTGGTGGGAGCGATCGCCCCTTGGAACTATCCATTCATGATGGCAATCTGGAAGCTTGGCCCCGCCCTAGCTGCAGGCAATGCCGTGGTCATTAAGCCCGCACCCAACACCCCTTGCACCACCATTGAGCTTGCCAAGATTGCGCTAGACGCCGGTCTCCCTGCCGGATTAATTAATGTGGTGACGGGCGGAGCCGAAGTCGGAGAAGCCATCTGCACCCATCCCGACATTCGCATGATTACCTTTACTGGCAGCACCCGCACCGGACGCCGCATTGCCGAACTCGCTAGCCCCATGGTAAAACGAGTCACCCTTGAGCTAGGTGGCAAAGCGCCCTTTATCGTATTTGCCGATGCTGATATCGAAGCGGCGGCACGGGGAGCCATCCCGGCGGCATTTATGAATAGCGGGCAAGACTGTACAGCCGCCACTCGCATTTATGTGCAGAATGAGGTGTTTGATCAGTTTCTGAGCCGATTCACAGAACTGGTGATGCAAATTAGGGTTGGCCCCGCGTTTGCTGAGAATTCAGATATGGGGCCGTTGGCGAGCGAGCCACAATATCTTAAAGTCAAAGGATATGTTGAAGAAGCAAAGCAGCAAGGCATTCGAGTGATTAGCGGACAGTCAGTTGCTGAGGGTGAGGGCTATTTCTTTCCGCCCACGATCTTAGTAGATGCGCCCCAAGGTGCCAATTGTGTTCAAGAAGAAATCTTTGGCCCCGTGGTTGTGGTGAATCGCTTTACCACTGAGTCAGAGGCGATCGCATTGGGGAACGACATTCCCTACGGCCTTGCAGGTAGCGTCTGGACTCTGAATGTGCAACGAGCGATGCGGCTGTCAGCAGCCTTGGAGTGCGGCACAGTCTGGGTTAACGATCATCTACCGATCGCCAGTGAGATGCCCCATGGCGGGTTCAAACAGAGCGGCATTGGCAAAGATATGTCTCACTATGCGCTAGAAGAATATACGGTCGTGAAGCATGTGATTTTTGATATCACAGGTGATCAGAAGAAGGAGTGGCATGCAGTCGTGTTAGAAGACTAGAAGCTAGAAGACTAAAAGCCTAGAAGACCAGTGAAACAGACAATTCAATCACCATTGCTCGACAGGTTTGATCAAGGTGGGATGTATCCCGCCTTTTTTAGTGGCCAGAATTAACGAGCCAGAATTAAAGGAATCAAAGACAAGACCCTAATTAGACGATCCAACGTGAGCGTGGACTGTCCTGCCCCTGATTGACGGACAAAGCTATTTACAACCCATATCCTGCATTGGGTCAGGAGACCTGCCCCCTACAGTAGGGTGCGGTTTCTGCATCCAATGGGAATTTTTTGTCAATTAACCAGGTTCTGCCCTGTAAGGCACGGCATACAACCAACACGTCGCTTGCTTGCAGGCGCAGAGCGGGGCATTATGAGATGTTTTCACGATGCGGTATGCAGACGATCTCTAAATGCGATCGCGCCGCCACACGGATTTTTACCTGTTTTTAATCTAATGTTAATAGATTGATAAGTTGATTATCGAACTCTAATCGTTAGGTAAAGAAAAGGTTAAGGTTTAAACCCGATACTCTCTCTTAGTAATCTGATTTTAGACATGCACACCTTTCATCTTTCACCTAAGCGAATTACCCGATTCTTGATTTGGGTATCAGTTGGGCTTTCAATTGCTAGTTTTGCTGGAAATTTTGCCTGGTATGTTTTAGGAACCACTGTCAAAGATCTAACGTTGCGGCTAGATGTGGGCAGCGATACAAGCTTGCCGACATGGTTTGCGTCGTTTATTCTCTTTCTGTGTTTTCTGCTGCTAGGGTTTATTACAGGGATCAAAAAGCAAAAAGGCGATCGCTTCTTCGTGCATTGGTTCACGCTGGCGCTCTTATTTCTGTATATTTCTGTCGATGAAGTAGCGACCTTCCGCGAAACAATTGGACGTGCAGTGCGAGATAGCGTCCCAACTGACGGCATTTTCTATTACAACTGGGTGATCGTGGGCATTCCGTTTGTCATCGTGTTTGCCCTGGCTTATATCAAGTTTCTGGCGCATTTGCCAAAACAAATCCGACGCTTATTTGTCATGGCAGGTAGCCTATATGTGCTCGGTGCTTTGGGGTGTGAGATGGTTGCATCATTGATCCACAGTAGCTATGGGGCTCAAAACTTGTTGTATGCATTTGTCACCACCATTGAAGAATTCTTAGAGATGGTGGGTGTGGTTCTATTTTTGCAAGCTCTGATGAGCTATCTTTCGCTGCAGCAGATTGACCAAGTCAAGATATGTGTTGATGCAGATCGGATGCAAGGACTTGAATCGGAGCGATCGCATTCAATCTAAGCAGCTTAGGTGAGATGCAATGAAAGATGAGCTGGTCTAAGAGGTTGGGTTGTTGACTGGGCAATGCTCATCAGGGATGCATAGGTTTAGCTATCGGGCGTTGAAGGCTCTGACCACTTGCCAAGCACCGTCTCTAGCGTTGCTGATAGCAATCTTGCAGATTAGTGCAAAGCTCAAATTCTATTGAGGATCAACGCTATACCGTTTTAGACCGTTCGACAGATTCTAGATCCTTAAAATCATTCGTCTACAAACACCCCCTTGTCAAGTTGCTGACAAGGGGGTATACAACAGTCAGACCTGCTTAAACGAAGTTAGCAGCACCAAGCTGGTTGGCCTGAATGCCGCGCAACTCAGCCAAGACATCATTCCCCACGCTGACGATGGTGTTGTTGCCCTGCTGAATCAGGTCGAGGTCGCCAAAGCTGAGGCTACCCGAAAGCTGGAGCAAATCTTCGCTGAGGCTGAAGTCTTGAATAAAGCTAAAGCCATTGCCAGCTTTCAATACAAAGATGTCACTGTCGGCACCGCCTTTGAGAAAGTCGTTGCCGCGTCCGCCGATGAGGCGATCGCTGCCTCGGCCTCCAATCAGGCGATCGTTGCCGCCGCCGCCATTGAGCAGGTCATCGCCATCGCCGCCATTGAGCAGGTCGTTACCACCGCCGCCTTTAAGGATGTCATTGCCGCGACCACCGATGAGACGGTCGTTGCCACCGCCGCCTTTGATCAGGTCATTGCCATCTCGCCCCAAGAGGCGATCGCTCCCGCCCAATCCTGAAATCACGTCATTGCCGCTTAAGCCCTCAATAACGTCATCATCAGGTGTGCCAACAAAATTACCTTCGTTGTCGGCAATGGTCAGCGCGGCGCTATTGCCTGCACCAACCGCATATCCAGCGCCAGCGCCCAAACTTAACGTTACTGTTTCACCTGGATCAATTACAGCATCGTCAATGGGAATCACAATCACCGTTGCAGTTGTTGCCCCAGCCGCAATCGTAATGCTGTTAGGGGCGATCGCATTCACATTTGCTCCTGCTGCCAGCAAGAAATCAGCCGCACTGGCTGTGCCGCCCAGGGTGGTTTGCAACGTCAGACCTCCAGCTTGAGCGGGGCGATCGAGGTTAATCACAAACGTGCCGTGGGTGGGGCCATCTTCAGATGGAGCCAGTCCTGCCACCACATTGACTGTGGGAAACGCTCCCGTTTGAATGTCAAGCGACCAGCTATCAAGGTTGCCGAGTTCACCCGCGCTATCATCGGCAATCTGCAGCGTCCAGGTGCCGTTGGGGTTTTCGCCAATGAATGCAGCCAGCGCTTCTTCGGGTGTTAATGTCGGAGCCACAACCCCATTGGTATAGATAAAATCTGTCACCGGGTCAGCGGCGCTGTCGTCCCAGAGGGTGCCGTTAAACACATCGTCGTTGCTGCCGCCATTATCGGTGCTGATGGTCACGGATGTGCCCGATGGCGAAATCAGCGTGATATCGAGATCGGCAGCAAACGTGTGGGTAATAAACGTTCGCAAGTTGACATCGGTAATGAACTCATCCAAACCAGATACAGCCAAGGTGCGGCTGATGATGCCATTATCAGCAATGGCGACAGGCGTTGGATCGCTAAACGAGGTGGTGGCCGTAGCCGGAGCCTTGGGTAATGTCGTCAGGTTTAGCGACCACTGATTCAAATTTCCAGTATCAGCTCCTGCATCATCGCGGACTTCAATCGTCCAGATGCCGTTGGGGTTTTCACCAATGAAGGCACCCAATGCCCCTTCTGGTGCCACGGTCGCAATCGGGACACCATTAGTAAAGGTGGCATCGGTGACTGGAGTGCCGCCATCATCGTCCCAAATCGTGCCATTAAATACATTGTCATTGCTGCCGCCATTGTCGGTCGTGATGGTGACAATTGTGCCCTGAGGTGAGATGAGTTTGATCTCGAGATCGGCAGCAAAGGTATGGGTAATGAAGGTGCGTAGATCCAGATCCCATAGATAAGGATCAAGGCCAGACACCAGAAGAGTGCTGGTTATAGTCGTGTTGTCAACAATAGGAACGGGGGTGACATTGGTGACGGTATTGGTAGTTGACGTGGCTCCCGGAGGCGGTAATGGAGCCACAAACGTAGCATCATAAGCCGCCATCACCTCGGGTCGAAATGCTAGCGGTTCAGGCACTGACACAGTTGTATAGTCGAGTGCCCAAGTGCCATCGCCACCACCCACGGGCTGGGTAGAGGCTGCAATCTTTGCCTGGGTGAGCTGTTGCAACTGCTGGATGAAGGTGTGACCAACGGCCCCTGCAGCGACGTTGCAGCCGTAAATGAGCAGGGGAATATCAGCCAGAATGCGGGCCCAGCTTTGGATTAGATTCGTGTGGCGATCGCCCATCTCCAAACCCAGGCGCACATTGCCGAGAACTAGAGCACCGGGTAAACCATGAGACACCAAATGAACGCTCTCAATGCCAATGCTTTCATGCAAGAGCGTGGTGATTTGCTGCACACCATCCTGATGGGAATCAAGCACCAGCCCTTTCAAGGTGCTTTTTTATCTTTTTTAGATTTCGATTCACTCA
>CAZCXK010000172.1:0-6315 GCA_964502605.1 uncultured bacterium
GCTATCTTCTGGACGAAGCAGTCCTTCTAGACCGATTTTTTGATTTTTAGACATTGAACTCTCCTATTTGAGCGATTGGTGAGTGAGGAATTGCAGAATGAAAGCAAAAGCTAAACATCTCTGCTTGTGCTTTTAAGTGAAACGTCTGTTTACCCTAATGGGTTGATGACGTAAGCGATCGCGCCATACACTAAGTCTGCAAGTCAACGCCAAATGTCACCACTTAAGATCCGTGAGTTAAGCACAGAGTTAAGGCGTTCTCGTCGCGTGCCCAAAGAGCATTCGCTTCACTCTAAAATTGCTCCTAATGCGTTCAATGTCGCTACTTGAGCGTGCGTCAATCCAGTTGCACCGTGAATATTCATGCCTTCATACAGTCGATCGACCATTAATGTCTGCATGCAGCGTCCGGTGGCCACATCCCATACCTTAATGGTGCGATCGTCACTGCCACTGATTAGAAACTGCCCATCTGGGCTAAAGCTGACTGACGTGACCCAACTGGTGTGTTCGTGCAAGACATTCAAACAAGATCCAGTTTGCAGATTCCAGAGCCGAATGGTCTGATCACCACTGCCGCTCGCCAATAGTTGATGATCAGGGCATACAGCAACCGACCAGATCCCACCCGTATGCCCCCGCAACACTCCTGTACATTCACCAGTCTGGAGATGCCACACTCGGATGGTTTGATCAAAACTACCGCTGATGAGCTGCTGATCGTGGGCGGCAAAGGCCAGGGTGAAAATACCGCCTCTATGCCCCCGCAATACATGCCGACAGGCCCCAGTTTTGACATCCCACAGTCGAATCGTTTGGTCAGAACTGCCACTCGCCAGGTGTTGATTGTCGTTATCAAAGGCGATCGCTAGCACATTATTTTTGTGCCCCTCCAGCACTTGCAAGCATCGATGCGTTTGGACATCCCATAGCCGCACCGATTCGTCTTTGCTACCGCTTGCCAGAACGTTCCCGGTTGCATCAAAAGCGACCGTCCACACAGGCGCACCATGACCAACCCACTGATGCAGCAAACCCATTGACACATTCCATAACAGCAGCGAACCGTCCTGTCCATTTGTCGCGACAGTTTGACCATCTGGGCTAACGCTCAAAGAGGATATCCAACTGGTTAACGGAGATGTTAAACGCGTCCGTCTCTGCAAAATTTTGTCGGGGCGTGAGGGGGAGAGGTCGGCATCAAACCGCAACTGCCACAGGTACACGGCTTCATCTAAACCCCGACTTGCCAGAGTGGTTCCATTCGGACTGAGGCTGAGAGAACGAATACCGCTGGTGCAACCCCGCCAGGTTTTGAGGCTTTGTCCCTGCAAATTCCACAACCGCACGGTTTGATCCTGGCTCGCACTGACCAGAAGTTGACCCCGAAGGGCGATCGCCAGCACATCATCTGTATGACCATCCAAGATATTAATGCATTGCCCTGATTGAACATCCCAAAGGCGCAGTGTGCCATCATCACTCCCTGTCGCCAGAATGCCACCATCGGAGCTAAACGCCATTCCCCAAACACAACTGGTATGGCCAGACAACACCGTTGAACTCACCCTAGAGGGATGATTACTCGTAACCGTCTGCCCATGCCAAAGTCGAATCGACCCATCAAAACTACCACTAACTAGTCGTTGACCATTGGGGCTGTAGCGCACACAATGAACCCCCTCACCATGGCCTTGCAATACATTCAGACAGGTTCCACTGCTCGTGTTCCAAATCCGCACCGATTCGTCTTTGCTACCGCTGGCTAGGGTTTGGTTATCCGGTGAGAAGTGAACCGAATAAACGTTTTTAGTATGCCCTTGCAGAACCTGAAGACAATCTCCCTTGAGATTCCACAATCTTACCGTTTGGTCATCACTGCCGCTGGCTAAGCGGTGCCCATCGGGGCTAAAGGTGACAGACCAAACGCAGCCTGTATGCTCCCTGGCAACCCACAAACACTGACTGCTCTCCACATCCCACAACCGCACCGACCTGTCACTACCGCTACTGGCTAGCTGGCGACCATCTGGACTAAAGGCCACGCACCAGACCCAGCTCGTATGGCCTACAAACGTTGCCAGGAGTTGAGTAGTTGCGATCTGCCAGAGGTAGATCAACCCAGTGGAATCTCCCACCGCCACCATCTGTCCATCTGGGCTAAGGTCGATCGACATGGCGCTATTTAAGCTCTCGGAAAAAATGGATTGGGTTAAATCGGCATCTTTAAAGTTGACCCCGGCTAAGTTGACTTGCCGCAAGTCGGCTTGCTGCACGACCAGACCCGAAAAGTCAGAGCCACGCAAATCGACCTGAAGCTGTACCAGCAGATTGATCAAATTACCTGCGGCATAGCCTGCTCTAGAGCTGGATGGGTGCTGTTGCTGGGCGAGGAGTAATTTTGCTCTGGCTTCCACCTCTGAGGCATTGGGATAGGAGGATAATAGCCACTCGATTAGAGGCTGCATGATCAGTCGCAACTGAATTTCTCGAACATAATCTTTGGCCCGGACGCGAATCAAGGAATGGCTTTGCCATACATCTAGCTGCCGCGTTATAAATTCGGTGCAAAGCCGTTGAATCAATCGCCCTGTCACATATTCCATAACAACGGGCTGGAGCAAGAAAGCTCCCTCTTTTTTTCCCAGTAGCGTAGGCTTTGCCTTCTCAATTAGCGATCGCCGGATTAGGGAATTGATGTGTTGAGGAACACTTTGCTGCTGTACAACTCCCATCACACTATTTTGAATGTCTGTGAGGGTCAAAGGTTCGCGGTGAATGGCAAACCAAAATAGTGTTTTTTGTTCGGCTTCGGATAAGCGACTGAACTGGCGATCGAGTAAATCGCGGATATCTTCAAAGAGCAGGATTCTCTGACTGAGGTACGCTAAAAACTCACGAATACTGCTGTTGAATAAATCCTGGGTGGCAGATGCGACCATCTTTAGCGCCAGGGGATTGCCGCCATAGTGATTTACCAGGGTCTGCCATTCGGCTTCTGAGCCTGTAAAGATGCCCTTTTGTCGGAAAATGGCGCGGCCGTCCTCAGGCGTGAGCCCGCTGAGCGGCAACGATTTGACCCGGCTTTGTTCTCCTTCCATCAAAGCCATTTCGCGGGGTTTCTCACGGCTGGTCAGCAATAGACAGCTTTGGTGCGGCGTTTCACCCAGCATTCTCAAAAATTGTCCGTAGGCTTCATAACCCGATCGCCACTGACCGACCTGTTCACTCTGCAAAATCGTTTCAGCGTTATCCAAAATCAACAGACATCGCTGCGATGCTCCTCTGGGAGCGGTCTTTGACCATCGCAAATACTGCATCCCCTTCGACAGCTTTTCATCCAGGGTTGCTGGAATAATCGGATCATCTCCCTGAAGTGGCATCAGAAATTTCAGCAGGCTGGTCAGGAGATCATCCAATGAGGGCGCGTTGGCAAGCGATCGCCACACCACAACCTCGAATTCTGACTGCATTTGCAGCGCCGCCTTAACCGCCAGCGTACTTTTGCCAATTCCTCCAATCCCCAGAAGTTCTACAACTCGGCAGCGATCAGTCACGATCCATTGCCACAGTTGTGCCAACTCGATTTCACGACCATAAAATATGGCAGCATCGACTGCGTTATCCCAATCCTGTTGGGGGTTGTCTCGCTGACTGGATAACGCCTCCCCTGAAGCGATCGGAGAGACATAATCGGTCTTCGTTAACTCCAGGTCAAAGGATTGGAAGAGAATTTCTAACGACTGGCGATCGACCCCGAGTTCGCGCTTCAGAATTCGGGCAAGGGTAGCCAGGGATAATCCCGTGCGTTCATTCAGATCTTCCTGAGTGAACCGCTTATTCCAGTTGTTCTCTGATTCTGCCTGCTGTTTTGTTGCTTGAAACCGTTGCCATCCCTGAGGCGACAGCACGACTCCTCTTACCCGTGCAGAGGGCACTCCACCCCGTTTGGAACTCTTTGCATTGGCATCCATTCTCAAATCAGAAAGCAGTAAGTGGGTGGGCTAATTCAATTGTTAGGCGTAGGATGCGTTAGCGCAGCGTAACGCATCAATCTTCAGAGGCGATGCGTTACGGCTAACGCCTAACACATCCTACCAATGCTACAAATTCGATCTTATTTAAATCTCGTTCCTTAAGAGAATACAAACACATTAGGAAAATATCAAATTTCAAGGATCTAGTTTGTATTTCGAGGCAACTCTACTCAAAAATCTATCTTTAGGCATAGAAAAGTTATCTCACAGCTTAACTCAGAGAACTTAGGTGTTCTGAATTGGATTCAGGTTGAACAATGAGAACAACAAATGAGCACTCAACCTTCATTTCCTTAATAACTACAGGAGTTTTGCAATGAGCACGTTCACAACCCAAGACGGAACACAGATTTATTACAAGGACTGGGGTTCAGGACAACCAATTGTTTTCAGCCACGGTTGGCCGCTCAGCGCCGATGCCTGGGAATCACAGATGTTTTTCTTTGCTTCTCGCGGTTATCGCTGCATCGCCCACGATCGGCGTGGACATGGGCGATCCAGTCAACCCTGGAACGGCAACGAGATGGACACCTACGCTGACGATCTGGCGACCCTGTTCGAGACTCTGGATCTTAACAAAGCGGTGATGGTCGGACATTCCACGGGCGGTGGCGAAGTCGCCCACTACATTGGTCGCCACGGTTCAGCCCGAGTTGCCAAAGCTGTCCTGGTTGCTGCTGTTACACCGTCGCTCGTCAAAACAGAAACCAGTCCTGAGGGAGTTCCCATTGAGGTGTTAGATGGGCTTCGCGCTAGCTCCCTCGCGAATCGATCACAACTCTACAAAGATTTTGCGAGTGGTCCCTTCTTTGGCTTCAACCGTCCGGGTGCAGAAATTTCGCAGGGCTTGATTGACTCGTTCTGGCTGCAGGGGATGCAAGCAGGTCACAAAAATTTGTATGACTGCATCAAAGCCTTCTCTGAAACAGATTTCACTGAAGACCTTAAAAAGATTGATGTCCCCACGCTGATTGTTCATGGCGATGATGATCAGGTTGTGCCGATCGCAGCAACTGCGCTAGTGGCTGCAAAACTGGTGAAAAATGCCACCCTAAAAATCTATCCTGGCGCACCTCATGCCCTCCCTGACACTCACAAGGAACAACTGAATCATGACATTCTGTCGCTGCTGAGTCGTTAGGGTTGGGCACAGTCTACATTGAGGGCATCCGCAACCAACCGGAACAAGTAGCTGAAACGCTCCAGTTAACGCCCCACTTATTTGCGATTTTTGGGTTATGTATGGGTTATCCCGATCGAGCAAACTTAGCAACGGTTAAACCGCGATTACCTCAGGCGGTGGTACTTCATCACGAGACATACAATCTTGCCCAGCAAGAAGCAGCGATCGCATCAGCAACTATGCCATTCAAGCCTGTTGGAATGTGGCAGCAGGGACTTCTGCGAAAGGAACGTTGGATTGTGTACCGTCCTGGCTGACTGATTTCCGCGATGATCTGCCCCGCACGATGTGCCAACTCTGATCATTCATGGAGATAGCGAATTGACGAAAAGCAGTGAGCGATCGCCCCGTTTCTGCATCCACCAGTCGTTCTACCTGTTCATCCAAAAGATACTCTCGCGGTTCACCGACCAGTCTCCCCGATTATTCACGATCAGTCCAGTGATTGCGGATTAAAGAAATCCCACGATACATTTCCACTGTTGATGGCGATCGCGACAAACATCCCAACAGCACAGGTGAAACGCTTGGACATTGATCTACGGGCTATGGATGGGTGGAACATCGTGTTCGAGCAGAGCGAAGAGAAGGAGTGAGTTATCGATTGCCAATCAAGAACTGAGTTGACGAAACGTTGGGGTTGCCTTCAGCACGACACGCGATGACCCGGCACATCTGAAGGATGCACAGGTCTGCCCATAGAGGGATGCGTATAATGAAGCTGTTCATGAGAGGAATTGACAATGCAAACGACCTCTGGGAGCGGCAGCAGCTCCTCAGTGTCCCCCTTGGTGCCGATCACCCGGCGCATCCCTGTTGATATGGGAGATGGCGTCATTGTGCAGATGGATGAGGGCAAGCTCTCGCAGAAGTGTCGGGAGAGTCTTTGAGAGTGTCGGGAGAGTCTTTGAGAGTGTCGGGAGAGTCTCTGAGAGTGTCGAGAGAGTCTCTGAGAATGTCGGGAGAGTCTCTGAGAATGTCGGGAGAGTCTCTGAGAGTGTCGGGAGAGTCTTTGAGAGTGTCGAGAGAGTCTCTGAGAGTGTCGGGAGAGTCTTTGAGAGTGTCGAGAGAGTCTTTGAGAGTGTCGAGAGAGTC
>CAZCXK010000173.1:0-5025 GCA_964502605.1 uncultured bacterium
TTACTCATCCTGTTGCAATTTCTCCATAGAGCTTTATTCAATGCCGAAATCCTATCGATCCTATTTTCTCTCAGGGCAGCTTGTGAGTGCTGCTTTTTTGCTGACTGTTCTGACTAGTGGATGCGGGTCAGGCAATCCTCCTGCGGGAGCTTCCGGGCCGCCGCCCCTTCCAGTCAGAGTTCAGGCAGTTGACTCGGGCAATGTTGAAGAAAGCTCAGAATTTGTTGGCACTCTAGAAGCCAGTGATGTAGTTGATCTGAAGCCTCAAATCGAAGGTCGTATTGTCCAAATTTATGCAGATGAGGGCGAAGATGTTGCCGTAGGAACTCCAATTATTCAGCTGCGCCCCGATCGCAATCAGGCTGAGGTCAACAGTGCGATCGCCAATGTCAGCTCAATTCGGGCTGCCCTCAATACGGCTGAAGCTGAGTTGAGAGCCGCTCAATCTGAGCGGGTGAGCGTGGCCGCTGATGTCGAGCTGGCGCAGGCAGACTTTGAACGGGCGAGCTATCTGGCCGCAGAAGGAGCCCAATCTGAACAAGAACGCGATCGCGCCCGTCGAGATCTAGATGCCGCGACAGCATCTCTCAGAGCGGCTGAAGATCGGGTGACAGCTGCTCGGGCTCAGGTCAACCAGCAGCGCTCTGCGGTTGAACAGGCTCAATCTCAAGTCAATGTTGCCCAAGAAGACCTGCAATATAATCGCATTGAGTCTCCTATCAATGGAATCATTGGCGATATTACGGTCAAAGTTGGCGACTATGTCGATATCGGCCAGAGCCTAACCACCATCGTGCAGAATAGCGCCCTCGATTTGCTGATTCCGGTGCCCTCCACCCGAATTAGTGCCCTGCGAACTGGTCTCCCGGTCGAGCTGACGGATCCGCAAGAAGAAACGCCTTTGGCGGTCGGTCGGATTAGCTTTGTCTCACCAACGGTTGATACAAATGCCCAGGCTGTGCTGGCAAAGGCCACGTTTACCAATAATGGTAGCCTCCGCAATGGGCAGTTTGTTAGAGCCCGAATCATTTGGGATGAGCAACCGGGTCTGCTAGTGCCCACGGTTGCTATCTCTCGAATTGGGGGGCAAACCTTTGTATTTGTTGTCGAAGACGATACAGCCAATGAGGAACCGCTTACCATTGCTCGTCAGCGCCCGGTGCAGCTAGGCTCAATTCAGGGAGATAGCTATGAGGTTTTAGATGGCATTGAGTCAGGCGATCGCATTATTGTCTCTAACATCCTAAAACTTCAGGATGGGGTGCCAGTGCAACCCGAGTCGTGAGCGCGTATCCTGATTAGCGACTATCCTAGAATCAACTGCATCCGTCCTGGTTGGTTTAAGCAATTCAACGCCCCGCCCTCACCTATCAATTACCTGAGTTAACCCAGCAGCCTCCTTAGCTGCAGGCTCAATTTGTCCTGATCATTGAGACATCAGATTGTATGCTGCTCTCTATTGCTGATAACTTCATTAGGCGACCCGTTCTGACAACGGTTTGCAGTTTACTCATTCTTCTAGCGGGGGGGGTTGCTATTCCCCTGTTGCCGATCGCCCAACTGCCTGACATTGCGCCACCACAGGTGCAGGTGCAGGCCAACTACATTGGGGCAGATGCCGTCACAGTTGAAAACACAGTCACAACGATTTTAGAGCGCGAAATCAACGGCGTTGAGGGCATGCAATATATGACCTCAAGCAGTAGTAATGATGGCACCAGTTCCATTACGGTGACATTTGACCCCAGCCGCAACAAAGACCAGGCGCAGGTTGACGTCCAAAATCGGGTATCAACAGCTGAACCCAACTTGCCAGATGCGGTGCTGCAAACTGGGGTGACAACCGAGAAAACATCAAATACCATCCTGCTGGTGTATGGCATTCTTTCAGAAGATGAAACCTATGACAGCATCTTTCTCAGCAACTATGTCGATCTATTTCTCTTTGACGAACTAAAGCGCATTGAGGGGGTAGGCCAGGTTCAGATTTTTGGTGAACGCCAGTATGCCATGCGCCTTTGGCTCGATCCGAATGCGCTTGCCAGCCAAGACCTAACCGCTCAAGATGTAGCAGATGCGCTGCGAGAGCAAAACATTCAGGTGGGAGTTGGGGCAATCGGTGCAGAGCCAAACCCGAGGGAGCAAGCCTATGAATTTACGCTGCGCGTGCAGGGGCGATTGCAGGATGCCACCGAATTTGAAAATCTGGTGCTGAAGGTCTCAGATGATGGCACGTTGACCAAGCTCAGAGATGTCGGTCGAGCCGAATTAGGAGCCGAAAACTATAACAGCAACGTCCGCATCACGAGTAGCCCTGGTGTGGGAATTGGGATCTATCAGTTGCCAGGAAGTAATGCACTCGATGTTGCCAATGCGATTAAGGCGCGCATGGCTGAGCTAGAGAAAAACTTCCCACCGGGTATGCAAGCACGGATTGCGTTTGATACGACTGAGTTTGTCACGCAGTCGCTGTCTGAAGTGGTGATCACATTGGTGCAGGCGATCGCCCTGGTCGTTCTAATTATTTTCATCTTTTTGCAAGACTGGCGTGCCACAATCATTCCGGCGATCGCCATTCCAGTTGCATTAATTGGCACCATGGCCTGTTTGCTGCTGTTTGGGTTTTCGATTAACACATTAACTCTGTTTGGCTGTGTGTTGGCCACAGGAGTAGTCGTGGATGATGCCATTGTGGTGGTGGAGGCGATCACCTCAAAGCTAGAGCAGGGCATGAAGCCGCGACAGGCCGCCCTCGACTGTATGAACGAACTGTCGGGGGCTGTCATTTCCACTTCGCTGGTGTTGATGGCGGTGTTTGTTCCAGTTGCATTTTTCCCTGGCACAACCGGACAGATCTACCAACAGTTTGCCCTCACTATCGCTTTTGCAGTCGTCCTATCCACCTTTAACGCATTAAGCTTTTCGCCCAGTATTTCAGCACTGCTGCTGCGGCGACGGCAGCCCAACGATCATCCAGGGCCGCTAGGCTGGTTTTTTGAACGATTTAATCGCGGCTTTAACTGGATTACAGGACGATATCGCCATGCGGTCGATCGATTAATCGGGGTGAGATGGCTGGTAATGATCTTCTTTGCAGGGCTGCTAGCATTAACAGCGTTCATGTATCGCTTTGTGCCTGCTGGTTTTGTACCAGAAGAAGATCAGGGCTATTTCATTGGCATTGTCCAGGGGCCAGAGGGTGTGGCGCTAGATTATACTCAGCAGGTGATGGATCAAATTGACAGCACCCTGCAAGCAATCCCAGAGATCAACAGTACGTTTATGATCACGGGGTTTAGCTTTGAAGGCAGTAGCTCCAATCGAGGTCTTTTCTTTGCCTCACTGAAGAGCTGGAGTGAACGCAAGGGGCCGGGTAGTTCGGCTCAAGCAATCATCGGTCGCCTCAATCAAGAATTTCAGCAAATTCAAGAAGCGCTCGTTATTGTTTTTAATGCCCCACCGGTGCAGGGGTTAAGTAGCTTTGGCGGCTTTGAGTTTCAACTGCTCGACCAAAGTGGGGGGCGCTTGAGCATTGATGAATTTTTGGGCAATGCCTATCAAATTTTGGGCGCTGCCAATGCTGATCCGGCGATCGCCCAGGTATTTACCCAATTTACAGCGGGTACCCCTCAGCTTGAGCTTGATATCGATCGCGATCGCCTCCAAGCGTTGAATGTTGATTTCAATGAGGCCTTAACTACCCTAGGCACCTACCTGGGATCTCAATATGTTAATGACTTTACCCTTGGCCCCCGCAACTATCGCGTTTACATTCAGGCTGATAATGCATTTCGATCAAAGCCAGAAGATATCACCCAGATTTATGTGCGATCGCGCGATGATCGGATGATTCCGCTGGGAGAGATTTTGGCGACTCGTCCAACCTCTGGGCCGCAAGTGATCAACCACTTCAATATTTTCCGGTCGATTTTGATGCAGGGTGGCCCCGCTCCCGGAGCCAGCACCGGGCAAGCCATTAGCGCGATGGAGCAAGCTTATCAGCAAGCTGCACAGCCTACATTGGGTCAGGCTTGGCAGGGCACCGCTCGACAAGAAGAAGAATCAGGTGGGCAAGCCCCGCTGATCTTTGGCCTGGGGTTGGTGGTTGTCTTTTTGGTCTTGGCTGCCCAATACGAAAGCTATATTGATCCCATCATCATTATGTTGACGGTGCCACTGGCGTTGCTAGGAGCACTGGTGTTTTTGTGGGCGCGAGGTCTCAATCTTGATGTTTATGCACAAGTTGGGCTTGTCATGCTCATTGGTCTAGCGAGTAAAAACGCGATCTTGATCGTAGAATATGCCAACCAAGCCCGTGAGCAGGGAATGACCATTGTTCGAGCGGCTGTTACTGCTTCTGAGCAGCGCTTTCGACCTATTTTGATGACGGCTATTTCAAGCTTGGTCGGCTTCTTCCCATTGGTGATTGCCACCGGGGCTGGGTCCGCTAGCCGCTGGTCACTGGGGACTGTCGTTTTTGGAGGGCTATTCTTTGCCACATTTTTGAGTCTGCTGATTGTTCCAGTCACATATATTGTGATTAAGACTCTGGCAGAATCAGGATTCTCTGGCAGCGATCCAGATTCTAACGGGGCTTCTCCGCGTTTATCCTCTGATCAGGGTGAGCTATCCTCTGAGCCGTCGGACGTATCAGAGCGACAGACAACACCCCGACTGCAAGAGGGTGACAGTCCGGCGTAGGAGGCAGACTCTACGGAGGTTGCCGGTTTGGGTTGATCGCAGCTCCCCTAATCTCATGCTAAACACCTCAGAGGACTCACCGCTCTATCGTCCCATGATTGTCACATATGTCTTGTGACCGCATCTGTTGAGTCCTCAGCCAGGTATCTTTACAAGCCCAGCAGGGGCTAAAACCAGAAATGAGGGAGCGATCGCTACCCTCAACCTTCTCTCATTTGCTCAAAAGGCGATCGCATTTGCAGAATCGGCGACCTCATTTGTAGAATCGGCGACCTCATTTGCTGCAATCAAGCCTTCATTTGCAGAATTGGCGACCTCATTTGC
>CAZCXK010000173.1:5125-6285 GCA_964502605.1 uncultured bacterium
TCATTTGCAGAATTGGCGACCTCATTTGCTGCAATCGAGCCCTCATTTGCTGCAATCGAGCCCTCATTTACTCAATTGGCGATCGCATTTGCAGAATTGGCGCTCCCATTTGCTGCAAATGAACGCTCCGTTTCTATGTTGGCAGGCTCCTGCATCACTGACAGCGCCTGACTTCCTTGCCTTTGTACTTGGTAGCCTAGGCAGCAATCCGCTCTGCCTCTGCCAGCAAGGTCTCAACGCTGGCATTGGGCTGCAGAAATGAAAACAAATGGCGAAACCGGATCTTGCCTGTTGGGTCAATGATAAACTGCGCGGGTAAGGGTGCGCCCAACGCTTGCCCTACCTGATATGAACGAAACACGCGACAGGCTGGGTCAGTCAGCAGTGGCAGCTTGAGCCCTAAATCTTGGATAATAGTTCGGCTTTGGGCTAGCGTTGTGCTGGTAATCATCAGCACTTCAACCTGGCATGATTGAAACTGCTCATAGGCTTGATTAAGCGCCACAATATGCGGGAAACATAGCGGGCAATACTGCCTTTCAGTGAAGATGCGTGTAAACGCCAACACGACGGCTCGACTAGGAACACTGCCTGCTTCAGCCGAGCGGAGATAATCAGACAGGCGTACGGGTTGGCTGGTGTGGGCATTAGCCAACTGAAATGGAGGCGCTAAGGTGCCCAGGCGAAACTGATTGGTGGCCGGTACAGGCAGCAGGTTATTGAAAAACCGTTGGTTCAGCAGCCCTCGAAAATCAGTGGATGTCAGCATAGTCGTATGTAAAGCTTCTCCAGAGGAAGTAGTCTTGCCAAAGAAACAACTCGATTCCCGCAGGGTTTCTACATTCCTTGTTAGAGTTCTGTTAAAAACAGCTTAACGAAATAGGCTCCTAGTGTGAATCGCGTAGATCTTACAAAAACCTTGATTGCTCTGACTAGTGGTATAGGTACAACCATTGGACAATCTCTTGTGTTACATCTCCTTTTTCCAGTGTTTATGGCCGTTCACGGACTTTGGGTAGTGCTTGGCTTGCTGTGCTTTAACTGTGGAGCCGCAGGGCTAATACTGTTTTTCTACGATAGATAATCTTGAACAAAAGATGCCTATAAAACCCGCAGCACGCTGGAAAACTCTTTCACCACGTCAAGCACGCGAATTTCTT
>CAZCXK010000174.1:0-6061 GCA_964502605.1 uncultured bacterium
CAAACATTAAATCAAACAAGGCTATTTGTCAGGCAAAACTGAGTCTGACAGATTAATGTCTGATTGACAGACAAAACTATTTACAACCTATATCCTGAATTGGGTCAGGAGACTTGCCCCTTACATCAGATGAAACACTGTAAGGGTGCGGTTTCTGCATCCAATGCAGAACTTGTTGTTAGTCAATCAGGATTGACGCAGTCAGAGTCTATTCAGAACCTATACAGTCGGGAGTGTCTTGCTCGCGTATGCATCCATGCGGCCAAAGGCGTGAGTGCGCTGATCATGATCAATCTCTTGACCCGTAACAGTTTCAGCGATGCGCTCAAACGAGTTAGAACGCCAGTTGCGCTCATGGATTGGCTTGGTTTGCTCACCTCTAAAATAGGCTTGAGTGCCGATTACAGCAGCAGCAACCCAACCTGCAACAAACAGTGCAATTAAAATAGTCATCGGATTAAACCTCCTAACATCACATCAAAATTACTAACAACAAGCGGTGTCGCTTGACTCTCTATGTTGTCTCTCTCTACGTCTCTCTACAAATGATGGCGTGAGAACAATGTGGCGATCGCCCCCACAGTAGAATGCTAAGCCAGCAGCCCTAAGCGCTTGCCATTATCGCGAGCAAGGCGAATCAGGTTTTGGCGAACCGTGCGATCAATGCCGACCTGGTTGCAGAAATTTGTAATTGCTTGAGAATGAAGCGCAATCATTTTTCCACGCAGCTTGATAAATTTTGGACTTCCTATCTGCTTTCGCAACAAAACCACAATTGGAGCAAACATTCCAAACCTTCCTTTGCTAAAGCATCGACTTAGCAGAATTAGTTAAGCGCACCAGGGAGAACCGAGATCACAGGGGGCGATCGCCCTTAACTGCTTTCTTTGTAACTCCATGTAAATTAATATAACAATTACGTTACAAAACGTCAAATGAACTTGCTTTTTTGTCGAAAGTGCTTTACTTGAGAGGTGCCTGAACCCTGTCTATGCCGCCGCCGCGTTGAGCCCCGAGCAGACCGATGATCGCAGCGGCGCAATCGCGATCGGTCAATACCATGTCGATGCGGTACTAAAAATGAGGCAATGATGCCGCCGTGACCCTGTATGGTGAGATTGGGGCGATCGCACTATTAGCCCCGCTCAGCCTAAGCCTGCCCATACTGCTTGGGTTATCCCATCACGCGTCGAGTCTATATATATTCTTCGTTGTCAGCATATGTATTCGGTATCAGCACAGTCTTCAGGCGAAATGTCTCATGCTGTAGCGGTTGGTAGCCTGCCTGCACTCGCAATCCATACAACCAGCCCAGAGTTAGGGTTAGCCCTCAGTCATGACGGAAAAATTCGATCTCAAACCTGGGATTTGGGGCGATCGCTCTCCACCCATTTACACATTGCGCTGCCAGAATTTTTAGCGCCTCAGGAGTGGTCAGATTTAGCCTTCATTGCCGTTGCTCAAGGCCCTGGAGGGTTTACAGGAACTCGCATCGGCGTTGTTACCGCTCGGACTCTAGCGCAACAGCTCAACATTCCGCTGTTTGGCATTTCGACCCTAAAGGCGATCGCTTGGTCAGCCGCATTTGACTATCCGGGCTGCGACATCGCAGTGCAGATGCCAGCTCAGCGAGGAGACGTATTTACCGTTATTTATCAGCAGGTCGAGACGACTGTCGAGACGACTACAGACAGAGCCTCCCAGCAGGTACAGCCTTCCATCCGCCTCGTGCCACTACATATCGAGACGGTGCTAGAGAGCCGCTACTGGCAGCATCGACTCAACACCTGGGAACGTCCTTATCATCTGGTCACAGCGACAGGCAGCCTGGGAGCCTCGGTCACTAGCCTGCTCGAACTCGCCTGGATCGATTGGCAAGAGGGCGATCGCCCCAACTGGTCTGACGTGCTGCCCTACTATGGTCAAAGCCCAGTCTAGGTAACGTCCATCATTCCTAACTCCGGCGGAGTCGCTACGCGAACACCCTCACGCCCTCATCGTTCGAGTGTGCGAGGGTCAAGGGCATCGCGCAACCCATCGCCCAGCAGGTTAAACGAGAGCACCGTCAACACAATGAGCAGGGCTGGCGACCAGACCAGCCAGGGCTGCAGCACCAAAATCGAGGCATTCGTTGCCAGCGAAAGCATATTGCCCCAAGAGGGGTCAGGCTGCTGGATACCTAACCCAATCAGACTCAGCACGGCCTCAGCCACAATGAAGCCCGGAATTGCCAGCGTCGCCGAAATAATAATATAGGTCGCCGTCTGGGGCAGCACATGGCGAATGATGATGTAAAGTGGTCGGCCTCCCATGGCTCGCGACGCCTGCACAAACGATCGCGCCTTAATCGACAACACCTGCCCGCGAATCACCCGCGCTAAGCCTGCCCAGCTGACAAACGACGTGATCAGCACAATTAGTAAAAAGCGCTGAGAGCTGGTGAGGCCAGGAGGTAAGATAGCAGCCAAGGCAACTAATAAATAGATCGTCGGAATTGTCATCAACACTTCGACAAAGCGCATGAGCACAGCATCGATCACCCCACCAAAATAGCCAGAGATGCCGCCTACCAACATCCCCAAGGGGAACGAGATCACAATACCCACGAGGCCAATGCTAAGGCTAATGCGACCGCCATGAATCAGCCGAGAAAACTGGTCACGCGCTTGTTCGTCGGTGCCCAGCAGGTTGAGCTTAGCCTCGCCAAGCGTGCCAAATAGGTGCAGGTTGCCAGGGATGCCAGGGAAGATCTCCACCTCCTCGATCTGGGGCTGCGTTAGGGAAAATTGTGTCGGCAAGGGCAGGCGAATTCTCATGATGTGGTAGTCTGACCCTGTCACAAATAGCCGAATCGGAGATGGCTGGCTGAAATCGACCATGAGAGGGCGATCGCCCGTTTCTAAATCAACAGGCCCAAGGGTCGAAGGGTAGACATGGGGGCCAATCAAATCACCCGATTGAGTGCGCCAATACACTTGAGTCGGTGGCAGCAGCGACCCATCGGTCTGCGTCGCATACGGGTCATAGGGCGAGACAAACTCAGCCGCAATCACCGTTAGATAAAAAATCAGCAGCACGATCGCGCCAAAGCGAGCGAGATAATTGCTCTTGAGCTTTTGCCACCAGTTCATAAGCGTGTGTTAGGGCGATGGATAGGGTCTGTTAAGCCCCTAGTGTACAACCAAGGTCACTGAATGAGTAGCTCAGGCGTCATGAGTAGCCTGATAACTCAATAACCAGTTGACCAGTGTCGCTCGACGCGTCTTGCGCGGCACCAGATCATCAACGCGATAGCCCTTAAACCCCAAGACTTCTTTTAACAACTGCTTATTTTCTTTGGGGATTGAGCGGGTGAGATGAACCGTCGCCGGACGGCTGGCAATGAAATCAGGAGGCTCAGGATAGTCTTGCTGCCAAGGCTCTGCCACGGCAGTCGTATCCCAACGTTGGGTGTCCGGGTCATATCGATAGCCCAAACAATACCAAACCAGATGATTGGCAGTGTGGTCATCGATTTCATCATTGAGAATGGCCCAAAAGGTGTCGGGCGTCAGCGGCGGAAGGTCAACCATATGACACGAAAAAATCTTTCCAAGAAGTATCATGCACAGAGTCAAGGTACGGCACAGCCATGCCGCAGTTGCTCGGTTCGCCAGTCATCGGCGTGTTCCGCACCTGACAGGGCGATCGCCCCTTACCATACTAAAAACTTAGCAGAAACCCATCGGGAGCCGTGTCATGACGCTGTTGTCTCATCCTATCGCCACTGATCGCACACTGCACCGCACAAAAATTGTGGCGACCATTGGGCCTGCCAGTCATTCGGTAGACGTGATGCGAGCAATGTTCAAGGCTGGCATGGCTGTTGCCCGGCTCAATTTTTCTCACGGTAGTTATGACGACCACGCTCAAACGGTCACTCGTTTACGCCAGATCTCAGCTGAGCTTGAGCGCCCGCTCACGCTATTGCAAGATCTGCAAGGGCCAAAGGTGCGCGTGGGCAACTTGGCCACCGGGAGCATCTCTCTAGTCGAGGGGCATCAGCTCGATTTGCTGCCAATTGCTGACTTCACAGGTCAGGCTGATGCGGTGCCCATTGACTACCCTCACCTAGCCGCAGAAGCCGAAGTTGGCGCGCAGGTGCTGCTCGACGACGGCCTGCTAGAGCTGACCATTGAGGCGATCGCCCCCCCCGCAGTGCGGTGCAAAATCGTGCGCGGCGGCTTACTCAAAAGCCGCAAAGGCGTCAATGTCCCAAGTTTGAGCCTGCAACTGCCCTCAATGACCGACAAAGACAAGCGCGACCTAGAATTTGGGCTCAGCCAGGGAGTTGATTGGGTCGCCCTTAGCTTTGTGCGCCGCCCGGAGGATATTCGAGCGCTGAAGCAACTCCTCGCCGATTGGGGTGCAAGTGACATGCCCGTGATCGCCAAAATTGAGAAACCACAAGCGATCGCCCAAATAGATGCCATTCTCGACGAGTGCGATGGCGTCATGGTGGCGCGCGGCGATTTGGGCGTCGAGATCAGTCCTGAGAAGGTGCCAATCTTACAAAAGCAGCTAATCCGCGCCTGCAATCGACGCAGCATCCCGGTGATTACCGCGACGCAAATGCTCGAAAGCATGATTAGCAACCCGCGTCCGACCCGTGCAGAGGCCAGTGATGTCGCCAATGCCATTCTCGATGGCACCGATGCCGTCATGCTTTCTGGAGAGTCGGCAGTGGGGCAATATCCGGTGCAGGCTGTTGAAATGCTGGCCCGCATTGCCACCGAAGTCGAGCAAACCTTTGACTTTGAGAATCTCCCCCCCAGTCAGACCGACGACACTCACGCCATCAGCGAAGCCATCACCACGATCGACCACATTCTCGACTTGCGCTGCATTGCGGCCTTTACGACCACAGGCTATACGGCTCGACTGGTCGCCGCCGAACGCCTCCACACGCCGATTGTGGCCTTTACTCCAGACCAGCGGGTTTATCATCGCCTCAATCTCACCTGGGGAGTGACACCCTTACACATCAGCAGCTCAGTGGCCTCTGTCGAAGACTTGGTTTACCACATTGAGCACACCCTCACCCACATGGGCATGGCTCAAACAGGCGATCGCATCTTGATCTTGGGTGGTAGTCCAGTGCAGGTGGCACGCGGCACCAATTTTCTCAAGATTCATAGGATTACCGAATAATGTTTGCAAATATAACCACTGATTGAACGAACCTCCAACCAATCACCGTTCAACCCACCAGCCTGAAAAGATCGTATCTGTTTCCAATGGTTTGAAGTAGGGAATGCTAGGCCAATGAATCGGCTATGAGGCAGATGCCGCCAGCCTATTCTCTCCCTATCCACCTCTAAACAAACAATCAGGATATGTCCTACGAAAATATTAGTGCAACGCTTTCAGATCAAAACCTGGCCGAGATCAAAATGGCGATCGCCACCATTCGCTCGAACATGCCCTTTTTAATTAGTCTGACAACAGACGAACGCCGCAAGCGTCTCAAGATGGGCGACAAGAGTCTGGCGTTTGTCAGAAACAGCATTACAGTCACCCAAAACAATCCAGAGGTGCTGCCCGGAAACTTTGACCCCAAGGAGTTTGAAAAAGACTATAACCTGGTGGTCGCTTTGACTGAGGTGCTGGGTTTGCTAGAACAATTAAGCGAACAAGTGGATGACACGCTGATGGCAGTCGGCAGTGAGTCAATGGCCAACAGTCTGCTGATCTATGATTTTGTCAAAACGGCTGCCAAACATTCTCCTGGCCTCAAAAGTGTGGCAGAGCAGCTAGGCGAACGGTTTAAGTCCATTGGCAGTCGTCGCCCCAAAGCAGACAAAATGCCTGACTAACCCATTGCCCCAAGGGGAAGGGGCGAATCCGCCTTGGTTCGACCGTTCCCCACTCTGCTTTAAAGCAGGTCAAAGACTCTCTCGACACTCTCAAAGACTCTCTCGACACTCTCAAAGACTCTCTCGACACTCTCAAAGACTCTCCCGACATTCTCAAAGACTCTCCCGACACTCTCAAAGACTCTCCCGACACTCTCAGAAGGTGT
>CAZCXK010000175.1:0-6055 GCA_964502605.1 uncultured bacterium
GGGCGGGCATAGGCACTCCTGAACTCTTCTATAGCTCTATCACAATGTCCTAACCTCAATGTGTAAAGCCATAATACCTCGTTGAGTGTTGTTAACATCGGTTGCCCAAGCCGCGATCGCCTGATGCAGGGTTTCAAGGTCGCCAAAGCGTTCATCAGCTACACATTGACGCGTCAGCGAACAGGGTGCGCGGCATAGTTTCATAGCTTACTGTGTCGGCAATGCCCAGTTCGGGGACCTTGCGCGACAACAGTCGTAGCGACCAGTTTGCGAATCCTTGGGGCAGTGATTTCAACCGCATCGCAATGATGCAGGCTTCTGTTCTCTATCCAAGCGCTGTTGAGGTAGGGGTGTCAGGTGAGAAGCACCGTTGAGCCTATACTCAAAGCCCTTCTCGACCAATCGTTGCCAAATGTTTTTCACCGTTTTCCTTCGACAATCAAAGGCTTTGGCAATGTGCTCATCGGTCCAGTTCAATCCCTCAATGTCCGCTTTTAGCAGAATCTGGGCATGTTTGACTTTTTGACTACTGCCCTTCAACTTTTTAATCACCTCACGCAGCTGACAGCGTTCATCTTCGCTGAGTCGGACAATGTATTTCTTTTGCATAAAGGCACCCTCGCGCTTTATACAATCTCGCCGATCTAGATAAACTTGCTACCCCTTAACTTCTAGAGGTGACGCAGCACTAAGAGCTTCATGGAGACTTTGTCTTCAGTAAACCCCTCAGCGTTGAAATCTCAGTGAAGTCCTCTAGCTGGTGCATTAGTATTCATCAAGTGTTGATAAGCACGATTGATTGCTGCCGGATGGAGTGACTCGCGCAATCAGCTTCAGCCAGAATTTACAAAATTTTTAGGCAGCATCACCCGTTTATTCACCAGGAACTCTAGACTGTGAAGGGCACATACCCAAACGAAGCCTCTGGACGGGCCAAGGCGGGCCAGCAATCTGGCAGCCTGTTCTTGGTGTTGCCGATGTCAGCCATTTCCAATCAATCATCCCACCTACCCTCAACCCTTTTATGACTTCAGGAGTAAATCAGCCCCATGTATGACTGCATTATTGTGGGCGCAGGCCCATCTGGAGGAACTGCTGCCTATCATCTAGCCAAGCGTGGACGCTCGGTTTTAGTGCTAGAAAAAGAAGCCTTACCTCGGTATAAGCCTTGTGGTGGGGGCGTGTCGCCGCAAGTGGCGCAGTGGTTTGATTTTGACTTTTCCCCGGCGATCTCCCTCAAAATTAGTTCCCTGCGCTACACCTGGAAAATGGGCGACCCGGTTGACGTGCAGCTCGACGTGCCAGAGCCAATTTGGATGGTGCGCCGGGATATTTTTGACCACTTTTTAGTGCAGCAAGCACAAGCACAAGGGGCAGAACTACGCGATTCTACAGAGGTCACTGGCATTGACTTTAAGGGCGATCGCTGGCAAGTCAACACACTGCAAGCTCCGGTCGAAGGGCGCTATCTGATTGCTGCCGACGGAGCCAAAGGCCCTATGGCACGGTGGCTCGGATTCAAAAACCGGAAGCGTCGTCTGGCTGGAGCGCTTGAGGTCGAGGCGGCGGCTCAAATCGATGGCCCTCAGAGCATTCACTTTGAATTTGGTATGGTGAAAAACGGCTACATCTGGAATTTTCCCAAAGCAGATGGCTACTCTATTGGAGTTGGAACCTTTCAAGGTGGGGAGCCCCAAGACTTCAAGAAAATCTTGGCCGCATATTCCACCCTGTTTGACGTCAATCTAGCCGACACCCACCAATATGGCTATCCGCTCACGCTGTGGGATGGCGATCAGGTGTTGCATACTCAAAATGCTGTTTTAGTGGGCGAAGCGGCCTGCGTAGTTGACCCGTTTACGGCTGAGGGCATTCGCCCCTCGATCTTGAGTGGCCTGAAAGCAGCCGAGGCAATTGATCGGGCGATCGCAGGCGATATCAATGCGCTGGAAGGCTATACGCAAGCCATGAGCCAAGAATGGGGATCGGACATGATTTGGGCGCAGCGGCTAGCAAGTCTGTTTTATAGGGTGCCAGCCGTCGGCTATAAGCTGGGTATCAAGCGGCCATCGGCAACTCAGAAAATGGGAGAAATTCTCTGTGGAGAGGCTCGCTATGCCGATATTGCCACCAAGGCCATGCAGCGGCTGAGTAGAGGGTTGATTCCTGGGATGCAAAAATAGGGAGTCTTGCAGATAGCAGGAATACCCATCTACCGATGACAGGCATGACAACTGTTGATCTTTCAGAACTGATTGCGGCTGGGCAATCTGGACAGGCAATCATCAGCTTTCCAACGGATACGGTGCCAGCGCTGGCAGTGCGGCCTGACCGTGCTCATCTGATCTATGCGACCAAACGACGCAGCTGGGATAAGCCATTGATTTTAATGGCAGCCTCTGCCGAAGATCTGTGGCCTTATGTCAGCGGCAGCCCATCTGACAATGCAGTGTGGCGGCAAGTAGCCCGTCAACACTGGCCGGGGGCGTTGACTCTGGTCTTACCGGCCAGCGATCGCCTCCCGACTGCCATGAACCCCAATGATCCAACTACTCTTGGCATTCGCGTCCCCAATCAGGCGATCGCCCGACACATCTTGTCCAAAACGGGGCCGCTCGCCACTACCAGTGCCAACCTATCGGGGCAAGCCCCATTGTTGAGCGCTGATGCCATAAACGCCCAGTTTCCAGAGGTGCGGGTGCTAGCTTCATCTGCATTAACGGCTCTAACCCAGACTCTCCAAGCTAATCAAAGCGATCGCCCCGAGTCAGCAACCGGAACTCCCTCAACAGTAGTGAAATGGGAGCGCAACCAGTGGAGCGTTTTGCGCCCAGGGCCCATTGTGCTCTAGCCAAAGGATACTCCTCGTTGCACGGGCTGACGATGCGAATGTTAGCCAGTTCTCAGGAGGCTCTTATCCGTGAGCATCGCCAAGCCATTACCCAAAAACACTGCCAAAAAAGTCAATCGCTTCTTTGAGAGCGCTAATAAACACATCAATTTCTTCACGAGTGTTGTAGAAATAGATGCTGGCTCGTGCTGTCGATTGAGCACCTAAATATCGATGCAGGGGTTGGGTGCAGTGATGCCCAGCTCGAATCGCCACCCCAGCCTGATCCAAAATTGTAGACAAATCGTGAGGATGAACGGCTCCCATTGTAAACGACGCTAAGCAAGCTCGCCCGGCCCGATTCGCCGGATTAGGCCCATAGACCCGCGCCTCAGGAACAGTAGCCAACTGCTGGAAGAGGTAAGCGGTTAGCTCCTGTTCGTAGCGATAAATCGTCTCCATGCCCAGAACCGAGAGATAATCGACCGCAGCTCCCAGGGCGATCGCCTCTGCAATAGCAGGTGTTCCTGCTTCAAAGCGATGCGGAATGTCTGCATAGGTCGAATGATCGAGATACACATCCGCAATCATTTCTCCACCCCCCAAAAATGGAGGCATTGAGCGCAGCACCGCTTGCTTACCATATAAAAAACCAATCCCAGTGGGGGCACACATCTTATGCCCCGACGCCACCAGCCAATCACAGTCAAGCGCCTGCACATCAATCGGCATATGAGGCACACTCTGGCAGGCATCGACCAAGACTTTGGCTCCATGGTGATGGGCTAGCTCCGTAATCTCGGCAATTGGATTCACACAGCCCAACGTATTGGAAATATGCACAATCGCCACGAGCTTGGTTTTGTCAGAAATCAGAGTTTTAAACTCGTCTAAATCAAACTCTTCCGTCTCCGTTAGCCCTACAAACTTGAGCACTGCCCCTGTCTTTTGGGCAATCAGCTGCCACGGAATCAAATTGCTGTGATGCTCCATCACTGAGAGAATGACTTCGTCCCCATGCTCCAGGTTGCTAAGCCCCCAGGCATAGGCCACGAGATTAATCGCTTCGGTCGCATTGCGTGTATAGATGATTTCTTCTCGATGAGCCGCATTGATAAACGTTGCCACCTTGTCGCGAGCCCCTTCATACGCATCAGTGGCTCGACCACTCAGAGTATGAACGCCGCGATGCACATTGGCATTATCCGCCCGATAGTAGTGCTGCAGCGCGTCTAAAACAGCCTGCGGCTTTTGGGATGTAGCCGCATTGTCAAGATAAACCAGCGGCTTCCCATGGATAGCCTGATGCAAAATTGGGAAGTCAGCACGAACGTTAGCAGCAAGCGTTCTTTCTTGAGCGACAGTCATAGGGGTGACAGGTAAGATCATGAATCTATCCAACAGGCAACTGATAATCGGTTGAAACAAACTGGCGTAACGTTTTCTTGAGCGACTCAACCGGGATTTGATCGATCACTTCAGCCGCAAACGCATAAATGAGAAGGCTTTGAGCACTGACTGCATCAATCCCTCGGCTTTGCAGATAGAAGACCTCACTGGCATCCAGCTGGCTCACTGTCGCCCCATGGGTACATTTCACATTGTCGGCCACAATTTCAAGCTGCGGCTTCGTATCCACCCGAGCTTTCGAAGAGAGCAGCAAATTGCGGTTGAGCTGGCCTGCGTCAGTCATTTGAGCAGCTTGAGGCACATCAACTTTGCCGCTAAATACGGCGTGAGCCCGATCATCCACAATCGTTTTATGCAACTGTCTGCTCGTACCATGGGGATGATTGTAAGCAATCAGGCTGTGGGTATCTGCCAGTTGCCCATCGGCAACCATCGTCAGGCCATTGAGCATGGTTTCGGTCTGCTCACCCGCTTGAAAAACCTCTAAATGATGGCGAGATAGCTGGGCACCTAAGCTGATGGCATGGCACGCATAACGAGAATTGCGATATTGGGCGATCGCCGTTTTGCCAATATGAAATGCAGATCGACTCTCTCTCTGAATCCGGCAATGCGTCATCTCAGCATTCTCATCCAGCCAGATCTCAGTCACCGGATCGGTAAAGTAAGCCCCGTCACCGATGGCAACATAGTCTTCGATCAGCGTCAGTGAACTGCTCGATTCAGCAACCACCAAACAGCGTGGATAAGAAACCGTAGGCTGCTCAGAGGTGGAAACAAACAGAATCTGAACCGGCCCATCGACCACCTGATTTTTGGCCACCCAAATTAGCGCAACATCTGCAAAGCTGGCCGTATTGAGCACCGTAAAGACCTCATCCGCCCCCGATTGCTGCCCTAAGTAGTTTTCCAATTGGGGAGATAAGGCATTCAGCAATTCAGCATCATTGAGCGAGCCAACTCGAACCCCGCTCGGCACTGCAGTCAAAGAGGACAGCACTGCCGAATACACACCATCCACAAACACCAATCGCCGCCCCTCTGCTTCTGATAGTGCAAACGGCTGGAGCTGATCAGTCGCTATAGACGGTGCAGTTAAGTCAGCTAATTTGAACTGAGTTTTGAGCAGCGGTGATAAGTCTGTAAATCGCCACTCCTCTTCTCGCATCGTCGGCACAGAGAGCGATCGCACCTGATCAGCCGCATGACGATGCAGAGCCTGCCAGCCCGACAGAGCAGTCGAGGCATCGCTAACCGCTGATGTGCTTCCAGAGGGTCGCAGCAAACCAGACAAATACATTTGCCGATTCACAGATGGATCAACTAGAGACCCCAGATTAGGAGTAGACGAAACTTGAGTACTCACTAGACCTCCACACCTGCTGCTGCATCCTGCAAAACCCAATCATAGCCGCGTTCTTCCAGCTCCAGAGCCAAATCTTTTGTCCCGGTTCGCATAATTCGCCCCTGATGCATCACATGGATGAAATCAGGCTCAATGTAGTCGAGCAAACGCTGATAATGGGTGATCAAAATAACCGCATTTTCAGGATGAGTCAGCTGGTTGACTCCATCTGCAACAATTTTGAGCGAATCAATATCTAAGCCAGAATCGGTCTCATCGAGAATGGCAAGCGTCGGCTCCAGTAGCGCCATCTGCAAGATCTCATTGCGCTTTTTCTCACCACCCGAAAAACCTTCATTCACACTGCGGCTGAGAAAGCTCGAATTCATTTTGACAACATCCAGCTTGTCTTGGATCAGCTCATCAAAGTCAAAGGCATCTAACTCTTCCAGCCCTTGGTATTTGCGGCG
>CAZCXK010000176.1:0-6045 GCA_964502605.1 uncultured bacterium
GAGAAATTTTACCTAGCAACCTTCCCGAAGGGGCACAAGCGTGGCGAGTGATGTACCTATCGACTGATCTTCAGGGGCAATCCATTGCGGTGAGTGGAACCATTGTTGCCCCAAGTGGAACGAGTGTTAAACCACGCAGCATTATTGCCTGGGCGCACGGTACGACTGGAATTCAACCAGAATGCGGTGTCAGCCATACGTCAGACCCTTACCAACAAACCCCAGCGATTGAGCGGATGCTCGCTGAGGGATTTGTTGTCACCATTACGGATTATCCAGGATTAGGAACTCCTGGTACTCATCCCTATATGGTTGGGCGAGTTGCAGCACAGAGTGTGCTTGATTCGGTACGGGCAACTCGCCAAATCGTTGAGGTGAGCGCGGGGGATAAATTTGTGGTGTGGGGAGCGTCTCAAGGTGGCAATAGCGCGCTTTGGACTGCTCAATTGGTAAAGCCTATGCGCCTGAGCTAAAGCTGTTGGGTGTGGCTGCATCTGCTCCAGCGACTAACCTACGCGATATTGCAGAGTTTAACTTGGACAAGCCAGGTGGGGGAATCTTCTTGGGATATGTCTTTGCATCATGGGATGCGGTTTATCCAGAGGCTGATCTGGATGCGATTATTAAACCGGAAGAGCGTACCATTTTTGATCGGATGATCGAACCGTGCTTTACAGCTCCAGCAGGATTTCTTCCTATCATTAGGAACCTACGGACACCAGCGCAATATCTGAGCGTGGATATTCTGAAGACTGAACCCTGGAACACCCTATTCGAGGAAAATACGCCCAGTGCTCCAATTGAAGTTCCTATTCTGATCGCTCATGGTACCGCCGACTCGCTCATTCCTGTGGAGTTAAGCGAAGCCGAAGCAGTGCGTCGCTGCGAGGCTGGAGAAGATGTACAGTTTGCTCGTTATCCGGGTTCGTCCCACGATGCTCGCGAAGACACTGCGGTGTACATTCTTGGTTGGACAGTCGATCGTTTTGCCGGACGACCGACATCTTCAAACTGCCGCAACTAGTTGGTATGGCAGCTAACAAGCACAATGCACCGGAACGGCTCAATATGGTTGCTAGCAGCAAAGGCTATCTGCGTCCGGTGATTGCAAACGTTATCTGACATTTAAGGCGTTGAGGAGTCAGCCTGATCGACTAAACGGCCATCTTCCATGTAAATAATCCGAGTGGGCATAGCCCACGCTCCGCGAACGGCAAGATCAAGAATGCGGTTATCGTGCGTGACCAACAGAATGGTGCAGCCTTGTTCCTTGGCTAATTGTTCCATGAGTTCCACCACGTCCCGTCCCGATTTTTTATCCAGTGCCGCCGTGGGTTCATCGGCTAGAACAATGCTGGGACGACTCACCAATGCGCGTGCGATCGCCACTCGTTGTTTTTGTCCTCCAGATAGGTGATCGGCATAGTAATTCACCCGATTTCCTAACCCCACAGTTGCAAGCATCTCTGCGGCAATGCCATTGATGTTTTTGTTTAGATAGGAATCATGCAGTTCTAACGCCATGCGAACATTCTGCTGAGCGGTAAGAAACGTCAACAAATTGTGTGCTTGAAAAATATATCCAATCTGCTGCCGAATCTGCGTTAATTGTTGCTTGCTCGCGCCATTCATTTCCTGCCCTAAAATCTTCAGGCTGCCTTCCTGCGCCGATCGCAAGCCCTCCATTAAGCTCAGCAGCGTGGTTTTGCCGGAGCCAGAGGGACCCGTCAGGATGACAATTTCCCCGGAGCAAATCTCCAGATTGATGCTAAGTAGTACTTGTTTTTGTAAGTCTCCTTTGCCGAAGTAGTGATTGAGGTTGTGAATGGAGATGATGGGGGGCATGGGAGTGGGGAGTGGGGGAGTGGGGGAGTGAGAGAGTGACTCTATTACTCTGTCACCCCGTCACCCCGCTACTCCGTTACTCCGTCACTCCGCTAATTGGTAGATTAAAAAATATCGGCTGGGTCGGCGGCTTGGAGTTTTCGCATGGCGATCGCCCCTGAAACAACACACATGACTAGGGTCATGAGCAGGACAAGGGTGGTGCGATTTAGGGTCATGCGAACGGGTAACAGTGTGGCTTGGGCAATTAGCCCATAGAGCCCTAGTGAAATGGCGAATCCTGGGATAAAGCCTAAGATGGCGAGAATGAATGCTTCTTGCAGCACGATGCTAATGAGATAGCGATCGCTATATCCCATCGCTTTTAGCGTGGCGTATTCGGGTAAGTGATCAGAGACCTCTGAGTAAAGGATCTGGTAAACAATCACTGTCCCTACCAAGAAACCCACGATCGTACCGAAACCAAAGATTACACCGATCGGTCGATTTTGTCCCCAATAGGTTCTCTCGCGTTCTAAGAATTCAGCTTTGGTAAGTACCAATACATCATCGGGTAGCTTTTCTCTTAAACGGGCTTGCACTTGCTCTGGATTGGCTCCCGGTTCTAATGTGATCACGCCTACATCAATCTCATCGGGTTGACGCGCTGGAAATAACCGTAAAAAGGTTGAATCGCTGACAATCAAATTACCATCGGCAGAGAAGGAGGCTCCCATCGTGAACACACCCACCACCTGCACCTGCAAGTTATTCAGTTGGGCAGATAGACGAGGAGATTGCTGAAGTTGAGCGGAGATATTCCCCAACGTAGGGCGTGCGGCTCGGTCATACAGAGCATAATTGAGCATTTCCAGCTTGCCCAATTTGGGAGTCGCATCGGATACCTCCATTGCTGGGTTGTTGGGATTCAATCCATATAGCTGAATCTGCCAGAACGTTCCATTATCGGGATTACGCCAATTCCCAACTCCTAAATACAGCGAGTTAATGGAATGGACTCCATCAGTACCGATTGTCTGGAATAGCCGAGAGCGGGGAAATGGTTTAATCGTCTGGACATTATCAGACAACGCATTGAGCAAAACAAGATCGCCCTTTAGCCGATAGTGCATCGCTGTCGCCGATTCAAATGCGGACTCCATTAGTCCGAGTTGAAAGAAGATCAAAATATCGGCAAAGGCAATTCCAGCGATCGCCACCAGCAGACGAGTTTTTTCTCGCTTCACTTGCAGCCATGCTAGCGGTATTTTGCGGAAGTGCTTGAGAATCATGGGGGTGGGGGAGTTTGGGAGTTACGGGGTAGGGGAGTTTGGGAGTTATAGGGTAAGAGAGTTTTGGGGTGAGGGAGTTTCGGATGGGACATGAGTTGGTTAGAAGGCACCGAGATTTGGACGTTTACAAGTTGGCGTTTGAGGGGGCGATGCAGATTTTTGAGATATCCAGGAAATTCCCGTTTGAGGAACGATATTCGTTGACCGATCAGATTCGGCGATCATCTCGATCGGTCTGTGCCAATCTTGCAGAAGCTTGGAGGAAGCGGCGCTATCGGGCAGCTTTTATTGCAAAACTCAGTGATTGTGAAGCAGAAGCAGCTGAAACACAGACCTGGATTGAATTCGCGGTTAGATGCAATTACTTAGATGCAGAAACAGGGAGATCTCTTTATCAAACTTACGATCAGATCCTTGGAAAGTTGGTGAACATGATTGCGAATGCCTCGCGCTGGGTTATTGCGAAGGGGTGATGGAGTAATGGGGTGATGGAGTAACGGGGTGATGGAGTGACGGGGTGATGGGGTGGCGGGGTGAGACAGGGTGAGGGAGTAACGAGTTTGTAAAAATTTTTGTGTCAATCCACAACTTGCTTTTTAGGCTCTATCCCTGACTGGGCATGGTTTACAAGCCTCCAAAAGGCTAGAATCTGCCAAAATGTGTTCAAAATCTCTGAGATGCAGTGTTCATGAAGATTTAGGGTGGGTGGCAAGTCGCGGATTAACACAAAGAGAAATACAGATCCTCTGCTACTCCCCCACTCCCTTACTCCCTTACTCCCCTACTCCCCCACTCCCCTACTCCCCCACTCCCCTACTCCCCTACTCCCCCACTCTCCCACTGCCACTTGCACCTGTAAATTCGTTAAACTCGCAACCTGCTGACTTCCTGCCCGATCGAGCCGAATTCTCACTTCCACGACCCGACGATCAAGGTTCTCCCCAGGCTGATTGCTAAACACGTCTTGTTGACTCACTTGCAGTCCAATTTGATGCACAGTTCCCTGGATCTCTCCGTCAAATCCTTCACCCGTGATGAGTGCCAACTGCCCTTTGCGAATTTTATTAATATCGGTTTGATATATTTCTGCGACTACCTCCATTTGCTCGGTGGTGCCTAAATCCACGATGCCTGCATCCGCGATCGCCTCCCCAGCCTTGGTGTAAATCTCCAAAACTTGCCCGGTAATGGGAGCGCGAATGTAGGATTCTTCTACTTCTGCCTCTGCCTGTTTCACGGCTGCGATCGCCTGATCGACCTCCGCTTGAGCAAATTGCACATCGACTGGACGGACTTCAGCAATCTGATCGAGGGTGGCTCTAGCGCGATTAATTTGGCTGCGTAGGGTATCGGCTGTGCGGTTGCGGTTGGCGCTGGCTTCGTTGAGTTGTGCTTGGGCGGTTTCCAGGGTGAGTCGTTTCTGATCCAGGGCAGAGGCCGCGATCGCGCCTTCTCGATACAGTGCCAGGTTGCGATCGTATTCTATCTGCGCCACATTCACCTCTGATTGACGACGGGCAATTGTAGCCGCTTGGGTCGCAAGCTCACCCTGCAAGTCTTCTTCCAGCCGAGTGATTTCAGCCCGTTGAGCTGCAAGCTCTCCAGATTGGGCTCCTGCTTGAACTTGAGCCAATCTCGCCTGCGCCACCTTGACCTGCTCCTGCGCCTGGAGTAACGCGGTTTGCAGACGATTACCGCTACCCAAAATCGCAATCACTTGTCCCGCTTGAACGCGATCGCCTCGCTTGACTAACAATTGCGCCACCCGATCGTTGTTGAGTGCAGTTGGGACGGCTACGCGCACGACCTCTGATACAGGCTCCAGTCGTCCTAATGCGGTGATCGGCTCAGGAACAGGCGAAGCCGCAACGGGTTCCGCAGGTTTTTGGCCAAACTGAGAGGCGGTATAGTACAACGATCCGCCTGCGATCGCGATTCCCGCAACTACAAACGCAAACGTCGATCGGTTGATTGTTTTTAATCGCTGTAAACTCATGCGAATCACTAGATATCATCTTCGTTAGCTTTGGGAAAAAGAAAGCGATTCACACGATGGACTAAGGTAGTTGAAGCCGTGAACAACGTAAATCCAATTAAGGGATGAACAACGGCTAAAGGGATCGGTGCTTTCAGATGAATCGTGAGAAATTGAATGACTAACAGGATTGGCATACTAGAGGTCAGACTCCGCACCCTACGAGGGAACGGCATTGAATATACACCTGCCAACAAGATGAGTGAGACTCCGCTGTATCCTCGCACCAACCCAACATGAACATTCCACCACTCTGGGTTATAAAAATACGCGAGTCCAACCGTTAGCACCTGAAGGTTGAGGCAGATGTTGAAGAACACCACCAGGATGAAAAAGGCGATCGCAGCCCAATGCCTTGTTTGGGTAGGGTTGGTGCTACCTTCAATCAGTTGACTAGGAAATCCGCCTTCCGTAAGCCGTTGGGCAAGTTGGACGGGTTCAACCGTTGCGTCACCTTCAACTGTTGCAATTCCTGTTGCGAGATCAACTGTTGCTGAAATAACACCAGAATGTTGTAGGAGAAAGTTTTCAACTGATTGCACACAGCCCTCACAAGTCATGCGACTGACTTTGAAAACATAAGTGGTTGGAGCAGACGTAGAAATCGTTGAACTTGAGGATTGCATATCACTCATGGGAATTAATGGTCAAAATGAGGCTCCTTAACATGTTCTTTCCCTCAAAGGGGATATTGCCAGGTTAGAATCCGTTTACAGATTTTGCATAGACCTCGTTCGGGTACATTTTGCGGAGTATGACAGCCTGTCTTTTGACAAATCCTGAAGTTTCGCTCATTTTGCTGAGGGGAGTATTTGATGGAAAACATGATAAAAGAGTGGGGGAGTGGAGGAGTGAGGGAGTGGAGGAGTGAGGGAGTGGGGGAGTGGGGGAGTG
>CAZCXK010000177.1:0-5833 GCA_964502605.1 uncultured bacterium
GGAGTCTTCAGCGTCTCAACCACTCAGTAAACTTGTTGCAGAAGCAGTCTAACGGCTCAAATCAGCGGCGGCAGACAACTTGAAACTAAGCACCAACAGCTTCCAACCGTCCGCTGCATTTGAATTGTTATACGCCGTCAACCACACAAATCGAAGGGCTTCTAAGTACATCAGTCAATAATTACTCTGAAAGTCAAATTTATTCTTGGTTCTACTTTTTTGGAGGTTTTAGGAATTTGATGTTGCCAAAAGTGTTGGGTTTCGCCAGCCATTAAAAGAAAACTGCCATGCGTCAATTCAACCTCTGACTTTAAGTCTTGGTCTTGCCTATGTCGAAACATAAATCTTCTTGCTCCTCCAAAACTGACAGAGCCAATTACGGGATTTTCGCCCAATTCTGGCTCTGCATCAGTATGCCAAGAGATTCCGTCATTTCCATGACGGTAGAGATTTAGCAAGACGCTATTGAATTGAACTTCTGCAACCTCTTCGATGCGCTCCTTCACATACAATAAGGTTGGTGTCCAAGGTTCAGGATCGAGATGGATGCCTGAGAAGGTGTACGATTTGTCGCGATCGCCGTACCAAGCAGTTTTGCGCGGTAAGTCTATCTCCTTACCATAAAGTTTCATCCTGTCTTGCCGCCAGTGAATCTCGTTTAGCAGGATTTGGAAGATTTCATCACTTTTGTGAGAATCAAAGAAATTTCGGTAGAAAGTGACTTTTGCATCTGGCATGGGTAAGACTTCTTTCACTGGATCTTCAGTAGCACTAGTGACAGAGCCAAACCCAGAGAACAAGTCTCCCTGAACAGCATTAATGGTAGATTTACTTTTCATAAGAATTGTTTCCTCAGCGTTAAGTCAGATTCACAGTGAACTGCCTCTCACACCTACCTATTCTACGACCTTCATATCTTCCAGTTTTGAAGTAGAAGACTTCTTTATGGATTGGCTCCTCAAAACTTACCGAGTTATAAATTTGACAAGATTGCGAAAATAGATTGCAGAAGTTGCTTAGTCTATACCTGCGATCATTATCTGGACTGGTACAGATAAATCGATTTAAGCCTTGAAAAGAATTGAGTATCAACTCATGCAACTTGTTTAAGCTAAACGCTTCTACGTCTATTATGTTTGAGAAAAGGTGAATCTTGATATTATCCACATCAGAGATCAAATCACCAAGGTTCAAGTCATCCATGTATTTATTAATTGTTTGTATAGGAGAATTGGCAGAGGATTCAGATTTAAGCATTTGATAAGTGAACTTGCAGCCACGTTTCAATGCTGTAAAGGATGGTTCCACAAGGGTTATCGACACTACATTAGGTTTGAGCCTATTTTCAATAAGATAGTCGATTAAAACACAAGTCGCTAATGCCTGACCACATCCCCAGTCAATGATCTCTATATTTTTGCCATCAGTGTACTGAAAGTTGGTTGAGTCAAAGGCTGCATAAAGCTTATGGAAATGATGCCCTCCATAAAAAGCTATGTATTGGTCACATTTTGTCTCGTTATCCAACACCGCAGTACCATTATCTAAAACTCTAAGAACACTTTGAATATTTTGTATGCTTTTACATTTTTCTATACAAGGCTCGTAAATATCAGCGATGAACCTTGTGTTCGCTTCTTCTGGACTTGGGATTTTCATGCAGAGTAACTAGCAGTGTGATGTTTCTATTGACTAGATTGCCCAAGCTATCCTTCAGATGGACAATCATTTCACTGATAGATGCCCTGATTCTCAGATGGTTACACCTCACCAAAAAACTTGAAGCACTAACCTCACTGATGGCTCAGGCGTATAACGGTGAAGTTGTGCGGCGGTAGACAAACTTGAACGCCTACCGATAACCTCTGTGCCGTCCGCACCAACGCAGTGCTAGGTGGCTGGCAAGTACAACTAACTTATTCTGAGTCCGCAGATTTTGGGCTAACTGCAAACTCTAGCTGTGAACGGTAGAAACAAACATCAAACTCCATAAAGAAGTTCACCTGCCCCAAGATAAGTGGTACATTGGTAGCCTGTGTCCAAGCAAATACCAGTTGCACAGGCTCAAATTGCCCGACAATGGCTTGAGCAAGCACGACACGCGCCTCGTACTGAGCCAAATTCCCTGTCAAACTCAGTGCTGTTGTTTGCCGATCCCATTCGTACCCAAGTTCGACTCCTGCCAGATATGGCAGTACATTGACACTTGCTCCAGTATCTAACAAAGCTGATGATGTGACGGAAACTTGCTGGTGAACCAAGGTGAATGGCAAATACGGGCGAAAGCTGGCTTCGCCCAATGCTGCATCACTAGAGACAAATGGATATCTTTGAGCATTACGCATAGTCTTGAGCTTTGGCAGCGTGTAGCACTTTTAACATCGCATCTGCTGCCTCATCAGCATTATAGGGCGACCATACTGGGTAAGCTTGGTCAGGTTTAATCAGATCTGCTTCTTGTTGGGCTAGAGCAGAGATGAGAATTTGCAGGACATAGAACTTGTCTGCGCGATTCAGTGCTTGCAAAGTCAAGATTAATTCTGATGAGACCATTCAGAGTGCTCCGGTTAAGTCAGGTTTGCTTCTCTATCTTAATTGTCCCAGGAATTCTCTAGTAGAGAAACATTTCAACTCAAGGTGCAGTTATATCCTCATCAACAGCTTAGTATAAATCACGACACTTAAGTCATTGCTTCTGTTCTGAAACAGCTTGTCCCCATGTTTCATGCCCTTCTGACCATATTTCCATCACCCGATTTGAAAAATGCCTGATCTTTTCCTCCTCATCCAACTGTGTGTAGTTTCCCGCATCTTGTAAATAGAGAAATTTCTCCACACTCAGCCTTTGCTGAACACTGCGGGAATGCACCCATGTCTTTTGAGCACTTGTTTGGCTTAGTAAAGTTGTAGAAAGTGCTGCAAAACCGCTGATCACAGGAACAATCCATTCCCAATTGCCCAGTTTCTTACCTGCTAAAAGAGTAGTCAGAAGAGTGACGACGAGTGTGAGTGAAATACTGAGTTTCTTCAAGCGCATGAAGTTGCGTTTGTGTTGGCTTGCTTGTCCTCTGAAATGCTGAGTAAGTCGTTCACATTCACGAATTGCTTCGCTTTGCTTTTCTAACAAAGACCGTTGAAAAGACTGGACTGAATAGTCTTGTTGTTCTGTTTCTATTTTCTCATCTAATTGCTCTATTTGGTTTGAACTCATTATCCCTTTCGTTGGCTATAGCTAATTTCACCTTTGTGATTTCTCAATAACTTGACTGTACTGTCACAGCCTACTGTTCAAGCCACCTAACGGCTAAGTTGAGCGGCGGCTAGTATCCTCAGCATCCCCACCCAGATCTCTCGCCCGTCCGCTCCAACGTGTTGTTAGACCGCGTTTTGGCGGCAAGCTAACAACTTCCCTTCCACCTTCTGACTGTCTTTTTTGCCAGTCTGCAAACATGGCATCCAAGTCGTAGTTAAAAGACTTGGCATGTTCTTCACGAATTTTATGAATTTCATCTAGAATCTCGTCTTGCCACATCGCTCAATCTCCTAATAGTTCGTAGGGAGTGCAAATTACAGGTAGCTGGTAGCCAAAATCAAAGCTGATCTCTTCAAGTTTCCTTTGAATCTGGGCGTTTGCAATATGCTTACAATTCCAGGTTAGCAGGTAATCCAAGCCGTGGACGGTGGCAGCAGCGATGTGAACCGCATCGTCAGAAGCCTTGGGCGGAAGATTGCTGCGGGACAGAAATTGGGCTGCTAAACCTTGCACAGCCTGATTGAGTTCAACCAAGGGGACTCCACTGAGAATTTCCAGACGATTAGCTGCGATTTCAGGATCTCCCCGCGCCACCTCATCCAGGACAATTTTTGAAACATACAGTGTAAATGCATTCCGACGAGACTCCCACCACTCCTTTGTGACTTCTATGTTTGCTGCCAGGATTAGATTTTTGGTTGATCTGGCTGTGAGATAGCCGAGGATGCTAGTTTCGACGTAGACAGTTTCGCTCATACAGATGGATTTGAGAGTCTCTATATTTTACGGCTGTCTGGTTCAGAGAAATGCGTTAGGCGGTGTACAAAATTTTTTGCTTGCTTCAATCAAAAAGGCTTATTTTGCATTCAAAAAACTACCTCACCTTAGCTTTCCTTGCTTTTATTTTTTGAATAATCAGCACATAAACTTGCTACACCCATACGAGAAATCAGAATCGCAATATACGAAAATATTAATGGTTGTAGAGGAATGGTCAAAGTTCCAGCTAGTACAAGTGGGATAAGAATTGGAACAATAATCTTTGCAATGTCATGTGAGGCGTTAGAAATAGATTGCAAGGCTGGGCAAATACGGGTCAAGATTTTTTCTGTAATCAGAATTTTGGTTGCTAAAACTCGTTGTTCTTCTTGTTCTTTCTTGCGTTGAATACTTTTTTCAATTGCGCCAAATGAACTGCTTAAACCGTAGTAAGCCTCTCCCATCTCTTCCTCAATCCGTTTCTGAATCAATTGAAGCTGCCGTTGAATCGACTGATAGAGTGCTTCTTCTGATGCTTCCAGTTCTTTAAGTAAGCTCTCTATATTTCCTGTGTTAAATATAATAATTTTCCCACTTATTTCCTTGCGGATTTCCTCAAGAATTTTCTGTCTTTGTTTCATTCCTGAGAGATCAATATCTGAAGCAATTTCAATTCTGGGTGATCGTCTCACCTCTCGCATCTGATAAATCTCAGACGTATAGTAGTCATCCTCAATTGAATCAATTCCCCACAGTACTTCTTTTTGAAATTTGTCTAGATCAAATGTCTCTGAAGATATCTCATTCATTGCTCTACTTGCCTCATAGACTAGATAGGAATTAAGTCTGACAACAATTTAAATTTTAATTACCTAACAGAAATAACGAGGTGCTTCCTCTTCTAGAAGTTTAAGCGGTCTAACTATATGTAGACAGATCGACTCTGTCTAATACTCCCATTTAGGGGATATAGGCAGATTAGAGCTGTCCATATCCCCTAAATGGGGCGTATAGGCAGATTAGCGTCAGCCTATACGCCCAAACTGGCAATTAGAGCAGACGAAGTTCTGTCTAAAACCTCACAAAAGGGAGGTTAGACAGAATCTTAGAATCTTAGCTTTGAATTAACAATTAGCTCCATCGCTTCAGCAAATCTTCATACCCGATACGGAGGCACCAGATGTATTATTTAGTACATCTATACCAGCTGTATTGTATGGTGCCATCAACCGAACCTCGACCCCAAAAATTGCTCGACCAAGTGAGAGCATCGATTCGGGTTAAACACTACTCATATCGAACTGAGGAAAGTTATGTCAGTTGGATTCGCCGCTACATTTTATTTCACAATAAACGACATCCTAGAGACCTGGGAAATCCAGAGGTCACATCGTTTCTGACTCACCTTGCTGTAAAAGAAAATGTTGCGGCTTCTACCCAAAATCAAGCACTGAGTGCGTTGCTATTTCTATATCGCCATGTTCTTCAACAACCGTTAGATGAATCGATCAATGCAGTTCGAGCCAAGCAAACACAATATTTACCGACCGTGCTGACTCCATCAGAAGTGCATGAAGTGATTCAGCAGTTGTCGGGAGTCTATAAGCTAGTGATTCAAATTCTCTATGGTAGCGGTGTGCGTCTAAATGAGGGACTGCGACTGCGGGTTAAAGATCTGGACTTCTCGCAACACCAAATTACTATTCGAGATGCCAAAGGAAACAAAAGTCGAGTCACAATGTTACCCGTTAGCCTGGTTAAACCGCTGCAAAGCCATCTTCAGTGGGTACGACAGCTTCATCAACGGGACCTAGCACAGGG
>CAZCXK010000178.1:0-5519 GCA_964502605.1 uncultured bacterium
ATCCCCTTGGTTGGTTCGCTCATTGTGGCTTATTCATCTGAAAACCGCTGTAAGTTTGTCATGGCGATATAGTCAGGAGCTTGCCCTTTTTTGACATCTCCAGTTTCATCAATACACAACGGCATGGGTTGATTGCCAATGAGCTGTTTAATCAGCCATAACCGGGTTGAACAGAGTTGAGAGACTTCCCAAGGAGCATCCCGTAAAAAGTAGTATTGGCAGTAGTCATCGACAAAGGTGACACTGGGTTGAGCAGATTGGCGAGGAACCATTAACACACCTCGCCTCTGGGCGTGCTTTCCTTAATTTACTCTATCGGGATTAACAAAAGAAGGATTAAACATTAGCATTCAGCGACCTCAGCTCCCTCAATTCTATCAGCCTCCTTCTAGTTGATGAATCACCATTTCCAGCTGATGGGCATCTTGATCAAGACCTTGCTCATATAGTAATGCTTGAGCTTGCCGCAATGCTGCGATCGCCTCTTGCTGACGCCCCTGTGCCAGCAGCACTGTCGCCAGATTAGCATGAACTTCTGGGAGTTGATCGTTCAGGCGTAGTGCCTGATGATAGGCATCGACGGCTGCATCTAGTTGCCCATGTCGTCTGAGGGCAATCCCTAAGCTGTTGTAATACTCAGGTTGATTTGGATCGATCTGGAGAGCTTGCTGATAGGCGGCGATCGCCGCCGTTAAATTACCCTGTTCTAGCAGCGCATTACCCGCAGCATAATATTGTTGAGCCTCCGCAGGGCTGGTCATGGGTAGAGCTATTGTAGATAGAGTTGAGCGGATAGGTTCTGCTCGTTCTACTCGCTCTAAATTACTGTGAGCAGTAATATGGTTGGGGTTGAGACGCAAGGCTTTCTCATATGACTCAGTTGCTTCGTCTAGGCGACCCAGTTCTTGATAGGTGGCTCCTAGATTATTGTGCAAATTAGCATCGTTGGGGTTGAGAGCGATCGCCTGCTGAAATTGAGCAATCGAGTCTTCATAGTTGCCCTGGAGAGCATAGGCATTGCCCAGAGTATCATACGCAGACACTAAGCCAGGATCTAAGTCAAGGGCAGTGCTCAACGCCGCGATCGCCTCATCTAAGCGATTTTGGTGAGTCAGAGCGATCGCCAAGACTGTGTGGGTTTCAGCGTCCATCAGGTTGACATCAATGATGCGCCAGAAGATAGCCTCAGCCTCTGCAAACTTGCCATCTAGCAGCAGATTAATACCCTGGTCGTATAAGTCATGATTGGCTACTATCTGAGCCAAAGGTGTTTGAGCAGCCCAACGGCAACCCGAATCAAACTCAGAAAAAGTAGACCGTGAAAGGTGGTTTACGCTATGTCCATCCATGGGGGGGGCATGCATCAAACCTGTTGCAAGCAGACCTAGCATAGTCATAGTTGCGACGTGAGGTTTTGACAGAGCGGTTTCTATTTACTTCGCATAATATCCCAATCTGCTTTTTTAGGTTATTAAAAAATAGAAATTGGAATAGTTTCAGTTATGGACGCGTTGACATGGGTCACTCAAACACCTAAAAACATCCAAAATTTATACGGCGCATCCTTCCCTTACAAAGGATTCATAGTGGAACCAGAGCATCTGACAGTCGTCAAAATAGGTAAGACCATCACAATTGTCTAGATTGATTCAGAACCACACCCGTTTTTTAGCCATTATGATTGTGGATTCTGAGTTGTCAGGATGCATCTCATGTTAAGTCTGCGCCAATTTGCACGTTTTGATTGAGGTTGCATCATGTTGATTGCACAAAAAATGTTAAAGATGAATAGTCGTTCTAAGCTTTGTTTGGTGATCCATTTAGAGGATGGCACAAAAGTACAGTATCCAGTTCGAGATGAAGCTGAGGCTCACGCCAAGTATGAAGAGTATCAGCGCTGGAATCTCTGTACTCTAAATTCCCCCGAGAGCTGCCCACAGACGGTTTAACTCTGCCGAAAAGACGCGATCGCCCCTTAACAATCATCTGGCACACCGCTCAGCAGCATGAGCCGCATTGGGCTAAGATGCACGTACCAAGGAAAAGGTCTATCTTTTAAAGATTCCCATGCTTCTTTGTAGACTTCAGCTTGCAACTGATACTCAAGTCCCACATCATTACGCTCATAATCACCCGAGTCATAGAGCTTGAGATAAAGCGTGACTCGATGCTGAGTTTCGCTGATCATGGCTAATCCACAGGGAACGGTGTTGTCAAGTTGAAGAGAGTTGACAAAGGTTAAGTGGTGAGCGCGGATACCGACATATTGCACCCAAGGCGGCACAGGTTCAACTAGCATCAGGGTGCAGTTCCAGTCTAAGGCACGGATTTGTTGAGTATCTAAGATTTCAATGCGAGAAAAATTTTTGCATTCGGTGACTTGCGCTACAGTCACGGTTTGAGGCCGCTCAAAGATCTCCGCTTTGGGAGCATCCGCAACGATGCATCCAGTTGACATCACAACCAGATGAGGACAAATGCGGTATGCTTCCTCTAGCTTATGGGTAATAAAGAGCGTCATGCCTGAGTAGTCTGATAGTGTTTCAATCAGCAGGGTTTCAATCCGGCTACGAAGATAGGTATCAAGCGCTGATAAGGGTTCATCAAGCAGTAAAATCTCTGGCTCAATGGCGATCGCCCGTGCCAAGGCAACTCGCTGCTGTTGCCCCCCTGATAGCTGATGCGGATAGCGATCGCCTAACCCTGACAGGGCCATCCGATCTAACTGGTCAATCACCCGACGCACCCGTTCTGCAGCAGGCACATGCCCTAAGCCGAAGGCAATATTTTGCGTTACTGTCAGATGGGGAAACAACGCATATTGTTGAAACACATAGCCAACACGCCGCTGACGACTGGGCACGTCAATTCCGAGCTGTGTGTCAAACATAACCTGCCCATTTAAGACAATTCGCCCCTTAGTTGGGGTATCTAACCCCGCAATGCATCGTAAAGTCATGCTTTTTCCCGAACCTGATGCGCCCAAGATACCCAGCGGACTTGTCACAGTGCGGAAGGATATATCTAGCACAAACTTGTCTACAGACTTGTAAAGGTCAACCTCCAAACTCGGCTGGCCTTGTGATAGACGAGTCTTTTGTGGTCGAGCAGCGTGGTAATGATAGATGACATTATCCCGGCTTAAATGGGCTAGTTGACCTACAATCAGACGATCAAAGAGTTGTTGGGTTAGCGTATTGGATCGGATCTGAACTGTCCTTCGAGCAGAGGGAGACGTTCCCCAATAATGGATGGTTGTGACGACAGCCAGCGAAATTGCCACCATCAACACAACCCAAATCAGAGCTTCTCCCATGCGCCCCGCTTCTGTGGCAAAAAAGATAGCAATCGGTATCGTCTGCGTCACTCCAGGAATGCTGCCTGCCACCATCAGGGTGGCTCCAAATTCTCCCAAGGCTCGTGCAAACGCAAGAATCGTACCTGCCATCACGCCAGACGCAGCCATCGGTAGCAGCAGTAGCCAAAAAATTCGCCATTCAGACGCGCCCAAGGTTCGAGCTGCATCAATCAAATCGGGTTCAATTTGTTCAAAGGCGGCTAGCACCGTTTTATACATCAGTGGAAAGGACACCACTGCCGCCGCAATAACTGTTGCAGGCCATGTAAAAATGATTGTAATACCAACCTGTCGGAATAGCTGTCCCAGTGGGCTATATCTGCCCAAGATTACTAACAAACCAAAGCCCACGACGGTTGGAGGTAGCACCAGCGGCAAGGTCAACACACCATCAATAATGCCTCTGGCCGCTCCTCGATAGCTCAGCATCCAGCGGGCTGCCGCAATTCCAGTGATAGTAGCGATCGCCGTTGCTACCAATGAGGTTTGTAGTGAAATCCAAATGGGAGATAAATCAACTGGCGGCAGCATGGTAACCAAATCAATAGATTCAGATAGGTTATATGAGTCAATCTGAGCTATATGTCAAATTAGTTTGAGACTGGGCTAAAGCCAAATTCAGTAAATATGGCGTTAGCCTCCTCTGATAAAAGATAGGTCACAAAATCTTGAGCAGCTTCAGGGTGCTGGCTTTCACTCAAGACTGCAACTGGGTAAACAATAGGCGAATGTGACCCCTCTGGAGCTGTGGCAACGACCCGCACCTGATCAGACGCTTGAGCATCTGTGCTATAGACTAGCCCCGCCTCGACATTGCCTGTTTCAACATACGACAATACCTGTCGCACGTCTTTGGCAAACACATACTTGGGCTGCAGGGTGTCAAACAGACCTAACGTCGTCAGCACTTCTTGGGCATATTGCCCCGCAGAAACACTGCTCGGTTCTCCAATCGCGAGTTTCCCGACGACATCCTGACGCAAGTCACCTAAAGACGTTATCTCGGTTTGGCGACTCGGAACCACCAGCACAATTGAATTTTTTACCACATTGGCTCGACTCCCCTCCAATAACAATCCTTTTTCCTCCAGGGCATTCATCTGTTTAGGAGCCGCAGAAAAAAAGACATCGACAGGGGCACCTTGCTCAATCTGCTGCTGCAATGCGCCCGACGAGCCAAAGTTATACGTGATAGTGACATGAGGCTGCACTGACTCATAGGCCACTTGAATGATCGCCATTGCATCTTGCAAACTGGCCGCCGCAGATATCAACAGCCCAATAGACTCTGTTTGCTCCCCCGATGTCTGAGCATCAGGAGATCCGACACTAGAGTTAGAACCAGAATTAGGAAATGTTTGATTACAGGCGATCGCCACTCCAAACGCCGCAATCATGCTGCTTAAGATCGAGACTATACGTCGCCGAGTCATATGATTCACCTTTAATCTGGTAGTCCTCAAGTGCTTGATGAAGCAGGGGCAAAGGGTCAACGAGGTTGATAGGATTAAGCTAATAATCGCATGACACTCTAGTTCTACCAACTTAGTTGGTATAGTACGCGAATGCCCAGAAAAGAGCAAAGATGGATCACATTTCAGTCTTCAGCACAGGAGCGGCAACTTCTCGATGACTACTGTACCCATACCCAGCGATCAAAGACGGAGGTCTTGCGAGAACTAGTGCGAACTCTAGAATCATCTCCAGTAGGCTTGGATTCACCCGCCCATCATGCCCCAGAACATACATCTGACGATATGATGCAAGTTAGTGCTCGTAATCTGATCAGCGGTCGCATTAAGCGTCTGGTGTTAGGCCCCGTCAGCGCAGAAGTGACGCTTGAAATTGCGGCCAATGTTGATTTGGTTGCGGTCATTACGCGGGCTTCGGCTGAGCGCTTAACTCTTGAAGTTGGCAAAGAGGTCTATGCCGTTGTCAAGGCAAGCAACGTCATGATTGCCATATTGCCTGGATCAAATATTTCACCGTTAGATGGAGACGCACCAGAACGTATCCTCTAAACGACTCACATCCTATTGGTGCATTTAGAGCTTGGGTGCATTGCTTTGCAGCTTGGGTGCATTGTTAAGGATGCCATTAAGATGTTCAGGCAACTGCGCCGAAGATCTCAGTGCAACCCCTAGATTTTGTTCTGCCCTGG
>CAZCXK010000179.1:0-5452 GCA_964502605.1 uncultured bacterium
GCGCCTTTCGGGGGGTGCGGGGGAGTTAGGCTCCCGCATCGCGGGGGTTCGGGGGAAAGTCCCCCGATGGAGGTCGCGACTCGAGTTAGGAGATGGGCAGCCGCAGCCCCGTTTGGGGGAGTGTCCCCCAAACCCCCAATTGAGGGACGGTTGCGTCCCCCAAACCCCCTCCAAACGAAATGGCAGACTGGCGTTTCGAGGCTGGGGCGAGAGCCGTGAATGGGAGTCATCTCCATCTCCATCCTGAACTGGATGCGTTATGTGTCGGTGTGGTCTTAACTGTTTTGTCACCTATATCTTCAATGCCTTACCCCAGCGCCTTTCGGGGGGTGAGGGGGAGTTAGGCTCCTGCATCGCGGGGGTTCGGAGGAAAGTCCTCCGATGAAGGCTGTGGCCATAACAGGGAATGCGTATATCAGTGGCTCTCAACGTAAGATGCGTAGTGCTTAGATTTTGAACAATCGTCTTTAAAGCAAGAATGTTGGTGTTTAAATCTTGAATGTTGCCACTTAAAGCAAGAATGTTGGTGTTTAAATCTTGAATGTTGTCACTTAAAGCAAGAATGTTGTCGTTTGAAGCGACGATGATCTCACTTCAAGTAAGAATGTTGTCGTTTGAAGCGACGATGATCTCACTTCAAGTAAGAACGTTGGTGTTGCAGGCGTAAATAGCGGAGCTTGAAGCTAGAAACGTCGAGTAAACACCTGAGAACATTGAGTTTAATGCTCAACATACTCGGTAAAATGGTGAAGCTAGATCCCACTGAACACCATCGCTATCACTGTTGCCTACACTGATTCATTTACAGACCAATACAAGGGAGTTGTATAGCGCGATCGCCCACAACGGGGCTCGACAGGTCTAGTGTCTGGGCGCGTACATAATAATTAAAACGCCGAGTAAGACAATCCAACCGCCTAGCAGGTCAAAATGATCAGGCTTCATCCGATCGACCAGCCAGCCCCAGCCGATCGAAAGCACAATAAAGACTCCGCCATATGCAGCATAGGCGCGCCCAAAGTGGGTTGGCTGTAATGTTGGCACAGCGCCGTATACACCGAGGATGATGACCCCAAGCAGAGCGAGCCACATGCTTTTGCCCTCTCGCAATGAGAGCCAGACCAAATACCCCCCGCCGATTTCACAGAGTCCCGCTAAGATAAACAGCAGCAGTGATTGCATCATAATTGCACTATGCAGATATCCCGACTGCGCATCCCTCTAAGATTCTCCATGATGCAAGAGATGGCACCGTTAGCATTAATTTAGAAACCCATGATGAGTCGCCTTCCAAGCATCTGTCGATGATTTGGGCTATCTCAGCACCAAGCCTGTTCGGGCGGGGATGGTCAGACGTAGTTCGCCCTGCTGCCATTCAGCCTCTCCGGTGCCATATACCAGGCGATCGCCCCTTCCTACTAGCTCAGGCAGGGTGTCAGGCAGGTCTGTGAGCCGGATCTGAGCAGGTTGGGTGCCCACATTCACGGCAATGATGAGTGCATCATCACCAAAGCAGCGAGCAAACACATAGATCATGCCTGCAGCGTAGAGCACCCGATAGTCGCCAATCCGCAGGGCATCATGGGCATGGCGCAGCGCGATCATTTGTTGATAGTGCTTGAGAATTGTCTCGTTCCAGGTTTCCTGAGAGGGGAAGCTGCGGCGGCTATCGGGGTCAAGCCCGCCCGCGAGACCGACCTCATCTCCGTAGTAAATGTTGGGCGCACCGGGAAAGGTAAACATTAGCAACGAGGCCAGCAAAAAGCTGGTTTGCGCTTCAGCATCTGACTCGCCATTGGCAACTGTGAGCAAACGGGCGGTGTCGTGGCTGTCGAGCAGGTTGAGCTGGGTCAGCTGAATCTCCCACGGATAGAGCTGCAGGAGGTGTTGAGCTTTTTCGGCATAGCCCGCCGCATCTAGCGGGGGGTAGGGGGCATAGTCAGGGGCTTCGACCTGCTCCATGATGACGCGATCGCCCGCTGTAAAAGCGATCGCAGGCCCCGTAAATAGATAATTCATGACGCCATCAAACTGGGTGCCATCGAGCCACTCTTGAGCATCGACCCAGACCTCACCGACAATGTAGGCCTCAGGATTAATGGCTTTGACGCGATCGCGGAACTCGCTCCAAAAGCCCGGAGTCTTGACTTCAAATGGCACATCGAGCCGCCAGCCATCGATGCCAGCCTTAACCCAATGTTCACCCACCTGCATAATATATTCGCGCACAGCCGGGTTGTCATGATTAAACTGGGGCAGCGCCCGGTTGCCAATCCAGCTTTCATAATTGGCGGGCAATGACCCGTCATAGGCCGACAGCGGCCAGCGCTCCACCTTGAACCAGTCAAGCCAGGGGGAATGGGGCCCATTTTCGAGAATGTCATTAAAGAAGAAAAAGCCCCGACTGGCATGGTTAAATACGCCATCTAAGACCACTCGCATATGGCGCTGGTGAGCCGCTTCTAAGAGCGATCGCAACGCCTCATTGCCACCGAGGAGCGGGTCTACCTGATAATAATCATGCGTGTGATAGCGATGGTTGCATGCCGACTGAAAAATCGGCGTCAGATAAATCGCCGTAATCCCTAAGTTGTCGAGATAATCGAGCTGGTCAATGACACCCCAAAGATTACCGCCCTTGTAGCCTTGCAGCGTTGGTGGAGCATCCCACGGTTCTAACGCAGGAGCCCCAATTACTGAGTGGCGATCGCTCCGGGCAAACCGATCTGGGAAAATTTGATAGAACACCGCATGCTTCACCCAATCTGGCGTCCGAATCTGCACAGCCATGATTCTTGCCTCTATCCTTCACTGCTTAGGCTAGCGGTCTTAGGGATTCTTTGCTAGTGACGCACTGCCCAAAAAGGACAGGAATGGGCCATCTCACCCCAGTCGAAATTGAAGACTGGCTTGACGATCAGCCTGTGCAGAAAAAGAGCAGAAGTTGGCATTCTCACTACAGCAGCAGCAGGGCATTGACCGCGACGCCAAACCAAGGGGCAAGACTCTTGGCGATCGGCTCCAAGCGTTGCCAGAGAGTCTGTCCGGCTTCCACTGTATCTGACGCATCTTTTAAGACGTGAGTTACTCGTCGAAAGCTCTTGAGCGCAAAGTCTTTGTCGGGTGCGTCAGTTTGAGCTTCGTCTTTGACAGTTTCGAGATGGCGTCGGGCGATCGCTTGCTCCGCCTCAGGTAGACCAGACTGCAGCAGTACGTCTTCAATCTGAGCTAACAGTGCCAAGACCTCGTCACGAGTCAGATCGGGTGCGTCTGAGCCCTGGCGAATGGTCTGCGTTTGGGTTAGGTCGCCACCCGCCTGACCAATTTGAGCATTAGAAATCGTGCCACCACTGATGTTGAGAGACTGAGACGGCTGTTGAGTAGACATAATTTACAATTGGGGCTAAAGAATATACAGTTCTGCGTTAGGGAGCTAGCTTGGCCGAGCTTGAGATCTCTCGCTGGGTTGAACACATGAAGATTGAGACAGTCACTCACTCCGCGAGGTGCGGAATCGTCAACTCGTCATCAGACGTGATGTGAGGCTGACGCTTGCTCACAGCCTGCTTGAGCACCTCAGCGACGATGCTGGGCTGAAATAATGCGGTGGGGGGTTTGAGCATGTGCATCACTTCAACAAAGGTTTGAAACACCTCAGGCCGATCGATGGCAACCATACCCATTTGGTCGAGGTAGCGATGCATCAGCCGCGTCGCCCAATCGGGTTTGCCGCCTTGAGTAGTCGGCCAGCGAAAATCTTCGCCGATGGCCATTGTCCAGGGCATTGCTACTACCTGCGCCAGCTGCTTCTGGAACTGTTGAGATAAGCCGCTGAGGTCGTTGTCAGGTTGGCTTAAACGCTCCTTGATGCAGGTCTCCAGAGTGACGGCTCCCATGGCGGCCACAGTCATGCCTTGGCCATAGACCGGGTTGAAGGCGCAAACTGCGTCGCCCAATGCCACAATACCATCTGGAAATCGAGCCAGCTGATCATAGTGGCGCAAGCGATTTTCGGTGCGGCGATAGCTAGAGATAGACGACAGGGGCGCTGCATCTTTGATGACGTCATATAGCACTGGGTTGCGCAGACTGTTGGCAAAGGCTAGAAATCCGTCTTCTTCGATTGGAGGATGATCGTCTCCAATGCCGGAGAGCGTCACCACCCAGCAGTTGCCTTCAACGGGGTAAAGCACACCTCCCCTCGACTGATGGGGTGGCTTGGGGGCAATCAGCATGCCCTGCCAATCGACTTGAGCATGATCTGGGCATCGATACCAGCGGCTGGCATAGCCCAAGTATGAGTTGACGATGGTTTCTTGCACAGGCGGATAGCCCAACGCTTCTAACCATTCGGGGAGAATTGAGTTGCGACCGCTTGTATCAACGATCAGATCAGCCGTCAGAGTTTCCGGCTGAGCCAGAGCCGCCTCACGCTGTCGATGGCGACGGCTCAACTTGATGCCTGTAATGCAGGTGCGATCGCCATTGGCAAGAAGACCTTTAACCTGGGCTCCGTCAATGAGTTTGATGTTCTCAAGGGCGGCAAGGCGGCGGCGAACGATCCATTCCAGGAGGGTACGGCTACAGGTGCGCCCCGTGATGCCTGACCGAAAGCGCGGCTCCCAGCCCCATAGCCCCAACCAGGGCCAGTCTGCCGTCCAGTCGAGAGTGGGTGCGCCAGCGGCAGTTAGTTCATTTCCCAGCCCCGGAAACAAGTCTTCGAGCAAGCGTTGCCCCCGAGTGAGCAACACATGCACATGATGCGACTGTGGCACACCGGGTCGAAAATCAGGCATCTCTGGTAGGCGATCGCGCTCAATCAGAGTTACCTGGTCAAACTGGTTAGCTAGCACTCGGGCTGCAAATAACCCGGCCATGCTACCCCCAATCACAATGGCATGACGCATAGTTGCTCCTTAGTTTTTGTGGGTTGTCGGCGTGGGGTCTACGCTTTTGTTCAGTCTAACTTGCCCCCAGTTTTCGTCTAGATGAGTCCAAAATTATTGGCATTGGCTGAGACGCAAATCCGAGAGACTGAAGTTCACAGATGATGAACTCTTGAGCCTGGATATCGGGTCTGGCTTGAGTCTGGAGCCTTTTGATAGTCAGAATATCTGGGCTGGGCTTGAATGCTTACTGCGGATGTACATTTCTTGTTTATAGTCACAGCTGATCTCGGGGGACTTTCCCCCGACCCCCCGCGATGCGAGGGCCTAACTCTCCCGCGCCTCCTGAAAGGCGCTGGGGTAAGGCATTGAAGATATAGGCGACAAAACAGTTAAGACCACAGCGATACATAACGCGTCCAGTTCAGGATGGAGATAGAGATGACTCCCATTCACGGCTCTTGCCCTCAACCTCGAAACGCCAGTCCGCCATTTCGTTTGGAGGGGGTTGGGGGGATGTTACACGACACGTAGTTGCATCAGGGGGTGCGACAATAGGTTGTCTC
>CAZCXK010000180.1:0-5415 GCA_964502605.1 uncultured bacterium
GAAATATCTACCATTCAAGGAGGTATTTTTACGGCGAATGGGCGAAGAAATATTGAGTTCAATGCCCTCTGGAAATCGCCAACCTTTTATGTGAGGCCAGGAGGAAGGATGACCCTCACAGCCATTACTCACAACATCAATAAGTATGGAAGAAAATTAGTAATAGATATAACCCCACCTTTCATACCTATATCAAAAACTTAAGTACTGGAGCAACAACTCGGTCTAATGCAAAAGCTACTTCTGTTGAATATGGCAGAACCGTGTGGACAAACGTTAGAGGTGGAGCTAAACACCAAATCATACTCCTTGATACCTGGGACAACATCAAGGTCAAGGGATATGTCATGTATACAGCTTTATAACAAGCTGCTACAGAACGTCTAAATATAAAGTTCTATAACGCAGTGCAGAATTTCTGGGTCGTGCCCCTGACAGATATATAGAAGCTGATGCAATCGGTTGCAGTCGAGCTTTTACCTTCAATATTTCGTGTTCTTCATACCTTAGCAAGGAGTAAATCAATGTCTAACATCAACAATCAGACTCAATCTTTTTCTGCTGTTTCCGCTATAGAGGAACTTGCCGACAAGACAACTGCCAACATTCAAGGTGGCGCATCGGTCTGGCATACAGGCATTAATCCAGACATCAAGCTCTACAAACATGATCTCCATCACAAAGGTGCAAACCCCTGGCTCGGTGTTAAATCAACCCGAGCCGGAGTAGGTGATCAGAATATTGGCATTACCAGAGGCAGAATCAACGGTTTCAACGATCAAGTTTCTTTCATCAAGGTTGTTCGAGGGACTTGGGATTTGTTTGCCCATACAAACTACAGAGGATACATGGGCACAGTAGTCGCAGGCCGCTGGTATAACTTACCAGGTAAGCTAAACGACTCAATCTCATCTATTCGTCGCACTGCCTAGTCGCTTCGTGCTGATTGAGTGAGAGTGAGGTTTACAGACATTTCAACGATATGAGCTACACCATTTGATAGGGGCTGGGTAGGGTTTGGCAATGCTCAGCTTCTATCAAAATATCTGTGGCTTACCTCTATCAGCCGCTATAACTCGCTCCTACTTGACCAATCTACGTTATATAACCTCATTCATCCTGCAAGCAGACAATATAGAGGACTGTCTACCATGCCACATGATCAGTTATTGGTTGACTTGTCGCCTGAACAATCTGCGTTTATTGAAGGGGGATATACTCTACACCTTCATAGAATTAAAGCTATTAGAACAGGTGCTGATCCAGATAATACTGATGAAGCATACTTAACTGGTTCCCTGTCATTCAATGGAAGAAAAACGCTTTGGAAGCGAAATATGAGATCAGGGGATGTGGCTCGAATCAACAAGAGCTTTTCAATTCTGACGCGCGATCGCAAATTTCTCACTCTTTTCGATCGAGATGGATTACTTGATTTAGATGATCCAATTGATACGGTATCAATCTCCAGATTGCCGTGCCGCAGAGCAAAAGCACGACTACAGGGCAGCGGCTCTACCTATGTTTTGACATATAGCATTACTGCGTAATCACAGCATCCTTAATTGCCCTCTTAATAGACTCTGAACTATGCGATATCAACGTGTCCTTCAACAGGATGATGAAGACTGCGGAGCCGCTTGCGTTGCTACTGTTGCTAAACACCATGGACGTACCCTAGCAATCAGCCGAATTCGAGAAGCGGTCGGCACTGGATCGCGCGGTACGTCGTTACCCGGATTAAGCCGAGGCGCTGAATCATTGGGATTTAACACTCGCCAAGTCAAAGCCAACCCAGACCTTCTCGATCATTTGCATCAAGCCCCCCTACCTGCCATCATCCACTGGAAAGGCTATCATTGGGTCGTCTTGTATGGTCAGCAGGGAAAGAAGTATGTAATTGCCGATCCGGCTGTCGGCATCCGCCATTTGACTCGCCGAGAACTGATGGAAGGGTGGGGAAATGGCGTGATGCTGTTGCTCGACCCTGACGATAGTCGGTTTTATCAGCAACCTGAAGACCAAATCGGCGGATTTGGGCGTTTTCTCCAGCGGGTGTTGCCCTATCGAAGTATATTAATTCAGGCGATCGCCATCAATATTGTGATCGGTCTATTGTCCCTTGCATCGCCGCTGATGATGCAACTGCTCACGGATGATGTGCTGGTGCGAGGTGATACACAACTGCTAACCACAGTGGCGATCGGCGTGATTGCTATGAATCTGTTTAGCAGCATCATTGGGTTAGTGCAGGCGCACCTGATCGGTCACTTTGGCCAACGGCTGCAACTTGGCATGATTCTTGACTATGGGCGCAAACTGTTGCACTTGCCCCTGAGCTACTTTGAAAACCGTCGCAGTGGCGAAGTGGTCAGCCGCATTTCTGATGTGGATGCTGTCAATAGCCTAATTTCGCAACTCGTGTTGGGGTTGCCCAGCGAGTTTTTTATTGCCCTGGCATCGTTGTGTTTTATGCTGTTTTATAGCTGGCAACTGACGCTGGCATCCTTAGCAGCTTTTGTGGTTGTGACGCTAGTAAATCTATTATTTCTACCAGCCCTGCGTCACAAAACCCGCAATATGATTGTGTTGGGCACTGAAAATCAAGGCTTTCTCGTTGAAACATTTCGGGGGATGCAAATCCTAAAGACGACTCAGGCCACACCTCAAGCATGGCAAGAATATCAGGCCAACTTTGGTCGGTTGGCCAACCTAGGGTGGGGCATGATGAAGCTAGAATTACACAGCAGCACTGTAACCGATATTCTCTCAACGTTAACCAGTATTGCCCTGCTGTGGCTAGGTAGTTATTTAGTGATTGATCAAACGTTAAGCGTAGGACAACTGCTAGCCTACAGTGGCATGAGCGGCAACTTTCTTGGCTTCCTCGGATCGGTGATTGGATTAGTTGATGAATTTATCATGGCGCAGGTGGTGCTTCAGCGTTTGGCCGAAGTCATTGATGCGACTCCAGAAGACCAGAATGATAGCCAAAAGCCTTGGGCAGAGATTGCAGGGGATACGGATATTGTGTGTGCTAACCTCGCCTTCCATCATGTGGGTCGAGTTGATTTGCTGCATGATGTTTCTTTGACCATTCCGGGAGGCGAGGTTGTGGCGCTGATTGGCAAATCGGGCTGTGGCAAAAGCACATTCGCCAAGCTGTTGGCTGGGTCATATTTCTCTCAATCGGGCACCATTCGCTATGGACTTTACAATCAGCAGGATCTATCCCTAGATTGCTTGCGACAGCAGATCATGCTGGTGCCGCAAGAGCCACACTTCTGGAGCCGTTCTATCATTGAGAATTTCCGCTTTAGCTATCCGCACGCCACCTTTGAAAGCATTGTGCAAGCCTGCCAGATTGCCGGTGCAGATGAGTTTATCAGCAATCTGCCCGACAAGTATCAAACGGTGTTAGGAGAGTTTGGTGCCAATCTATCCGGTGGGCAGCGCCAGCGGTTGGCGATCGCCCGTGCCATCATCACCGATCCGCCTGTGCTCATTCTAGATGAGTCTACGGGGGCTCTCGATCCGGTGAGCGAGGCGCAGATTCTTCAGCGGTTGTTTGGTAGTCGTCCAGGGAAAACCACGATTGTGATTAGCCATCGCCCTAGCGTCGTGCAGCATGCCGACTGGGTCATCATGCTGGATCAAGGAAATGTAGTCGTTCAAGGAACGCCTGAAGATTTGCGCCACCAACCCGGCGACCACCTAGATTTTTTAGGCGATGTGCCTTCATCTCATGATTGGAATCGCGAACGGCCACTCGCTCCACCCCAAATGGTTTGCACCTAATCTATTTCATTGCGGTTTTCCTATGTCATGCCCTATGGCGTTGCAATGACTTAATCAGGGTGAACGGTCGTTCGCCTCTACCGTCCTATCAAATTGAATTTGGAAGCACCCATGACCTTAACCCATTCTTCAGATTCAACGAATTTGCCTCCCGTTTCTGCCCATGATTTCCTGCCGCCTATCAGTCGTTGGACAACAATGGGAGGCATGGTTCTCCTCGGCATCATGGGCATTGCCCTGGCGATCGCCTCGGTGGCCAAATATAAAGTCACGATCAAAGCCCCGGCTAGCATTCGTCCGGCAGGAGAATTGCGGATTGTGCAAGCGGCAACCACAGGTGCTGTGACTCAGATCTCGGCAAACGAGAATCAGACCATTCAGGCCGGTGATATGATTGCGACGATTGATGATTCTCAACTTCAAACTCAAAAGAGTCAGTTGCAAAGCGCGACTCAGCAAACACAGTTGCAAATCGTCCAGATTAATGCCCAAATTCACGCTCTCAGTGAGCAACTAGCCGCAGAAACAGACCGTATGAACCGGGCGATCGCCGCTTCTGAAGCCGAACTCAGGCAGCAAAACCGAGACTATCATGACCAATATATTAGTACTGCAATGGAGGTCGAAGAAGCTGAAGCCAATGTGAGAGCGGCGATCGCCAGTTTAGGCTCTGCTCAATCTCGCTACAACCGCTATCAGCCAGTAGCCCAAGCGGGTGCCCTCTCCCAAGATCAACTAGAAGAAGCCCAGCTAGCCGTCCAACAGCAAGAACAGGCTGTTGCAGCCGCTCAAGCCCGCTTACACCGACTCCAGGCCATGGTGAACCCCAGTTCAGCGAATGTGGCGATCGCCACAGAACGCATTGCCCAAGAACAGGCAACTGGGACAGTGGCTCTAGCTGCGCTAAATCAAGAACGGGAAGGGCTGATTCAACAGCGCGTCGGGCTGCAAACCCAGTTAGAGCGAGATACCCGTGAGCTTCAGCAAGTCGAAACCAATCTAGGTCAAACCGTGATCACCGCCACGTCTGATGGCATTTTGGCAACGTTGAATCTGCGAAATCCTGGTCAGACGGTGAGTGCAGGAGAAATAATTGCTCAAATTGTGCCCAATGATATCCCGTTGCAGATCAAAGCCTTTGTGACACCTGAACATCGCAGCAAGCTCAATGAAGGACAACCCGCGCTGATGCGGGTATCTGCGTGCCCCTATCCAGACTATGGCACACTCAACGGCACAGTCAGTCAAATCTCTAAAGATACGATCACCCCTCAATCAGCACGCCCTGCCGCAAACCAGTCTAGCGCCCCGGGTTTGGGCAGAAATATCCCTCCGACCTATGAAATCACCATTGCGCCCAGCCATCTTCATTTAAGTCGAGGTGCAGCCCAATGCACGATTGAAGTGGGCATGGAAGGAACGGTTGATGTGATTTCGAGAGAAGAAACGGTTCTACAATTTTTCCTCAGAAAAGCTCGACTAATTGCCGATGGGTAGTTGCAGAACTGGGGTGGATGATTGCGTTCTCAAGGATTTGCGGATGATTGACCTTTAAGGTTGCTTAAGACAAGGTTGCGGGAGACATGCTCACAAGCAACAGACTTGTTGGGAAATAAA
>CAZCXK010000181.1:0-5346 GCA_964502605.1 uncultured bacterium
TGGGCGATCGCCCATTGAAAGGCATCCATGGCGTCATCTAGCCGTCCCAGGCTATGCAGCGCCAATCCCAAATTGTTGCAAGACAAAACCTGGTGTGGATTGAGAGCCAGAGCCTTCTGATAACAGACGACCGCTTCGTCTAGGCGCTCTAATGACCGGAGTGTATTGCCTAGGTTGTAATAGGCTTCGGCATAGGCGGGGCGCTGTGACAACGCTCGACGATACGTCGCGACAGCGCTTTCCCAGTCGCCCAGAGCATCCAGCGCCGCGCCTAAATTATTATCGATAGTTGGATTATTGGGCTGTAATCGCCGCGCTGTCTGATAGGCCGCGATCGCCTCACTAAACTGGCCTTTGCCTTGAAGGGCATTCCCCAAACTGTTATAAACATCGGCATCTTGAATCGTGTGGCCCAGCAGCGTCTGGTAACAGGCGATCGCCTCATCATACTGCCCGATTTCTCTCAGAGCATTGCCCAAGTTATAATGAGCATCCCAAAAGTCTGGAGCCAGAGTAATGCAGCGGCGATAATTCGCGATCGCCTGCTCCAGATTTTGCCTCTGGCGCAGCAGGTTGCCCAAGTTATTGTATGCCTCTGGATAATCAGGATTAAGTGCCAATGCCTGCTGATAAGCCTGTAGAGCCTCATCAGAATGACCATCCTGCTTGAGCGCAATCCCTAAATTGTTAAAGGCACTGGCATGAGTGGGCTGCAGGGCAATCGCCCGTCGATAACATCGGATCGCCTCAGTCAGATTGCCAAACTGATGTAGCGTCAACCCCACCTGAAACGCGATGTTGGCATCATCGGGGCTTTGTCGCAGCAAATGACGACAGATGTGTTCAGCATCTGCCTGACGGCCTGCCCGATGGTGCTGATGGGCGATCGCCAAAACCTCAGAAAACGTTGCCATAGGCGATTGAGCGCTATGACCTCATGATAGTGAATGGGGGCAGAGCGTGCAGCAAATTAGGGTGCAGATGAGGCATAAGTTTGTGAGTTATGGCGACCAAATGGAGTTGGAACCACAATATACCCTGTTGAGCGATCGCCCAGCACCCAATTTTTCTCCAGACCCCAATACCACCAGTGGGCTGCAACATAGGCGCAGATCAGGCTGTCGAGACAATCTTCCAGCGCTTTCATGGCGATACCAGTTGCGGGCACCTCAGGAATCTGCATCAAATCGGGTCGGTTCAGCGACGGCACTAGCCCAGGGAGACGGTCGAGAATGTGCTGTCGCAATTGGGTTAAACCCTGACGCCGTTCGGCGACGCGCCCTTTCTTGTATTTGAGAATGCGCTTTAGCCGAAACAGATGAATCATGGCCACATGGGGATACACCTCCAGCTGATAGCGCCCCGCCGACTGAGTCATGGGTAATAGAGGCTCATGCAGAAATTTTCGCTGCTCTAGCAACTGCCCAAACGCTACCGTTCGTTGGGCAAACGGTAGACCTAAATTGGCCGGATAGCAGCCCGCATGGTAGCGGCCAAACTGCTGGTGAGCCAGACGATCTGGCACCCGCATCCCGGTCAGATTGGGAATGATCGTGGGCGCATCGACTGCTACCACACCGGGCTCACCGGGCTGCAGCCAGTGGTCGAGCCAGTCGAGAATATCGTCAATAGCTGTTAGGCATGTGAGATCACACAGCCGCAGCTGACCGTTGGCCCAGTCGAGGCAAGATAACCCACTCGCACCCGACATCCAGCCGAGGTCAACCCCGACAAACTTCACTGCTCTTGCATCAGCCGCAAATAATTTTGCCGCAGTTGCATATTGCTTTCAGCCATGCGATTGGTTAACTCTTTCTCAACATTAGAAAGCTCTTGCCAGAATGCTGCCGACCGACGGCTAGAGAGGGCATCTTTCCAGAGTATGCCTAGCAGTTTGGCAAATTCTGGGTTTTGTCTGGCAACGCGATCGTGCAATTCTGCAAACTTTTCACTCGCCGCTGAGTGCGAATTGACGTTTTCGGCCAGATCCAGGCACTCTTGTAGCTGAGCTGCATAGTCTACACACGATAATCTAGTCATGGTCGCTTCTACCCCAATTCTTGAAAATGGATTTAGTCTTTACATTTCTTAAGCTTTAGTTAATTGTATCAAAGTGTGTGATTACTCTATCGAGTTTATCGAGTTCTCACTATCAAGTTTCCTGTTGACGTAAAGTCGCAGATTAAATTTGCCAATTGTTGAATTTGCCAATTACTGTGAATGGGCGATCGCCCCCCCCTTATAATCGCAACACGCGTTATTGAGTAAGTTAAGTAAGTAAAGATTAATGGGCTCACAACTTTGAGTTCGCTGCTGTTTAATTTCGCTCTGCACAAGCTATTACCTGTCAACGACTATGGGCAAACAACGGATTCTCTCAGGCATTCAGCCAACAGGTGAGCTGCACCTGGGCAACTATCTCGGAGCCATTCGCAACTGGGTGGGCCTCCAGCACGACTATGAGAGCTTCTTGTTTATGGCCGATTTGCATGCCATCACGGTGCCTCATGACCCGGCGGTGTTAGCCGATAACACACTGAAAACAGCCGCCCTCTATTTAGCCTGCGGCATTGACTCAGCCTACGACTCGAAAATCTTTGTGCAGTCGCATGTTCCAGCTCACAGTGAATTGGCGTGGCTGCTGACCTGCATTACGCCACTCAACTGGCTGCAAGACATGGTGCAATTCAAAGAGAAGGCCATTAAGCAAGGCGAGAATGTTGGTGCAGGTCTGCTGAGCTATCCCGTGCTTCAGGCGGCAGACATTCTGCTCTATGAGCCTGACAAAGTGCCCGTGGGCGAAGACCAGAAGCAGCATTTAGAGCTGACCCGCGACATTGCCGCCCGTCTCAACTTTCAGTTTGGTGATCCGGAGACACCGATTCTCAAGCTGCCGGAGCCGCTGATTCGCCAGGAGGGGGCACGGGTGATGAGCCTCACCGATGGCACCCGCAAAATGTCGAAGTCTGACCCCTCTGAGCTGAGTCGCGTCAATCTGCTAGACCCACCCGATGTGATTCAGAAAAAGGTCAAACGCTGTAAGACTGACTCGGTGCGCGGGCTAGAGTTTGATAATAGCGATCGCCCCGAATGCAATAACCTGCTGACGCTCTACATGATTCTTTCTAACCAAACTAAAGCGGCTGTGGAAGCCGAATGCAGCGACATGGGCTGGGGGCAGTTTAAGCCGCTGTTGGCCGATGCGATGGTGGCTGCGCTGACGCCCATTCAAGACAAGTTTCACAGCATTGTTGCTGCACAGGGCTATCTGGAGTCGGTACTGCGCGAGGGGCGCGATCAGGCCGAGGCAATCGCCAAGCAGACATTGGCGAAGGTTAAAGACGCGCTGGGGTATGCCAGACCGTTTTGAGGCGATTAGAAAGCGGGTTCGGATAGGGTTCAAATATGAGGCATACTAGGCAGTTAGGCATCCTTTAGGGGCATGACATGTCTCGATCATGCCCATCTTAAATGAGTGCCACTCAGTTCTCATAATGTCCACATCACATGCGGTTTGATCAGGCTATCAATGGTTGATTCTCAAGTTCCCGTCTCTGGCATATCTCCACTCAATCGGTTTCGCCATGCGGCGCGCTCCGGCGAGTTTTTGATTACGGCGGAGGTGATGCCACCGAAAGGGGGAAATCCGGCTCATATGGTGCAGATGGCGCAGCTACTGAAGCATCGAGTTCATGCGGTTAACATTACCGATGGCAGTCGAGCTGTGCTGCGGATGTCGTCTTTGGCAGCATCTGTGATTTTGTTGCAGCAAGGTATTGAGCCAATTTGTCAGGTTGCCTGTCGCGATCGCAACCGCATTGCCCTGCAAGCCGACCTGATGGGGGCACAAGCACTTGGGATTCGCAATATCCTGGCGCTGACGGGCGACCCGGTGACGGCGGGCGATCACCCCGATGCTAAAGCCGTGTTTGACTTAGAATCGGTGCGCTTGCTGAAGCTGATTGACAAGCTCAACCAGGGCATTGATAGCAATGACAAACCCCTCCCCGACGAACCAACAACCCTCTTCGCAGGAGCAGCTGTTGACCCGCAATGCTCCAGTTGGTCAGGGCTAAAGCGGCGATTTGAGCGTAAGCTAGAAGCAGGGGCTCAGTTTTTCCAGAGTCAGCTGATTGCTGATTTTGATCGACTCGAAAAATTTATGACGCAGATTGCGGCCAATACCGATATACCCATTCTCGCAGGCATTTTTTTGCTGAAGTCGGCGAAGAATGCTCAGTTTATCAACCGCAATGTGCCCGGAGCGCAGATTCCTGACTCGATTATTGAACGGCTCGACCGCGCACCAGAGCCGCTAAAAGAAGGAATGCTGATTGCTGCAGAACAGGTCAAGCTAGCGCGTGAGCTATGCCAGGGGGTACATATGATGGCAGTGCGACGAGAAGATTTGATTCCGCAGATTTTAGACCTGGCAGGCGTGGCTCCTCTCCATCATTCCTAGCCTTGGAGTCAGAGTCTCCGAGAAAACTCGTATCAAATTTAACATCTATTCCGGAATCGGATGCGCCCTCTGTGGTTCTATAGAGTAATCACGCAGGTTAAACGTTCGTTCCAGACCTTGTTTCTGACCTGTGGTATCAGGGTATCCATTGTAGCCGTTGACGTCTCATTAATCAGGGCGATTTTCGTCGTCATTGCGGCCATTATTCTACCAATCTGTTATTGTTTCATCTCATCGTTTCATCTCATCTACCGACTCATTCCTCCTCATGTGATCTGCATGATGACGTGAGACGAATAGCTCGATCCATTTTTCTGTGGCGATCGCCTCATGCAGAGGGCTAACGAGCATTCATCTTACGCGGATTACCTATTCAAATAATCCATCAACAACTATCTAGAGCCGTTGGCTGTGGGTCAGTTTGTGCATCTTTCATGATTTGCTAAACGATCATCCGGACAGATCTGAGTTGGTAGGTTATCGGGTGAGTTACGCATAGCGATGACGTACTGCAGCTAGCGCTGGCAGTGGTTTGGGCTGTCACCACAACAGACCCTACGGCATCGGTTTTCGAGTGCATCTTGCTTGTGTTTTTATCTTGCTTGTGTTTTTACAGTGTCCTTTTGCACATTATTGGGAGATTGCCCCCATGAAATCGTCACATCTTTCTACGTTCAATTCGTCTGTTCTGCGTTCGTCAACTATCGGCGCTGCGAGCGATCGCCCCTTTAATCCTGCTGGGCGACTGGTAATTATCGATGCGGGGGTTGAGCAGCTTCATGCTCTAATCAATGGGGTTTTAGATGGCACAACCGTTGCAGTGCTTGATTCCAGCCCTCTAAAGGTGATTTGAGAGCTTCTTAATATTTGTTGTCATCCTTGTC
>CAZCXK010000182.1:0-5307 GCA_964502605.1 uncultured bacterium
TAGAGCTAGATGTCCCGCCGAATACCAGCTAAATTTCCATAATGAGAATTGCTGAACCGACGCCGACCAGCTCGACATCTAAACCATTGACCCGATGAAAGCCGAGGAGCCATAAGCAAAACAGAATAAAGAAACGCATGAAACAACGATGGACATTGCCTATCAGAGTGTCAGACCACAACTGGCACAGTTTAGTAGTATGGTCTAGCACTCAGATTAAGCACTATTAAGCACTCGTCAGCTGAGTCCAATATCGATCGTAGACATCGGTGGCATCGCCCACTGGTGCAATACCCTCACATTTGCTCAGCACCTCTTCAGGTGGAAATAGATCCGTGTTTTCCTTCAGCTCACTTGAGAGCAGATCATAAGCGGCTTGATTAGGAGTCGCAAAATAGAGGTTTTCTACCGCTTGCTTTGATACATCAGGTTCGAGAATGAAGTTAATCCATTGGTAGGCGGCATCAACATTAGGAGCTGTCGTTGGAATGACCATGGCGTCAGTCCACAAAGATGACCCACTCGCTGGGACAATATAGTCTAAATTTTCATCTTCTAGAGTGGCGGCGATCGCATCCACTGAATAGCTCATCACCAGTAGCAAATCCCCACTCAACAATTGATCTTCCCAGCCAAACGACTGGAATGAGGCCACTGCAGGTTTGAGATCGAGCAGGCGATTATAGGCTTCCTCAATTTCGGCTGGGTCAGTCGAGTTATAGGAATAGCCCAACGACCGCAGCACCGCGCCCATCATTTCACGGACATCGTTTAGCAGGGTCATCCGATTAGCGAGCATGTCCTGGTTTTCCCAGAGAAAATCCCAATCTGTAGGGCTGGGATCAAGCTCGGCACGGTTGTATAGCAACCCAGTTGTGCCCCAGCTATACGGAATGCTGTGAGCATTATCGGGGTCATAGGGCGGGTTCTGCCATTGGCCAATCAGGTTTTCCAGCCCGTCTAGTCTGCTAGGGTCGATGGGATTGAGCATACCCAGCTCAATCATCTGCTGCACCATATAGTCAGACGGATAAATGACGCTATAGGCATCGCCGCCGCCTGCCTGCATCCGAGCCAGCATGGTTTCGTTGGAGTCATAAATATCAACAACGACCTCAATCCCAGTGCGCTCGGTAAACAAGTCAGTGAGGGGATCATCGGTGTAGTCAGCCCACGTATAGACATGCAAGACATTGCTATCTGCCCCAGTGGCCTGTGCGGGCGACTCATTGCCTGACTCAGACTCATCAACATTAGAAATGCTCCGACGGCAGTTTGACAATAGCACCCCTGAAAGCGCCGCTGAAGATGCCTGCAAAAACCGACGCCGGGTCGGTGTCCATAGTAGAGGCGATCGCCCTGTCAACGGTCGAAAATTGCGATTCATGTGCAAAACTGGCTCCCCAACCCCTTGTATGTAATTCAAAAAACTAGCAAATCTGAACCAATGCTTCCAAGTGTCAGAACAAATGTCTGATCGCAATGCCCCAATTAGATCAGCTCATCAGGAACGTATCATTCTCACTAGCAGGCCGTCAACGCCAAACAGTCGGCAGCAGTCCAGTAGGCATAAATCGGCGTGGAAAGCTCTGGTATCTGGCTACTAATGTTGGGTTGCAATACTTTGAGCAATTCTCCAGACGGCAGTTCGACCAGATAGTGAATATGCGTGCCCAGATACATCACATGTTTTAGCTGACCTTGAAAGCAGTTGATGAATCCTGTGTTGGGTTGCCCCAAGCCGATTTGGATTTTTTCAGGCCGGATGCTGATCACCACCCGCCGCTGAGCCGCTGAGCCGTTCCAGCTTTCGGGCGATCGCACGGTTAGCTGCAGACCCGTCTCGGTCATAACATTCAAAGTCGAATAATCTGAGTGCTCAACCCGCCCTTGAAACAAATTCGTATCGCCAATAAAGTCTGCGACAAACGGCGTCTGAGGAGAGTCATAAATTTCGCTAGGAGAGCCAACCTGTTCAATTTTGCCGTCATGCATGACCGCAATCCGATCCGACAAACTCAGCGCTTCTTCCTGATCGTGAGTCACCATCACAAATGTAACCCCCAACTGTTGATGCAAGTTTGACAACTCCACCTGCATTTCTTTCCGCAGTTTTAAGTCGAGAGCGCCCAAGGGTTCGTCCAATAGCACGACGGTTGGTCGGTTAACCAGGGCACGAGCTAACGCCACCCGCTGCTGCTGCCCGCCAGATAGCTGCATTGGATATCGAGTTGCAAATGACTCCATTTTGACAAGGCGTAGGGCATCATCGACTCGCGCAGCTACCTCTGATTTGCCTATGCGTTTAATGCGTAAGCCGAAGGCAATATTGTCCCAAACGTTAAGGTGGTTAAATAGCGCATAACTTTGAAATACGGTGTTCACGGGGCGACGATAGGCTGGAACATGGGTCATCGATCGCCCCCGGATAAACACCTCACCTGCTGACGGCGTTTCAAATCCTGCAATCAGTCGTAACGTGGTCGTTTTACCACATCCAGACGGCCCTAAAATGCTAAAGAACTCTCCCTGGCGAATATTGAGATCAACACCCCTAACCGCTGTGTCTCCACCAAAAACCTTAAATACTTTGCGAAGCTCGACGTCTGATTCCGTTTCGGTATGAGTGACAACCTGGTCTGGCGCAAGGGTCTGAGACACAATTTCTAATCCTCAAACGACATCCTACTGAATAGATCTATTTAGATGACACGCATCAAATTGAAAGCGAGACCGCAGTCAGATTTAGAGCAGTCAATAAGCCATACGACATTCATGTCCCCCTAGGGTGTTCCGTATGATTACCAGCATCCTGAGCAATGCTGATTCAGACAACTCGTCATTTCTCACATATCTCAGTGATCTTAATCGTGATGGCCTTCATCTTGATAATACGAGGGACGATGCGCCATCATGGCATAGAACTCTAGGAACCTCTTTTTATCTTTGGCTACCTCTTGAAAAACGGTCGTTAAATCTGATATAAGTTTCTGCTAAACCTGGATTTTGACGAGCATGATTCAATACATATTTAAGGCATGGTTCAAGATGAGTGTTCTGGTCAAGTTACTCTCTAATCTTCCCAAATCGATCTAGGTTCAGATAACAGCCATATGAACTAAGGTTCAGACCAATCAGGCGGTATGATGGGGTGATCGCTCATCAACGTTGCAATCCAAAAATTACGATACGATCAGATTCGTCGTTGAGGCGCTCTACGGTATGAATACTTAGAACATAACGCTAGACTGAGGTGACCCAATACCTAAATAATAAATTCTTAATTCAAATTGCATTCAAGCCCAAACCTGGAATTCGACCTGTGAGAACACTCCAGCTCATAAGCTGGACTTGGTTTATCAGGTCTGATAGCGTTGACTTCGACTTACTGGTTCCCACGGTTATGACACTCACTCAACATCCTCCCATTCATCGGACTCCCAACCTTCGACAGGCCGCACGCACGGTAGGGCAATCGTTCCGCTCTGTAGCTGTCATGCTGATAGTGTCTTCGATCTTGTTGGGTGCAATGGGGAGTCGTCTTGCCTATTTGCAGCTATTTCAGGGCACGTGCAACCGCCAACTGGCTGAGGACAATCGGATTCGGTTAATTCCTAAGAGCCCAGAGCGCGGCAAGATTTTAGATCGGAATGGTCGCATTTTAGTCGGGAGCCGCCTGTCATATTCGGTCTATCTCTGGCCAATTAGCAACAAGCCAGACGAATGGGCTCCCACGGTGCAGAAGCTGTCTCAAATTCTAGAGATTCCGGCGAGTGATATCCAAAATCGATTGGAGCAAGCTGGGTATGACTCGCCATTTCTGATCCGAATTGCGCGGGGCATTAGCCCTGCACGATTAACAGCTCTAGCCGAATTTAGCCAAGAGTTAAAGGGGGTGCAAGTTGAAGCGGAGGCTGAGCGCAACTATCCCTATGGTGATCTGGCAGCGCATGTTTTGGGATATACGGGCGAACTGAGCGATGACGAGCTGCAGCGATCTCGGAATGAAGGCTATCGCCTGGGGGATGTCATTGGTCAAATGGGTGTTGAGGCCGCGTTTGAACGACAGCTACGGGGCGAATGGGGCGGGCAGCAGGTTGAGGTTGATGGCGCTGGGCGAGTATTGCGAATCATCGGCGAGAAGCCGTCTCGCCCAGGCAATGATGTGCAGCTGACTCTGGATTTGGAGGTTCAGCGGGCCGCTGAAAAAGTTCTGGGCGATCGCAAAGGGGCGATCGTGGCGATCGATCCTCGCAATGGTGCGGTATTAGCCATGGTCAGCCGTCCGGCGTTTGACCCCAATATGTTCTCGACCTATATTTCAGACACCCAGTGGGAGCAACTCCAACGCATGGAGTATCCGTTTCTCAATCGGGCACTGCAGGGCTACCCGCCTGCAAGCACATTTAAAATTGTCACCACGTCAGCCGCGATTGAGTCAGGACGATATGCTCCCAGCACAGTATTGCCGACTTACCCATTTATTCGCGTGGGGAATATCGAGTTTTGGGATTGGAATCGTGCCGGGTTTGGCCCACTTGGTTTTGTGGGCGCGATGGCATGGAGTAGCGATACTTTCTTCTATCAAACTGCAATTGGCATGGGCGAAACGCCCCTGATTCAATGGACTCGGCGCTATGGGTTTGGGCAAAAGACCGGGATTGAGCTTTCATCGGAAGAATCGTCTGGCTTGGTGCCCGATGAAGAATGGAAGCTAGAGAATATTAATGAACCCTGGTATCAGGGAGACACCGTCAATATGTCGATTGGGCAAGGCTATATGCAGGCCTCACCACTGCAAGTGGCGGTAATGTTTGCAGTGGTTGCTAACGGGGGCGATCGCGTTACTCCCCATTTTCTCAAAGATGACGAAGCGGCACAAACCTGGCGTGAACCTCTGGGGCTGCAGCCTGAGACGTTGCGGGTGTTGCAGCAAGGGCTGCGACAAGTGGTCTCAGGAGGGACAGGGCAAGCCCTTAACGTTTCAACGTTGCCACCTGTCGCGGGCAAGAGTGGTACGGCAGAAGACCCACCTCGCGATTCACACACCTGGTTTGGTGCATATGCACCGTTTGACAATCCTGAAGTGGTGGTGGTGGCGTTTGGGGAAAACTCTGGTGGGGGCGGTGGCTCGGTGGCAGCTCCAATGGTGCGCCAGGTGTTGGAAACCTATTTCAACGGCACGCAACCAACCGATGCGGCCCCGACAGATAGGGTTGTGACAGACTAAGGAACGAACGACAACAGCGCTGGTTAGGGACTTGCGGGGAAATAGCCTCCCAGTCATTTTAGAATAGGGGAAAGGAG
>CAZCXK010000183.1:0-5268 GCA_964502605.1 uncultured bacterium
GCCCTCGATAATGCCTTTAGAGCTTTGTCCTAGCCTACCTGCGGATTGCTATATCTGCAGCGGGTAAAGCGGAACGTTATGCGGCTTAGCCCAAATTATGGTCAGGAAAAAGGAATGGTGAATTGTTGGGACTCATGAGTCAAGAGGGCTTCACGATTCTACTCACCACGGATCAAAATTTGCGGTATCAGCAGAACTTGGAGCAAGCTGGAGTGGCAGTCGTTGTTCTTGTAGCACGCAGTAATCGATGACCAGATTTAAACTACTAATCTATGACAACAACAACAACTTCTAGCTCTCAATCGCCAAATGGCTCGTCTGCTGCTTGGACAAAAGCGATCGCCCACCCTGCCAAAGAGTTTGCGCTGACGCCGTTGCCGCTGCTGTCGGGCACTCTGCCCGCTGACCTCGCAGGCTCTCTTTACCGCAATGGGCCGGGGCGTCTGGAGCGCGGGCGGGCGCGGGTAGGGCACTGGTTTGACGGAGACGGGGCTGTTTTGGCAGTTCATTTTACGCCGACGGGTGCCACAGCCACCTATCGCTTTGTCAAGACGGCTGGATATAAGGCCGAAGAAGAGGCAGGCACGTTTCTCTACGGCGGATACGGGATGACAACACCGGGGCCCATCTGGGAGCGCTGGGGCAAGCCTGTTAAGAATGTGGCTAATACCTCTGTGTTAGCGCTGCCCGATAAGTTGCTAGCGCTGTGGGAAGGCGGCAATCCCCATGCGCTCGATCGCCACACATTAGCGACGCTGGGCTGCGATGACTTAGACGGCGCACTAGAAGGAAACCTGCCGTTTTCCGCCCATCCCAAACGTGATCCTGAGACGGGAGACATTTTCAATTTTGGCCTCACTCCTGGCATGAATACGACCCTTACCTTCTATCGCAGTAATGCTCAGGGCGCAATTCGCCAAACGGCTACTGTGGAGCTAACAGGGTGCCCGCTGGTGCATGATTTTGTGATGGCTGGGCGCTATTTAGTCGTCATTGCGCCTCCGGTGCATATTAATTTATTACCCGTGGCACTGGGTTTCCAGAGCTTTAGCGCGGCGATGAGTTGGCATCCTGAGCAGGGCACCGAAATCATCGTGATTGACCGCGAAACCTTGTCTGTGGTGGGTCGTCAACACACTGATCCGTGGTTTCAGTGGCACGTTGCCAACGGCTACGAGGATCGAGATGGCAACCTGGTCATTGATCTGGCTCGATATTCCGATTTCAGGACGAATCAATACCTCAAGGAAGTGGCAACAGGCAACCCTCACACCGAGGCCAACGCTAGGCTATGGCGAATTTGCATCCAGCCGCAGTCGGCTAAGGTGATTGCCCAAGATGAATTAGTCAACCAGCCCTGTGAATTTCCGGTTGTGAAGCCGCTGCAGGTAGGCCGAACGACGCGGGATATCTACCTTTCCATGCATCAACCAGGTGCTGACCCCGTGGCAGAGCTGTTTGGGGCGATCGCCCATGTTAATCCTATGACCGCAGCTATGACTCTGGCAGATCTAGGCACAAACCGCTACCCCTCTGAGCCGATCTATGTGCCGCATCCTACTATGCCTGATCACGGATGGGTGCTGACAGTGGTGTTTGATGGCAATACTGATACCAGTGAAGTCTGGATCTTTGATGGCGATCGCCTGGATGATGGCCCAATGTGTCGGCTTGGGTTGCCGAGTATGATTCCTCCAGGGTTTCATGGCACTTGGGCCGCAGCCTAATTAAAGCAGCCTCATTAAAACAGAGCAGGAGGAAAACAGCGTGTGGCCTCGCACGGATGCGATCGCCCACAATCGCCCTGTTAACCTTTAAGCGAGCTAAGTGGGCGGCCATTACGAATGCCGTGAACCTGCAATAGCTCTGTAATAGTTTCGCAATAGACGGGCAAGTCGTAGGTCGCTGGGTTCACCGGATTCTCATAGGTGAAATGGCGATAGCTCAAGGAAAACCGATCCCACGGAGCCATATGAATGCGAAACAGCGCAATAAAAAAGTCAGTCAACTGCGGAAATAAAGGAATCCGAATTAAGGATGCCTGGTTGAGATAGGTCGAAATCTCGCGAATGGCTTGATTTACCGTGATGGGCGCATTACCCAGCACAATCTTTCGAGGCTGATCGCCCTGGGGCGGGTGCTCAATCAGCTGCCAGATTACCTGGGCAATATCGCGGGCATGAATAAAATGAAAGCTGCCATCGGTGCGGAAGAACCGAATCAGCTTCATATGTTTGATTACGTCTGATAGCCCCGCCGAAAGAAAGGAATAGGGCTTTTCCCCATCTCCACCAAAAACTAGCGTCGGGAAAACGGTCGTAATGCGAGATGCCAACGCCGAACTCGAAAGCTGATGATGACAGATAAACTTGGTGCGAATGTAGTCAGTGCCCAATTCTCCGGCTGCTTTGAGGGGGTGATGGTCATGCCCCAAAATGCTGGCGGTCGAGAAATAAATCACCTGCTGACACCGATCAGGATTGAGTAAGCCAATCAGCTCTTGCGTCTTAACGACGTTGACATCATAGGTCTCAACGGGGTCGCCCCATGCCGCCGCCGTCAGCACTGCCGTATCAATCGTGTGCAGCAGCTCAGCAAATTTGTGAATGTGCTTCAAATCCCCTTGGATAAGGTGAATCCCTGGACGTGCCTCACAGTCAATATGCAGCTTAGCCGGGTCGCGCACCAGCAAAAATAGCTCATGGGTCGTTTGTTCGATCAGTGTTGCCACAATGTAATGACCAATGCAACCACTGGCACCCGTAATCAAAATGCGCTGAGCACTCATGACGCCCCTATCGGCTGACAGCCAATAGCTGATCGGCTTGCTTCGCCGTCTCAAAGAAATAGCGAACATTATCTTCGGGAGTATCTTTCAAGACGCCGTGCCCCAAGTTGAGAATATGGCCGCGATCGCCCGCCTTGCGAATCGTGTCTAAAATGCGATCGCGGATAAATTCTCGCGACCCATAGAGCACCCCCGGATCAAGATTGCCCTGCACCTTCATGTCATAGCCCAAGCGCCGCCGCGCATCCGCCATGTCTACCGTCCAATCAAGGCTGATTAGATCGACACCCGACTGCGCCATCCGCTCTAGCAGCCCTGCACTGCCGCTCACCAATAAGATCAGCGGCGTATCAGGATGGGTAGCCTTCACCTGGCGCACCACCTGCTGCTGATAGGGCAGCGCAAAGGTTTCATAATCTTGCGGGCTGAGCTGCCCCGCCCATGAGTCAAACATTTGCACCACCTGCGCCCCGCAATCGATTTGATAGCGAACATAGGTGGCGATCGCATTTGCCAGGTGACTCAGCAACTGATGCAGCACTGCTGGCTCGGTAAACGCCATATTCTTAATGATGGAATAGGTCTTTGACCCCTTGCCTTCTACGGCATAGGCCGCTAGCGTCCAAGGTGCGCCGACAAAGCCCAACACCGTAGATTCATGGCCTACTTCCTGACGCAGTGCCTGCAAAATTTCGTGAATAAAGGGCAGCGACTCCGCCGGGTCAAGCGGACGCAGTGCGTCAATTTGCCCTTGCGTGCGAATGGGGTCATGAATAATGGGGCCTTTGCCCTCCGCGATATCCATGTCAATCCCGATTCCGGGTAGGGGAGTCACAATATCAGAAAACAAGATCACCCCGTCTGGACGAAACGCGCGCCAAGGCTGCAGCGAGACTTCAATGGCGACCTCAGGAATTTCTGAGCGTTCTCGAAATGAGGGATATTTTTCTCGCAGATCCCGATATGCCTTCATGTATCGCCCAGCTTGGCGCATCATCCAAACCGGGGGGCGATCGAGTGTTTCGCCACGAGCAGCTCTGAGCAAACGGGGAAGCTGAGAAAAATCAGTCATCTCAAATGATCCTGTTAAATCATGGTTAAACCCATTTGTTAGCTTATCACTCAGCGATTCCTCTGTAAGTACATAGTCATAAATAAAGCCAGTGGGGCGCGCCGCCGGGGGGGCTACCCCACCATAGCTTCGTTATTTATGGCTACCCACTTATCTAAACCAGATCAACATTGCAAACTGCCGCACGAATTGCCAAACTATGCGGCCATCTCACCGGACATTGCGCCACATTGTTATATCTCGTGACATCATATCTCGTGACATCTTGTGACATCTGCTGGCAATTTTCCATCTCATTGCCAGAGATTTTTCCTGATGCTGACTGGTTTTAAGCCCCCAATTTTAAATCTTAAAATTCGTTACAGGGCTTCACCTTCCGTTCATGTCCCCTAAGCCGTTACAATACGAGCGATAGCCAGATCATTGCAATAATTATTTCCATCCTATGAGTGTAGTTAGCCAAGTCATTCTGAATGCCGACGACGCACTTCGCTATCCCACTAGTGGAGAACTCAAGGGTATTAAAGACTTCTTTAAGACCGGCGAACAGCGCCTTCGCATTGCTGAAACCCTAGCCGAAAATGAAAAAAAGATTGTCCAAGAAGCCAGCAAGCAGCTCTGGCAGAAACGTCCTGACTTTATTTCGCCGGGCGGCAATGCCTATGGCGAACGTCAGCGATCGCTTTGTCTGCGCGACTATGGCTGGTATCTGCGCCTGATTACGTATGGCATCTTGTCGGGGAGCAAAGAGCCAATTGAAAAAATTGGCCTCATTGGCGTCAAAGAGATGTATAACTCACTGGGCGTCCCTGTTCCTGGCATGGTTGAGTCGATTCGGTGTCTCAAGAAGGCATCCCTCGCCCTGCTTGATGCAGACGATGCGGTTGAAGCGGCTCCTTATTTTGACTTCATCATTCAGTCGATGTCTTAGGCCATCAGACCGATAGACTATGGATGACAGCGCAGTCACGATAGCCTGTGTCATGCGTCTGATGGGTTTAATCCCCACTATGGATAGAAGCTCCCGGCGATCGCGTCGATGATTTCTAGCAATGGTGGGGATTTTTGGATCAAGGCAACTAGATTGAGGTCACAGACTGAAGGAGCAGTCGGTGAATCAGGGCGATCGCTCTGATTTTCTGCTGCAACGGTCTAAAGATAATGTCTAAAGATAATGAATGAAAATAGGCTTGGCCTGATTGGTTTATTTCATATGATGTGTTGGTAGGAGAGGGCGATCGCCCTCAGTCAGATTGACCCGCGAGTCACTTTGATCAACCCGTGAGTCATTTTGATCAACCCGTGAGTCATTTCGATCAACCCGCGAGTCACTTCGATCAACCCACGAGTCATTTCGATCAACCTGTGAGTCATTTCGATCAACGTGTGAGTCACTTTGATCAACCCG
>CAZCXK010000184.1:0-5092 GCA_964502605.1 uncultured bacterium
TATTGCAAGCAGGTACCCTTATATGTTGTCCTAACAAGCTCCCAGATTGCTATACGTCTCACAGGGATGCTGACTCGGGCTATGCTTGCTGAGGGTTTTACCCACGTCTGTTACCCGACAGTCAAAGTGCATCACATCTCCGCTTTCCTTTGGCCCAAAATCGACTGCTCCCCAAGCCATACAGACTTTATCTCTCAAGATGGTCAACAGTTCGAGTGACAGATTGAGGAAGCCATTGCGCGGATCACGATCTGGCTCAAAATAAAGCGTTAGAGCTTTCAAATCTTTTTTGATTTGTGCCTGCCAGCGCTTCGCAGCAGAATCAACTGTTTCACCCGTTGATTTAAAGATGCCGGGTGTGTGACTCGTGCGCCGTTCTTCTAGTTTTTGTTGCAAGCGTACCTGATCGTCTACAAGTCGCAAATAGGCTCGGAACTGCTGATCTCGCCGACTGAGTTCGGCATGAATCTCACTCGTTGATAATGTAGTTCCCAATTTGTCTAAGTATTTGGCAGTAAAGGTAAAGTCTTCTTCTCCTGTTATGAGCAATGCCACTCGATTCATCGCGTTCTTGAAATACTCATTACCGATACGCCGATCTGGATTGCCGCTGATCCAAGGGTTGCCCCGATAGCGGATGTCTGCTGCCAGCCCAAACGTGTGATTGCCTCCACCCTTAAACCGCATGCCGCGATGTGGATCATCGGCTTCAATACCTAATCGTTTTCCTAACTCAACTGGATTTGAATCGGGGTATCGATCCAGCAGTTCTTTCTCTACAATACGGCACTTGCGAATAAATACGCGATGAATGCCCTTGGTAAATTTCTGACCCAAGAAGCTAGGATTTACCATGTGTTTGAACCAGTTGTTAGCTGTAAATTCTCCTCCAGTATCAGCTTCAACCTGCTTGGCCTTTTGATTGAGTCGAGTTTGCGCTGTGGCATAGGATTTATCAACGGTGTGCATTCCTGTTCTATTAAGCAGCCCCAAATTATCAAGAACAGATTCTCCCGCTAGGCCATCATGCTCTTTGGAGTTGAGATAGCACTTCATTTGAAACTGATGAATGGCTTCGACAAATACGGCATTGTCGGCAGAGCTAGTATCTAGCGGAATGGGATTAGTTGGATTGATGGAGTTGTAGGCTTTGATTGTATCTTTGATCCGATCAAAATCGACATAGCGACTCAGAGCGATCGCCATCCGTTCGATAGTGACACCCGACACCTTGGGGTGTTTGTCTCGGTTCCAAGTAAGAGCTGCCGCACTTTCGCTAGGAATCAGTAGCGGTGATTCGAGCGATCGCCGCTGTGCCACGCTAAATGTTGGAATTGAATCTCTAATATCAATCCCAGCAGTGATCAAGCGCAGAATCATTTGAGAATGCGATAATATCCCTTCTGCATTTGTAATTCGGCGGGTAAAGGCATCTCCTAGTCGATGAGAATAAGCTCCGCCTTCAATCACTTGGGCAAAGCGGCCAGGTCGGTGAACTTCAGGTTTGAGGCCATGTTCAGACAATTGCTCTGACGAATAAAGGTTGGGATTGGCAATGACTGCCAAATGAGATAGATTACCCTCTGCGGGTACTCGCCGAATCAGAATATCGCCTTCCTGCAAGGTGTGTTCGAGTTTGTCGCCGGGTCGGGCAATCACCTCAAAGAACTGCTGATAGTGTCGTCTCAGAGCAGGGCTACCACCCGGAGACAATGCATCAAAGATCGCAGCAGGAGACATCATCCCATTGGTTTTAAGGTGATGGGGCATATCTATATCGTCTAAGCCGAGGTGAGACAGCCCATGATGGACTAATGTCGCGGGTGATAGAGTCGATGGGGCAGTCGTTGCTGCTTCTAAATCGTGATCAACTTGACGCACCAGTTGCATGTTGATGGTCGATGGCGCGACATTCGCTGTAATCGGCTCAGAATAAGACTCTCTTAGTCCTTCATCAGCAGTGAGTTGACGATCGTCATCATCCCAATCATCATGATTGCCGCAGCTATCAAACCTATCATCTGCTGTCAGCATCTTAGCTTCAGCGATCGCCGCTTCATAGAGTGCATCATCAGTCTCTTCATCATTAAGGATAGGGGAAGCAGATGGGGCGATCGCCATCGGTTCAGTGTTGAGGTGCATGTTCTCGTCACCGATCTGCTCTATCGCTGCAGATCCACTCGATGAAAATCGCTTGCGGCTAGCACTACCGACCAAACTCGGCTCACCCCCAGCTTGATGAATACCACTAAAATCAATCTTGCCATCAAAGCCTTCGGTTGATACCCCAAATGTTTCTGCCCATTTCTGAGCAAAGTCACGCGTATTGCAACCAATAAAGCGGTGGAGCCGAGCAGAACTACCCGCCTGAAATCGCTTCTTGAGGCTGGCGTTATCTTTGATAGAGTCAATCGTCACAATTTCCCACGGCTCTGGAGCAACGGCTCGTGCTTCGGCACTGTGCGACAGAGTGAGCCATAACCCACCGCTGGCATGTCCCCAATACCAGACGCGGGCAATCGAGTCTTTGAACGTTTTGAGCTTCGCCCATAGTTCATCAGCTGTGTTAAACCAACGCAGATTCCAGCCCCGCGCTTTGGCACGCCCTTCGAGCAAATTGACGTAAGACGAAAATCCCTTGTCTTTGACTTCCTTAATCGACTTTCGTTTTTGCTTGAGGTCATCTTCCCAACGGCGCACGTAGGCAGGCTTGTAGATAAACCACCATACTTCTTCGTCACTGGCTGCAAATTTCTTTAGTTTCTCTGCCGTATCGGTTAATAGCAGAGGTGGCGTTACATAATTGGCCCAAGATTTGTCGTGTTCAACGTCACGGTTGTCGTAGAGGCCAGGGCCACCTGAAATCAGAATGAAATTTCGAGTACTAGTTGCTTCTGTGCCTTCTGTCGGGTCGGGTATGTCCCAGTGCTCGTCCATTTCCTGAAAATCGCTAGACATGAACATAGAAGTTGGTGGAATATTTTCAGAGTTCATGGTTGCCTCCCGATTGCTCTGTTTGATCTGAGGTGGTAGTTGGTCTTGGGTGAAGGCGCGGGTTGCTTGTACTGCTGCTGCAACATCGAGATAGCCGCTGCCAAATCGAAAGGGTTCTGATGTGGTCAAGTCTGTTTTTTGAGTATTTGCCAGCAAAAGACGACGAGTTTCGTCGATGTGCAGCGGGCGGTGGGCGACTTCAAACATGAGCGCTACGGTGCCCGTCACATGGGGAGCGGCCATGCTGGTTCCAGATTTGCGGGTTAATCGGGCTGGATCAGCATCTCGGTGGGCGGGGGCAGACCGAGCCGCCAGAATAGAAACCCCTGGAGCGGCCAGATCAGGCTTGATGCGACCATCTCGTGTGGGCCCGGCACTGCTAAAGGGGGCAATGTCATGATCGGGAGCATGGGGATTATAGGCACCGACGGCAATCGTCCGAAAGCCATTGCAGATTGCACCCGTTGTGGAGGTTGGGTCGGCATGGTCTGGATGAAACTGTGACTGGCAATTGGGCAGCGACAGGTCGCGCTCAATCCAGGCATGGAACTGACCATTTACCAGGTTTTTGCCGATCAGCGTGACGTCCCAATCTCCAGTTGAGCCGTGGGGGTGCAGAAAACACTGAATCAGATGATCATTATTGTTAGGATCATAGGCGCGATGATAGATTGTGCCTACGGGTTGCCCATCATTGACAAGGGGCGATCGCTCCCTCAACCCTACCTGGGTGCAAGTTCCCTCCGGTGAACAAATTTTCACATCAAATACATCTCGACTGGAGTACCAGATTTCTAGCTCATTGGGCGTAAAATCGGCTTCATCGACTTGCCAGAGCATCGTAGCGGATTCACCGGGGCGCACCTGTCCTGCTGTGTGGGTGTTTCGCGTATAGTAGTTGCCACAGCTTTGACAAATTGCCCGACCCGACTTAGCCTCCAAAAGGGCATCCAGCCCTTGTTCAACCAGGGTTGAGCCGTCGTGCTGTTCGGCATGGCGACCGATGGAAAGGTTGATCACACAGGGGCGATCGCCTGCAGTCTGATGAATAAAGTCGATTGCTTCTAAAAGTGCCACCGAATCTCCCAATTTAGAGGATTGGCTTGCTTTCAGATTAGATAGATGCACCAAGATCAAGTCTGCTTCTGGTGCAACGCCAATAGGCCCACCGCCGCCACCATTTCCAGCCGCAATGCTGGTTACATGAGTGCCATGTGCCCCCATTGCAGCCGCGTCAGCATCGGTTGGATAATAGGCTAATGCGGCATAGGGATTGCTAGACGCTAACGCCCGGTTAATCGCATCAGCACGGTGAACAACTCCATAACCATAGGGCTGCGGAGGCAGCACCGTCGGATGCGATCGCTGATCCCACAATGCCAGAACTCGGGTGGTGCCATCCGGGTTGAGAAAATCTGGATGGGCGATATCAAAGCCCGAATCGACAATGCCAATCACGACACCGCGCCCGGTTGCGCCTAAGGTCGGGATAAACCGTTCATCCGTTTCGGGCGTAGGCGACCAGGTGGCATCAGCCAGATCATCTGCGCTGATTTCCGGGTCAGGAGCTAACAGGTGAGATGCTTTGAGGCTTTCGATTGCAGCATCTGATCGCACCGCACGGATCGTGTCTCGCCGCAGGCGGCAGGTGACGATAGTCCCTAGGTGGGCAATCAGCCGCACCCCATCAGGAACAGCATCGGGTGTGCTCAGACGGGCGATCGCACTCTTGAGAAGTCAGTAACTCAAAGATTTGTACTGTTGTCTTCATCTTTATCGTCGAGCAATCCAAAAATCGCTGTTGTCCCAGCGATCGCGATCGCGTTTGTCGTGTTGCTCAGGTCTTTCTGGATATCGGTGGGGTTGGGCAGGGTGGCGAGGTAAAAGCTGGTGCCTGCGGCGGCGGTGGTGATGAGCGTGGCGAGAATGAGCAGTGGTTTTTTCATGGCTTGGAAACCTGGTTAACATAGCCTTAGTCTGCCAAAGCCTTATAGGATAGGTTGTTCAGGTGTTGTTCAGCCAGTGTTCAAGATTGTTCACGAGTGTCCAGGTTTGTTCGTGTAGATAGAATAGTGACCAAGCTGGAATAGCGGAGTGA
>CAZCXK010000185.1:0-4983 GCA_964502605.1 uncultured bacterium
TCCAGGCTGTGCGCTGTCAGCTACCACCCTGGGAGGCTGCATAAAGATGTGTCAGACAGTCAGGTTACTAACCTTAAATTTTCCTTCTCGTAAACCTGAACCGAGTGAAGCTCCACAAGTTATTTTGGATGCGCTTCAGCATGAGCCTGTAGAGATTTTGAAGTCTAGAGATTATGTGCTTGTGTTTGAAGATGAAGACGTGATTCGACATCTGGAACCCAATCAAAGCATTCTTAACCAAATCAATCTTGATCCTGGTGGTGTCGTTGTGACAGCCAAAGGAGAAGAGGTCGATTTTGTATCCCGTTTTTTCACACCGCAAGCGAGTATTTTTGAAGATCCCGTAACAGGATCTGCTCATTGCTCATTGATTCCCTATTGGAGTGGGAAACTTGGCAAGGATTCTATGGTTGCCTTGCAATTATTGTCAAGAGGAGGAAAACTGTTTTGCAAAAATGTAGGTAACAGAGTTTTGATCTCAGGAGATGCAGTGACGTATCTGGAGGGATACATCATAATCTGATTATCCCGAAAAGTATTCTTGGTAACGGACAGCATAACAATTCGCTTGGAGCGGACTAACGAGAGATCTTGGTGTTGAGTTCAAGGTTATTTGCAGCCGCTGAACCGCACCGTTAGCAAGACTTACTTAACTAGGGGTAAAAAAGTATAACTTCAACCCCCTGGGCTCAAAAGGCTTATCCTTAAAACTTTAGCGTAGGGCCTGAGTGCGATTGTAATAAGCGGTTGAATCCAACCCATCCCCATTCCGTTGGTTCGGATCAATGCTAGATTCCAGGGCTTCAACCCGATTCTCTGGGTCAGGGTGAGTACTCAGAAACTCCGGTGGTGAGCCGCCTTGGTCTGCTAGCTTCTGCATGAAGTCTGGCATCGCCGATTGGGCATAGCCAGCATCCCCGAGCATGTCTAGGCCCCGTTGGTCTGCATCATACTCAGCCTCACGACTATTGGGACGCTCTCGGAGCAGTTCGACACCAATCTGAGCGATCGTACTCTCATCGAGTCCCGTAGCCGTCATAAGTCCCTGACGAACTGCATCCGCACGAATTTGTTCTAACAGATGCTTGCCATCAATGTGTCCGATTTCATGGCCGACAACACTAGCGAGTTGAGCCTCATTGCCTGCAAACGCCATGAGTTCCGTTGTGACATACACATACCCCCCCATGGTGGCAAAGGCATTTACCTGGTCATCTTCTATGACTTGAAAGGTATAGGTTAACTCGTTTGCCCGATCGCTATAGGGTAATAACCGTTCACCAATCCCTGCAATATAATTCTGAATGTCAGGATTTCGGTAGAGCCTAAACTCACCACTCTGCAACAAATCCCGATTCATTTTTTGACCCACTCTCATCTCCTGCTCCGGAGACAGGCGGATGGGTTGAGCCGTTTCGGTGGTCTGAGTGCTGCCTCGAATTCGATCTCGCACCCTGGATGCCTGGGATACCTGGGCTTGACCCAGCCAAAGACTCATGGCGACGAGAATTGCTAGGAGAAAGTATCCCAGATGCTTTCGCGATAGTTTTCGCAATGCTTTTCGCAACATTGGGGACTTGCCAAATGTTTGACAACCGAGACTCAATCGAGATTTAAGGGTTGGAGACATGATGATTGAGATGATTTAGAGACATGATGATTGAGATAACCTTAAAAAAAGGGAACAGTTTGCGTAGCGTGTGCAAAGCACAAATCAAAAATGGGTTAGAAGTCCGCCCTTTTGAAGAGGGTTGCAGTTGTTACCAATCCAAATCCAGATCTGGCAGGCGATTCTTGAGGCTGTAGGGTTCATCAATGACTGGATCAGTAATGTTCAAATCCTCGCGCCATTGATGCACTGTCTTATCCCAACCATCTTCCCATCGCTGAGCAATGAGCGGCTTCATTTGGATTGCCATCCCCATGCCTCTCGCTGCTTGCTGCGTCACATCTGCAAGTCTTTCCGGTTGTTGCTTCAGCGCCATACCCATGCTGGCAACCTGAAGCACTACAGAACTTGGATAACCAATTTGCACTGCTTGAATAGAGAGCACACCCAACTCTCCACCTGTAGGCCCAAATCCCGTCACCAGGTGGACGAGATCGTGAGTTTTGCGAAGGCGCATGGTTAACCAGTCTTCATCCGTTTCGATCTCGCGCTGGCGGAAGAAATTCGGGTCATAGTCAAGTGCCTTCATCACTGTGGCATAAGTATGTCCGAGGGTGCCGCGAGACAATTGAGACAGGGCTTCGAGATCGATCGCTGGCCCAAGATAGCGACTTTCCATCAGCGCACGGGCTTCAGGAATTGCCTTGACACGATCGACACAGACTTTCATCTGATTGCTGCCCCGAAAGTTATCTTCAATGTCAAATACGCTGTCGGTATTCTGCCCCATTGATTTGAGCAAATCTATAACAGAATGTAGATTGCGAACGGTACGGCTCAGCTCTTCAAATCGTTTCAGCATTGGTTTCTCCTAGATTGTAGATTTTGTAGTTGGTCAGAATGTTGAGGAAATATTGATTTGGTATTAGCAATATGGACAAGTCGGGGGATCCCGACCTTTCGGCGCTAGTAACCCTGGATTAGAACTAATCAGCATCTGCTTGTTTTACCTCACTTTAAGACGTTGGCTTGATGCGCTTCATGGCTTCAGCAAAGACTAGGTTCATCGGAGTCAGCAACATATTAAACCCAAGCATCATCGACTCAGTATTTTGATTGACCACACTGCTCGTAGCAATTAACAAGCAAATTGCCACATTTCTCATGCTGGTACTGATTGCCAACACTTTACGATTTGCAAGTTCCGGCCCGCCCAGTTGCCAACCGACGAACCAAGCCATCCAAATAAACACCACGATCGCAGCCAACCCATTCCATGCCAGTGCTTGAGTATCTAGAACTTTGAGCCTAGACGTGAGAACCGTCAATGTGATGAAGAGAACAATCGATAAAAAGGAAGATAGCTTTTGCAATTTCGTGACGATCGGCGCTAGCCAATGTTGAATGAGCTGTCCTGCCAAAAATGGGGGGATAATCAAGAACAACAGACGACCGATGAGTGAAACAATAAATCCATCAGTTGTAGCAATGCCAGGAAAAATCAGATAAATCAGCGTCGGTGTAATGACGATAGATAGGAGCGACAACAGAAAAATCAACCCCACAGCGTAGGCGAGATTGCCTTTGGCAACACGAGCAAAATGCAGACCCAGCATTCCTCCAGGGGCAAGTGCAACCATTAGAAAGCCCACAGAAATTTCGGGCGGCAATCTGAATAACCAAGCTAAAATCATGCCCAAAATCGGCAGTAAAATGAAATTTGCGAACAGCGATCGCCCCATCAAGTTTGATTTCATGAGCGTCAAGATTTCCTGCTTCGGTTTCTCTAGTGCTACGGACAGGAGAAATGTAAAAAGAAACAAGAAAATAACTATTTTGATGGAACTAAGCAGAGGATTATCAATCATTGCTTCCTCCGATACCGCGCTCTAAGATACGGACGAAGTCATCTAGAATTTTGCTAATGGCATCCCTGTCTACATTAGGGTTATCCTTAATCAATTGATTTGTGTCTATTCCTAAAACAATCGGAATAAAGCGCCTGAGTTCAATGCCCAAGGTAACAATCATGATTGCGGCAACATCAGGATTGATCTGAGCTGAAAGTTGCCCTTGGTTAATGCCCTCTTGCACGCACTGTCGCATAAATTTGATTGAGCCAGCCTTTGTTCGCCTAAAAACTTCCTCCCGAAACGGCACATCGCCAAAATGAGGTCCCCGAAACAGAATCTGAGTAAAAGCTGGATTCGCCAATTGGAACTCTAAATTTGCTTGAAATAAGGCTCGCAAATACGCGAAAAACCCAGCTTGAATACTCGGAAGATTGGCCGTGGCAATGAAGGCGCGCCTTACCTCCAGTGCCCAATCAACCAGGTAGAGATACAGGTCTTGTTTATCTTCAAAGTATTGGTAAAAACTACCTTTGGCGATTTTCGCTTGGCTAACAATACTTGAAATCGACGCCGCTTCATAGCTATGGTTAGCGAACTCTGCGATCGCTGCATCAACAATGATCTGCCGTCTCACATCAGACAGATTAAAAAAGGTTTGGGATGGCATAATTTCCACCACAAGAATATGACCGATCGGTCATATGACTATCCAGTCACATCCTATAGCAAGCACTTGAATTTGTCAAACCCTCGCGTAAAAACCTCAGCCGGTCATGGGTGAAGGGGCGATCGCACCATACTCGGCATAACCAATCGGTGCAGCGTACGGACGGGCAATCGGTGATTGCGAAAACACTCAGGAGACGATCGGTGAGGTGGTATTGGGGGGCGATCGGTGTAGGGGCAAGCTAACACGTCATGGCAGCGGACAGACGAAAGCCGCCTGTGCCCAGTTCGAGGTGATCTGCAACCGCTGCATTGTGCCGTTAGCTGGCTTTATTATGGGTGGGGGCATGGTTGTGAAAAAATTTTGGGTTTGATAATTTCATACTCTGTAGAATAGTAGTGCTACCTTATATCAAAATTTATGCTTGATCTTGATTACGGAAATCTTGTTCGGATTGCTCAGCCCTACAAAGTTCCAGGTCGTGAAGAAGCCAGTGCTTTTTTAAGTTGGTTTCTAGTAAATATATACAGGCTAGATATTATTGAAGTCCAAAATATTGTTTGTGATGGGCACGGAGATAAGGGAATTGATGGAATTTATGTTAACGAAAATGAAGAATGCATAGATATTTTCCAATCTAAGACAGTACAAAATCCTGGCAAAACCTTGGGAGATACTCAGCTTAAAGAATTTGTAGGAAGCCTAAAGCAACTAGAAACGCCTGAAGGCGTGCAATCAATGATTTCAACAACGGGTAACTCACAGCTTAAGAATCTATTGATTGAGTACAAAGATCTTCTGGTAGTACTCAAGCAGTAATGATGGATTTGTTAAAGTGTCACTGACGCCATTCA
>CAZCXK010000186.1:0-4923 GCA_964502605.1 uncultured bacterium
AGTTTGACAACTTTCGAGATTGTGTCGATGCTGCCTTTAGAGAATGTCCTAACGTGATTGCGTAGGGCTATAACAATCAAAACTTTCGCATCAACGTTGATACGGGAGAGGTTACGGTTGATGGCACCTTGGCCTATGCCACTGGCGATGTGAATGCAGCAGCTGATCCTAGTCTCACCGCAGCGGCTTATACCAAAACCTTTGCTGGAACTACGGCAACGCAGCTCTACAACGTTGATACGGCTCAAGGTAGTTTACCAGTGATCAGATCCAGTTTGTCAACAGTGGCCCAGCAGTGGCCCAGAGCGCTGGGATTATTGTTTATAGCCGAGGGTCGGGCAATCTCTTTTTCAATGAAAATGGCTCGGCAGGCGGCTTGGGAGACGGGGGCCTCTTTGCCCGCCTGAATAATGCGCCTGATTTGACCGCTGGCGACTTCCAAATCGTTGCCTGACGCGATCTGTAACCTGCGATCGCCCCTAACTTTACTATGGGGCGATCGCTCCTAGTTCGGAGCAAGGCCAGTTCGGAGCAAGGGATGAGTGACATTTACTGCGATTACAGCAGGGGCGATCGCGAGATGCTGCTAGCCCTGGATCCTTAATCCCTGCTCGATCGGCTGTCTGGGTTCACGACTGTCTAGCTTGCCACCTGATTTGCTATAAAATACAAATTTCCCTGGGGACAGGACTTTTGGCCGTGCGCGCATGTTTTCGAAGCATTCCAACCATCAACGAGCTGACCGCTCTCAGCCGACTGATGCAGACCTATTCATGGCTTTGCAGACTGGGCAGCTCGACAGTCTGAGCCTTTTATACGACCGCCATGCCGCCCTCGTTTATGGCATTGCCTTCCAACTGTTGGGCAATGCCCATGAAGCAGAAGATTTAACTCAAGATATCTTTTTAGCACTCTCCAAAGGGTGTTCGTATGACCCCAAACGAGGGACATTGCGAACATTTTTGGGGATTTTGACGCGCTCAAGAGCGATTGACCGCTTGCGATCGCGCCATAGAATCCGTGAGAAGTTTGGCCAACAGCCCTTCACTGATGAAGAACGAACTGGCTCCCAGACGCCAATTGATTATCTCTTTCAGGTGGAGCGATCGCAGGAAGTGCAGGCTGCGCTCTCCCAATTGCCCCCCCGTGAACAGCAGGTGTTGAAGATGGCTTACTACGAGGGATTGAGTCAATCAGAAATTGCCAGCCGACTCAATGTGCCTCTAGGCACGATTAAGTCACAATCTCGACGAGGTCTGCTCAAGTTGCGCCATGCCCTCTCAGAGTTTATTGGAATGCCATAACCATGCCATTGTCACCTTCATCCGATCCGCGTTCAGAGCCGCATTGGGCAGACTCGCTGCAGTTGTTGATTGCTGGATATGTGCTTGGATCATTGAGCGCGACTGAAGCCGCAGATTCGAGCAGCTGTTGGCTCAAACCCCTACAATCAATCGAGACATTGAAGCAGTGCAGCAGACATTAGAACTGGCCTATACATGCCCAGACATCCCGCCTCCAGCTCATCTCCGCTCGACTATGTTACAGGCCGCTCAGTCAAGGGATCAGTTCTGATTGGTCTTGCTCGGCGGCAGTCTGTTTAAGTTGTTGATTGCAGTAGACTCATCATAAATTGTAGGTTTGAGGTCTCATGACACCACAAACTTGGCGAGCTTTAGGACATCGAAACCTTGAATTCGCTCGTGGGAAAGAGTTCCTTTTGTGCCAAATTCCGGTAGTCTACGAATAAATAGCTGAAAGATAATGGATATCAGTAAATTAACGTCTAACGATAGGGAAAGCGCCTGTGGTTCCTCTACGCGACGAAAATCCGGTTAAGATTACGCCTTACGCGACCTATGCACTGATTGCTATCAACATCATTGTGTTCTTCTTTGAGTCGAGCTTATCGCCTCAAGCCCTTAACCATGTCTTTTATGAGTGGGCGGTGGTGCCCAAGCAACTGACCCTCAGCTTTCAAGCTGGGGTGTTATCTGAGAATTTACGAGAATGGAGTACGCTGATCACGTCGCAGTTTCTCCATGGTGGGTTTCTGCATGTGGGCGGCAACATGCTCTATCTATGGATTTTTGGCAACAATCTTGAGGAACAACTAGGACGCATTCGCTATGTCCTGTTTTATTTGCTATGTGGTGTGTTGGCATCGCTGGCACAGTGGTACTTTGCTCCAGAGTCGCAGATTCCATCATTGGGAGCAAGTGGGGCGATTGCCGGGGTGATGGGGGCCTATATCTTTCGCTATCCTCAAGTGAAAATCTTGACGTTTATTCCTTTGGGTTTCTTCTTCTACACGGTTCGTGTTCCGGCTATCTTGTTTCTGGGATTTTGGTTTGGGCAACAGGCGCTCTATGGGGTTGCCAGCCTCGGAACCCCCACCAACATTGGCATGGAAAGCGGCGGTATTGCATACTGGGCTCATGCCGGAGGCTTTGTAGTCGGTGCAGCGATCGGGCCCCTGTTTGGGCTATTTGGCGATCGCCCTGATGATATGTCCCCTGATGATACCGTCTCTGACGAATTAACCACCGGAGCCGCCCCTCAGCCAAAGGATATGCCATAGCTCGACGGGCAGCAGATTTAGATCTTGATCCAGGATGAAGCGAGGACAATTGAGTAGAAACAGGGTCTGATCAGAATGTCGAGACTTGGGGCGATCGCCATCACTGCTCTATTGTGGCAATATGATACTCTGGAAGAGGTTGATAAACTTCGGGATGTAGCGCAGCTTGGTAGCGCACTTCGTTCGGGACGAAGGGGCCGTGGGTTCGAATCCCGCCATCCCGATTCTTCTAAAGCCTACTGCGGCATCACCTTGTAGCCGACGCATTAACCTCTTGCTCACCTTAACATAACGTGAGTTTCCGATAAGGGAATTAGGCAAGAATATCGTCCAGGTTGAGCTTATGAAGCTGGCGGAGCTATCTCAGGACATTCTCGACACAATCAAATCGGTGAGATGGGATCGCATTATCGAAAAGCACGAGGGGCCAGAAGATTGGGAGTCTGCTCTGGAGTGGTCTGCCCCCGAGTTCATGATGATTGATGGGCGTCCGGTGTTGTTACCGATTGACCGCACTCATCATGACCAGATTACGATTCTGCGAACAATCTGGAGTATTAATGGCAATTCGCTGACGCTGTTTTTGAAAGACACGACCTATGGCGATGAGTGGTATGCCAGTGGGTATATGGCGGTGTGCGATCGCCCCACTGGAGAGAATTTCTACGTGGCCATCCTCTATCACGAATGGTTCATTATTGAGCACAACCCCATTTTTACGTCATGATCAATGTGTGGGTCTCTTGGAGCAACAGCCATGCGATCGCCCTTCCCTGGCATGAATCCCCACTTAGAAAACCCTGATCTGTGGTCAGAGGTTCATAGTCGTCTGATTGTGGCGATCGCTGATGCCATTGCTCCACCCCTACGCCCAAACTACTACGTCGCGGTCGAAAAACGGACGTATATGGCAGAGCCAGAAGATAGTGTGTTGGTTGGCATTCCAGATGTTTCGGTGTTTTTAAAGTCGGCGCAAAACCAGCAGGGGGAAACCTCAGCAGCAACGGCTGTATTGCCGTCCTCTGAACCGTTGACGGTGGCAGTACCGTTGATGGAGGAGGCGCAGGAGCGATATCTCGAAATTCGGGAAGTCAAGTCTGGGGCGGTGATTACGACGATCGAGGTGTTGTCTCCGAAAAATAAGCGGTCTGGGGCGAGGCGTGAAGCCTATTTGCGAAAGCGGCAGCAGGTGTTGGCGAGTTTGACCCACCTGGTTGAGATTGATTTGCTTCGGGCAGGAAAACCGATGCCGATCCAGGGAGATGTGCCAGATGCGGCCTATCGGATTTTGGTGAGCCGGGGCGATCGCCGTCCCACAGCACACTTGTATGCGTGCACTCTCCGCGATGCCATTCCCTGTTTTCCGTTGCCGCTAAAGGCTGGAGATGAGGAGCCAGTGGTCAACTTGAACGAGATTCTCAATGGGGTGTATGAGCGGGCAGGGTTTGATTTGAGGATTGATTATGGTCAACCTGTGCAACCTGCACTTGCCCAAGAGGATGCGGCATGGGTTGCTGAGCGGTTACGGGGAGTGGGTGTGCGTTGAGAGGGTAGTGCATCAAGTTAATGTGGGGTAGGTAGCAATGTCATCCCAAACCCATGCTCGTGTCGTTAATCCTGCTTGTTGAGCAGCAGTATTTTTGAGTCGGTTGTGTTGCCATATCCAGTTGAAGTAACTCACAACTAACCGAGTCGTCACTTTGGTTTGTTCCCATACCTTGCCAAACTTATTCTGTCGTCGATGCCATCGTCCTGTTTGTTGCCGCACAATTCCCTTGGTGCGCTCTAACCGCTGTGTTTTGTCTTTACCAATGTAATTATAATGTTCAATCTCAGGTGGCAGGACTCGTTCGTATCCACCCCAATCGTCAGTATTGAGCTGCTTGCAGTTGGTCTTGCCTTCTGTGTTCATGACTAATTGTTCAATGAATGCATCCGTATGCTTGTCCATACAGACCGCGAGAATCAAGCCACTAGAGCAGGCAAGACTCAAGCCAATCCAACAATCTCCTCTGTTCAATTCCCCAGTTGTGCATTGCTTCTGTTTTTTGAAACGAATGACCACAGCTCATCGGCACTGACTTCCTCCGTTTCGACGGCTTTAAGCGCCCCATTGTATACCAATTGTGCTTTTTGACTGGCAGCACGAACAATGCTGACGACTGTGTTGTAAGCCAGTTTGGTCGTACGGCTAATCCCACGTAGACTACTGCCTTCACTATGCGCTTGCAGCACTTGGCGAATTTGTTCAGGACTGATATGGCGACGGTAGTAAAAACTATCAAATGATTCAGAAAAAGTTTGCTGGCAAGCAGGACAAAGATAGCGTTGATGACCATTGG
>CAZCXK010000187.1:0-4864 GCA_964502605.1 uncultured bacterium
ACCAACCCGATGCCCGTACTGTGGCTATTCCGTCATCAACTTCTTCAATTAAAAGCTGATCTAAGCCCTTTAAATTCCTCAAGGCTGAGCCAGTGTATCGACAGATGTCGCCCACTTGGATCAACAAACGACTGGAGTACGAGTTGCTAGTGTTGCTTGAATCAGAACTAATAGATGAATGAAAGATTACATGTGGCTTTGAATCAATTTCGTCATTAGAAGCGGAATCTTGAGGGATTTCCGATTGTCCCAAATGCTGAATAGTTGAAGAGTTATGTGGAAGTTCATTGGGTGAACCAGGTATTGTTGTTAACTCTGAACTTGCTTCATCTCTGCTTAAGCTACTTGTTGTGTCAATGGTGTCAATCAAACTATTCAACTTTGATTTTGCTGAGGTTTCATTGCCTGACATCGTTGTCAAAGGCACGTCAACGGTGTCAATTTCTCCTGGTATAGATGGGGGAGACAGGTCTAGCTGAAGCTGGCGATCGCCTTGAACCGGAACATAGGTCATCTCTGCCCCCTCACCCCGAACGGAACCATAGCCTGTATTCGCCAACGTCTTCATCAATTGTCGAATCTGGTCTGTTGCCATTTTCCGCAGCGCCCGGATGCCACTCTTCAGCCGGGATGCAGTTACTTCCTCCACCCGTTCGGCAAACTTTTGAATTTTTAGCCCGATCGCGTCCAGCCCTGAATCGGGAGAGTTATGGGTATGGATCAGGCGATGCTGCCACAGGTAGTATGCTGCAAGTTCGATCGCTTTCTCCATCGTCTCGCCACTGATCACCGACCCGGGTCGCTAGCACTGCGTTGACGATGTGTAGCCACAGCGCCAGTCATGCCGTGTAGGACTCAATTTTGGGGTAGACCAGTTGCAAACCTAGGGTATCTTCGGAGCGCTGAGCATCGACTAACTGGTGCTGCCAGGTCTTAAAGAGGCGTTTTGCCTCAAAGCTCAACAGATAGTCCTGTTGGGGAACCTTTTCCAACGCTTGATACAAATGAGTTAGAGCTTCTGCAAGTCCGGTATCCTGGTCTTCCTGGAGCAATCGGAGGTAGCGGGGAGGCGTGTCCGCCGCACAGAACAGCCAACGACTCCAGGCTCCATTGGCATCGCGGTGGTCGCCCATCAGGTCTGCCAGCACCTCCCACTGAATGGCACCGGTGCGAGAGATGGCAGAGCGAGGCAGGCAGATGGATTTTTCAGATCGTTCGCGTAGCGGCTCGATGAGAGCATCGACAATCACGGCAGAACCCACCCACTGATCCAATTCGGCTTCCTCGTCCGCACCATGCCCACCTGAGCATTTTGAAAGACTGTAGATTAGGGATTGCTGTTTTTGATAACCTTGATGCAGATTATCTATTAGCAGCAAATAGCAATTCGTACAAGAAACCCTCATGCCTGGTATTCCCTATGCAATTCGCGCTCCTCTTAAACAGGCATTGTTGACATGCAACCAATTTCTTAATCCATCGATTCTTCATGCATTCTTTTCGTCTACAGCAGAATTGAAAGCTTTTTATGCGGGATTGCCTCAGGCGAATGATGCCAGTGCGCAAGTTGATCTGACCTTAGGTTATCTGGTCGATCAATATTTCGTAACAGGAGAAAATGCGCTTGTTATCTTTCTGCGTTTGTTGAGTCAAGAATATGACCCAAGTCTTCAACAATTTGAGGATTTACGTAAGCTAGCTTATGAGTTGGAAAAAGTGATGAAGCTTCCTCCCTCACAACTGACAGGTGCTTCACCGGTTGATTTCGTTATTATTACGGCTCTGGAAGAAGAGCGTGATGCATTACTGAATAAGCTTCCTGGATATCAGTTGCTATCCCCTTCCCAAGAGGACATTCGTCAATACTACAAAGTAAATCTCCCTGTAACCTTTCTTGATGAAAGAACCGGGGAATATAGCATCATTGTTATATCACTCCTGAACATGGGTCGAGTTCAGGCATCTCTGGCAACAAGTGATGCCATTCGTCGGTGGCACCCCCGGTATGTTCTTTTACTGGGAATTGCCGGAGGAGTTGCTGCAAGAAGGGTCAAACTTGGGGATGTGCTGATTTCTGATCAGATAGCCGACTATGAACTACAGAAGTTAACTCCCAAAGAACCGGAGGTGCGATGGACAGTTCATCAGGCTGATCCCAGGTTACTTGGAGCGGCACAAAACTTTGCCCATCACGAGTGGTTACAACAAACAACCGTAGAACGACCAGGCGAGGGATCTGCAGAATGTCATATTGGCACTGTTGCATCTGGAGACAAAGTTATCGCTTTCGGGGATGCGCTGACAAAATACCGTGATACCTGGCCCAAGCTGATTGGTGTGGAAATGGAGGCGGGGGGTGTTGCTGCGGCAGCCTTTCAAACTCCAAATCCCCCTGGATTTTTCATGGTTCGTGGAGTCTCTGATCTTGCTGATGAAAATAAAGGGGCACAAGAGGTTAAAAAATGGCGCAGTTACGCCTGTGATGTTGCCGCAACCTATGCAATCTCCCTACTCAAAAATGGATCCGTTCCTTTATTTTTAAAGTAAATTGTTGTTCATTTATTTTCAGCAGATCCTCCTTTTGACCACTTGTTGTACTCTTCTGATAAATCTAGGCTTTCAGCAAGCTCATAAAGTTTTTCACCAAAACCAAATTGAAGACTAAGTAATTCTTCAAACGTAAGCTCATCTTCTTTAATTGGTACAGGAAGAAACGTGTCATCCTTGTCTGAATCAGATGACAGATGATTCTCGCGAAATTGTTTGTATCTAAAAATGTTTATTAACACAGTCTTCTCAAAGCTTTTGCTCTTAAGGTTATCCAAGCAACTTAGCAAGATTATCCAGTATCCTTCCTCTTTATTCTTTAATATTTTGTGGACTTCTATACTCCTAGATAATTCCTGTAGATCTTGAAACGCCTCAATTGCATCTCTTAAGGTACCTATATCTGGAAGAGTAGTTGTCGCTAGCAATTCATTCGACCAACTCTCTAGTTGACGACTGATTTTCTTTAATGACTCTAAAGTTTTATCCCATTCCTTCCCAGATTCAATCTTATCTTCTTTCCCAGATCTTATTCTATCAGGAATTCCTGACGCACCGAGCATTTTGTATACTACATAAAGCTCATCACTTATTGACATAGTCCTAAAGTGCAAAGCTGGACTTTTAAGTTAAATTATTCAGGACTCGATAAGTTTGTTATGTTCTTTTATAACGAATTGCGATAGAAATATGTGTTACCATCTGCCAGCTAAAAATATTTTGATGCAGTTTAGATCCTCAACAAAGTTTGTCAAAATATTGATTTAACTGCTTGGCTTTTCGTAAAGCTTCTGAACTAAGCTGGCGGGCACAAAGTAAGTGTTGCGTGTGAAGTTTTTGTTTCTCCGTGAATAAATGAAATCCAGATACAATCCTTGCATCTGGAGACGTTTTAAGTGATTCAATCTCTTTGAATAGTTGATCTAAGCAATCCCGCAAATGACGTGCTCTAGTAAGCGCTTCATCTATCCATCTGGTCTGATTAGGTGAATAGGACGAGTTCTGTAATTTATCCACTAACTTTTGAAATTGGTCAGGCTTTGAATGTATTTGATTCAACACATTTGGTGTTGGAGGAGGGTCAAGGTTTAGTATTTTCTTGATATTGTTCAGGCTTTCTATCCCCTCATGCAAAGTAGATTTCAGGTCATATATTACTGCTGTCAAAGGATCTGAAAGGGGTGAGCGAGGAGATTTTTCAATATCCTCCAACCTTTTAGCTAATTCTTTTAATTTTCCGTGTATTTCCAGCTCACTATCATGATAATTTGCAAGCTCACGCAACAACAAAACTAAACCGTCTTGCCCGTCAGCCTTACTTTCTCGAAAATGAGCTATTACAGCATCCACTCTTGCCTCCAGATTATTTTTGTCGGGAAGTCCACTCCACCATGGGCTTAATTCTGAGGCATTTTTTACAATACTTTTGAAGTGCTCTGAATCTTGCAACTGATTGCAACGTAGCAATGTATTTCTAATATCGCTACGTAAAGGTTCTGGAATTCCACACATAATAGCTTTGACCAAGGGAAAAGTTCATAATCACATCACCCAAACTAGCTATATCTGCCACTGAAAACCTAAAGACTAACTGTTCTTCAAGAAGATTACGTTGTTAGCAGAATTATGTGAAGGTTGAATAGGCAATGCTTCCAACAATTCCTCAAAGTGCATATCCAGTTTTTCCAACTGTTGATGAGCCTGCTTACTTAGCTGTCGAGCTGTGTTTAGATGAGCACTATAAGAAGGGATATCAATCTGTAGAGTTATCACTTGTGCAATCAGAGTAAAGCAGCAGTCAAGATTTTCTGCTGCCTTGCACGCTAGTGTTCTTGCTTGATCAACCCAATGCGTTAATTCAGGAGGATAGCGCATCTCCCTAAGATGAGTTAAAACCTGTCTAACTTGGACTGGCTGATCCTGGATTTTTCTCAGCACTACGGGTGTGGGATCTGGTTGGAGGTTCAGAACCATACGTGCCTTTGATACCAACCCGAGTGCATCATCTACCTTATGTTGTAGTTCGAGGATTCCTTCTCGGGAGGGGAGAGATGCGGATGCCCAATCTGGCGGAGAGATCAAAGGCGAGAGGTAAACAACTTTATCCTGACAAGCCATGGTAGTGCCCTAATATGCGTTTGAGGCTGATTATACATCCAACCTGGATCCTCGATTATCTCTGAACAATAAGTTAATCTTTGAGGCGGTATGGGGATTGGTAGACCCTACATTCCTGACGGCGCTTTCATTCGGGTGATCTTTGCTGTTTTGTAGTCCCAGTCACAGTTTGTAAAGCGGGTTGAGTAGGTTTATCCGC
>CAZCXK010000188.1:0-4851 GCA_964502605.1 uncultured bacterium
CGTCTAGCATGATATAGAGAAATAGAAACAAGGCCAGGATAAAAAACCAAACCTGGGGCAGAAAATAGTCTAGGGTTTCCATAATGACCTCTATGAATTGGATTGACCTGCTTCTATCGGACGCCGATCGGGAACGTGTTCTGCAGGCTGCATGTCTAAATCAGGGGGGTTATCTAGATTCGGGACTGGCCGTGTCAGATCAGGGCCTTGGCGAATGATGCGGCTACCAAAGAAAAGCGTGCAGGTTAATAACAGGGTGTAGACCGCAGCAAACCCCAGCAGCGACGTTAAAACATTACTAGGCGGCAAATTAGACACGGCATCAACTGTCCGAATCTGGCCATAAACTGTCCAGGGTTGGCGACCGACACAGCGTACAATCCAGCCAGACTCAACTGCGATATAACCCAAAGGGGCAGCAAACATCCAGGCGGCCATCAGCCAGCGCTGTTGGCCAATGGCATCGGGAGCCAGCTTGCCGCGCAGCCATTGCAAGGTGCTGATCAGCATCAAGCCTGCCAGGAAAAAACCAATGCCGCTCATGATGCGAAATGAGTAGTAGATCAGCCCCACCATATGGGGGCGATCGCCCAGTGCAAAGTCTTTCAACCCTTGAACGGGTTCAGACAAGTTTTCCTTAAATTCAAGGATATAGCCCAACCCATTCGGCACTTTGATTTCCCAGCGATTGGTCTCGGCCTTGTCATCAGGCAATGCCAGAAAGCTCCAGTCGGCAGGCTGTCCAGCGGGTGAGGTTTCCCAGTGGGCTTCCATTGCGGCCAGTTTCGTGGGCTGATGATGATAGACCTGTTCGGCACTGAGATGCCCTACATAGATTTGCAAGGGAGCAACTGCGATCGCCGTTGCCAGTACAATTTTTAGCGCAGTTGAGAAAAAGGCCTCATGACGCTTGTTAAAAACATACCAGGCACTGATGCCTCCGATCACAAAAAGCGATGTTTCCAGCGTAGCCAGAAACATATGCGATACGCTCACTAGCATGAAAGGATTAAAGATGGCTTGAAAGTAGTCGCTGACAATAAACTTGCCATTGACCACTTCACCCCCGGCTGGGGTTTGCATCCATGAGTTTGCGGTTAAAATCCAAAAAGTTGAAAGGTTTGCTCCAAATGCCACCATGATGGTGGCAAAATAATGAACTACCGGATGAACGCGCTTCCAGCCAAACAGCATAATCCCCAGGAAACCTGCTTCGAGCATAAATGCCATAGAGGCTTCAAAGCCAAGGATGCTACCAAAAAAGTCACCAACTGCTTCGGAGAACGGAGCCCAGTTGGTGCCAAATTGAAACTCCATTGGCACTCCGGTAGCAACGCCAATGCCAAAATTGAGGACATAGAGTTTCGCCCAAAACCGAGCGTGATGATAGTAATCAGGATTGTGTGTTTTGAGCCATAGCCCTTCCACAACTACAAGATAGATGGCCATCCCCGTTGTCAACACGGGCCAGAGCATATGAAAGATGGCGGTGAGTGCAAACTGCATTCGCGACAGCACCAGAGTGTCTGAAAAGAAATCCATAAAGGGTTCTTCTTACTCTAAGTAGAGACTAATTGAAGTGGAGTCTAACGTTAGCCAGTTACATCCTAACGATGCTCATCAAAGAAAGTTGGCACTCTTGACGAAGTTTTTAGAATCGTTGTATTCATCATCAACCCCAGCGTCACCATGCTTCGATTGCTGAATTGAATGCGCTATGATTGCGAGGTATGTCCATTGTCTGCTTGACCTTGAGCGGTATTCTTTGAGCGATATTTCTTGTTCTAAGTCAAATTATGCGATTGCCCACAGACCCTGAACCCGCACCTCAGATCAACATCACGCCAATGATTGATGTGATCTTTGCAATCTTGGCGTTTCTCATCATGTCCACGCTATTTTTAACCCGCTCAGAAGGATTACCGGTCAATGTGCCTGAAGCCAGCAATTCTGATGCTCAAGTGGCACAGCAGTTGGTCGTGACGATCGACAATCAAGGCAATCTGTCACTCAACCGTCAGGCCATTCAGCTTGAGACACTGGCCACCGAGGTGCAGCAGCAGATTGAAGCTGGAGAAGATCCTCTCGTTGTTATCAATGCTGATGAAGCAGTTAACCATGGTCGCGTTGTTGCCGTCATGGATCGATTGCGGTCTATTAGTGGGGTGCGGTTGGCGATCGCCACTCAGCAACCCTAGAGCCGTGCCCCATTCTGTTTGCAAATCTACGATTGCGGGCTGATCAATTAATGGGTCTCGATCTTGAGTTAGATAAACTGCGTCTTGAGACAGTTTTGACTCAAGCAGTTTTAACTCAAGCAACCAGCATCGAAAGATGTAAGTGTTCTATGGCGATCGCGACTCAAGGGTATTGAACTCTGATCGATACTGGATCGTACCCTCGCATCCGTCTAATGCACCAGGCTCCAACTCCAACACCATAAACGCCTCGTCTGGCACCGGGTACTCACATCCTAATCCCTTCTCCTTGGCTGGAATAAACCCGAATCGTGAATAGTATGCTAAAGCACCGAGCACAACAATCGCCTTGAAACCGGACTGAGTACACTCGTTTAAGCCATGCTGAATCAGCAATGATCCAATGCTCCGGCGTTGACAGTCAGGCAGCACTGCGACTGGCGCTAGCCCAAGAACAGGTAAACCATCGGCACATTCTCCTTCAATCTCAACTGGGCTAAAAAAAAGATGTCCAACAACGTGCCCACATTCAACTGCAACGAAGGAAAATGTAGAGGCAACCCCGCGCAACCGATCAACTAAATCTGCCTCACTTTCTCGCCCAAATGCCGCAACATTAACGTTGCGAATCGCTGCTATGTCTTCTGGTTTCTCAGCTCGAATGTCCATACTTTAGTATTAGTGGTTGTGGCGGCGCACTACAACTGCTTCTAATTAAAATAACGTGATAATGAGTCAACCAAACCCATCCGGCATTTCCTCTGCGGAATTTAATTAAATTAGGGGATAACTCCTGCAATTTGATTTACTTTATGGCCTCTGAATCAACCAGTGCCTTGCGGTAAACAATCTTGTCATTACCCGCTTTGTAAAATTCACGGATTCGCGCTTCTTCGTCATAACCACTCTTCCGATAGAATGCCCGAACGGATTCGAAGCTCTCCAATCCTGATGTTTCCACCAGCAATATACGCTCGCCGCGCTCCGTCAACATCTGTTCGACATAGGCAAGCAGTGCTGCACCACGTCCTTGCTTCTGATGGTCAGGATGGACGGCGATCAGATATAGATTCCATGTCCCCTCGGTCATTCGTTCCGGCGCGACATACACAACTCCCACCGGACCGTTGTCATCGTCGGTCAGCCAGAGGTCTTGGCTATCAGTTTCATTGGTAAAGTATTCGGCTAACATTTGAGCCAGTTCTTGGGTTTCATGCGGTTGGAGTAGACCTGTCGCTTCAACCAACGCGAGCAATGCGGTTGTGTCATCGGGCGTAGTGGGTCGAATCATCGTGACCTCTGTATGGATAGCGACTATCCGGTGCGATATCATGATTTTTGTCAATAGACGCGCTCATTTTGGCCTTCCCCTTGGCCTTCCCGCTGCAAGCGCCAGGGAATTAGACCCAAAGAGATTAAATATAAACCACAAGAGCCTATTTATCAGCCTCTAGGAACAATTCATGTGGATAATCATAAGTTGGTAGGGCGTATACTAGCTAATACCGCTGTAAATCTGTTATTCACCTCCTACGCCTGCATGGGTTTTTGGAAAAGCTTATTCAACACGTCAGACACGGCGATCGCCCCTCAACCCGCCAGGGAGAGATATGGCGTTCAAGACCAGGGAACTGGCGATGATGCTCGTATTTTCTTTGCAACGGATCGAGATATCGATCTCTACGATTTAGAGGAACTGTGCGATGCTGTCGGGTGGTCTCGGCGGCCACTCCGCAAAGTCAAAAAAGCGATTCAGCACAGTTTTTTGGTTGTATCAATGTGGGAACAGCGCGGGGCACAGCGGCGGCTGATTGGCTTTTCAAGAGCAACGTCAGATCATGCATTTAATGCCACCATTTGGGATGTGGTCGTCCATCCAGACTTTCAAGGGCAAGGTTTGGGCAAAGCGCTGATGAAGCAGGTGATCAAAAAGCTGCGGAGTGAAGACATCAGCAATATCACTCTGTTTGCCGACCCTCATGTGATCGAGTTTTATCGAACGTTGGGCTTTATGCCTGACCCAGAAGGCATTAAAGGGATGTTTTGGTATCCTGACTAACCCTGACTAACGAAACGTCTTGGCCTGCTGAATCCAAGTAGAGACGTCCCCCAGTGAGGGACACAAGTCTTGACGCTGGAGTGTGGCGACATAGAGCTTTAGCACTTGGCGGTGTAATCGAGGCAAGGAGGTCTGCGCCAGGATTTGAGGAGAGCTAATGCCAGCATGGAGCAGTAACCCACAATGTTGACAGCCTACGCTGGGGATGCGGGCTAAGTTAGCTAATGCAGCCCATTTTTCGACATATTGCGGATGGATCTTGAGCTGAGTTGCCAGACTATGGCGCTGCGCTGGGGTTTGAGTTTTCTCAAACAGCTGATGTATCGTATAAATGCCGTGTTGATATAGCAAGTGCTGATTTGCCGCATTGAGTCCAGGCAAATTTGAAATGTTACGCCCATGCGAAGGCACAGACTGTGATTGAGATGAACGAACATTCATAACGCGCAGTGGTAAGGCCTTCTGTATAGGAGCTTCATTCTATCGTTTTTGCTGCCCCCACCCTACATCAAAACATCTTGAAGCTCTCAGCGAATCGAGTCAGCAATTCTCATTATGGAAATTTAGCTGGTATTCGGCGGGACATCTAGCTCT
>CAZCXK010000189.1:0-4721 GCA_964502605.1 uncultured bacterium
TTGGTTCACACATTGCTGCTACTGTGCCTCATAAACCTCGAATCTGCTGTATTTAGAATATTTTGAATTTGCCTTGGTGCGCGAGTCGTTGCATGAGCGAGAAATTTTGCTGCATACGGCTCCTCATTTGGTCAAATCGCTGCTGTTGACCATTCCTATCTATGGCGATCGCTCCCGTCCCTATTGGAAGGTGCAGGCAGGGATGTGGCTCTACGACATCTTCAGCTACGACAAGACATTACCCTCTCATCGGATGCTGTCGCGACAAGCGTTTCAGCAAATCTTTCGCTATATTGACCCCGAGCATTTGAAGGGAGGCGCGCAATATTATGACGCTCAGGTGGCCTATGCCGAACGGCTGGCGCTGGAGAATATTCTCTCGGCAGATGCCGCAGGGGCAACAGTTTTAAACTACGTCGAGGCCACGCAACTACACCGAGAGGGCGATCGCATTACAGGAATTGCTTGCCGAGATGTGTTGTCTGGCCATGAATTTGTAGTGCAGGGTAGCAAGCAGCTCGTTGTCGTCAATACAGCAGGCCCCTGGGTCGATGAGGTGTTGCATCGGGGCCATACCAACGGCTCCCCATCACCGATTAGCAAAACTCGCAAGATTGGCGGCACCAAAGGCAGTCATATTATTGTGGAACCTTTCCCCGGTGCGCCCCTGGATTCTGCCTTATATGTGGAGGCCAAGTCAGATGGTCGTCCGTTTTTTATCGTGCCGTGGCTGGGCATGATTTTGATTGGCACCACTGATTTACGCTACACGGGCGATCTTGACGCGATCAAAGCTGACAACGCTGAAATTGACTATCTGCTGAGCGAAACCAATCACATCATTCCGACGGCTCACCTCACTCGACAGGATGTAACGTTTACCTATTCGGGAGTTCGCCCCTTGCCCAATGCCGAGGGGCAAAAGACCAGCAGCATCACGCGCAGCCATATTTTGTTTGACCACACATCGGAAGGAGTCACAAATCTGATTTCGCTGATTGGGGGCAAAATCACCACCTATCGCCAAGTGGGTGAAGAGATGGTAGATCAGGTTTATCACAAGCAAGGACTGCAGCCTCCGGCCTGTCCGACTCGAACAGCCCCATTGCCGGGTGCCATTCTGCCGAGTGATGCTCGGATGCAAGCAGCGATTCAGACGTATCAGCAGCAGTTCTCTGCCTCGACTGTGGAGCACCTGTTCTCGATATATGGGGCTCGGGCGATCGAAGTGCTGGCCCTGGTTGATGCAAATCCAGAGTTAGCAGAGGCGATCGCCCCGCCTCATCTCGACATCAAGGCGCAGGTAGTGTTTGCAGTGGAGTCAGAATATGCCAAGACTCTGGTTGACATCACGCGCCGCCGTACCGGGCTCGCCATGATGACCCGCTATGGCTTTGACGCGCTGCCCGCTATTGCAGACACCCTGCGCCACTATTGCGGCTGGAGTCAGGCTGATATCAATCGACAAATCGATCATTACCGACAGTATATGGAAGCCAACTGCATTCCAGACTATGCGGTGGGTCAGGCTCCAGAGTTTGCGACGATTGGCGTTCAATAATTCTGGTAGCTGCTGCAGACGCTGCGAAGAGGCTTGACGTCTATTGCAGGAATTTTAAAGGTTGATTTGAGACCAATGCCTCTTTAGATGCCGCTAATGGAGTTCCCACTAGAATCGATGCATGATTGCATGCCATTGATGGAGGTTTAAGCGACATTAATGGGGGTTTAAGTGACATCAATAGTATCGAGCAATGTGTAAGATGGGCAAAGCATCGCGTGTCCATCACATCACCCTGGCCCAGCTTTCCCAACGCAAAAGCGATCGCGCAACTCTCCAACAGCTACGGGCAAAGCCTCCCCATAGGCTAATGGTTCTGACGAGTTATGCTGGCGCTAAACCAGTCTACGGCAGAATAAGGCTTTCAAGAGTTCTGTTAGTTAACCAGGTTCGTTTCTGCATCACAATATGACGTCCTCGTTGGCGCACCTGAGTAAACCTATGTTTCTCTAAAATTTTGCACATGTCTTTTCCTGAGAAGGTTCCAAACTTATCCAACGCTGACCTCCAGACGTGTAATAAATATCTCAGGTTTCAAACGGTGCCGAATTTTATCAGCGAAATCTGGCTTAAGGCTCCAGCATTTCTTTTGCGCCTTCAATGAAGAATTTCGCAACTGGGTGGTCAATCAGTTTTTCTAGGGCTGCGAAGCTACCGGCTTTAACTCCGCGTAGAAGTCGAGATTTTAGCTGCGGGTCTTTTTCGACTTTATCAATGGCTTTGGCTCCTACTACTCTGGGGCTATCAGCAGGATAGTCTGCGGAAAGCTGGTCAAGCAAAGCTGTAATGTCCTTTGCTGCTTGTGCCAAGTCTTGAGAATTGTTGATTTGGGTGCCGATTTTGTTGCCCATGACTTTATCGCCTGCGACGTTGTCGCCAGAGCCATATTGATGAATAGTGTTTGACATAATTACACTGGTTTCTCCGTTTGGTTTAGAACTATCTTCAGAAGCGTAATCCAAATGTAGCAACTGGCTGTGAGAGCACTCATATCGAGCAGTCGAGATGGCTTACATTAGTCATCATCAGTTTCATGATTGGCAAGTGTTGTCTTATTGCCCTCCACCCGATCGCCCGCTACATTGTCGCGCTGTCCATGTTGGTGAATGTCTCTTGAACGGTGGTCATGAAGGTTTACAGAGACATGATAAGGACTGTCTTTTGCAAACTCTACGTCTAAATCTCGATCGCCCATTCGTCTCCGCTGCCGAGCTTCAATGGGCTCATAACCGTCTAGCAGTTGCCGAAGATTGACTTTTAATTTGAGTTTGCCAATGGGACAGTCTTGAAGGCCCATGTCTTCAAGGCCGAGGAGTTCTTGATAGTCGAGGGGAGGATGGTCGGGATGTCCGGGAACAGGCACCCACTCACTGATTTCAGGATTGGCAAAGGAGCTATGAATTCTGTTGAATACATCACGGATGATGCCCAGAAATAATCGACGAGTTGTTTCTCGACCGCTAATCGAGATGAAGATTTTCTTGTCTTCAGTGTCAGCTTTGATGCGGGCAATGTTGTAAATTTCGCAACCTTCGGTATGAGCCAGCATCACACCGCTGCGCCAGTAGGTTTCGTTGTGGATCTTTTCGTGGGTAAGCACGATAAAGCGAGACATGATGCTTTCAGGCAGGATGCGGTAGTGATATTGAAACTCCAGGGTGTCTCCTTTAAGGCTAATGTCTTCTGGTTCCTCTTTAGGAAGAAGTCCGGGAATGAGAAACTTTGGGGTAGGGTGATCGAGCAGTGGAAAGCAGAGTTGAAACTCTTTCATCAACTCGATCAGGTAATGATGGCGGTTGTTTGGATAACGGTGTGGGTCAAGAATACGGCTGAAGTCGGCGTACGTGAGAATTCCTTTGGTCTGAGTTTTGAGAATTTCGTCGCTCAGAAGAGCGTAGACACCTTGCGTGACCCAATCAGGATTAAGAACGCTGGTGCTTTGCAGGATAGGATGGTCGTGAAAGCTGAGCACCAGGCCGAGGTTATGCAGCAGCTTAATCAGTTGCTCCTGGTTGCGTTCTTCAGGGATGTCCTTGGCTTCACAGATGCAGGCATATTTGCTGTAGCTGATGAAATCTTGCTCCATCATTTCAAGGCTTTCTTTGACTTCAAACCAAGAGAGGGGCAGGAGGTTGTAGACATCATTCATAAGCCCGACTTCTTGAATGATGGCATTGCGGAGGTCGTCGATGCCGTCGTTGGTTTGGCAGGAGGTTTCAATGATGGCTTTGATATTGGGATATTTGTTGCGTAAGGCTTTACGGTTGACATCGAGAGGCTGTTCGTCTTTTTTGTTGCCGACGATGATCACAGGAGATTTGCCACCAAAGCTTTCAATCAGCTTTAGCCAGTACTCAATGCGGTTTTCGTCTTCACTGGTGCGGCAGTTGCAGACAAGTAAATAGAGGCTGCGTTTGGTCAGAAAAAACTGATGGGTGGCATGGTAGATTTCTTGTCCACCAAAGTCCCATGCGTTGAGGCGCACATCTTTACCGTTGACATGGATGCCCCAGGTTTGGACATTGAGGCCATCGGTTTGCGGCTCGTTGGTGTTATATCGATTGTGGATGAGACGATTGATCAGAGAGGTTTTGCCGACACTGCCTTGACCAACAAGCAGGAGCTTGGCTTCATTGAGAGGGCGCACCTTGCCGCTCCGCATTTGACGACAGTAGTTGAAGATATCTTCAAGTGAGCCGGGGTCTTCACTAGAGTCTGCTGGCCCAAGAATTTCTGGCGAAATCGGCAGCGGATTGCGACGCACATCGAGTGTTTTAAGGTTGGGTAGTTCTTCGATCCATTCTGGAAGGATTCCAATTTGATTATTCTCAAGGTCAAGGTTCTCTAGATGCTTAAGTTCTCGAATCGCCTCGGGCACCTGGGTGATTTGGTTGTTATAGAGGTCAAGGCGAGTCAAGTTAGACAGCTGCGCGATCGCCTCGGGCACCTGGGTGATTTGGTTGTTAGAGAGGTCAAGGTGAGTCAAGTTAGACAGCTGCGCGATCGCCTCGGGCACCTGGGTGATTTGGTTGTTAGAGAGGTCAAGGTGAGTCAAGTTAGACAGCTGCGCGATCGCCTCGGGCACCTGGGTGATTTGGTTGTTAGAGAGGTCAAGGTGAGTCAAGTTAGACAGCTGCGCGATCGCCTCGGGCACCTGGGT
>CAZCXK010000190.1:0-4711 GCA_964502605.1 uncultured bacterium
CTGAAAATCAAACCGGAGCAGGTAGCCTGGTAGGAAAACCGAACCGTTTCCTGCTCTATTCCCTCGTAACTCCCTATCGCAATGGCAAAGTTCACTCTTCAACAACAGCTAAAGACAAAACAGGTGAGCTAAATAGCTCACCTGCCTGACAATGCTCTATCTATTCACTGATGAAGTGAAATTAGAAGGCGTTTAGAAGCGATTACCGCGAGAGAAGTTACCATTGCGACGACCACCGCCGCCAAATGAATCCTTGTTCTCACGAGGCTTGGCTTTGTTGACCTTGAGGTCACGCCCCATCCATTCTGCCTGGTCAAGAGCGTCAATAGCAGCAGCTTCTTCTTCATCTGAACCCATTTCTACGAAGCCAAAGCCCCGCTTGCGACCTGTCTCCCGATCGGTAGGAAGCTGAACTCGCTTGACAGAGCCATATTCTGCAAATACGGTTGTCAGGTCATCTTCCGTAACGTCATAGGACAGATTACCTACGTAAATCGACATAAAGTGTCTCCAAAATCATGAGGGTGTGTAGAGAGTGAGATTTCGGAGAGGCAGTCTACCAATACAAAACGTGAAAAACTCGTCAAGACCAGAAACAAACTCTGCAACCGAATAACTGTACTCTTCGCCCTTATATTAACACCTGAGTCAAGCAATCGGTGCTCCTAAATTTGCAAATGGGTATACCCAAATTTGACGCGAGCCCACTTGCTTTTCCGCTCGATTCGATTCTCTCAGGGTGAATCGTGGCACACTCATGAAGAGTGTCTACCGCAACGCAAGTATGGACTCTACTGAAATTCTGACAAACTATATCAATGGTCAATGGTGCCCATCCGCCTCGGCAGAACGCTTGGAGGTGGTTAATCCGGCCACATTAGATGGGTTGGCTCAGGTGCCCCTCTCCACCGCAGACGAACTTCATCAGGCTGCAGACTCTGCCCATACTGCCTTTCAAGGGTGGCGGCGAACTCCGGCAACGCAGCGCATTCGATCGCTGTTTGTTCTCCGAGACTTGTTAGAGGAGCACTTCGATGATTTGGCTCAAACCATCACGATGGAGTGTGGCAAGACGCTCACAGAGTCGCGGGGTGAGATGCGTCGCGCAGTTGAGAATGTGGAAGTGGCCTGCGGTATCCCGATGTTGATGCAGGGCTATAACTCCGAGGATATTGCCCGTGGCATTGATGAGCTGATGGTGCGCCAGCCATTAGGCGTCACCGCAATGATTGCGCCGTTTAATTTTCCTGGAATGATTCCATTTTGGTTTATGCCCTATGCGATCGCCTGTGGCAATACCTGCATTATCAAGCCGTCTGAGAAGGTGCCGTTGACGATGCAAAAAGTGATGCGATTAGTCGATCAGCTTGATTTGCCTCCGGGTGTGGTCAACTTGGTGCATGGATCAAAGACTGTAGTAGACGCAATGCTTGACCATCCGCTCATTCGAGCGATCAGCTTTGTGGGCTCCAGCCCAGTGGCAAAGTATGTATATGCCCGAGCCGCTGCCCATGGAAAACGTGCCCAGTGTCAGGGTGGGGCTAAAAACCCAGTCATTATTTTGCCGGATGCCGATCTAGAAATGACGACGCGGATTATGGCCGATAGCGCCTTCGGCTGTGCAGGGCAGCGCTGTCTGGCAGCATCGGTGGCAATTACGGTGGGAGACGTGCAGCAGCCCTTTACTGAGGCGATCGCTTCAGTTGCTGCCTCTCGTGTTGTCGGCTATGGGTTAGACGAGGGGGTGGAAATGGGTCCAGTCATTTCCGCGCAGAGCAAAGCTCGAATTGAAGCCCTGATTCAGGTGGGCGCAGACGAGGGTGCCGGGGTGCTTGTGGATGGGCGATCGCCCACAATTCCCCATTATGAGCACGGGCATTTTGTGCGGCCTACGATTTTAGAGAACGTGAATCCTGCTGGACAACTGGCTCGAACCGAAATTTTTGGGCCGGTGCTAAGCCTGATTCATCTCGATACGCTTGATGAAGCGATCGCCCTAGTCAATCAAAGCGTCTACGGCAACATGGCCTGCCTGTTTACCAGCAGTGGGGCGGCGGCTCGCAAGTTTCGCTATGAAGCAGAGGTGGGTAATGTCGGCATCAATATTGGTGTTGCGGCTCCGATGGCCTTTTTCCCATTTAGCGGCTGGAAGGAGAGCTTCTTGGGTGACCTCCATGGACAAGGTCAGCATGCGGTCGAGTTCTTTACGCAGACCAAGGTGGTCGTCGAGCGCTGGCCGCAGGATTGGTCGCGTCAGTTTTGAGCCTGTAGAGTCTCGCCTGTAGGGTCTTGGGAGTTTAGTCATCAGTGAGCATAGCCTCGCGCACGACATCTCGATTAAAGCCAGCGACATCGACCTTAAAGCGCTCTGGAGACACCGCCACCTGAATCTGTTTTTGTTCGCAAACCCATGACAGTAGCCTCATTGCCGCTGTATAGCGAACAAGATGGGAGTTGATAGTGTCGTCGGTCGAACGCTCAGACGTCGAAGTGGCCCTAGCTTTGGCGATCGCCTGTTCCAAATCGGGGGGCAGGTGAGTATGGATGCCAAGATCCTCAACGGGAGTATCGATCAGCGAGTTAATCAGCCCTTCAAAGCCCAAGAAGGCGAGTCGATAGAGCAGCAGCTTGGCCAGTTTGCCCGCAAAATAGCCCCCATGCACATCGCGACCGTGCGGAAAGGTCTGCGGTGAAAACTGAGCATAGGCCACAAATAAGCGCATATAGGCCCAGAGCCGGAGGGGCGATCGCTGCTTGTCCAGAATGAGAACATTGTGCTCCCGGCAGCTCCCTTCGCGGTTGTAGTCGGTATAGTCTCGATATTCGGTGCAGTCAAAATAGGTAAACAGATCAGCGATCGCTTCCTGATCAGCATCTGCGTGGCTACAGGTCACCGATACTTGATCGATATGAATCGGACGTCTAGGATCAAGGCTCTGACTCATATTGCGATTGAGAACACTCACTCCCAGATACGGCAGCAAATGATGGGATATTCCTTGCAGAAGTTCGCTCAGATTTACGATGCCGTAAAGATGTGACGACGCGGAGGCGTTCATCCGTCTCAGGCGTTCCGAGAGAATGGTGACATTGCCCAAGCGATAGCCTTGTGTGCGACTCCGCGCCGGAAACGAAAAATAGTTGGCTGCCGTTGACGCAATCCGCAACGCCAGATCTCCCTCATTGCTAAACAAATAGGCCTCTTCAAATCGCCGCAGCGACGATCGCAAAAAGTTAGCGCGCCCCGATGTAATTGCCAGCACTGGCGTGTCAGGTGACACTAAAACTAGCCGCCCCAGCGAAAACACTCGCCCCACCCTGGGAGACGGCAGCTTTTGAGCGCTATTTTCTTGCACTGCGCCCACCGAACGAGGATCAAAGACATCTGACAAGATGCGAATTGCCTGGGTTGTGACCTGCCCTCCCATGCTATGTCCAATCATTGAGAGCTTAATCGGATGTGCCTCCCAGTAGTCTTGAGCCGCTTTGAATTCCTGCTTTTCTTGAATAGAGAGTCGTTGAATAATCTCATCGAGGGTGTCTTGATTGATTTCGGTGCAGAACTCAACCTTGTCTTTCAGACTGTGACTGAATTTTATAAATCGCGGATCGTCCCGATTGAGCGGTAAATCTGGACGAATTGCCAACTGACTCCGCACTGTCTGGATGCCTTTACTGAGCAGATGGGGGTCAAGAGATTGCAACTGTGGAATATCGCTGATCAATCGTTGAACGAGTGCGGCGCTAGTCAGGGCCTCATTAACCTTGCGCTCGACTAAACCCTGATCAAGACGGCGAATCAGTTCGACTAGGTCAGTGACGCCAAAATTGCTGGCCCGATAGGCGTCTCGAAAGTAAACCGAGATTCTTAACGCATACAGGCAAAAGACAATCGAAAATAGCAGCACTCCTGGAAGGGCAAGCAGCGCCAGCATCGATAGATTAAAGCTGAACATTAGCACCATCGACATGATGGTCAACAGTAACCCGCCATATACCAAAACATTCAGCAAAAATGGCAGCGCAGTCAGGGCTTCGAGTCGAATTCCTTTTTTCTTAAGGCTCTCAGACGGCCACCGATAGCCCAAGTAAACAAGCTGATTGGCTTGAGCTTGAATGAACGGATCAAAATGATTGATATAGTCTGCTAGGGGTCGATACCAGGTGTCTAAGACGCCATCACTGCCGGTCTCGTCTGGGCCTGTATTATAGCCGTGAATTGTGATCACTAATCCACAGTCTCTCCTAGGTTGATGGCATTGGGTTTGACTGTTCTGGTATAAGTGCTCAATGACATCTTTGAGGTTGGCCTCAGATGCATCGCTTAACGTTCTGCTGGCATCCTCAACATTAAAGGGCGCGGTGCTAGTGACCAGATACGAGGGCACCGTTGGGTTGTGTTCGTCTTCAATTAGTTTGCTAATGACAATATCCATAGATGCCCCTTTGATACGAATTTCTGAACACCATGTCAGTTGTTGGGAAGGGGCGATCGCCCCACAGCACTGATCTCATATCCTCCAACCCCGTGCCATTGCCCACATCACTAACCCGCTCATGGTGACTGCTGCAAATCGTGACTCACTATTCAGAGACCTTTAGGTTTTCCTCAAAAATATAGTTACCTTTGAGGCAATCTTAAAGGATCCACTACAGGATTCACCTCAACAGAATGCACTTCCGAACGCAGGGAAATAACAAAACATAAATT
>CAZCXK010000191.1:0-4630 GCA_964502605.1 uncultured bacterium
GTGACATCAATGGAGGTTTAAGTGACATCAATGGGGGTTTAAGTGACATCAATGGGGGTTTAAGCGACATCAATGGGGGTTTAAGTGACATCAATAGTCCGTCATAGGCATTGGCAAGATTACCGCTGCACTTTGCTTGGTCGAGTTACTGGAACTGGGTACACTCTCTGACAAACACATCGCTCGTTTCGTTGGGCTTGCCCCCTGCAACCATGCCAACGGCAAACACAAGGGCAAACGCATGATTGCAGGCAGTCGCACGCGCGGTCGCGGTGGCTTGTCTATGGCAGCCTTGGTCGCCACGCGCCATCATCCTAGTCATTCGCGACTTCTACCAGCGATTGCTCGCCCAAGGAAAGCTCAAACAAGGTGCCCTAGTCGCCTGCATCCGCAAGCTCTTGGTCATTCTCAATGCCATGATCCGCGATCGCAAACCCTGGCCAGATCCGGCTTAAAGAAATGCTGCAAATTCATTCTAGTCTGCACGGGTTTGGCTACCTGTGCACTTTGTTATGACCCTTTCCAGTTCAAACCATTTTTCCTCAACCGCTTGACTTTCAAGATAATCGCTACGGGGTTATCCATGAATTATTCAGGTTAAGCAGCTTGAGCATTCCAGGCATCGGTCTCCAGTCAACGGCCTGGTCAACTTGGTTGCCGGATTGATGGTCTATTGTCATCAGCCGCAAAAGCCCTCAATTGCTCTCGACTGCAATTTGCTGCCACCTGCTTAGCCATAACTAACGTTAACCAGGTCTTGCAGTTGTCCCTCTAACTAAAATCACCGTGCAACTACTATGACGGGCGATCGCCTCTGGAATATTGCCCTTGATTACCTGTTGCAATAGCCCTTCACGACTTGCACCAATCACAATCGCGTCGATGCGTTCCCGACGTGCCGCCCCCAAAATTGCGTCTGCGATCGCCACGCCCCAAATAGGACGAGCGAGCACAGGAATAGACAGACAGCGGCCAAGTTCCTGTACGGCTTGGTGCAAGGGTGTATGATCGGTAGCAGGTTGCATTAATTCAAATACCTGACACACCCGCACATCAGGTCGGGTGCCAAGACGGACAAGAGCTGGCAATAGCTTTAGAGCTTCTTGAGAATTTGGCCCTCCTGCAATCGGCACGAGCCAGCGCTCAAACGCTGTTTCATCAGCTAGCTTGACCAAAATGACTTCACAGGCTGCTTGGCGCACAAGCGTGTCTACCACGTCACCCAAAACACGCCCTGGAGTTGTTGTGTAGCCTTTCCAACCCATGAGCGCAATGTCGATGTTGCGATCGTTGATGGTTTCGAGCATAGCATGAGCTAAGTCGTGGGCCACGCGAATTTGGGTATGTACTGGAATGTTCCAGGCTCGGCCAATCTGCTCGGCTTCTCGCAGAATGCGGCGGCTGATAGTCGTTCGCACGGACGATTCGGCAGGTGATTGGCTCCGAGGCACAATCACTACATGCATACATTCCAACTCGTAGTGGCGCTGATGGGCGATCGCCGCTGCCAATTTTAGTAACGCTGGAGCGGTTTTAGGATTTCCGACCAATACCAAGAGCCGACCTTTGCCCAAGGCGGGCGATCGCGTCTGATAAATCAGGTAAGACGGTTCGGGCTGCGGGCCTAGCTCCGTAATATCACCGCTCAATTGATCCGATTCGGCGCGAATAATATCAGCCCGTGTGATGATGCCCACCAGCTTTTGCCCATCGGTTACGGGAAGACGGCTAATTTTGAAGCGATTGAGCAAATATAGGACATGGGTCAGCGGGTCGGCCGGATGCACTGTGACGGGCTGAGGCGTCATGATATCTTGCAGCAGCGCATCGTCTGAATTAACGGCATGGCGAGATGCTTCTGAGAGATCAGATTGGCTGATAATGCCGACCAGCTTGTCGCCTTCCACCACCGGAAAGCCTCGATGATGAGACCGAGAGAAAGCCTGCATCACCTCGGTCAGCGTGATTGAGCTGGATAAAGTCTCAACTCGACGCTGCATCAGGCTAGCTGCCGTGAGTTCAAGCAGAGGGCCACCTTTAGCAACATTGGCCGTGTCTAGATCAATGCCATTCCAGGCTAGTAGCCGGTTATAAAGCGATCCCCCTCCGAGGCGATCGCCAATCAGCCGCGCCACAATTGTGCTAAACATTAGCGGCAGCACCAGATTGAAATCTGTGGTCATTTCAAACACGATGACAATCGACGTAATCGGAGTACCCGTAACGGCGCTAAAAAAGGCTCCCATGCCAGCCAGCGAATAGGTTGTCACCGATCCAATACCAGGCGGCATTCCCAACGAAATCCCTACAAACGTATCTAGCGTGGCAGCAGCCGTGCCAACTAAATAGCCCAACGCAGAACCCAAAATTAGGGCTGGGGCAAAAATGCCCCCCGGAGCACCAGACCCGTAAGCAATCAGCGTCAGCACAAATTTCACCACAAATGCGAGAATCGCAATGCGCCAGCCGACATTCCCTGTGCTCAGAAACTCAGGCAATCCGGTATTGTCTCGAAATTCGGGCGGCAGCATCATGGCAACAATGCCCGACACCAACCCAGCCAAGCCCACTTTCCATGGCAAGCTCAATCGCAACACACGTCGATTAAACGCAAGGCTAACAAACAGCCCCCGCGAAAACAGCGCTCCCAACACCCCGGCAACCAGTCCCAACACCAAAAAAAAGGGTACATCTTGCAGTGAAAAACTGACATCCGATTCCACTAGGGTTGAATTGAGGCTCAACCCTTCATCGCCGAGTAACCGAGCTACAACGGCACCAATAAACGAGGCTAAAATCGCCGTTCCCAATGTGAGGTCAGAAAAGTCTTGCAGAAATTCTTCGACAACGAATAATACGCCCGCAATCGGCGCGTTAAATCCAGCCGCAAGGCCAGCAGCAGCTCCAGCAGCCAGCAGTTGTCGCCGATATTGAGGCGATGTGGGAATCCAACGGTTGAGCTGAGCAGCCAGCGCCGCTCCTACATGCACAGTTGGCCCTTGGCGTCCTAGATTTAACCCTGAGCCCATGACTAAAATGACGCCAACCAGCTTGACGATCGCTACCCGCAGATTGAGGATTATAGGTACATTCGCCAGCGCTGCTTTCACCTGCGGAATGCCGCTACCTGCTGATTCAAGAGAAAGGCGTTCAACTAAAAGCCCTGCAATGCTACCCCCAACCAACCCAATCAAGGGCAACACCCACCAGGCATTCCCTCCAGATGACATCTCAACTCGCCAGCTCCCGAGCCAGCCCACTCCTTGCTTTAAGAGGACAGCAGCCAGACCCGACACCAGCCCAATCATGCATGCTTCGAGGATGGCAAATCGCTTGGGTCGGAGCAAAAATTGACGAATGCGTGGCGCAAGATAAAAAGATCCCATGCCCTCGGTTAGCCTGCAACTCTGATTCAGCCTTATTCTCTTACAAGAGTCGCAGAGTTTGATTAAGAATAACTATCACCATGGATTACCCACAACCGTGAATGCCGACCAATAGTAAGGATGAGACAGCGGCCCATCTCGGCCTTGGAGACTGCTAGAGGGCAACGTAATGCCTTGAAGCACTCCAGGCCCATAGAGCCTGCCATCTTCGATATAAACCTCACCCCGCGCCATCGCAAGCTGAGCCTGCCGCAGGGCTTCTGATTTAATCGGAGCTGAACTCAATGATTCATAAAATTGCGTCATCAACGCTGCTGTTGCTGCGTCGCTGACATACCACAAACTTGCGACAGCCGTTTTCACCCCTGCCTGAACTGCAAGCCCTGCAAAGCCGAGTTCGGCTTGGGCGTCTCCCAAGGCAGTCCGACAGGCGCTGAGAACGAGCATCTCCACCGGAGGATCACTCAGTCCCAGTTCTCTGACCTGATCGAGTTGGAGGCGTTCATTCCACAGCTGAATGTAGGACTCGCTAACAGGGCCAGCGTTAAAGTCGGCATGAGTGGCCATATGGACAATGCCAAACGGCTGCTCTTGGCGAATGGCGCGCAGATTTTGGAACGTGGCACGATCGTTGAGAATGATACGCCCGCGCCAGAGGTCTAGCGCCAGGGTTGAGATTTCTAAGGGCACGGCAGGCAGTGGTTCTTGCCCTTGGGTGCTCTCTGAAATGCCCATTGCCAGCATTTCTGTATCTTTGATATCGACAAAGCGCGTGTCGGTGAGACTGAGGCTGGGCATCAGACCCACGCTATAGTCTTCAATCAGGAATGATTCGCCATCATGCAGTGCCGCAAACGGGAGCGATCGCAACCCAACTTCTGCCAGAAACGAGAGGTTATTAATCTCCCGTGCTTCCAAATCAGCTTGTACGGGGGCAATGATCCAGTTATAGAGCTGCTGAGCCAGCGGCAAATAGCGCGTCGAGCGAAGGTTTCTGACATTGGTGACTTCACTGCGAAACTGTTGGGCGATCGCGATCACTTGGCCTCGGGTCGCATTGGGGACACGTCTGCGAATCATGTCGCCTTTGGCGGTCACCACCACTAGCTCAAGCTGGTCACTATCAGCAGGCGGCGGATCGTCGAGTGCAAGACCGACTGACTCTGGCACGAAGTTTAGGTAAATCAGAGCAGGTTTGATGCCTGTTGCATCTTCAATCTGCTGCAAAATACTGCGGGCATCAT
>CAZCXK010000192.1:0-4595 GCA_964502605.1 uncultured bacterium
TATTGCGATCGCCACGATTCTGAATTGGTCTCATCTAAATTGTGACTCAGGACTCTACCAACGTAACCAAACTCTTAGTTGACCGCGCTCATCACGAGTTGTTTACTCGTATTGCGGTTTTAGGGTGATAGGTATCAAAACGGGTGCGACATCTACCCTGTCGTTTTGCATATAGCCCCCCCTATTAGCCCATGAAAATTGCTCTGGTTCACGACTATCTCACCCAGCGAGGAGGTGCGGAGCGAGTCTTTGAGCTGCTTTGCACATACTTTCCTGATGCAGATATTTACACATCGTTGTACGACTGCCATCACACGATTGAGCTGGGAGACCGTCATGTCAATACGACATCTTTACAGTATATTCCTGGTGCTGCTAAAAACTTTCGACTTCTGGCTCCGCTTTACTTTCCTGCCTTTCGAGCTCTCAATCTAGAAACCTACGACCTGATTATCAGCAGCAGCACCAGTTTTGCTAAGGCCGTGCGAAAACGTGCGGATGCACGACACATTTGCTTTTGCCACAACGTTACCCGATTTTTGTGGGACACGCCGACTTACTTGCGTGAGTATGGGCATTATCGCCTGTTCTATCCGCTGCTTGAAAGGATGTTTCAGGCCATGCGGCGGATAGATCTGAGTTACTCTCAAGAGCCTGATCTGTATGTTGCAAACTCCACGACGGTCGCCCAGCGGATCGCGCATATCTATGGGCGCAACGTACAAACGATCAACTATCCCATTGATAGCAGCAAGTTCATATTTTCAGAGCAGAAAGATGAGTTTTATCTGGTTTCGTCTCGATTGCTCAGCTATAAACGCATTCACGTCATTGTCGAGGCGTTTAACTGGCTGGGTTTGCCACTGTTAATTATTGGGGATGGGCCAGAGCGGGAGTCGCTGGAAGCTATGGCGCTGGATAATATTCACTTTTTAGGCTACGTCAGCGATGTCGTGCGGGCTCACCTGATGACCAAAGCGCAAGCCGTGATTGTGGCAGCGCTAGAAGACTATGGCTTGGTGCCCATTGAAGCGAATGCCAGTGGCACCCCCGTGATTGCCTACGGGGCTGGCGGTGTCTTAGATACCCAAATACCAGGAAAAACGGGGCTGTTTTTCAACCCGCAAACGCCGGAAGCGCTGCAGCAGGAAGTGCTCAACGCGAGAGAAATTTCGTGGAATTACGCTGAGATTCGGCAACATGCCCTGAATCACTTTACAGAGACGGTCTTTTTTAACAAAGTTGAACGCCTGATACGGCAAGAACTGGGAGCATACCCTGCTGATTGCTTGTTGAAGACAGCTGCTCTGGCCTAGTCAACAGGTATAGGCAGACATCAGCCTTAATCGCATGTATTAGGTCACGGTCATCAATGGATATCAATGGGTACTTAGATTGTGGTGAGTGAATGGTATGGCAATGAGTGAGGAGACTATGCAAATTCAGCCGTCCGCTGAAAAAGAGTTTGGCTATGGTCAGCTCTTTGGCATTTTGGTCAGACGTCGATTTTGGTTTTTAGGGGCATTTTTGACGGCGATCGCCGCTGCAACGGCGGTGGCACTGCTTGATGACCCAATTTATACCAGCTCAATGCGGCTTTTAGTCGAGCCAAACTACCAGGGTCGGGGGGCGAATCAAAATTCAAGCCCAGAGCGAGAATTTGCCGACTCGACTGTTGAAATTGACTATGCCACCCAATTGAGCCTGATGCGTAGCTCGAAGCTGCTGCTGCAGGCGGTGGATAGACTGATTGCCGACTATCCAGATATTGAGGTCAGCGACATTCGCAATGCCCTAACGCTGACGCGAGTGATTGAAGACAATGCCGCAGACCGACGGGTCGAAACTAAGATTTTTGAGGCGCAATATGTTAGCGATGACCCGGTTAAGACTCAGAACATCTTAGAAGCAATCCAGCAGGTCTATCTCGATTACAACCTGGAACAGCAGGAACAGCGCCTGAGAGACGGGCTTGCATTTATTAATGAGCAGTTGCCCACGGTGCGCGATGAGGTTTCGGCATCAGCAGGGGCACTGGAGCAGTTTCGTGAAAATGAAAATCTAATTGATCCGACCCAGCAGGCTGCTGCCATCTCAGGAGCGTTGCAACTGACTCGGCAAGAACGGGAGACCCTGCAAGCGCAACTGAGCGATACTCAGGCTCGCTATCGAGCGCTGCAAAATCAGCTAGGGCAGTCGCTAGACGATGCGCTGACCTCGGCGCGTCTCAGCCAATCGACACGCTATCAAAACCTGCTCGATCAGCTGCAAGCCACTGAGTTAGAGCTAGAACAAGAGCGCACGCTCTATCGAGATAATCATCCGACGGTCAATCGGCTGCTCGATCGCAGAGAGCGACAGTTGACGCTACTAGAGCAAGAAATTGGGCGATCGCTTGGCAGTGTGCCCAGCCGCCGCACTCAGATTTCACGCGATCTGCTCACGGAAGGCCAGATGGGGGAAACTGATCAGGCGCTAGTCAATCAGCTTGTGGCTACCCGCACAGAGTTGCTGGGTCTAGAAGCACGCGATCGCAGCCTTGCCGTGACTCAGCAGCAGCTTGAGAGCGAGGTGGGGCAATATCCCAGCCTGATCGCCCAATATGAGACGCTGCAGCCCGAAGTCGATATCAACCTCGAAACGCTCCAGCAATTGTTGACAGCGCGGCAAGATCTCGGCATCGAGCTGGCGCGAGGCGGCTTTAACTGGCAGATTGTCGAGGCACCGCAATTGGGGCAATCGATGAGCGATCCCCTTAAGACTATTCTCCTAGGAACTGTCGTCGGTATATTTCTAGGGGGCATTGCAGCCTTTATTCGCGAAGCGGCAGATGACGCCGTTCATACCTCTGACCAGCTTCAGCAGCAAACAGTGCTGCCGCTGTTAGGCGTGATTCCAGAACTCCCTCCCCCCAAAGTGAGTGGCATGCCTATCTTTCAGTTCCGGCGGTCTGAGGCAGCTGAGGTCTTGCCCGACCAGATTCTTTATTCTGCGAATCTGCGCGAATCCTTTGATCTGATTTACAAAAACATTCAGTTTCTTCAGAAAAATACGCGATCGCTTGTTATTACTTCAGCCTTACCCGGAGAAGGAAAATCGACCTTTTCCCTGGGTGTAGCGCTCAGCGCTGCCCGCCAGCATTCTCGTGTCTTACTGATTGATGCCGATTTGCGTCGTCCTAGTCTACATCATCGCTTGGGGCTATCAAACGACTATGGGCTATCAACAATTTTGTCAGGACAGACCAACGCCTTGCGCCCCCTGCGAATAACGCTGTCAGATTCTGTCCTCGATGTGCTGCCCTCTGGGCCGATGCCTGATGATCCGGTGAAGCAGCTTAGCTCTCAGCGAATGCAGCGACTGTTGAACTTGTTTGAGCAAGCCTATGACCTGATTGTGATTGACACACCGCCGATTTTAGGCCTAGTCGATGCGCTGCAAACGGCGTCGTTTGGGCAAGGCGTGATCATGGTAGGCCGCATCAATCGCCTCACCCAATCTGAGCTGACCCAAGCCGTGGGAATGTTAAGTCATTTGCATGTGTTGGGTTTAGTGGCCAATGGTGCTCGCGAACATCGCAGCAGCTACAGTCGATATGCTCGCTACGTCGAATCGACGGGAGATGTGCCCGTCATGGCGATGCACCATGATGCCAACCGCAACTAAAAACAGGATGGGGCATCTCAATACAGATCGTCTTAATACAAATTTAGATAGCAGCGTTTTTGGGGTCAATCTACCGCCTTTTAGTCATTCATTCCTGTGAGACCTATGACACCCTTAAAGCTCGTCTTAACCACCTCTCGCCTTTCCATCGTATTGCCCCAGTCTGAGGGAGAATCGGGCTCAGATTCACGCTTAGGGTCAATGCCCAACTGCAGCTTAAAATGGCGGCAAAAGCAGCTGTGGGTGAGAGCCAACCAGTCTCAAGCGTCTCAGAAACTGCCCCCGCTACACCATGATGGTTGGCTGATCGACTGCCTTAAGCATTCAACCGTGAAGGTGGTCTGTCTTGACCCGATGCTAGGTGCGGCTGGCCTGCGCCGTTGGTCTGATGCGTGTGAGCAAGCCGGAAAGCCTGTTTTTGTCAGGTTGCCCAAGTCGCCTAAGCAGGCGAAACGGTCGGCATCTAGAGGCAATAAAATGGCTGGCAGACTGGTTGAGCGCGTCGTCGGCAGCCTCTTATTAGTGGCCTTAGCGCCCCTGACGCTGCTGATTGCGATCCTGTTGCACATCGATACACCAGGGCAGGTATTTGTACGTCAGTGGCGAGTTGGCTCTCAAGGACGGCTGTTTCGGTTGGTTCAGTTTCGTGTGCAAGATACCTATCGACGCAGCGATCGCCCCCAACGAACGTTTCTCCAGCAACTGCTTTGGCGATCGGGTCTGGTGAAGTTGCCCCAGATGGTCAATGTGGTGCAGGGCAACCTGCGGCTTGTTGGCAAACAGCCGTATGACTTGTATGACACAGTACGAGGCTGTCAGGGGGTGCAGCCCCAAGTGATTCCGATGCCGGGTTGGGTGGGTGAGCGGTTTGCGAAAATCGGCTAGTGCAGAGTCACCGCTTAATTTTAGGGTAACGCTTTGGCTCGTAG
>CAZCXK010000193.1:0-4518 GCA_964502605.1 uncultured bacterium
GAAACGAGCGATGTGTTTGTCAGAGAGTGTACCCAGTTCCAGTAACTCGACCAAGTAAAGTGCAGCGGTAATCTTGCCAATGCCTATGACTGACTTTTGACTGACTGCAGAAGGTTATCTTTGCGCTGCCAATCGGCTTGCGGGTGGCCGAGGGTTTGAATCGGCTGATTCAATGCCTCAATTCGCTGCTTGAGTTGCTCTAGAGGGTCTTTGATGTCGGCTGGAATAGCGATAGAAGCACGCGCGCGCCGATTCTTTTCAGCTACTTGAATGTCTACCAACTGCTGCCGCCGATGCATCAGGTGGCTCAGTTGCTGAGCGGACGCGTCAATCACCGCCTGAGCGGGGAGGTTCACGCTCTGGGCATAGCGCGCAATCACTGGGGCATCAAGTTTGTCGGGCTTCACTTTGCTACGAAGCGGTGTTTTGTTCACCGAGGATGGGATGGGTTACCTTCCTCTGAAGATACAAAGATGGGCAAAGCACCGCGTGCCCATCACATCAGCAAAGATGGGCACGAGTGAGCTCTTTGCCCATCCTACACATTACACATTGCTCATCCATGAATTATTCAGGCTAGGCATCCCGTTGGGGGAATGTCTCCCAACCCCCTAATTGAGGGATGGTTGCGTCCCCCAAAACCCCTCCAAACGAAAGGGCTGTTATCTAATCTACAACGCTCCTGATTTCCCCTTTTAGTTTATGGGCGATCGCCTTCGAGTCGCACCTCATGCTGCACGATCAAACCCTCAAGCAAATCCCGATCTTCGGTGACATGAGGAAACTTAAGCTGAGATTCTGCCACTCCTCGCTGCACCATGCGCTGACGCAGTTGCTCAAAGCTACCTCGTGCTAAAATTCGCAGTCGAGGCAGCGGAATCTGATCGCGTCGTTTGATGTGATAGAAAGTATGGACATCTTTCAGGGTGTCGTCAAACAGTTGCAGAAACGCTTCTGGATCATTGAGCACTGCGCCGGGTGCTAGTTCAATATTGACCAAATAATGAGCTGGAATTCGGTCTTTCGACAGGGTGATGCAAAAGTTTTCTAGCGCTAGATGAAAGGCTTTTTGCAGAACTTGCATCACCTGGATGACATGAAACTCCGTTGTTTTCTCAGTTGATGATGACATCACTCCGCCCCGACGATGCCGAAACGTCAGCAGCGGGGTGTGCCCAACAAACCCGTCAATTTCAACCACGTCTCCCAAGTCATAGCGATAAAACCCTGCATAGTTGGTCAACACAATGCGGTAGCGATCGCCCACTATCACCTCCCACGGCAGCAGTGTCTTAGGATTGGCTACATCCCACTGGCTTTCAGGAATGAACTCATAAAAGCCGCTTTCGATCGCCAGCATCGCACCATCGGTATTAAAGTCTCGATGAATACCTAACATGCCTTCTGCACAGGCATAGATGCCGCCAAAGATAGGAGTATCTCCAAAGTAATCAGGGAAGCGCTCAAAGTAGAAATCAGAGGTGCCCCCTCGCGCCGTAATCAAAAAAGACAGATCGGGCCATGCTAAATGCGGAGTGAGCCGTCCATAATCGTGAAACTGCTGTTGTAGCTGTGCCGCCCGTCGAGGAGCCACTGACCAACGCCGCTCAAATTTGGCACGCAGGTGGGGCTCAAGCTTAAGCCAGTGAGCAATCTCACCCGTTTCTAAATCTTGAATCAAGTCTTCGGCATGGCGCTCTAGATAATCACACATCTGCAACGCTAAAACCGGAAACGTGGCTCCAATAATACGGAGATTGGCATTTCGGAGGGCAAACAGCAAACACATATAGTGGCGTGCCACCGTGTCAGAAATCTGAAACACCTCAAATGGATAGGTAAACAACTGCCGATAGATCGGGTTTGTCAACCGCAAGTCGCTCGTGCTCACAGGTGCATAGGGAATGCCAGCAGGAGTGTGCCCAAACGATTTCACCGAAATCGGGAATAGCATCTGGCCCAGCGATCGCCCATGACGGATCGCCGCATCAGCCGCAAACCCCATCGACGTGCGACTGGCTTTTGACAGATATTGGCGCGATCGCTTGGTCACTGGAATAAACTTCTTTTGCCCGGTTGAGCCGCTACTAATATTGAAATAAATCAGCGGATCAGCCGTAAGCACATTGGGCTCACCCTTAGCCATCCGCTCGGTATACGACTCAAATCCGCTGTAGGGCTGAACGGGGAGCCGCTCTCGAAACTGATCAATAGTTTTGATGTCTGAGAGCGCGTGCTCTTGACCAAACACCGTTGTTTGATGTGTCTTAAGCAGCGATCGCAAAAACCGTTCTTGAACCATCGGCGCATTCTCGGTCTTGTGCAGAAACTCTGCTTTCGACCGCCGCATGATGGCTGCCAATCCTGAAAAAACTAAACTTCCCATGGTTGTGTCTTGAATTAAGAACCAATGTTGAATAATTTACTCTGCTGGTAAATGAAGGGGGCAATGGGGCAATGGGGCAATGAATCAACGGGTCGCTGGGTCAATGAATCACTGGGTCGCTGGAGCAAAGAGTCATAGGTTGCTCCAGGCTCACTGAATGTCTGAGTAGAGCCAACTCATGACGGAGCAGATGCATGGCAAAACTCACCCATGCGATCGGCAACCACGTCAGGGCAAATCTCATCGGGTAAAAATGAGAGCCAGGGGCGCAGATAATGCAGCGTGTGTTCTCGCTGCATCCGCTGAGTGCCTCCGCTCGTAATATTCAACACAATACAATCTCCCGACTGGACGGTGCCCCGTTCCACCGCTTGAATCAGTGATGCCGTGGCAACCCCCGACGCCGGACAGATATCAATCCCTTCTAACTCTTCAAACAGCCACCGTGCCCGATCTGCCTCGGCATTGGTGACGCGATACATCTCGCCGTGCGTATCTGTGAGCGCATCATAAACGCCACCCGTTAGAGCATAGGCTGGATGTCGGTTCGTCAGCACATGGGCGGAGACCTCCTGAATTTGCTGTCTCGCAATCAACTCATGGGTGTTGGGCAACTCTCGACAAATCGCGTTCCAGGCATCGACCATAGGTGTAAACGGAGCATTTTGAGCCAGGTGCAGTTTCATTTTTTGGGCTCCAAAGCGTCCATCTTCTAGAAACCGCAGATTGGCTTCCCATGCTGAGATGCCGCCGGTGCCCGAGCCAACCGCCTGAAAGTAATGATCGGGAATGCGACCCATTGACGTGACCGCATCTAACACCGTCAACCCCATGCCATCTCGACGGGCAACATTGGCCGCGCCCCCCTCTGGGAAAAACTCCTCTAACTGACTAATCAGCTTGCCCAGGGCGATCGCATCTGAATAGTCTCCGTTGCCGCTGACGACGACTAATTTGACATCGGGATGAAAGGGGCGGGGAGACCAGATTGCTGACACACTACTTTCAGGAATCACCAGGCAGAGGGGCCGTCTGAGGTTAGAGCAAACATTGGCAAAGGCTCGCCCTGTGTTGCCCGCAGAGGCGATTACCAGCGTTTGCGAATGGTTGCGTGGCACCCGTCCTAAGACAGAGGGTGCTTCTAATTCTTTAAACGAACAAGTCGATAGATTGGCGTTGCGTTCTAGCCAATAGCCATTAAAGCTAATAAAGAGCTGTTGCAGCCCTAGATAATGTGCTAGCGCCTGACTCTCATAGGTGATTGGTTTTCCAGAACTATCGAGACAGGTGGCAACGGGGAGCCAATCGATGAACCGAAAGATTCCAGGCAAATGAGGCTTGACGTCTAACGTTTGAGCTGCATAAACTGCACGCAGCAGCGAGGGCTGATGATCTGCATCACAGTGAAGCCGAAACGGATCTGCCTCATAGGTTGCTCCACACTCTAAACAGCGCAGCGTATAGGCTGGCTGGCCAAATAACTGATTTTGCATCTCAGACATTAACTCAGACATCTTCAATGGCCTCGAGCTTAAATAACTAACTTCCCACGGAAGTTATTGTAAGCATGACTGCGATTGCGTTAGGCGTTGTAATAGACAGTTGCCCAAAAGCGGCCTCGCCTACAGGAGGTTTTATGCAAGATATTGGAGCAAGATATACGGTAAAGAGCGTGAGGTAAAGAAGGAATGGATCATTCATCAGGGTTGAAGATCGTGCAGGTCAATTTTCTGATGCATCAGATTCTAACGGATGCAGCCCGTCAGGCAACCCTCGAACGAGCAGAGGCGATCGCCCAGATCTCTGGTTTATATTGGAAAATTTGGACCTATAAAGCAGACACAGACGCAGCCGGAGGCGTTTATTTATTCCACGATGAAGCCAGCGCCCAAGCCTACCTCAATGGGCCAATCTTTGGCGGTTTGGCGGCGCTGCCAGGAGTGACGCAGATGCAGGTCAACATTCTGGATGTGAATCTGGAGATGAGCGCTGTGACCCGTGCGCCGTTATCGGCTCAAATATCGCTCTAAACAATGCTGCATTCGCTGCTGCTCAATGGCTGCTGGGTTCCTGCATCCCCGCTTGGGGGAGTGTCCCCTGTTACACGACACGTAGTTGCATCAGGGGGTGCG
>CAZCXK010000194.1:0-4506 GCA_964502605.1 uncultured bacterium
CTAGGCTATCGAGCCTTTCTGGGTTGCTATTGCGGTACAAAATCTCGGCAATCTCGGCTGTACAGGCTTCCAGACGCTTTTGGTCTTCCGGTGTCATGGTGAGTCATCCCTGGGGCTACCCTTCTATTCTCCCCCTTCGCTCTGTTTTCGCGAAAGTGGGATGCTCCCGTCTGCATTCGGGCATTACTACTCTGCCCCATGAGTTTTGTGGAGGTACTTGTTGATGCATCATGCTTGAGTTCAGTAATGTCCGCATCCGTCATCCGTTGTTGATTGCGGGTAGCTGAATATCTAGTCAACCATCGCTTAGACTTGACCAAACCCCTCTCAGTTATTGGCATTAGTCGCTGTAATAACCTTTTCTTTACCTCCAAATAGTAATATTTTGCGAGCTACTGCAAGCAGACCTTCTCACTTTTAAGTGATTGCTATTGAGGTAAAGCCTGCAATAAAATCTGGAGCTTCCTCATTGGTAGATCTCTAACTCTGAACTCGAATGCAGTTTGAGTGCGAGTTCTGTTGACTCTTCATTTATATATGAATTGCCCATAGCGAGGTTGTTGTGACGTTTAGACTGACTGGATCTCGTCGAAAGTTTCTCGCGACAGCAGCGATCGTGGCACTGGGCTTAAAAGCGTGTCAGGGTGAGCAACCCGAACCCAGTGGAACTACTTCGTCACCTTTACCTCTCGATTCAGAATCATCGGCTGCGCCTGTGACGCTGTATGGGGCTGGGGCGACATTTCCATCATTTTTATACTTGCGCTGGTTCAGAGATTACAATGCCCAAAATCCTGATGTCCAAATCAGCTATCAGCCTATAGGCAGCGCAGCGGGTATTCAGCAATTTATCTCAGGCACAGTTGATTTTGGTGCCAGTGAAGTGCCGTTGACCGATGACGAACTAGCGCAAATCAGCCGAGGGGCGGTGTTTATTCCTTCTGCAGCGGGTAGCATCGCTGTGGTGTATAACGTTCCAGGGGTCAATCGAGGGCTGAAGTTATCCCGGCAGTTGCTCCCAGCTATTTTTTTGGGGCAAGTGACCCGATGGAATGATCCTCAAATTGCGGCGTTAAACCCAGGGATTTCATTGCCTGATTTGCCGATCACAGTCGTGCATCGATCAGACGGGAGTGGCACGACCGCCGCCTTTACGGCACATCTCAGCGCCATTAGTTCTGAATGGCAAACCCGCGTGGGCACCGGGTTGAATGTGGCCTGGGCAGCAGGAGTCGGTATTAAAGATAATGCGGGAATTAGTGCCCAAATTCAGCAGGGAGAAGGCGTCATCGGCTATGTAGAATATGCCTTTGCTAAGCAGCTTGAACTGGCGACTGCAGCCCTTGAGAACAAAGTCGGGCAGTTTTTAGAACCAACTGATGAAACCGGAACCAAAGCCGTCGCCACAATTGAGCTGTCTGACGATTTGCGTGGGTCGGTAGCCGATCCAGATGTGGCGGATGCTTATCCCATTGTGACCTACAGCTGGATTTTGGCCTATCAGCAGTATGAGGATGCCCGAAAAGCCCAGGCCCTGAAAGATGTGATTCGTTGGGGATTGAATGAAGGCCAAGGGTTGGGAGCTGATCTGGGATATGTGCCCCTCTCGACTAACATTGTCGAGAAAGCTACGGCTGCTCTCGACACAATTGGCGTCTAACGAACTCTTTTTAATCTGAAATCCACTACTATGAATGGGGTCAGTAAGTTTAGTAACAAATAATGGGACTGCATTTGCCCACTCGATGGGGTCGAATTGGGTGGAGTGTTAACATACAGTGCGTTTCCCAGTTGGGTAGCGCCTTCTTGTCGATGGCGATCGCCATCAGCATGCAACCTCCAGCTCATGCGGCTGAGCGTGTGGTGCTAAGTTATCGAGAAGCTCAAGTCACCCTAGCCTACAATGAGATCGAAACCTTTGCCATGACAGGCGATCGCTCTGACGAGTTGCAGACATTTTTTGATCAGGCGCTGGTGTCGCCTGAGTTAGTCCGTGAGACATTGACCCGCACCATCCCAGATGCGGATATTCCCCTGACTCCGTCTGATGTTGAGTTTATTGCCATTCAACTATCGCGCCTGATGGGTGAGCCCCTGGGACGAGATAGCCGAGAACCGCTGCAGGCTGCTCTTGAAGCCGCCTATTTTGACCGAGAGGCGAATTTCCTTGAGCTGATTGCAGCCTATCCAAAACCGCTAGTGCGAGTCGATTTAAATCGCATTGAGCAACTGCAGACCGATCTACAGCTGTTTGTGACTCGAATTAGCCCTCTGTTAGGTATCATTCGGGGATTATTGCCTGAATTGGTTTGTGACTGTGATCCGGGGCTGCCCCAACCCTCTGAGCCCAATAATTCTGAGCCTAATGCCGCCGACCTAGAGGCTACTGCTAATGGAGCCATCAGGAGAAAGTCAACTCGTAAGGCGATCGCCCCATCCAGTTTTGACAGCATTGATTTGGCTTTTGAACATGCTCAAATCGCACCAACTTCCGCTGGACAAGACACCATCTCAATAGTGACGCCTCAAGTTTCTCGGCGCGTCATGATCGACTTGGGGCCAATTCGCCCGTCATTTAGCATTCGCGGGCTCACCGTCTTTGCCGAAACAGGGCGCACATCTCCAGGGTGGGGATTTTATTTGAACATAGCCAACCTCAATCGGGATGAGCTGCGCGATATTCTGAATGCAGAGGTAGCGATTGACCTGAAATTTCTAGATGGCATTTTGAATTCACTACTCGGCGAATATCTGCTATTTCAAGTCTCCAAAATTGTGCACACGCCATCTCAGCAGGCAGATATTCAAGCCTTGCGTTCGGCACTCATATTGGCTGCTGCCGATGATGGCCGACTCTCGATCTTAGACGTGTTGCAACACTACCCGTCGGAAATCATTTTGGTAGAAGGAATTAACCTGGCGCGCTTGGCTGGCAACTTACAGCAAGATGGAGCCGTCCGCACGGTGACCACTAACTTAGAGAGTCTGCTCTTAGAATTTCAGCAATCTACAGCGCAAGAGATTTGTGAGTGCCAGTCTTGATTAACCCATCCAGCTTGAGCAGGGTATGCAACAGCACATTCGCCCCTTGAACACACTGATCTGGAGACGTATATTCGGCTTCGGAGTGACTCACCCCTGCCTGACTAGGGACAAAAATCATGCCCATGTCAGTAATGCGCCCTAGCTCAAGCGCATCGTGCCCCGCCCGACTAGGGAGGGCGCAATAGCTTAGGCGCAACTCTTGGCAAACTGTCGCGATCGCCCCTTGAATCGTATCTGAGGCGGGGGTGGGTTCGACCCAAATCAGCGGTGCAGTGTGAATCTGAGTCTGGGTTTGCTCAGCAATCGTGGCGATCGCCTGGTTGAGGTCAGCCGTCATTGCATCTAGACAAGCCGTGGACAAGTCACGCATATCAACCGATAGTTCTACCTGACCAGGGACAATGTTAACCGCATTAGGAGCCACCGTCAGATAGCCCACAGTAGCCACAGGCTGGCTGGGCTGCCGACATGCCAGATCTCGCACCGCCAGAATAATCTCAGCCGCTGCCACCAGCGCATCGTGCCGATCATCCATCAAGGTTGTCCCAGCATGATTGGCCTGACCCGTGATCGAAATCAGACTACGGCGCATGCCAACCACACCCTGGACAATGCCAATGTCAGCTTGAGCACGTTCCAAGACTGCGCCCTGCTCGACATGTAGTTCTACAAATACAGCCAAATCTGCACGGCTGCGCTGTGCTGTTGATAGAGTATCCCAATTGCCGCCCAATTTTTCTAGACAGGTGTCAATCAGCTCACCGCAATGGGGTTGATAGCGCTCTGGGGCATCGAAATGCACCGTTCCGGCGATCGCCTGACAGCCAATCATGGTGCTCTCTTCATCGGTGAAGACAATCACCTCAATCGGGTGATGCAGTCGCATAGTGTTTTCATGCAGGGTATGCACAGCCTCAATCCCTGCTAGCACCCCTAAGACGCCATCAAATTTGCCGCCAGAGGGCACCGTATCGATGTGAGAGCCTGTCGCCAAAGCAGGTGCATTAGCCATTGTGCCTGCATAGGTGCCAATCAGATTGCCAGCGGCGTCATGGCGCACCGACATACCTGCTTCTATCATCCATTGCTGCACCAGATAGCGTGCCTGCACATCTTCAGGAGTAAACCCTAAGCGGCGAATGCTACCTGAGGGTTGCTTGCCAATCTTTGCCAGCCGATCGATGCTGTCATTGAGGCGATCGCCATTGATAGTCAAAGCAGACACTACAGCCATAACAAAGGTCAACCTGTGGGGCATCTCAATATCTACCTGCACCATAGGATAAGAATTAATGGCGCGATTGTAGCCTGTACAACGATTTGTTTAGAATTCATCACGACTCAGCCAGAGGCTAAGATGAAACAAATCTACGTCTCAATGCTGATCCTGACGAAATTCAACCTACTCATATGACAGGCGATCGCCCCTCCATCAACACACTGCATCAAGACTTGCAGCCT
>CAZCXK010000195.1:0-4372 GCA_964502605.1 uncultured bacterium
AGGACATTTCATGCTTCTATAATGCCAAATTATGCATTATCCTTGCAGCAACGCCTTCTGGCGTTAGTCTCTAACCAAGCCAGTTGCAAACACCCGACCAATTACTTCTTCGACCGGGGGATCGGTAATCGTCAGATCAACTACGTTGAGATTTGCCAGAATATGGGCGATCGCCTTGGTCAGCTCATCGCGCTTGACAATCAATCGAGCAACGCAGCCCTCCAGAGATTCTAATTCGCCATAGCCTGTGAGATCTTCGACTTGACACCCTTCTGCCAGCTCTACTTTGACTTCCCGATAGGGAGCAAAGCGTTCGAGGAGAGTGTCTAGGCTACCATCATAAATAAGTTGGCCTTGATAGATGAGCAATACCCGTTTGCAGAGTGCTGTGATATCGGCCATATAATGGCTCGTCAGCAAAATGGTCGCTTGATAGCGCTCGTTATAGGTTCTCAAGAATTCGCGGACACTTACCTGAGCATTGACATCAAGCCCCAGGGTCGGCTCATCTAAAAACAGCACCTGAGGCCGATGCAGCAATGCTGCAAGGATCTCTGCTTTCATGCGTTCACCTAACGAAAGCTTGCGCACGGGTTGATTGAGCTTTCCATCGAGCGAAAGCATGTCTGACAACTCCCCGACACGCCCTCGAAACTCTTTGTCGGAGATATTATAAATGGCGGCATTAATTCGCAACGAATCCAGCGCGGGTAAATCCCAAATGAGCTGCTGCTTCTGCCCCATAACTAAGGTGATCGTGTTTAAGAAGGCTGCTTCTCTTCGAAAGGGGATGCGTCCGGCGACGGTGACTTGGCCCTGCGATGGATGAATCAGCCCCGTGAGCATTTTGAGCGTGGTTGTTTTTCCAGCTCCATTGGGGCCTAGAAACCCGACAACTTCTCCTGATTGGATTTCAAACGTCACATCGCGGACGGCTTCGACTGAGCGATAGGTGCGCCGCCAAAAATGGGTCAGAGTGCCTTTAAGTCCTGGCTGTTTGACCGCAACGGGATACACCTTACTTAACTGATCGACCGAAATAATCGGCATAGAGGCAGTTCCTATAACATGCAATGCGTAGACCTATCGTAGCGAGATCATGACAGAGAAGACAGACTGGGGGTTGCCTCGTGGCCAAAGAGCGATCGCCCCTCAATGCTGATTGACGCTGTCAGCCATCAGATGGCATCGCCACCTGTCGTATCAATTATCAATCATCGAAGAAATAGATGAAAGAAATAATGAGAGACCTTTAGATTAATTAATTAATTATTGCTGCGAATTAATCTTGAATTCACGTTTTCTTAGAATGATCTCAAATAAAATGTCATTACTGTAATTCTATCCTTACGATTATAAACTTTGACTGATCGACTTCATCTATAGAGCACCTTAAAATCCATCAAAAACCAAATAGATCAGATTTCTGTATAGCCTGTCATCTATTGATTCCAGCTAGTTTTTCTTGACTTAGCGCGCAGATTGAGACCCAATTTAAACATTAATTTAAGTATTTTCAAATCTAAGATCATACATAGAATAAAGGTGGCGATCGCCCTTGCTATTCAGGCATATAAACGGGGTGATATCTAATGTTGATGTGTAAATTAGCAGTCTCAATTTCTATGACTACCCTAGCGTTTTTTAGATAAATACCCATACCATAAGAAATGAATCCAGTGCTGAATTCAGCCTCCCATCATCCATCGACAGTCTGGAACGGTCTTGATTCGTTTGCTTATAGTTTGCCTGATTTTTGTCTGCACTCGTCCGCAACCAGATTTAACTCAAAGCTTCACTAAAACAGGCCCGAATGAGTCAATTACTCAGCAATGTTGAAATTGTTCTTCACAGGAGCAGCCTATGACAGTTGCAACTCCACTCCAAACTAAACCGCTTTCAGATGAAGATCTCCGCAAAATTCATGCCTATTGGCGGGCCTGTAACTATCTTGCTGTCGGCATGATCTACCTATGCGATAACATTTTGCTACGTCATCCCCTCAAGGCGGAGCATGTGAAGCGGCGGTTACTTGGTCACTGGGGATCAAGCCCCGGTTTGAGCTTTATCTATATCCATCTCAATCGGCTGATCAAAAAGTATGACCTTGACATGATTTATATGGCAGGGCCGGGGCATGGTGCACCGGGTGTTTTAGGCCCAGTCTACTTGGAAGGCACCTATTCTGAGTGTTATCCTGGCAAGGGCGAAGACGAAGAGGGCATGCGGAATTTCTGCAAGCAGTTTTCTTTTCCGGGAGGCATTGGGAGCCACTGCACCCCGGAAACACCGGGCTCAATTCATGAAGGTGGAGAGTTGGGCTACAGCCTTGCTCATGCCTTTGGAGCAGCTTATGATAATCCTGATTTGATCGTTAGCTGCGTCGTTGGCGATGGCGAAGCCGAGACAGGGCCACTGGCAACAGCGTGGCATTCTAACAAGTTCCTCAATCCGATTCGAGACGGGGCCGTACTGCCAATCTTGCACCTCAATGGCTATAAGATCGCCAACCCGACGATTTTGGCTCGCATCAGCCATGACGAACTCGAAAATCTGTTCAAAGGATATGGCTATACGCCCTATTTTGTGGAGGGCAGCGATCCCGAAGTGATGCACCAGCACATGGCGGCAACGCTCGAAAGGGTGATTGGTGAAATCAAGGCGATTCAAGCAGAGGCGCGCGAATCGGGAGTTGCCAAGCGGCCAATGTGGCCGATGATTGTGTTGCGATCGCCCAAAGGATGGACTGGGCCTGCTGAAATAGACGGCAAAAAAACAGAAGGATTCTGGCGATCGCACCAAGTGCCACTGTCAGGGATTCATGGCAACCCAGAACATTTGCAACTGCTTGAAACCTGGTTGCGTAGCTATCGGGCAGACGAACTTTTTGATGAACGGGGTGGGTTAATTCCTGAGCTGAAAGACTTAGCTCCCACCGGGACGCGGCGTATGAGTGCCAACCCCCATGCCAACGGAGGGCTGCTGCGAAAAGATTTGCACATGCCAGACTTTAGCCGTTATGGGGTGCCCGTTGACAAACCCGGTGCCGTTGAAGCAGACAATACACGCCCATTGGGTGATTTTTTGCGCGATGTCATGCGACATAACATGACCAACTTCCGGGTGTTTGGCCCGGATGAAACCGCGTCTAATCGGCTTGACGCCATTTATGAGGCCAGCAAGAAAGTCTGGATGGGAGATATTATCCCAGAAGACAGCGGTGGCACTGAGCTGGCCACAGATGGGCGCGTGATGGAAATGCTGAGCGAACATACGCTGCAGGGCTGGCTAGAAGCCTACTTGCTTACCGGACGCCACGGCTTTTTTCACACCTATGAAGCATTTGCCCATGTAGTTGACTCGATGTTTAACCAACATGCAAAATGGCTCGATATTTGCAAACATGACGTTCAATGGCGATCGCCCATTTCATCGCTGAATATTTTGCTATCATCTACGGTCTGGCGGCAAGACCATAATGGTTTTAGCCACCAAGACCCAGGCTATGTTGATCTCGTCACCAATAAAAGTCCTGAAGTAGTGCGGGTCTATTTCCCTCCCGATGCCAACTGTCTGTTGTCATGTGCAGACCATTGTTTGCGAAGCAAAAACTATATCAACGTCATTGTTGCTGACAAGCAAAAACATTTGCAGTTTCTAGCAATGGATGATGCCATCACCCACTGCACTAAGGGCATTGGTATTTGGGAGTGGGCCAGCAATGATGACTGTGGCAAAGAACCCGATATGCCTGATGTGGTGATGGCCTGCTGTGGAGATGTGGCCACCATGGAAACCCTAGCTGCGACTGCCATTCTACGCGAAGAATTTCCCGATTTGAAGGTGCGATTTGTCAACGTGGTAGACCTATTTAAACTCATGCCAGAAACGGAGCATCCTCATGGTCTTTCTGACTGGGATTTTGATAGTCTCTTTACGACTAATACGCCTATTATCTTTAACTTTCATGGCTATCCCTGGCTGATTCATAAACTAGCCTATCGCCGTACAAATCACAAAAATCTGCATGTGCGGGGATATAAGGAAAAGGGCAACATCAACACGCCGATGGAGCTAGCGATTAATAACCAAATTGATCGCTTTAACCTGGTGATTGACGTAATTGATCGGGTCTCCCATCTTGGTTCGGCGGCGGCCTATGTGCGGGAGCGGATGCGAAATGCCATCATCGACTGCCGCAGTTACGCGCATGAAACCGGCATGGATCGGCCAGATATCGTCAACTGGAAGTGGCCTTATTAATGAATCGGCGGGGTTCGATCGTCCAAGGTTCTCCTGCTCAGCGCTTGAGAACCTTGGCATCATCCTGACTGTCATTTATCCCTCTTTCATCACTCTAGGCAGAGGAAAA
>CAZCXK010000196.1:0-4326 GCA_964502605.1 uncultured bacterium
AATTGAGCATTAGTAGGGATAAAGGTGGCGAAGCTGCAACGAAGTGCTAGACGATGGCTAGAAGCTAAGGTAACGTGAGTTATGGATAAGAAAGGGTGGAAGGAGTAGGCTAAACAAGCAAACCGTTCAGCATCTCCCACCGCTATGTCTAGCTTAGAAGACCTCTTCTGCTCCGTCGATGACTTCTGCCAAACCTTCGAGCCACAATGGCGACGCGCCGTCAATGTCCATCCTAATAAAGACCTCAGTCCAAGCAAACATAAAACGCAAGGGTTTTCGCTGGTGATGGCTTAAGAGGTTGCTTGTATCGACCTCAACTAATAGATCGGTTTCAAGCAGCGATCGCAACTCTACATTCGCTTTAATAATGCCCTTGACTTCATACACATATTCTTTGTACACTCCCCGCCAGTCAAACTCCTCTGAGGAGAATTGCCATCCAGAGACTTGATAGGGCTGCCGTGTACACACAACTGCTATATCTACGAACGATGCTGCATTCGCCTCCTCTCAGTGGCGATCATGTTCATGCATCCCGCTTGGGAGAGTGTCCCTTGTTACACGGCACGTAGTTGCATCAGGGAGAAATCTCCCGAGAGAGGCTGTGACTATAGACAAGAGATGTGTGTACACAGCAGAACATAAAGATGAGGAAGATGATCCCAACTATCGAAATACAGATAACGAGTTAACGCCCGCAAATCATCGAAGAAGGTTTTGCAAGTGGGAAAGTGGGAGCGCAGGAGTTTGTACTTCTGGCCAAGCAATCCTAGCACCGTATGAAACAGGAAGGACAGGAAACCCGCTCACGCTGGCCTAAGTAGAATTCCTAAGTCAAATGCATGTCCCAATATGAGGCTTCAACCTTATGCCCATCCGGATCGCGGACAAAGCACCCATAGTAGGGGTCGCCATAGTCAGGTCTGGGGCCAGGAGCACCTTCATCTACACCTCCAGATGCTAGTGCTGCCTCATAAAATGCATGAACCGAGGCTTTTGTTGGCGCAACAAAGCTGATATGGGTACCATTGCCAACGGTTGCTGGTTGACCATTAATGGGCGTTTGTACCCAAAATTCTGGATACTGTTTACCATAAGCAACGGCACCCGGATGTTCCATAATTCGCTTGCAACCTAGCGTTGGTAATACGTCATCATAAAATGCGATCGCCCGGTCAAAATCATTCGTGCCGAGCGAGACATGGGAGAGAATACTCGGATTATCGTCCATATGGAAATCCTCCATCTGTTTCATCAAACTAGTAAAACGTTCAGCTTTTAAGACAACATCTGATGAATCGGTTAGAACAATTCAACCAGCACTGCCCGTTTCTGTTTGCGATAGTTCTCAAAGATAAAAAAACAGCCCCAGAAAGGGCTGCCGGAGCATGATTCAGTCTGAAGATACTATACCATAATGTAGTACATTTGGACTAATTAAATTTATGGCTGCGGTTCATTAAGATGATTGGCTTACCGATCTCGCTACATAAAGTAATTCATCGGACATTATCTGAGTTAGGAGTACCTCCTAGTTAGGAGTATCTTCTATTAAGCCTTAGCTTCAGAAAAGGTTACAGCTCGTCATTTTCAAGCCGAGCCACAGTCAAAGCCGCAACTATAAAGGCACCTAAGAGTGGCATTGGGGTTTCGAAGACATAGCTCACTCCAGCTAAGACTAACGCGATGACTATAGCGCTAATTGACCACTGCCGTTCATCTGGACTCAAGCCTTTCTGCGCTTTGATGAGTCTGAGGCTGTCAAGTGGAATAGGCTGAGGCATTACTCCTCCAGGTGGAAATGCCCAATAACAATTCACAGGCTCCATAACGGGGTCAGTCCAGCCGTTGTCTTGACACCACTCAAAAATCCACTCATCCGAAAAATGTTTCATGGTCTAAAGCCGAAATTTAACAAAAAGACGCAGCAAAGCCTAATCAAGGCACATCTATTGAGATGTGCAAGTTCAGCCATTTCATTACTTAACCGTAGTTTTATGGAGAACCCGTCTGCCAATGCAACAGGTTTCGTCATTCTATAAATCACGTTAGCAGAGAGTTCTACTTTCCTTTGAGATGCAGCAACTAAAGTTAATGGAAATGGGTGCGATCGCGTTACAAAGCTTGGCATTTATTCATGCCTACAGTTGAGTAGAAATTGAATTTTATCCAGATTTTCTTAACAATTATACTTTGATATGCAATCTCCCTCAAAAGCAGCCTAAAACAAAAGCGCTGCTGCACCTTGAATCTGCTGTGCAGGCTCAACATTGCGCGGTAAGAGCGATAAACGAACAATCGTTTGCTCTGGGAATAAGGGCTGAATACAGCATTGCTGAACCTCATAGCGATTATGCACAACATAGCGCTGATGAATCTTTAACTCTGCCAGGGATTGAGTTAACCGCTGCGCCTCCGCCAGGATCGCAGATTGGGCCTGCACAACGCCAATAAATTCCGTGTGGTTGCCATCTTGGAGCTTCTTTTGTGCTTGCACAACTCGCTGCCGAAGCGATCGCAGTCGTCCCATTAGCTCGACTCGTCCTGCAACATTTTGATACTTAATCCAGAGCTTAAAGATCCAGGTTAGCCAGTCGCTGAGCGCAGTTGGCATTTCGAGAAATCGCAGCAGGTGTCCCGTTGGAGCTGTATCTAACACAATTAGATCCTGCTGACCTTGCTCTAACAGTTCTATTACAGTCAAGAGAGACAGCATCTCGTCAATTCCTGGAAGCGCTTGAGCAACAATCTGTCGCCATGCCTGCGGCCCATAGGCAATCTGCAACGCGTCATCTCCAGTGTCGCCACTCATCATCTCCGCCAATTCCCATAGATAGTCATCTCGAAACTGATCGAGGACTTGGGTGGCGTTTACCTCTTGACCACTAAGGTTACGGGTCAGATGACGAGGATCGTGGCTTAGAGTTTGACCCAACGCATCTCCTAGCGAATGCGCCGGATCGATGGAAATCACGCGGACATTATGCATCGGGTGGCGCTCTGCTATAGCCCAAGCGATCGCCCCCGCAACAGTTGTTTTACCCACACCGCCTTTGCCCCCTACCAAAATTAGTCGGCGGCCTACATCAATAAAATCCTCAAATCCAGGCAAGATTTTCTCAGGATATTGAATCTCACGATCCAGCGATCGCATCCCTAGCGGCTGGACGCCTTCCAATTGAGTTATTTGTAGCAAAAGGTGATCCAGGGATTCATAGCCCACAGGTTCCGAAGATTGTTTAGGAATCAAAAAGACTGGACGTTCCCCTGCAATTTCCAAAAACTGGTTGAGAATTTGCTGCTGCTCGGTATGTCGGGCTAAGTCGAGTCGAGATAATGGAGTTATTTCGACACTGTTTGCTGCGCCCGGTGCAATGATGTGATTAATGAAAATTCCCGTTGATGGAATGTGAAGCGCTTGCAATGCCTCCAAAAAACGGCGAGTTTCAACCCAACTCATTGGTTCAGGAATGCCGACAACTAGACATGCAGCGCGGTTAGTATCTTGCAAGAGCGATCGCCCTGCGGCTAAATCAGCTCTAATTTCAGTCAAAAACTGATCGGCATGGTCAGGATCATAATGTCCTGCAAACTGTTGACTAAGGACGCGATGCTTCTCTTGAAACAGATCAAAAGCATCTAACATACCATCTAGAAAATCCATTAATTCAAATAGATTGAGGGTATGTCCACTAGGAGCCATATCTACCACAACCCGGTCAGCTTCATGCTCTCGCAATAGGCGCTGAATTTCTAAAACTCCCATCAATTCATCTAGACCAGGCCAGCTCAAATCCCATACAGGGCTCAGGTCTTCACCATCCACAAAACTGCCGCGCTCAACTAACAATTCTAAAACAGTGCCGTATTTGGCTTTGAATGCAAGCAGGAGCGATTGGGCATCTAAGGCTCGAACCTGTAAATTAGGTAAATCGTCCATGTGGTGAGATGTATCACTCACCTCAACCTGCAACACATCCCCCAACGAATGAGCTGGATCAGTTGAAATTAATAGAATTTTCTCATTGGGGAATTTCTGCGCCCAATAGCGTGAAAACCCACAGGAGAGGGTCGTTTTACCAACTCCTCCCTTACCGCTAAACATTGCTAATTGAAGTGTGTCGTAGCAGTTGATGGCCCTGATGTCAGGACTCACGTCAGCGATCGTAGAATACATTGCCTTAGATGTTGAATTGACCATCATATGCCCATGCCAGCAAGACATCGTTGTTAGAGTGCCCAATCTGTGGCCATTAGAAACGATACATGCACAGCAATCAATCACGAATGTGTGAGCCAATCACTGATCTGCAATCGTCGATGTAT
>CAZCXK010000197.1:0-4185 GCA_964502605.1 uncultured bacterium
CCTCCAACAGTTAGCTGCACAAATGGACTTGGCGAAATTCCGCTCTCACCCCAGAGGAGAGAAAAAGAAAGTCCCTTCGAATTTTAGGCATAGCAAAGTGGAAGTTTAGTATTACTATTCCTTCCTCTCATAAGAGCCTAAGTTATGTTTTGGAAGTGCGGGAAAAGGGAAAGGAGCCAAATGCACTATTAGCAGGTTTAACCTCTACAGATTCTAGTTCAACGGCAACTGAGGTCACTGTTGCTTTGCATCCTAACAAAGATGTTTGGTCTGAATCAGACAAAGTTAACGTGCATTTTCATGTAACCAACGGAGGCAGCAGTTCTAGCTTGGTAAACAACCCGTGCCGGGATTGCTCCATTGCTTCTGGCATAGCTGCGCTGCAACAGGATGACAGCTATTTACTAATGGTTGGCAGTAGAGGACGCTCTGTTTCCTGGCCTAGTTCCGATGAGCATGATATTGCGCTGGTACTCAGACTCGAAACCAGTAACAAAGACCCTTAAAAGTAAAGTGCGATCAGCCCCCAGCAACAGAGGTTGAGCTCTTGAAGGTTTTCGCAAAGATTAAAAATCCCGAAAGGTTTCCTGTGCTCAGCGAAGAGCTGAGTAGAATCAGGGTATTCGATTGGGGGCGAGAGGTCAGATAGGGGTATTGGGGGCGATCGCTCCCAATCGATATCGCTGAACCACCTGACTTTTCAGCTTCTCAACCACTTAGTAAAATTGTGGCAGAAGCAGGCCATCAAACGTTGAAGCGGAACAGCATCACGTCGCCTTCTTGCACCACATAGTCTTTGCCTTCACTGCGAACTAGCCCTTTATCTTTAGCGGCGTTCATTGCGCCAGAAGACACTAAATCTTTATAGGCAATTGTTTCTGCACGAATGAACCCGCGTTCAAAATCAGTATGAATTACTCCCGCCGCTTGGGGGGCTACCATACCTGCACGAATTGTCCAAGCGCGGGTTTCTTTCGGCCCGGTCGTGAAGTAGGTTCGCAGTCCCAACAGCTCATAGGTCGCGCGAATGAGAGACTTTAACCCGCCTTCTTCGACACCCAATGATTCTAAAAAGTCTTTGCGCTCATCATCTGAGAGATCCACGAGTTCTGATTCGACTTGAGCAGACACAATAACGACTTGAGCGGATTCTTGGATGGCGATCGCCTTCACCTGCTCAACCCACTCATTGCCCGTTGCCAAATCATCTTCTGACACATTGGCTGCATAGATGATCGGCTTGTAAGTCAGCAGCCCTAGCGGCTTAATGGCAAGGTCTTCATCGTCGTTAAGCTCAACGCTGCGGGCAGGCTTGCCATCATCCAAGACGGGCAGCAATTTTTCCAGCGCATCGACTTCAATCTGCAAGTCTTTGTTGCCACGAACCTGCTTACGGGCTCGGTCGAGCCGTTTCTCAATCTGGGCATAATCGGCCAACACCAGTTCTAAATTAATCACATCAATATCACGCACGGGGTCGATCGAGCCAGACACATGGATAATGTCATCATTTTCAAAGCAGCGCACAACATGAATAATCGCATCGACTTCTCGAATATTTGCCAGAAACTGATTGCCAAGACCTTCGCCTTTGCTTGCCCCTTGCACCAGCCCTGCAATATCGACAAACTCAACCCGCGCCGGAATAATTTCATCTGATTCGGAAATTTTGGCCAACACGCCCAGCCGCTCATCTGGAACTGCAACCACCCCGACGTTGGGCTCAATGGTGCAAAACGGGAAGTTGGCTGCGTTGGCTTTGGCATTGGCAACCACCGCATTAAATAACGTAGATTTTCCGACGTTGGGCAGGCCAACAATTCCAGCTCTTAACATGGCGATCGCTTGGGGTCACTTCACAATCTATAAGTATAGACGGTAGCTGCTTCTTGTTTTTCCGTCTTCGGTCTACTTGCAGGGGCGATCTTGGCTGGTTGACAAAACTCGTAAAAGGCTGATTCTCTCGTAACTTAGGCTTCGACTACGCTCTGCCTGAGGTATCTACAACGATCTGGATTGAGTGCAGCCGAAATCTACACTCCGAAGATCTCTTAGGCAACCAGTATCTAAGCTACAAACTCATTCAGGTGCTGATAAGAAATGCTAGGGCGTGTCATCAATTGCAGCTGAAACCCTTATGGTCAGAGCCTTGCCACGCCCGACCCAAAAAACGGGCTAGGGGCTGTAACCGTTGATTCTTGATCATTAGAGGCTAATTGATGACAGCCCCTAGTTAGATTGCACTTTCTGCTTGAGAGCTGCAATGATTTTCTCATTTGCTTTAGGAAATGGATATTGATCAATTTCATCAAGTGTGACCCATCGAATTTCGTCACATTCAATAGGTTTAGGTTCACCACTAAGGTGTGAGCAGTGATAAACATTTAAAGTGACTCGAAAATGGCTATATACATGCTCAATCTCGATGAGGCGATCGCCCACTTCGATGACAATATCAAGTTCTTCAAGAATCTCACGCCTGATGCACTCTTCAACAGTTTCTCCAGGCTCAATCTTGCCACCCGGAAATTCCCACATTCCGCCTAACAGTCCATGTTGGAGACGACGATCAATTAAAACCTGGTGATTTTCATTCCAAATAACAGCAACGCCAATCATCTTATGGGGGAGTGGACTGCGAGATTCAATCATGGGTAATTGAGTTTGGAGATTGAGATAGTTTGTTTGACAATAGATTGCCCAAGGACATTCAATGCAATTTGGACTTCTAGGACTACAAACCATTGCGCCCAAATCCATCAATGCCTGATTAAAATCACGAGGACGATGAGGATCTAAGATGTCTTCTGACATCTCCCAAAGCTGCTTTAATGCCTTATTGGGTGGTATCCTAAGTGCAATCAATCGCGTCAAAACCCGCTTGACATTGCCATCAAGAATGGGGAAAGCCTGGTTAAAGGCAGCACTTAAAATTCCACCTGCTGTCGTACGTCCAATTCCTGGGAGAGCGATCGCCTCATCAAATTGAACTGGGAACTGGCCATCATGCTGCTCAACAATTTGCTTTGCCGCCAAGTGGAGGTTTCGTGCCCTAGCATAATAGCCCAGCCCTTGCCATGCCTTGAGAACTTCTTGTTGACTCGCATTTGCTAGAGCATACACAGTCGGAAACCGATGCAACCAGCGTTCATAATATGGAATGACAGTTTTGACTTGAGTCTGCTGCAACATGATTTCTGACAACCATATCGCGTAGGGATCAGCGATTTGTCGCCAGGGTAATTTACGTCCAGATACTTTATACCAATCCAGTAAAGAACTGCGTAATGGCTGAAGAATAAGAGATATCTGCATGCCCAATTCCTGGAGCGTCAAGGGTGATCTAGCATGGTTGATGACGCATCTAATATAAGTTCAAAAGATTATCTTGATCACCGTTTAGTGTATCAGATTCTCTTTCATAATTAAGTATTGAGGTATAGGAAGAATCAGAAAACTTAAAGCCTTGTTATGACTGCATGACAAGGCTCAATCTAGGGTGTGTCAAGTTGAAAATTGGCTTTCCACACTTCTATTTCCCTCCCCTCGGTAGTTCATTGCGAAGATCGTCTCGGTCAGCCACTTGCGGAAAGATTCGTTGTCACTGAACTGCTTGAACAGTTCGGTATCATCCTTCATGGCATCAATAATCACTCGCCTCAGCACCTTCTCGTGCTCGATGCGAGCATTTTGTTCGTCTGAGTTTTTCTTGGCATTTTGGAATGCGGGATCTGCGGCCACCTTGGCAGGGATTTCTTCAGTAATGAGTTTGTGAACCCGATCGCGGTCTGTCCACGAAACATTGCCAAACTGGTCGTTAAAGACCTGAAGGATGTTTGAGAGGCGATCTAGTTCTGGCTCTGCCCTAAATCCACCACCAGAGACCGGTACTGGCTCTATTTCAGCTTCAGCATCAGGAAGCTTAATGCGGATAGTCGCCTGTTTCTCGCTGCGGTAGCTGTCCATGTCGATCGCCTCAAGGATTCCCCTCGATAGATCCTCTTCCTTGGGGGCGGGGAGTTTGGGGATGAGGAACGTCAGAAATATGGACAGCTTTTCCCAGTCAGCATTGGTGTAAGGCAGGATCGAGGCTAAGAAGCCGTAAGTGCGGCAGAAGGCTTTTGCCTTGCCCTTACAGCGGTTTTCAGATGAATAAGCCACAATGAGCGAACCAACCAAGGGGAT
>CAZCXK010000198.1:0-4115 GCA_964502605.1 uncultured bacterium
ATGTGCTAACGTTTCGTCAGGCAATTCCCTCCCACTCCTAATTCACATCAAGCGTCATTTACAAGTTCTTAAGGCGTTACTGGCAGGGTGGGCAGACTAAGAATGCTTTGTTACCTCTATATGACAAATGCGGCGGTAAGGGAAAGGAACGACAAAGTAGCACTGGTGTGAAGCGGGGTCGTCCCAGTAGGCTGACTAAGGTTACAAGTCTACCCACTGGGGTTAATGTAGATGCTGCTGTCCGTAAGAAGTTTAGCCGTGGCATTCGACTGTTTTATGAGACGGCTGAACAAAGGACATTACAGGACGTTTATCAGAAAACATTAGAGAAGTTTTTCCATAAGGGTTACGATAAGCTCCCAGACGGAACGCTTGTTCCGTTTCTTCTACCTGCTGATGAATTACTCAGTTTTGGACAATTTCGTTATTGGTATGAGAAGGAGCGGAATGTTACCCAAGCTTTGTCTGCTCGTGAAGGCAAGCGCCGCTATAACCTACACCATCGTGAGGTTGTAGGAGATTCTACCCAGATGGCATTTGGTCCTGGGTCTGTTTATCAGATTGATGCCACAATTGGTGACATTTACTTGGTTAGTTCTCTCGATCGCACTCGTATCATTGGGCGACCTGTGATTTATGTGGTGATTGATGTGTTCAGTCGTTTGATTGTAGGGATGAGCGTTCTACTAGAGGGACCGAGTTGGGTAGGTGCAATGCAGGCAATGGAAAATACCGCTAGCGATAAAGTAGCGTTCTGTCGCGAATATGGAGTCGATATTACTGAGGAAGATTGGCCTTGCTACCATTTGCCTGAGATGATTTTGGCAGATCGGGGAGAGTTTGAAGGGTATAACGCTGACAACCTTGTCAATGCCCTAAATGTTTGTGTCTCGAATACGCCACCTTATCGAGCCGATTGGAAGGGGATCGTTGAGCGTAACTTCCGATTAAGTAATGATAAGTTCATCCACTGGGCACCGGGAGCCGTTTATAAACCACGTCAGCGTGGAGATGTAGACTATCGGCTTGATGCAGTCCTAGATCTTCATCAATTCCGCAAACTGATGATTCTTTCCGTTCTCGATCACAACAAGGATCATCGGATGGATTGGTATCGAATGGATGAGTTTATGATTCGAGAGCATGTTGAGCCTTATCCAATCGATCTTTGGAACTGGGGAATTCGCAACCGAGTAGGACACCTTCGTACCGTCACTCCTGAAGTTCTTCGATTGAACCTGCTACCTGGTGAAAAGGCTACTGTTACTCATCGAGGAATCCGTTGTTTTCAAGGTTTAATTTATTCGTGTGATTTGGCGTTGCGAGAACAATGGTTTGTACGGGCACGCGAAAGAGGCTCTTGGAAAATTAATATTGCCTATGATCCGCGACGGTTGGATGAGATTTATCTTCGCCTTGATGGTGGTCGTCATTTGGAATGTTGCCAGCTTATAGATGCTGATAAAACATTCCGAGGAAAAGACTGGTATGAAGCCGCCGATTACTTAGAAATTCGTCAGCAGGAAAAGGAACGGGCTAAGAGTCGCAAGCAGCAATCTAAAGCTGTTTTGAATGCCCAGATGGAGCAAGTTATTTCTGAGGCAACAGAACAAACATCTGAAGATTTGGAGTCTGCGGGGCAGCGAAGTAAGCGATCGCGTGTCAAGGGAATCCGACAAAATCGGAAGGAAGAATGCGAAATGGAGCGCGAAGATCAAGCGTGGAGATTGGGTAAATCAGAGCCAACCAATGAATCAGCAAAGGTCGTGCCACTAGTTGTACCAACAGATAAGAATTATGAAACAAAAGTAGAGACGGTAGACACCACTGAAGAGGTTTTAGACGATGAAGTGACAGATGATTCAACAGCAATTGATTCTACGCACGTTGCTCGATCGCAATTAATTGACAAGCTACGCAACAAGTTCCGAGCTAAGAAGGGGGTTGATGATGAACAGTAGTCCACATGTTCCATCTCTTCTAGTTAGTAGAGGGCGGGTTGAGCAGGCAAATTACCATGATTCTGAGATTCCAAATTATCAGGGAAATCCTTTAATTGAAGCCTTGCCAACAATTTTGAATCAAGATGACACTGCCACCTATCTTGCACACTTTCCAGACTATGACAAAGGGCATCGTAGTATGCCTGCTCATCTACGCCTTCACCTGATTCAGAATGCGCTTCAGTTCTTTGTTCCTCTACCAGTTCACTTTGATTTAGAGCAACGCTTCTCCCGGATGATCCGGGTTGGATATCAGGCACGTAATCCAGCGTTACAAGGATTTTGGAGCGATGTCAATGCAAGGGTGCAGGCATTAGGTACTACGCAGGGTTCGCCACGCTCAACAGCTACTGGGTTCACAATTGTTGGTATCAGTGGTGTCGGTAAAACAACCTCGATCGAGGCAATTCTATCCCTGTATCCGCAAGTCATTATTCATAACCGCTATCGCGAGCGAGACTTTAGCTTCACACAAATTGTTTGGTTAAAGCTAGATTGCCCATTTGATGGCTCGATTAAGGGATTGTGCCTCAACTTTTTTCAGGCAGTTGATGATCTGCTTGGAACTCGTTACTACGATAACTATGCCAGTGGACGCAAGACCGTTGATGAGTTGCTGCCTCGGATGGCAAAAGTTGCCTCTTTGCACTCGATCGGCGTGCTGGTTATCGATGAGATTCAGCATTTAAGCCATGCAAAGAGTGGCGGTTCTAGTAAAATGCTCAACTTCTTTGTCCAGTTGATCAATACGATCGGATTACCTGTGGTGTTAGTTGGCACCTACAAGGCCATGTCCGTTCTCTGCGGGGAGTTTCGGCAAACTCGTAGAGGTACAGGGCAGGGAGATTTAGTGTGGGACAGGATGAAGAAAGACGAAACCTGGGATTGGTTTCTGGAGTGCTTATGGGAATATCAGTATATCAGCAAGCCCTCTCCTCTTAACTCAATGCTAAGTGCTGCTTTATACGATGTAATGCAGGGTATCACAGACTTTGCAATTAAGGTTTATATGTTGGCTCAAATTCGAGCAATTATCGATAAGGAAGAGATCGTTACTGAGCAGAATATTCGGCTAGCGGATGAAGAGGGTTTACGGATGGCGAATCCTATTTTAACCGCCCTCAAAAATAACGATATTCGGATTCTTTCTACCGTTGAAGATGTGCATCCTGTGGATCTCACATCATTTTTAGAAGAAGCTCAAGGCAAGCTGAATCGGGCTGAACAACTTCGGGCATTAGCTAGGACGCGAATATCTGCTAATGATGAGACAATACTTCAATCTGATTCAACTACTGTGATCGGATCAGAAGTTTCGTCTACGACAACCCCCAAATCCTCTAGAAGACGAAAGAAGGTTGCTCCGTTGGAAGGAAGCTTACCTGAGATTGCTGCAAGAGGAGAAAAGCAACAGCTAACAGCCTATGATGCGCTCCATCAAGCCGGATTGATTCGTTCCGCAAATGAGTATTTGGAGGAAGTGTCCTGATGATAGGCTGCTTTCCTGATCCCTATCCAGATGAATTGCTCTACAGTGTCTGTGCCCGATTTCACGATTGCGTCCAATATCCCAACAAAAAGAACACGATGCGGGAGTTATTTGGGGATGAAGCTGCGATCGCCACTGTCAGTTTACCCAGCAATCTCCAAACGCTTGTTTCGATGTTGCCCCCTGGTAGCCCGCACACCGTTGAGCGCCTGATTAATAATCACACCTTGTATCCCTTCTATGCTCCTTTTCTTGATCGCAAGCAAGCGCGGCAGCTTTGGGCGGATATGGAAGGAGCGCGAGGCCCGTCAATCTACATGCGTTCTGGGGTTATGGCAAGCACCATACAATCGATGGAGTGGTTGAGGTTTTGTCCTGTATGTGCCCAGCACGATAAAGTGCAATTGGGTGAATATTACTGGCATCGGATTCATCAGTTACCGGGCATTGAAATCTGTCCAGAACACAACGTCCGGGTTTTAGACAGTAAAGTTCGGATTCAAAATCCTAAAACTCGGCATGAATTTGTTTCAGCAGAACGAGGGATTCAGATTCCCAAGTCTCGCTCATATAAGGGACTTGCGGGGAAATAGCCTCCCAGTCATTTTAGAATAGGGGAAAGG
>CAZCXK010000199.1:0-4099 GCA_964502605.1 uncultured bacterium
TATTACCGATAAGGTCTAACAGCCACAACCGGGTTGAGCGGAGTTGAGGGACTTCCCAAGGAGCATCCCATAAAAAGTGGTGCGGGGCTTGTCCATCTTTGAGTCCGACTGCACGAGCAATCTGAGGCAGGGACTGTCGAGGTGATTCTGTAATGATACCCAGATGCAACTACTTGAAGGCTTTGAAGGTTATTACTTCTCTGAACAAGTGCCAGTAGTATTGGCAGGAGTCATCGACAAAGGTGATGCTGGGTTAAGCAGATTGGCGAGGAACCATTAACACACCTCGTCTCTGGGCGTGCTTTCCTTAATTTACTCTATCGGGATTAACAAAAGAGGGATGACGGCATTCCCTTGCATGACACCCTCGCCAGTTTATTAGACGAAGATGTTGCATCATGAGAGATGAGGTTACACATTCTACCGATGGATTGTCTTTAATAGACTTGTCCAGCACCTTGATATTTTAAACACACAGGGTTCCATAACGTCGCAGAGCAGATCTCCGTAGTAGATGGGGGTATGAACTAAAGCGCAATGCCCAAATTGGGATCTCCTCCTACACCTTCCACGAGCCAGTCGATCGAGTTGAGGCGGGAATCTCCGGGTTCATAAGCCTCTCCTGTTGGAATCACGACATTCCCCTGGTTGTCTTTGAGTTCTCCTTGGAAAATTGTTAGTTCTCCAGAGAGCAGTTGTTGCTTTGCCCTGTCCACTGCTGCCTTGGCTTCAGAACTCACGGCTGCACCATAGCTTGAGATCTTGGAAAACTCTTCTTTCAGCCCACCTGCTACAACCTGTGGGACTCCTCCATTCATCAATGTTTTGCCATCTTGAAGCATCGCAGCATAGGTCTTGTAGATCTGCTCCCAGTTCCATTCAACTCCGGTGAGAAACCATTTGGGTGCAATGCTTTGCTCATTGACATGGTAGCCACAACTATAAACACCCCGTTGTTCAGCCGTCGTAATGACAGTCTTTGGGCTGTCTACTCGCGTGATGATGACATCGGCCTGCTGATCTATCAAACTGTTGGTCGCCTCTGCCTCTCTGATGGGCAGTGACCAATCTCCTGTAACGACAGCTTGAACAACGACAGCTTGAACAATGATATTTGGGTTTATGCTTTTTGCACCCAATGTGAAGCTATTGACTTCTTGCAAGACCACAGGAATAGGTTTAGGAATAACAAATCCTATTTTTCCAGTCTCAGACATAGATGCTGCTACGATGCCAGTTAGGTAAGCAGGCTCCATCAAAGCACTAAAGTATGAACCGACATTTTTAGGGTTGGATGAATCTAATGGATGGTTGGGATGGAAAAACTGCACCTCTGGATATTCTTGGGCGAGCTTCAAGCTATGAGGGTCGAAATAACCCCAGGAGGTCGGGAAGATGACTTTGGCTCCGTCTTGCTCGATCATGTTTCGCATCGTTTCTTGAACAGCCGTTGTTTCAGGAATACTCGCTTCCTCAACCACTTTGATCGAAGGAAATGCACTAGCCATACTGGCAGCCGCTTCTGCGTGGGACTGGTTATACCCAAAGTCATCCTTAGGCCCGACGTAGATGAATCCAATGGTCATCGGCTCGTTGCTCGAAACTGATAGGTCAGCAGATTCATCAGAGGATGGAGAGTTGGTACATCCCGTCCAAAGCTGGGACGTGATCCCAAAGGCTCCAAACGAGAGTAACCCACGAATGAGAGTTCGACGCGGCAGAATGAGACGACGAGATTGGCTCATGATTCTAATTCCTTAGCACTCAATAACACTGTGGAAAAACAGACTACATTCCAGCAGGGCGAAGGTCTCCGGGAGCGGCATTTGGATCTGTGTTTTCGTAACTGAAGTAGCGATCAGGAACACCGTTGTAGATGATGTAGTCATCAAACACATGAATTCCTGGTTTGCCGTTTATCTGAGCGATCGCTTCTCGAACAGAATGTAGTTGTTGAAGCGTCATCTGTAAGGGACGCTCGTAGGGTTGGTAGTTGGTGCGAATCAGATAGTCTAGGCGAGGGTAGATTGACATCTCTACATGGCATCCCAGCAGGTGTGTCACTGGGTGAGTATTGGTGAATGCAATCATCCGTTCAATGCTGTTGCAAAATTCATCCCAGTCACGAATGTAGAGACGACCAGGGTAGAGCAAGTCTCCTGTAAAAAAGAGTTGGGTATAGGGGTCGTAAATTGAAACCTCAGCCTCTTCATGTCCGGGGGTTGCCATCACTTGCAGAACCCGCCCACCTAAACTAAAGGGCACGACATCATTGGGCCAGTCCTGAAATTTATAAAACTCAAGGGTGGCGGCTAAACTAAGTCCTACCATGTCTGTATGGGGGCGATCGCCAAATTGGGAGTCTCCTTCAAAGTGATCTCGATGTAGATGAGTATGAGCCACTACTAGCGAGTAGGCTTGCCGAGGATTTTTGTCTAACCACTGTGCAATTAATGTATCGACCGTTTGACGCAGCGGAAAGAAATCAGGCGATCGCGTTGCACCTGTGTCGAGCAAAATAGCGCGATCGTTGCCAAACAGCAGAAACATAAAAGGGGCTTCATAATGCACCGCCATGTTTTGCCGCAAGATATAGGTGTGTTCGTTGTAAGCGTGAATCTGAATATCGGGATCAGTGTTGTGCTTTGCTGAGACAGAGCCATGAATCCACTGAACCTCCAGGCTACCGGGCGCAGGTGTTTCTGAAATAAAATCAACTGAGAGGGATGGATGGGGCGTTGCTCGAATCAAAGTGGTCTCCTATGGGGTATTTAGAAGCGATCGTTCGCAAAAATTTCTGCAAATTGTACAGGTTGTAATCCCAACGTTGGGTAATCAATGTAACCCCGCGCGTCACCTCCCTCAAAGGTAGACCGATCGTAAGGATTTAATGGAGCATTGAGTTTAATGCGAGCGGGTAGATCGGGATTAGAGATAAATAACCTGCCGAACGCGACTAAATCGGTGTCATTATTGGCGATCGCAGCATGTCCCAGCTCCGGATCATACCCTCCTGCGGAGATGATGATGCCTTTATAAACAGACCGAAAATAGCCAACAGTTAGTTCTGATAGATTTGGATCAGCATCCTCTTCATCAGCACGGGGTTCAACTAGATGCAAATACGCCAGATTAAAGCAATCAAGAACATTTGCTACGTGAGTAAATAATGTTCTGGGATCAGAACCCGACATACTGTTAAAGGTGCCCGCTGGGGAAAGCCGAACGCCAACCCGACTGGCACCCCACACCTGGATGATGGCTTCCGTGACCTCTAACAGCAAACGAGTTCGGTTTTCAATTGATCCACCATAAATATCAGTGCGGTGGTTGGTGCCATCGCGGAGGAATTGATCGAGTAAATAGCCATTGGCACTATGAATTTCAACTCTGTCAAACCCAGCAGCAAGCGCATGTTCTGCCCCTCGGCGATAGGCTTCGACAATGCCGGGAATCTCTTCCAGTTCTAGCGATCGCGGAGTTTCATACCCTGCCGCAGCGATCGCACTAGGAGCAACAGGTAAGGCACCACCTGGTTGGAACGATCGCTCAGAAATTCGCCCAACATGCCAAAGCTGTAGGAAGATCCGCCCGTTCTTTTCATGTACAGCATTCGTGACTAACCGCCACCCTTCTACCTGCTCTGGTGAGTGAATTCCTGGAGTATTAGGATAACCTTGCCCTTGGGGAGAAACCTGCGTTGCTTCACTAATAATTAGCCCAGCGGATGCTCGTTGAGCATAGTATGTGGCATTCATCGGCACGGGTACATTTCCAACTCCTGCCCGATTGCGGGTTAGGGGAGCCATTACAATGCGGTTGGGTAAAGTGTAAGAACCAACTTGCACAGGTGAAAGCAAATTGAGTGTTGTGGTCGTACCGTAAAGATCTCCAAACCAATCACGACAGGACTATCAAGTCGCGGGCGATCGCCGCGATGGCTTAAATTGATGTGTAAAATACTTGTCTTGCTGCCTTATACCAAGTCTGGTTGAATGCACATAACGTAAAGCACAGTTTGTAGTCAGGACTTTAGTCCTCAATACTAGACTTGGCAAACACTGAAGTGTTTACTACAAGCAGGGTTTAATAATGGTTC
>CAZCXK010000200.1:0-3991 GCA_964502605.1 uncultured bacterium
ATTAGACGAATTGCGTTTAGCCATTCACAACACTGAACTCATTAATCTAAACTCATCAATAATTATATTAAGACCGCTTGATATAGCCGTCGCAATCGCTATTCCGGCAAAGACAGATTGACCAGCTAAACCCACCCCATCACAATTCTAGACTTCTGCCTTCATCCCTCTGCCTTCTGCCTTCATCCCTCTGCCATAACTCCCTATAATAAAGGCTAACCCAATATTTCATGTAGCTATTCAATTCGGCCTGAGTAACCCGTGACACAAACTCCCCTTTCTCCCAATTCCAGATCTACCCCGTTTCCTACTGAGTCATTTGCTACTATTCAGCGTCCTGATGCCTTGGGGCGATTTGGGCAGTTTGGTGGTAAGTATGTGCCCGAAACTCTGATGCCAGCCCTGAGTGCGCTAGAAGCGGCTTTTTATCAATACCGTGATCAGGCAGAGTTTCAGCGTGAGTTGCAGATTTTGCTGCATGACTATGTTGGGCGTCCGAGTCCGTTATATCTCGCAGAACGGCTCTCTGAATGCTATGCTCGCCCCGATGGGTCGGGCGCACAGATCTATCTTAAGCGCGAAGATCTCAACCATACCGGAGCCCACAAAATTAACAACGCCATCGGTCAGGTGTTGTTGGCCAAGCGCATGGGCAAGCGACGCATTATTGCGGAGACAGGGGCAGGTCAACATGGCGTAGCGACGGCGACTGTCTGTGCGCGGTTTGGGCTGCAGTGCATTATTTATATGGGCATTCATGATATGGAGCGCCAATCGCTCAATGTCTTTCGGATGCGGCTGATGGGAGCAGAGGTGCGCCCGGTGAAAGCAGGCACCGGAACTCTGAAAGATGCGACCTCTGAGGCCATTCGAGATTGGGTCACTAACGTCGAAACGACGCACTACATTTTGGGCTCGGTGGCGGGGCCGCATCCCTATCCGATGCTGGTGCGCGACTTTCATGCTGTTATTGGTCAAGAAACGCGAGCCCAAGCTCAAGAAAAGTGGGGCGGGTTGCCCGACATCTTGTTGGCATGCGTGGGCGGTGGCTCCAATGCGATGGGGCTATTTCATGAATTTGTCAATGAGCCGTCGGTGCGGCTGATCGGGGTTGAGGCAGGGGGCGAAGGCGTAGAGTCAGAGAAACACGCAGCGACGCTGACGCGGGGGCGCATGGGGGTGCTGCATGGTGCGATGAGCTATTTGCTGCAAGATCAGGATGGCCAGGTGATTGAGCCGCATTCGATCAGTGCTGGACTTGACTACCCAGGAGTGGGGCCAGAACATAGTTTCCTGAAAACTGCGGGCCGGGCCGAATACTACAGCGTTACCGATCAGCAGGCGGTTGATGCATTCCAGCGGCTGTCGTTATTGGAAGGCATCATTCCAGCCCTAGAGACTGCCCATGCGATCGCCCATTTAGAAATGCTCTGTCCTCAACTGTCGGGCAGCCCCCGAATTGTGATCAACTGTTCGGGTCGGGGAGATAAAGACGTGCAAACCGTAGCGAAGTATCTTGACGAACAGCAGTCAGATTAATTCGATTTGTCAGAATAGCTCAGATTAAAGCGGGCTTCAACTTAAAGCGGGCTTCAACCATTTTCTACGTTTCTTGATATTCGTTGGGAACCCACCACCTCGACGACGCAGTCAATTCAGACTAGGAAGCGTTCTGACTATGTGGTGTTTGGATATGGTTCGAGCAACAGTTGTAGGCGCGATCGCCAACGCGCTATTGATTACAGTTGGCTTGTTTGGTGTGAATGTCATGCAGTCGCGGGCATACGAGCCAACCACTTCGGCATTCGTGCAAACACTCACCAACCTCAAAAAGAGTATTAAAGATCAGCAAGAGCCTCTGACCTTGATCGCCCAGTCGGCAGACCCCTCAGCGTTAGAGATTGAACAAGATATTTTGGCGCAAATCAATGATTATCGCCGTCGTCAGGGGCTAGAGCCGCTGCAGTCTCATGATGTCATCCGTGAGCAGGCGCGCCAGCACAGCCTTGCCATGGCACATGGTGATGTGCCCTTTAGTCACGATGGGTTTGAGCAGCGCATTCGCCTGATTTCACAGCAGCTCACCTATCGGGGAGCCGCAGAAAATGTTGCCTTTAACCAGGGCTATGGCGATCCGGCGGATCAGGCGGTCAGCGGTTGGCTTAGAAGTTCGGGGCATCGCCAAAATATTGAAGGTCAGTATGATCTGACTGGCATTGGCGTCGCTCAACGCTCAGACGGCAGCTATTATGTGACGCAAATCTTTGTGCGTACGCTGTCGAACTAGTCGGGTTGACTCAGAAGGGGTGACATGCACTTAAAGAATAAGCGATCGCCCCCACATGAATGGGATGCATCAGATTGAAACGGCTAAAAACCTGGGTAAACGCAGACGGCGAAAGCTTGCTAATCAGCTAAACCAGCACTAATCGTGCATTACGCTAGCTTGATCTCACTTAAAGCAACAGCGTTGTTGCTTTAGTAGACAACAATCTCACTTCAAATGAGAGTAATCCTGCTTCCAACGAGAATAGTCTTGCTTCAAATGAGAATAGTCTTGCTTCAAACAAGACCATTCTTATCTCAAACGAGAACGGCCTTAGTTTAAATGAAACCACGCTCACCTGAAATGAAAACGGCCTTAGTTTGAACCAGACCACGCTCACCTGAAGTCAAAATACGCTCTCATGGCAATAACCCGATTGCACTATGCATAGAAACGGGCACCTAGATGACAACAGCGCCTCTGATTATTAGTTATCGCTTTAGTAGGTAAGTCTGATTGCTACGCTACCAGGGCAGACATTGAAGACTGACGATGTCTCACCCTGGCAAATGCCGGAATGTTTTGGGTGCCCATAGCAGTTGGCAGCACCGATTGATAGAACAAGCCTCTGGTCTGATCAGCATGGGCACCATTTTGGCGTCGCTGTTTAGATCACCGCTTCTTCTTGATGAGTCAAAATGGTGCAATCTGATGTGGGCTTGCCAATGCAGGTCAAGACATAGCCCTCGTTGATCTGATCTTCATCGAGCTGCATTTGGCCTTCCTGGTCTAAGCTCTGGCCATCAAGAATTTTTCCGGTGCAGGTGCTGCACGCTCCGGCTCGACAGGAAAAGGGTAAATCTAAACCGTAATCAGCCTCTGCAACATCCAGGACGCTTTGATCTGCAGGAACTTCAATGGTCTGATCCAGGCTCTCTGCTTCGTTGACGAGTTTTACTTGATAGGTGGTTGGCATGGAATATGCCCTCCGTATACGTCTAACTGAATTAGACCAAGGCATCGTCTATGCTTTCTTCTGCCGATAGTGGCAGATTAGTCAATCTTGATTTGGTCGATAGGTAGAGTTCGGAGCAAAATGCACGGGTTTTAACTCTTTTTTTAACTCTTTAAGATCATTCGCAAAGTCAGCCATGTCAGCAATCAGGACTGATGGGATCACTGGATGTCGGGTCAGTGAAAAAAACAACTCATGATCAGGATCGGGGGATTTAATCGGGTGATTTTAGACGGATCACTAGGACACCTGCAAAACTGTATCGAGCTAACCTACACATTTGCTGATCCCTGAGCTAGCATCGCAGAGGATAAATACAGTCCATGTCCTGAAAGTCAAGTTCTTCTCCTCAATATGAGGACTTTTTGCATGCTTTGTGATGCCTGCCAACGAAAAGACGCCTGTATTCCGCAACGTTTTGCTCAACAGGATCAAACTCTGCGCCAAATGCTAGGCAACTTAAAGCAGTGTGAGATGCGCGTTGAGTCAGCTCCAATTCCGATGCCGCGATTGAAGGTGTTAGCCCTGAAGGTTCGGAGAGCATTCATCCGTATGAGTTCTCTGCATATCCCTCTCAATGGCTAGGGCGATCGCCCTAAAATCACCTAAAATCAAAGGCTCCTCGTCGTGCGAGTGTCTCAGTTGCTCTGACCTGCTGTGTACACATATCTCTTGTCTATGGTCACAGCCTCTCTCGGGGGACTTCCCCC
>CAZCXK010000201.1:0-3929 GCA_964502605.1 uncultured bacterium
TGTGCGGAGCCAGCTAACTAGAGGATGTGGCGGTTTTCCAAATTGCATCCTGTGATTCCATCCATTAGGGCCAATGCTCAATCACTTCAGAGGAGCATGTGCCCGAGACACCCTACACGAGGTGAGGCATCCTGCATCTACAGCTAGAGTATCAATTAGAGGCGATTATTTAGAGGCGATTATTTTTAGTGCGTGGTATTCCGCTCGGGGTGGTTTTGGTCGCGTCGGTGCTGATGCGACTGATGTGGGCTCCGACTGAGGCAGTGCTATTACAGGGTCATCACTTTGCCTTCTGCTACCACCCACGGGCGATCGCCAATCACTAGATTCTATGTGAGATCAAGCGCCAACCCTACCGCCCAATTTGATATTGATAGCCGGGGCAATAGGTATTAATTGCAGCCACATTCACAGCAGCATCAAAAGCAGCAGGCAAACCGCCTTCAATCTGCACCTTGCGCACATCTGCCATCGTATCTCCTCGCCCGAGCGAGATACAGACTGACTTGCCATAATCAACCACATCTTGATGGCTGACCTGGTTGGCAAAGGTAATTGCTTCTGGGCTGGCTACATTGAGAAATGCTTCCCAAAACTCGACTTCTTGGGCACTCAGCTCAGCCATTGAAACACTGATAAATCGCTCCGGTAACAGCGCCTGGCATAACTCTTCTAGTCGCACAATCTGTCCGGTGTTATCGTTAACCCACATCCCTCCCAGTTCAGGAATAGCACATAACCCGGTCGGGTCAGCCCGCACTTGAATTTCAAGGTTCAGATTTTGTTCTTCGTCTTGTTCTTGGGCGCTCACTACAGTTGCCCCTCCCAAGGCGATCGCCACTGTTACCCCAACAACGCTAAGCAAACGTACGAATCTTGGCATGAGTCGATTGAGAAATTGTGTTTCTAGCATATTCATGACGATCCAAAAAAGCCAAGGTTTCGACGTTAATCTTGTCCTAAATTGTTTCAGATTTGGCATCAATGAGACAATAGAGATCAATCGGTCGGATGCACTGGGGCGTTGCGCAAGTGATATAGCGGGCAAAACCTCCCCGGCGGTAAATCGCCTACTCTGGCCACTCCCCTTGACGAACACCCAATATCCATTGCACCAGAGGTAGACCCATGGCAACCGAACATACCGTTGACATTACGGCTGAGACCCTTTCCGATGTCTCGGCTGATCCTGCAACTCCGTTAGCTTCGGAGCGAGCCGATGAATCAGCTTCTAATGAGATGCAGAGCTCAACTCCACCCATGGCAGATCTGACGCCAGAACTTCAGGCGGCTCAACGGCGAGAAGCTCGCTTAGAACAGCACACGACTGAGCTAATTACAGAAATTGATGGGTTGAAGGCTCAGATCAAAGACCTGAAGGATCAGCTCAGCCGCACGACTCAAATCGAAACAGAGTTGGCAGAGGCAAAACGCTATATTCTTCAGCTTACAGCCCCCCAGGCGACCGCGAATCCTCTCAATTTGACTCCTCTGGCAGACAAAACGAAGCCTGAGGTTGACCCGGCGACATCTAATTCGCCTCAGGCGGCTCAGCCAACGCAGCCGCAAACTCAACCCAAACAGCCTCAAACTGCACCACCTTCAATGCCGACTCAGCCAACTCAGCTGTCATCTCAGCCGGCTGCTGATCCATTGGCAATGCGCCGCCGCGCGACACGGCCTCGGTCCTTGCCCAAAATGTCAACAGAGCAGTTGAGTAGCTTGCCTCGAATGTCAACAGAACTCTCAACGCGATCGCCCGTACAGCCTCAAACGCCCCGTCTCAAAGATATCCGGCATCAGAGCAAGGCTAGCTCCACGCAGTCTGATGCCGAGTTGCCAAAACCAAAGCTCTCAGATTCTGAAATTGGCTGGTTTGATTAATGCTTGTGGTGTCAAGCAATGGTCAAAGAACTCTCTAACTGGGCGATCGCCCCATTGAGCAAATCGCACCCTTGAATGACCGATTCGATGCGACAGAGCTGATCTCGCAAGTCTGAAGCCCCGACAAACCCCTTAGCATACCAGGCCATATGCTTACGCGCCTGTCGAATGCCGCGATCGCCCTTATAGTCACCTAACATCTGCAAATGTTCCTGAGCGCACCGGAGACGTTCAGGGATGCTAGGCGGAGCCTGCTGATCTCCTGTCTTCAGAAAATGATCGATTTCACCGACTAAAAACGGGTAGCCCAATGTACCCCGCGAACACATTACCCCATCTGCTCCAGTGGCTTCTAAACAGCGCACGGCAGATTCAACTGAAAAAATATCCCCATTGGCGATCACTGGAATCGATAGCCCTGATTTCACGCGAGCAATCCAGTCCCACCGGGCTGCGCCGCTATAGCCCTGAGCCCGGGTGCGGCCATGCAGCGTTAACATCTGCGCGCCTGCATCTTCCATCCGTTGGGCAAATTCGACCGCGTTAATGTCGTCATCATCCCAACCAATGCGAGTTTTCACAGTCACAGGTACCGTAACTGCCCTCGACACCGCCCGCACAATCGCCTCAGCCATTCCAGGATCACGTAACAGCGACGAGCCACCGCCATTTTTTGTAATTTTGTTGACCGGACATCCCATATTGATGTCAATCGTGTCAGCCCCTTGAGCAACCGCTTTCTGAGCCGCTTCTACCAAAAAATCAGGGCGGCAGTCAAACAGCTGAATGCTAATCGGACGTTCACTGAGGTCAATATCCATAATGATGGGCAGTTGTCGCACATGTCGCAACTCACTCGCACTCACCATTTCGGTATACATCATCGACTCGGGCGCATAGCGCCGCACCAGCCGCCGAAACACGAGATCCGTCACGCCAGAGAGCGGCGACTGCAGCACCCGGCTGTTGACTGTTACTGAACCAATTTTGAGCGGCTGTTTGAGCCGTGCTTGAATATCAGGCGGCAGAAAGAGCATCACCAATCCTATTGAGGTCACTCACCTACTTAGACAATATATGCTCTCAAATCCTAATATGCTCTCAAATCCTAATGGAGCGAGAATTGTGTCAGTTGCCATTGAACTGCATAAGGAAATCTCAAATCGATAATAACTCAATTAAAAAACGCTCCCATATAGTGGGAGCGCTTCCATCAAAGGCGTTTGAGAGAGTGTTTCACATCTGCACTAGCTGTTGAGTGCCGGAGCCGTCATAGCGACCGGAGTAATCTCAACACCTGCCAAGTCGAGCGGGAAGTTGTGAGCATTACGCTCATGCATCACTTCCATCCCCAAGTTGGCACGGTTCAGCACATCGGCCCAGGTGTTGATGACGCGACCCTGGCTGTCAATCACACTCTGGTTGAAATTGAACCCGTTCAGGTTGAACGCCATCGTGCTGATGCCCAATGCCGTGAACCAAATACCCACTACTGGCCATGCACCCAGGAAGAAGTGCAAGCTGCGGCTGTTGTTGAACGATGCATATTGGAAGATCAACCGACCGAAGTAGCCGTGGGCTGCCACGATGTTGTAGGTCTCTTCTTCCTGGCCGAACTTGTAGCCGTAGTTCTGCGATTCGTTCTCGGTCGTCTCACGCACTAGAGAGGAGGTCACCAACGAGCCGTGCATCGCGGAGAACAAGCTGCCACCAAACACACCAGCCACACCCAACATGTGGAACGGGTGCATCAAGATGTTGTGCTCTGCCTGAAACACGAACATGAAATTGAACGTGCCCGAGATACCCAATGGCATCCCATCAGAGAAGCTTCCTTGACCAATCGGGTAAATCAAGAAGACTGCACTCGCTGCTGCAACAGGAGCAGAATATGCAACACAGATCCAGGGGCGCATGCCCAGACGGTAGGAAAGTTCCCACTCACGTCCCATGTAGCAAAACACACCAATCAAGAAGTGGAATACCACCAGCTGGTATGGGCCACCGTTGTAAAGCCACTCATCCAGGGACGCTGCTTCCCAAAT
>CAZCXK010000202.1:0-3900 GCA_964502605.1 uncultured bacterium
GCAGCTGATCCAGAGACGCCCCCGACAATAGGTCTACAAAACCAGTGTGCTTGACGATACAAATTGTGATCGCTAGACCATTTACCTTGTCATGTTGAAAACTAAAAGTTAAATTTTGTGTAAGGTTCGTGTGGATCGTACATTTTATGGATCAACATGCATTTGAACTCTTCCAAACGTTGACCAAGTCTGGAGCTGTGCCAGGCGAAGACTTTTCAGTCAGCCCAGAAGATGGCAGCCTGCGCCTCACTGAGCGTGCCTACAGCATCTTAAAGCGCCACCACCCGGCCATCAACTGGGATGATATTTCTGAAACGGTGGAGCATGATCCGAGTGTGGCGGTCGCAACCCTGCAAGACTACCTGGGCACTAATTTTGTTGGGCACATCTTAGACTACATCACGCAGCGGCTGCATGAGCTGCCCACCGAACAGGCCGCCTGGTATTTGCATCAGGTGCTGGCCGGAGTCGAAATGAAAACCGGAGTCGCGCTCTACGAATTACTCAGCCGGCGGCTTACTCTGTCGAGCCGGGTTTATATTGAGCAGTTGCTGCGCCTAGGCGATGCTGCTGAGCCCTGTAGCGAATGGATTCATGACCTCGTGCTGGCGGCAGGTGGGTCGGCTGATGATGTTGAGATGATGGATGCTGAAGCCTGGTTGACTGAGAAGGGGATGCGACTCTTGGCCACAGTGTGGTCGGGTGATCTTGACCTCTATGCCGAATTGGCTCGATCGTCAGAGGGTTAGCCTGACTGACTGGGCGATGAGTCTTGGCAATGCGCCCGAATCTCTGCCATGAAGCGATCGCCATAGCGCTCTAGCTTGCGCCGCCCCACCCCTGACACCTGGGCAAACTGCTCTGGCGTTTGAGGCCGTAGCTGAGCCATCAGACGTAAGCTTGAATCTGCAAAGACCACATAGGGCGGCACAGACTGCTCATCGGCCAGGGTTTTCCGAAGCGATCGCAGCCGTTGAAATAGCGCTTCGGCATCGGCTCGCATCTGCGGACGAGGCCCCAGGTCATCGCTTGGCTTTTGTGGCACTGCGACCATCACCGTGCGCTGGCGGCGCAGCACCTCCCAGCTTTCGGGGGTGAGCCTAATCACCGGATAGCCATCGGTTGTTTCGGCCATTAGCCCTTGATGCAGCAGCGATCGCCCTAGAGTTTTCCATTCGTCAGCGGTGCGATCGCGGCCAATATTGTAGGTTGAAAGCTGATCATGCTTATACTGCAGCACTTTCTGGTTTTTTGAACCCCGCAGCACCTCAATAATGTGGTTCATGCCAAACCGTTCTCGGCAGCGAGCCACACATGAAAGAAACTTTTGCGCTTCAATGGTCCAATCTTCTAATGGTTGCGGGTGTAGGCAGTTATCGCAGTTGTCGCAGTGCCCCGGAAAATGTTCACCAAAGTAGCGCAGCTGAATTGTGCGGCGGCATTCGGTGCCTTCTGCATAGTCAACCATCTGGCGCACCTGCTGACGGGCGATGCGCTGCTCATTGGGATCAGGCTTTTGATCGATCAGATAATTGATCGTGCCCAAGTCACCATAGCTAAAAAAGAGAATGCAGCGAGCGGGTTCGCCATCGCGTCCGGCGCGTCCGGCCTCTTGGTAATAGCTTTCCAAACTGCGCGGCAGATCATAATGGATGACAAACCGCACATCAGGCTTATTGATGCCCATGCCAAAAGCGACTGTTGCAACCATCACCTGCACGTCATCTCGAATGAAGCGGGTTTGATGGTCGGTGCGTTGGCGATCGCTCAACCCAGCATGATAGGGCAGAGTCGGAATCCCGTCTTGCTGGAGCCGATAGGCCAGTTCATCGACTTTGCGGCGACTGAGGCAATAAATAATCCCCGATCCGCCGTTACTCTGGCGCACCTGCCGCAAGAGATCAGTGTAGCTTTGGCGCTGCTTCGGCAGAATCTCGTAATACAAGTTTTGGCGATTGAAGCTGGCAACATGCACGAATGGCTGTCGCAGCTCTAGCTGCTGGAGAATGTCATATCGCACGCGCTCGGTAGCCGTGGCCGTGAGCGCCGTCACCGGAACAGTTGGATATCGCTGCCGGAGCGATCGCAACTGGCGATAATCAGGGCGAAAGTCATGTCCCCATTCTGAGACGCAGTGCGCCTCATCAATTGCAAATGAGGCAATCCCCACGCGAGTGTGAATAGCGTCTAAGACAGGCAAGAAACGCTCAGTCAGCAGCCGTTCGGGAGCGAGATACAGCAACTTGATTTCACCGCTAAAAATTTGCTGTTCTCGCTGCCGCACCGTGGCCGCGTCAACGCTGCTATTGAGAAATGTCGCCCCAATGCCATTATCTTGCAGCGCTTCGACCTGATCTTGCATGAGGGCAATCAGGGGCGACACCACAATCGTCAGACCGGACTTGAGCAGGGCAGGCAGCTGAAAGCACAACGACTTGCCGCCCCCAGTGGGCATCACAACTAGCAAATCCTGATTGTCTAGCGCTGCTTCAATAATCTGTTGCTGCCCCGGACGAAAGCTGTCGTACCCAAAATGATGCTTGAGAGCAGCAGTGAGCGAGCGAAATTGAGAGGTCAGAGCCGATAAGTTAACAGTCATAGCGTGAGCGCAGCACGGTCTTTAATCATAATGCCGAAGTTTTGGCTGATAAACCCCTATCACCGCCGCAGACAGGTAGGATAGTAAGGATAGAAACTGCCTAATCGCAATGTTGATCCATTCTAAGCATCAACCATGTGCTCTAGCCAATGGACAAAATTTAAGATTTGAGCTTCTTTCGGGTGATTCGTTAGATGCACTGCGTAGAAACTAAATCCATCTAATTCAATGTCAAACAGTTGGATTAAAACCCCTCGACTCAGGTCATCAGCAGCATGAATGCTGCTGCATAGAGCAACCCCTTGACCATTAATGGCTGCTTGAATAGCAAGACTTTCTCCCGTGAATTTGAGACCTCTGGTTGGGTTCATGGTTGTAATGCCTGCTAACGTCAGCCACTTTTGCCATGTCGGTTGATCAGACCCCTTGTAGTTGATCCATTCACAGTGCAATAGAGTGTGGTGAGCTAAATCTTCTGGTACTTGGAGGGGCTTGTCTCCTTGCAGCAGCGAAGGACTACAGACCGGAATAAACACATCTGAAAATAGCTTTTGGGTGACTACCCCTGGATAATTACCTCGCCCATAGCGGATAGCGATATCAACCGTTTGAGTGTGTAAATCCACCACTTGCACGGATGTTTGCAAGTGAATATCAATATCAGGATAGGCTTTCTGAAACATTGGTAGACGGGGGACTAGCCATTTAGAGGCAAAATCATGAATCGCGGTGACGGTCAGCACAGTACTAGCAGTATCAGGTTGAAGCGTAGAGATCGCCTCTGCAAAGGCATCGAATCCATTCCGCAAAACTGGATAGAGATGGTGTCCTGCATCGGTCAATTGCAGCGGGTGTGGGTTGTGTCGAATAAACAGCGACAGACGCAAGTACGTTTCTAAGTTTTTTATCTGATGGCTAATTGCTGTAGATGTGACATCCAGTTCTTCAGCAGCACGCTGAAAACTCATGTGGCGAGCAGCGGCTTCAAACGCACGCAATGCATTTAGAGGGGGTAGCTCACGCATCTTTTGTTCCGGCTAATCGCACTAGCTGAATTTTTCTGCTGAATTTTTCTCATGATACCTCTGAGAAAATTGAATTTGCAAACGTTGGGTGGCTTTCTCTACACTAAAAGCCATGAGTTGCAAACCATTCGTTCCCGCTCGATTCCATCAGGTTCTGCTTTGCAACTAGCGATAAGAACTATTCACCAACCTATTTTTTGAACAATTCAACACTCGCATTCTTCGGAATAGACTCCGAAGGAAATGCTCATGTTTACATGTCCAAAATTAGATATA
>CAZCXK010000203.1:0-3528 GCA_964502605.1 uncultured bacterium
CAGAGGTTATCGGCGAGCGTCCAAGGTTATGTGCCGCCGCACAACTTTACCGTTAGCTGGCGTTGCATCGAGTCTTTGCACTCGTACTTGGAGGCTATCTGACAGCCTGAGAGCGCCCAGAAAATTATCTGTTTGGAGCCGTTCATCATGGTCTGCCATTCACAATTGCATCGTTAAACAGTAGAGACTGCTTGAGCCGTATAAAGTGAAAGTTGCATATACGGCTTTTAAGGGAGAGAGGCAATAATATCTAAAACTTTTTGCTTTACCCGACGAACCAACGGACGCAAGTTAAGTCCTAGTTGATATGACTCATCACAGCCAAATGGAGCTATTGACATGCCTAAACCAGAGTTAAATTCCTCTCTTGACATCCCGTGGACCCTGATTGATAGCAGTAAGGACCTAATGGATGTAACCTTTTGCAACAAGAAGTATCCACCGCCATTCCGGACGTCGGTCGCCGTATACGCCTACGAGCCAAAGCAGGATAATCTTCCACAGGAAATCACCTGTGGGCATCGTCTGGTTTACTTGAAAGTCTCTTGCAGCATCACCGGGTATCAGCCCACCAGTGAGGAAAAAGAACAGATTATTGATTTGCTGGATGGGGTGCCGGAAATCGATACTTCTAGCATTGATAAATTAATCCGCGAATACTTGGCGTGCTATGGCGTCCTCCTCAACGTGGCTGTTTTCCCGTTTGAAGCCAAACTGCAGAAAGATCTGGATCGCTATCCACGGATTGTGGATTTCGAGCCAAAACTGCGGGAAATGCTTCAAGCAGCTAGCGAGAGCGGCGAACTTCTTACGACCTCGTTTAACAAGGTGAGCACTGATACGTCTTTTTCATCGACCGATGTCGTCAAGGACTCATGGAAAGCCACAGCCGACGTAGGACTACCCAAAGAATTGACCGGCGGTGCCGATCTCAAACTTAAGGGGGAAATGGGGTCAGAATACACAGCTACCGATAAGGTGGATTTGGGGATTAAGTCAGAGGCATCACTCGACACCAAGGAGAGGCATGCGACCACAACCACCCTTAGTCAGATGTATAATCTGCTGACAGGCTATCACGCCGGAACCAACCGTGCGACCTTCCTGATGCTGCCGAGGCCGCACGTACTTCAGCCGACTGACCACCGCACCTTCATACAAGGACTACGCGCGATTGAGGGAATGCAAGATTTCTTTCTCATAGTCCTTCTGCCCAAAGGTGATGACAAAATGAAGGTTGACGTTCACCTGCAGACAGGTCATTTCGCAGAGAACATTGAGTTGATCTCGACTGTTTCCTCTGAAAAGCAATTTGAAAAGAAGTCACGGAAGATCGGGCCGTTCTCGAAAGTGTGCTTAGGGCTAAGTTTGGTCGAAGGGGGCTTCGGAGCAGTTTTGGATGGCCTGGGCGGATCTCCACCTGAAAATATCACTGATGTTACAGACGGTCCTAAGATCTTTGACGGCTTTGAGACGGATGGATGGCAATTTGACACTAGCGAAGGTGATCCTGGCCATGGTGCAATCAAGGAAATCAAGCGGCCGACTGACACCTTGAGCACAGGCCCAAACACCGGCATGAGTTTTGTTCGGCGCATCTATCGGCGCGAGCCACCAGACAAGGTGGTGATCGATATAGCCGTCAGGAACAAGAATTCGTGGCCATCTAAATCTCCAGTTTTTGACCGGGAGTATGAGGTCTTTCTCAGACGGCCAATGAACACTGGCGCAGTCGAGGTCGCTGATGTGACTGGGCTTCTGATCACCCAGCGAAGCCTGTGCGTCCAGATCCAGTTCGGTAGCTGCCTGCAGAAGATCCCGATTATTGACGGCATTCAGTTTCCCAGCGGCGACTGGATTGTTGCAGAGCCTCCATTCAATCTCAATGATGCTGTGTTACCAGGACGCCAAGGTGTTTTGACGGACACCGAGAGCAGTCGCCGCGATTACGCCCGAAGAAGGGCGGTCTTGCAGACACTCCAATCAATCATGCTGGCATCTCAAAGCTCCCCGCGTCAGTATGAGCCAGGTGCTGTGCAATATCTGCAGAGCCAGACATTCGGACGCCGATTGCTCAGTCTGCTTCCGGAGCGGATTCTGCAGACCCCAGTAAATCAGTGGCTTGGGACGAAGACGCTAGCCTCGGACAATCTGCGTATCAAGGACGCACTTGGACTGAACCTGCACGACTTGGCATCTGTACTAGGGATGACGGTGTCAGAAGCAGCTCAGGCAAGGGCAGGATTAATGAACTTCGGCAAGCGGAGCGCCACAACTGACAAATCGCAAGGGCAAGAGGGTGAGTGAAAGAAGCAAGGAGAGCCACATCGCTACACCCTTAAAGTCAATTATGGACACTTCCGACAGCAATTCTGGTGTAAACACAATGGTTGTTCTTCTAGGTTATCGCTGATGGACAAGCGACAGTAGTGAAGGTAGCTAAGCCCAGCTAACAGCCCCAATGCACCCGACCGTTAAGAGGTTATCTATAGCAATTCAAGATTGTCTGCAGCGGGTGATTGGGAACGTTAGCTGGCTCTATCTCGTCTGTAGGACATCCATAAAGCTTGTTTGCTATTCCAGCGGTCAAGCTAAGTCAATCTCGTTGACAAGTTGCAAAACACTGTTATACAAAGGCTCTGCAACCCAAAATCCAGCTTGATTGATCAACGCATCTAATAGCGGTCTCACCTCTGCAATCAAGCCTTTACTTTTCGCTTCGACTAAGATTCCCAAGATGCCTGTGTAGCGAAGATTCAGCCTATTTGCAACTAACCGACCTCGGCGTTCATCAATTAAAACTTGATCAGCTTGAATCTCGACAGCTAGAGCGATCGCTTCTGCTTCTCCAATATCAAGTTCATTATTCAGTGCTTCGACAAGGGTGCGATCGCTAACAGCACGAGTTTGAATCCAATCAAAGGTTTGTACTTCAGTCGCACCTGCAACAGGAAAATTAGGGTCAGTTAATTCTCGATAAACGGCTTCGGGAATAAAAACCGTTCCATACAGTTGATTAAGAAGATGAAGGTGATTGATTGCAGCAAGATTGTTGATGGGTGATGTGTCACTGACGATAATCACAACCTGCCCATCTCCCGCAGGTTTTGAATGTCTTGCTCAAAATCCTCCACTCCGTAATGTACTGGAATATGACGGCTAGCAAGTAGGTGTTGAAAGGCAACACGGTGCATTCCTGCAAAACGACTGGCTTGAGCAAGGGTAAGTTTTTCCCGTTGAAAGAGCATAATAGCAATTTCCTGACGCATTTCAGCCTCAGTCATGCGAGTTGCAGTTAAAATTTCGTCAGGGACAATAACGCTCATGTCTAGATTCCTTGCTACTCCTACTATTTTATGCTTCTGAGGCAGCAAATGTCTGTGTTCTGTCCGAGCCAGCTAACACTACGTTGGTGCGGACGGCACAGAGGTTATCGGTGAGAGTTCAAGGTTATCTGCCGCCACACAACTTCACCGTTAGCTGGCTCCGCACAGGGTCTTTTACACTTGTTCTTCGAGTCTAGTAGTG
>CAZCXK010000204.1:0-3340 GCA_964502605.1 uncultured bacterium
TCCATCGCCCGTCAACACTTGGCGAAAGAGCAGCAATTCCCTGATAGTAAACTCCTGCTGCAATATTTCCTGCTGCCAAGAGCGAAGTTGTACCCACAAAAAGCCAATGATTTGAAAACCTAGTAAAGGCATTCCAGAATGCATTAAATATTGCAAATATACCAAAGTAGACAAGCCAGCTTTGAAGAGAATCAGCGGTTGAATGCCTAAACATCTGATTTAAGGCAAGAACAACTAAGATTTGCCAGAGATGATACTGTAACTCTTGCGAGCTCGGTATTATGTTTGATTTATCATGATACTCATACCAATCTTGGGCTGCAACCAGCAAGGTAAATAGAAAAATAGCAGTTCCCGGCAAATTTTGTAGTGGAAATTCCGGGAAATAGGTAAAACCTGTGCCTATAGCCAACGAGTAGAGAATATCTATGAATGGAATAAACACGACTTCAGCACCAATCTAATTCCGACGATCGCCCCACTACAAACCTCAAAACACTTCCTTCATCAACAATCTCACGTTATCTTGACTCAGAACGCTGACAGATAATCTTTCGGCTGCCGCCCCCACCAAGGACTAACCGGCATAACGTTCCCCTTCAGCGGCGGCTAGTAACCTTTGCATCTCCGCCAAGATCTTTCAACCGTCCGCTGCAAGGGGGTTGTTAGACGGTGCTATGGCTTCGTTTGGATCGGGTCTTACCTTTTGATTGCACCAAAGAACCTGCATAAATTTGAGAATAAATTGAGTTTGCTAGCTGTAGAGCTAGTAAAGGCGGTACTGCATTACCAACCTGTGTAAACTGTCTTGCAGGAGGACCACAAAAAACAAAGTTATCAGGGAAAGTTTGTAACCTTGCTGACTCCCTTACAGTTAAAGTACGAGGATAAACAGGATGTAGATGAGACCTCCCACCACCCTTTGTGCCTCCACTTATAACTGTTTTAGATGGCAGATTAGGATTTAGTCGATCAACCCGTCCCAGTTTGTCTCGTCCCCCATAATTCAATTCCATATATCTAATTATTGATTCCGCTTTGTGTTGACGTGTTGCGTGGTTTTCTAAATTGTCTAATGGCTTTTCAAAAGCTTTATAGCAAGGGACGATGTTTAAGCTTGGTTCTGGAAATATAAATTGATTGGCTGTACGATGACCAAATACAAAAAGGCGGCTTCGGTTTTGCGGAATACCATAACTTGCAGCATTTACTACTGTAGGCTCAGAAACGGCGTATCCAGCTTCTTCCAAAATACTAAGTGCTTCTGACAACTGATCACCGCCATCTATATCTAGCAAACCTGTAACGTTTTCAAGAAGAAAAGCCCTTGGCTTGAACTGTTGAATATACCAAACAAAGTCAAAAAGAAGATTGCCCAGTTCAGAATGAGAAAAACCAACTCTCTTAAAGTTGTCTCCTTCCTTTGAAAATCTTTGATTAGCAGCAATACTGAAGGGCTGACAAGGCGGACCTCCTGTGAAAATTCCTTCAAATGGAGTCGGGATGCCAAGCATCAACTTCAGAATTGTGAAAACTTCCTCTCTGTTCCTAACATCTCCACTATAATCGGGTGGACCTACTACAAACCAATCAGGTCGGTTTAATCTAATTGTTTGGCAGAAAATCGGATTAACTTCAATTGATGCCAGGTGCTTAAAGCCAGCATATTCAAAGCCAATATCTAAACCACCTGCACCAGAGAAGAAACTGACTATTGGAACACCATGATTGCTGCTACTGACATTGTCAGGCGTTAGGAATTTAGCAGAACTAGGAGTGATAGGAGGGTTATTCCGATATCTAAGAGCGTCATAGCTTAATCCCAAACGCTTCAGCTCAACACAAAGATCTATTTTCTCTGAAATGCATCTGTTCAGAATGGATAATTGATTATCAATAGAAATAGTTTCAGCAAAGTTCATAGCTGAATTGCCTCCTTTGCCGATTCATATACTCCTCTAGCTTCTTCTTTAGAGAAGAAATCATTTACTGAATTGCTGTCAAACCACCGCTTGTAATATATATGCACACTTCGATGGCAATTAGGGCACAAGCCTACAACGTCTTGCAAGGATGTACCTTCTCCTGTAACAGTAATGGCGGACGAAAGTGGTAGTAAGTGGTGAATTTCTAATAGATTATCAGTCCAAGGATATCTATAACGTGTATCGCAACTACACATATCGCACAAAGAAAGGGAGTTTCTTGAGAAAAATAATCTGCGAAGTTGAGGACTTCTTTCTGTTCTCAAATGAGTTACTCTTACTCTCCTGCCCTCGGTAAAAATAATATCTTCTGGTATTTCTCTTGTAGTTAATGCAACTGGTTTAATAATTTCAGCAGTGACTCTTCCAAGAGCTATAATCTCTTGCTGTTGCGTAGGACTTCTATCATTCTGAAAAGGCTCTACAACCTCTCTTAAATCTTCTATGCTTTGTAAATCACCCGGAACTATGTCAATTCTTAATGAACCACCATACCACTTTAACCAACTCATTTGGCTAGCAAAAATCAGCATCTCCCGGACTTGCCTTCCTTCATCACCGATTGCTGAGCGGTTTGTTGGTCTTAAACCTCGATAATCTTCCAAAGACTCAGTTCCATCACATCCATTACCTACAATTAAAGAAAACGCTTGAGATAAATCTATCTCAGCTTCTCCATACTCTAAAAAATTTGCCAATAGATACTTTAAAACAGCGCATAGCGGAAAAACACGCCTATCAAAAGTTGTGTAATCTTGGAATGCAGGAGAAGGTAAATAGAATCGGGGAATCCAAAATGATAAATACTCATCTACATCAATTTCAGGTGAATCAACACCAGCTAAATTTCGACCAATATCTGTGACTGTTAAGCTGCCGTCTAGCTGTGTGGCAACTAAGGAACAAGCAAATACACGAGCATAGTTTCTCCACACCGTATAAGTTGCTGGAGCAAAGGGTAAATCTGTTTGAGACATTAAAGATTCTCGGAGGATAGAATCCCCTACTCCGCTAACATTGATGCCTTCGAGATCAACGAGAACTTTACAAATCTTCTTGAGATTCTCAAAGCGGAAATATGTAAGTCTTCCTTGATCCCATCGCCATCTCTCAACCATAAACCCTGTCCACACAGTCCCCAGGACGGATAGTACCCCCGATCTGCAAATTGCACAAGCTTATTTTACTTGTTGTTAAAGCAGCGGAATGTCCCCGGTTTTTCCTAGAGACTAATTGTAATTGAAGTTTTTACTTAGCTACGTGTGTTCAAAATTCCGAAGGGATAGGGCTCGGTTGTGCTGTCTAACGACTAAGATAAGCGGCGGCAAGTAACCTCGGTGTCACCACCAGAATCT
>CAZCXK010000205.1:0-3296 GCA_964502605.1 uncultured bacterium
ACAGCAGCACTTTACTAGCTGCCGCGCCCTGTCTGCTGAGAACAGTAACTATCCACTCTGTTATGGAAATGCCTACTGCACTAGCCTTACGCTGGAGGTCAGCATAGACTTCATCACTGATTTCTAGAGTCAACTGTTGGCTCATAAGTAGATTCCAGGCAACTTGAGCGACATAGAGTCATTATAACCCTCTGCTAAAGATGCCCAAATCGCTAACTAGGCTGGGCACATCTTTAGCCCTATGGGTTGCACTTAGCACTTTTAGCGAGTCAGGTCAGGATCAACCATGCTCAGGTAGCTGTGGAAAACCTGCTGAGCAGTTTTATGATCACCCTCTGGAGTCATGTTGCACAGCCACCAAATAGGACTGCTTTGATAACATCTCGGCTGGTCGGTAGCAATCAATCGACCAAGATGCTCGCAATTCCAACCAGGTAGGGTATATTCCCAATCTGCGAAAACACTAAGAGCATGCTTTAGACGCTTAATGGTCTGATCTGGTAAAAAGGCAATGTGGTCAATGCCAAGAACAAAATTTGCTTCATTCCGCTCAAAAGGGCATAATCCTTGACCCGTATCAAAAATATGAGTATCGGACAAGCCAATCCCATAATGCCAGAACGGATCAGGTAGATTTTGCCAATTAAGTAATTGCCCGTATCGGTTGCTTGAAGGATAAACTAGAAAATTAATAGCTTCTATAGTCTTTTCGATCTGTTCAGAGGATAAAGGCATAAATTGGAGGAAACTATAGCTCAGAAATTAAGCTGTTTTGATACAAACCTAGCATTAGATGCGGGAAACCTCTATTCACTAGCCTGACCAAGGGTTAAGCTAGCTAACGGCAAAATGTAGCGGTTGCAGATAATCTCGAACGGGGGCACAGGCGGCGATCGCCAATCCGCTGCCATGACGTGTTAGCTGGATAGCGCCACCAATCGCCCCCAACTACTCTACCTCTGCCTCCCACCGATCGCCTCTCACCACCGCCCCCACCCCTATCTCCTGAGTGCTTTGCAACACCACCACTAACCTCAACTACGGTCAAAACAGACAATTTCTTGAGCGCTCTAGCACTCACCGTCAACCTCCAAGAACGAGTGTAAAAGACTCTGTGCGGAGCCAGCTAACGGTGAGTGTCACCGGCGGCAGTAGCTTCGAAACAAAGCCAGGGTTGTCAGTCCGTCCGGTGCACGCAAGGGTTAGCTGGCTCGCTCTACCGAGGAGAGCACTAGCTAATGAACTACTGTTTTTTATAGAAAGGATGAAATAATGCTTATGCAGTGCTTTTATTGAAAGGAACAAATCCACAAGAAGGTTACGGCATTACCCTAAGCAACTCCAATAATTTGTGGTATTTTTCAGTATCTCCTTGTTTTCTATAGAGATCTGCGGCAGCTTGATAGTCTTGAATTGCTAATTCACGATTGCCTAACGAAGAATGTGCATCCCCTCTATTTTTGTAAGCTTGGGCGAAATCCGGTTTTAGCTGAATAGCTTTATCTAAATTAAAAAGTGCTTGATCAATGAACTCATTGTTTCCTAGCCCTTGTCCTAGTATAAAGTAAACACTTCCTAAATTGCTATAAGCTGAAGCATGGTTTGGGTTTAGTCGAATCGCCTTATTGAAATCTTCAATTGCAGGATTAAAATTCAGTAGTTGAGAGTATGTTTCTCCTCTAACATTGTAGGCCTCGACAAAATCAGGATTAATGTCAATAGCCTTGCTTAAATCCGAAACTGCTTGTTGAAGATCACCTTGCCTAGAATAAAAGCTACCTCGGTTAAAATAAGCCAAAGTATTTTTTGGATCAATCTGAAGAGCCTTGTCGAAGTCAGAAATTGCGCCTTCAGGGTCCACAATCGAGCGAATAACTCCTCTATTAATATAAGCCTCAGCATAATTGGGATCGAGATGCATCGCTTTATGTAAATCTTCGAAAGCTTCTTCCACTGATCCTAAAGCAAAATGAACATTTCCCCGGCTAGATAAGGCTTCAACATAGTTTGGATTGAGCCTAATCGCCTGATCAAGTTCTAAGAGTGCTCCTTGTAAATCATCCCTATCAATCTTCTCAACTCCACTGTTGAAATAGCCTTCTGCCTTGGTTTGCCTTTGTAAGGATAGAAAGTCTGAGGCAACCAGTCCTGTTGGTATAGATGCAGCAATAGCCAGAAGCAAAGGGACTGATTTTTTAAGGTTTATATGACTAGATTTACTTGACTTATTTTGAAATAAGATAGGCGTTGAATGTTCTGGTATCCCTTCCAGTTGAATCTCATTGCAAGCAAATTTGAAGGCTTTTGGTGCTGAATTACCTGCTCCTAATGCTTTATAGAAACCTGCGGAAAAGGCAATTGCAGCCTTATCGCCAATTGTATTATTCATACCAATAACAAACGGTACAAATTTTGCAATTGCTTTAGCTTGGGATTCCGAGAAGCAGGCATTCAAGACGACACAGTTGATTTGCTTAGATACCAACTCGAATAAATTAGCCAGAGCCTCAGTCGAAATAGGTTTCACCTTGCCTTCGATATTTTCAAAACAAAGTTCCCCTGTACTCATGCCGTGTCCTGAAAAGTGAACAATTTGAGGTTCAATGTCAAAAATTGCTTGGGATATATCTGTAGGTCGGACAGATTCACGAGATTCCAATGCAAAACTGTCTCGTTGCTTAGCAAGCTGTAACTTTTCACGAATGTCCCGTAACTCTTGCCCTAAACGTAAGCGTGCTGCATCACTAGGGTCTGCGGCTAGAAATAGAATTTTGATTTTACGCATGCTAGAGCCTCGCTCAGAGTTTGACCTTCCTTCATTTCAAGACCTGCTCCCACACCCCGTCTAGCCATAGATATCATCCTTCTCGCTGCTAGAGCAACTTGGCAACAAGGTTAAGTCGTAGTCATGAACTTGCTCTTCGCCCTTTATTGCGACAAAAGCGAAAATTTTAGTCTACTAAGAGCCAGCTAAAGAATCTATGTAAGCCGTGGGAAAGTAGAAGCAACCACTCAAACCACCTTCCCACACCCGGAGGATAGCATGAAGATTCTGGCAATTGACCTGGGTAAATACAATTCCGTTGCCTGCTTATTCAACATCACTACTAACCAGAGTGAGTTCGAGACGATCGCCACTCAACGGTGGGCATTCGAGCAGCTATTGAATCAAACCAAACCCGACCAGGTCGTGATTGAGACCAGTTCAATTACAGGCTGGGTGCATGACTTTTGCCAAAGCTTAGGGTACCAAGTCTTAGTTGCCAATCCCAGTGCCGAGGCGTGGCGATGGAAAA
>CAZCXK010000206.1:0-3179 GCA_964502605.1 uncultured bacterium
CAGTTTCAATCCTGGCATGGTCACAGCTGGCATGGTCACAGAATGACCTTGAGAGTTAAAAGGATTCACCCCTGATGAGCTGACGAAGGTTGCTTTCATCGGTTGGGTTGAGGTTCCGGAGGCGGAGCTTTGCCGTTGGCAAATATCCCGCTATCCATCATGGAGGTTCTGGCCATCATGGAGGTTCTGGGTGACGCGATCGCCCCTCCAATCTCCGACAGAATCAGGCTTTCAATTGGTTTGTTCGTTAACCCGATTATCCCAATTGGGCGTCATCGAATCGATGAGGTTTTGAGGTGTGCACCACAGTAGCCAATTTCGACGCGCTGCGTGGTTAAATTAAACTCAAAATAAATTCTCAGTGTATTTTCTCCCTTCCCAGTACCCACTTTGAGATGTTTCATCATGGTCTTGGTGCGTGTGTGATGGCGAAACACACGCTCTTGCAGTAGTCGTCTATTAGTCTGAGTCGACTCGCTTTCTTTATCAACATAGATGACCCCGTAATCTTGAAAGGCTTGATAAAAATTGCGTCCCAAATTGCCGTTGTTTTCAAAATAGTCTTGCCCAACTTGAGCCAGTGCATATATATTTTTATAGACATCAAAGGGGCGTGGAAATCTCGATGTGCTGGCCGACTGTCGAGCAGATTCCCAGATTTCTAAGCAGGTTGGAAACAGAAATTCGACAAATTCAATTGCTTCTAAAACAGAGCTAAAGGTAAGACTGGGCTGTGCCAAAATCACCGACTTCAGTGCTTTAAATTGAGTTTGAAATAGCTCATCAACGCCATCGTTAACAATGCGATAGGTTTGATAATAATGACTGGGATTTTGCCACAGCTCTTGGATTTGAGTCGTTGCCGTTTCGAGTTCTTGTTCGAGCTGCTGCTGAATTGCTTCTGCATGATCAAGCTCTTGCTTCAGGCTGTCACGATCTAGTTGGGTGGCCGTTAGTTCTTGTTCTAGTTGCCTCACTCGTTCTTGCGTGGCCTGTTGCTGCTGTTGGGCTTCATGCAGCTGCCGCTGTGAGATGACATAAGACGACTGACGCGTCTGGTTTTGTTCGTGGGCGATCGCCACGTCTAACCTAGAGTGCTGCAGCTCAGTGCGCTCAGAATTCCATAAAATAAATAGCTGTCGCATCACGTATAGCACCTGGTCATAGTAGGCGTCGTGATGAGACTGCACATGTTGAATCTGCGATTGCAACCGGGTTTGATACTGCCGTTCACGCTGGGCTAACATGCGTCGCGTCTGGGCATGGGTCGCAGTTTTTTGTTGGTGGGCCACGCGCACAGCGATTAAATAGGCGATCGCCCCGCCCACAACCATGCCACCGATTCCGGCAGCAGCTATCTCAAGCATTTTAGCTGCACCTTATCGAGTAGACCATTTTCAGAAGGCTCGAATAACCCTGACTATAGGGCTCATTAATCAACAGGTTAATCGCAAACTATAGCGACCCGCCATGATTTTCGGAAATCTGTAGCAATTTTTGGCTCAAGCTCTATGGGGTTATGGGGTTAGCTGCCGACTGAGGCCGCAGCTTTTTCACCCAAGAGCCGATTTTTTAAGAAGCGATCGTAGCGAAATGCTTTAATGCGATCGGGTGTCGTTCCAGTGGCGACAAGCTCAGCCATATTGTAGCCACTGGCAGGCGACGCCTTAAACCCCCACGTGCCCCAGCCGCAGGTGATGCAAAAATTTTGCACCTCATCGACTTTTGACAAAATCGGCGCATAATCGGGCGTCATGTCGCACATCCCCGCCCACTGCCGTTGCACTTTAATAGTATGCAAGATTGGAAATAACTCCAGAATGTGAGTAGCATAGCTTTCTAACGCCTCTAAGGTCGAACGCATTGCATACTGCGGCACGCTGTCTACAGCCCCTCCACAGACGAGTTCGCCGCGATCGCTCTGACTGATATAGATATGCAGCGTTGAACTCACCACCACATGATGCAGCCACGGCTTGAGCCCTTGAGTCACAAAGGCTTGGAGCGGATGTGTAACCAGTGGCAGCTTGACACCAACTTTGCGGCAGATCTCCGACGTCCATCCAGCAACTGCCGAGACGACCATACCACAGCGAATCTCGCCTCGATTGGTTTTCACCCCGACCACTTTGCCCTGCTCAATGAGAATATCTTCAACTTGCGTCAGCTGATGAATCTGCACGCCATGGCGATCGGCTCCACGGGCAAAGCCCCACACCACAGCATCGTGACGAATAATGCCACCCGGTGGATGATAGAGCGCCCCCAGGATGGGATATCTCGGACGCGCAGAACAGTCGATTTCTGGAATCATCGCCTTGATTTCATGGGGCGACATGATTTCGCTAGCGACGCCCAGAGCCTTGTTCATTTCAGCCCGAGTCGTCAATGCTGCCATCGACGCGGGACTGTGGCCCAGGGTAAAGTGCCCCTGCTGACTAAACATCAGGTTAAAGTCGAGCACCTGCGACAAAGTTTCATAGAGCTGAAGGCTTTGGTGATAAAACTGAATTCCGGCTTCCGTCCGATAGTTGGAGCGCAAAATGGCTGTGTTGCGTCCTGAAGCACCATACCCAATATATTTTTGCTCTAAAACTGCCACGCTGGTAATGCCATGCCGAGTCGCCAGATAATAGGCAGTTGCTAGGCCGTGAGCACCCCCACCAATGATGACAACATCGTAATGCGGCTGTAAGTCGTGGGATTTCCACATAGGTTGGGGTATGGGTTTAAGCATAGGGTCGTCGTATTCAAATGTTGCAGCGCTCGTTTACTGTGGACAGATAGACCAAGTAGATAGACCAGGTAATGTTGGGCATCTGGTGGGTTTCAGATGCAACGACCCAGGCATTTAGACAAGCGCAATTTAGTACGCAGCCTCAATTCATCATCCAAGAATTAGCGCGACATAACTGTGTTTCATACTACTTGATATAACAAGCTTCGATTTCTGCTGTCAACCATCATGTGATGCAGATGTTTTAGCAGGGCTATGCTCGACCGGAAGACTGGTCAAAGCTTTTGCCGACGGTGAATCCCAATGAGGTGATGCGGATTTTGACCAAACGCGTCCGGGGTTTGAGCGACTAATGATTGCGAGGAGGGTTCAACTCTCTCCGATTTCTTGTTAGGGCGATCGCCTTTAGCTAAGGGTTCGATTGCCTTTACCTGAGGATTCT
>CAZCXK010000207.1:0-3167 GCA_964502605.1 uncultured bacterium
CCGTTTCAAGCTCTCTTTTCTATCTTTTTTTGATGCCTCGTGAATAATCCAGGCTGGGGCAGCGGCAATTGCGTCAAGTGCTCAAGACGCCTCATCAAAGTTTGCCTAATCAGCTCGGCCAAGACACCCAGACCCCAACGTTACGGTGGGTTTTCCAGTGTTTTATGGCCATTCACTACGTTGTTCTTAACGATACCCGGCAGATCGTCAATCTCAGTGACTAGCGCCGTCACATCCTGCAATTTCTGGGTGCGGCTTGTCAGAAGTACTACCTGCTGTGTTGAGGAGGGTATTAATTCAGGGTGTGCCAGTGGAAAGGGCGGAATGTGGGATCCACTGGCCAAGGCGCTGGTAACCTCTCTAGCAAGGCTGCTGGTAAACCTCTCAAGCGGTGACGCAACCCGACAGCCACCCAACCCATCACTTCTGACCAGTCCGAGGCTCTAGTTTCTGGGATTGAGTAGCCGTTGAGTGAGCTAAAGCAACTGATCGATCATGCGATTGGCCTGCGATTCATAGCCTCCGCCAAACTGATTGAAGTGATTGATGATGTGATAGAGGTTATAGAGAGTTTTGCGCTGCTCATAGCCCGGTTCGATTGGGTAAGCCTCGTTGTAGGCGCGGTAGAAGTCAGATGGAAAACCACCAAATAGCTCGCTCATGGCGATATCGACTTCGCGATCGCCAAAATAGGTCGCCGGATCAAGAATCACAGGATCTCCCAGCTTCGTCACAGCGGCGTTGCCAGACCACAAGTCGCCATGCACTAAAGATGGTTCAGGATGGCGATCGCGCAGCAAGTGAGGAATCGCATTTAACAGCTCAATCGCTCGCGGAAAATGCCCTCCGCGTTTCTGTGCCAGGTTTAACTGATAGCCGATGCGTTTATCTTTAAAGAAGCTGGCCCAGCTTTCAGTCCAGGGATTGATCTGCGGCATAAACCCAATGGTGTTGTCTTGGTCCCAACCAAACCCCTTGGGGCTAGTCACCCGATGCATCGCTGCAAGCCGCTGCCCCATTGTTTCCCAAGCCTGATGAGTGCCATAGCCAAAGTCAAGCCACTCTAAAACAATATAGGCTGAGCCGTCTGCAGTTCCCCAGCAGATGGGTCGAGGCACACGGATCGTATGCGTTGCAGCCATTTGTTGGAGGCCGAGAGCTTCCACCTCAAACATGGCCACCCGACTCGCTTGATTGAGCTTGGCAAAATAGGCGCGATCGCCATCTACTAGCGCATAGGCTTGATTGACGCTGCCCCCGCCAACAGGGCGACGATGACTCACCCTAAATTCAGTTCTAGTTGCCTGACTAATCTGTGTAGCAATCTGATCCCACATTGTAATTCTGCGGCGAACGTTACTTTGCATCTTACCTGAGTCGCAGACAAGATACAGAACTCTCGGATCGGACTAAAATTCTTGATTGATGGATAAAAGTTGCTCTGGTCAGGTAGGTAGAGGGCACGCTATCGGAGCCCTACCATGAGCAATCTTTCACCACCGGACGCAGATTTGGTAGGTGATGCGATCGCCCACCCAATCAACATTGCAGAATTTGCCAATGATTTGAAGATTTGTCATCCGTGCATTCCGCTCTGTAGAGCATCCTTCGAATCAGCAAAAGCTGCCAATCTGGGGCAGAATAATGCCTTCTCTGGAATCCTCATAGGTGTCTTAAGCAGCAGGCTGGTTGAACAAATAGTGCAGCAGTATTGAAAGATGCACAGGTTTGTCTATGATTGAAGGCAGGTCAGGCGGTCTGCTGGGCTTGTCTGTTTCGCTGATTTCATGAGTTTTATCTGTGGTTTCAACGGATTTCATGCGCTTACCTCTTCCCCAATTTGCTGGACACAATCGACACCCCAATCACATTGCCGAAGTTATTGAAACATCAACCACTGAGTTTTTAGCGCAATGTTTGGAGCCAGATGACTTGAGCTTTGCGGTGATGCCACCGTTTGGCAGTTGGGTCAAATCTATGGATGAAGAATCAGGAAATCAGATTTATGCGGTGGTCTATCATGCGACAACTAGCCCGATTGACTCAGTGCACCGGGCCCGAGCGCTCGGGCTATCGCTGCAAGAGTTGCGAGAGCAGCAACCTCAGATCTTTGCCATGCTCAAGACTGAATTTCGGGCGGCGATCGCCGGATTTCGGCCTCCTGATCATCATTTCAATGGTTCGGGGCAATTGGGCTTTGAACAGTTGGGGGGTGCAGATGCTGGCGATCGCATCTTTCATCACTTGCCAGCGCGTCCGCCTCAGGTGCATCAAGCTGTCTACTATTGCACTTCGCAAGATGTGCTTGATTTTAGTGAGCGCCTTGACTTCGTGCGGACGCTGCTCCAAATTAGCGGGGCTCCTGTGGATAGCCTAACTGCCGCCGCAATTCGTGAAATCTACCAGCTCCGCAAGGGCGATCGCACCTGGCTCGTCCAGGCCGGGCGCATGCTTAGCCTGTTGCTCAAAGACGACTATGATCGCCTGAGAATTATCCTCGATCAGATTTATCTCTAGGGCAAGAGATTTATCTCTTTGAGGCTGGGAGCGTTGAGCAAGGTGGTTCATGCCCTCACTCACGATTCTTCTCCCCGACCCATGCCGCCCCGTTTGCTACATCGCTCATAGCCCTGTTGAAACATCTGCATCACATGATGGTTGAAGACGGTGAGAGACCCCATCGCAATGATGCGAAGGGTATGGCGTTCATCCTCTGGGCACGATGAACTACCCACCCCAGCGGGCGAATTGGGTAGATAAACTATGAAGTACGCTCCTAATGTTTAGTTGTGACAAGGAGCGCTCAAACAAACACGCCACCCCGATTTTCTGTATAGCAAAACGGGATAGCGATAGGAGTTAAAACCCCAACCGCTAGGTGCGCCCTGGGATGGCACTTATTGTGAAACAGGATGTAGCGGCGAATCCACTGCATATAGGTTTCTTCGTCGGTGCGATAGGCGTAGCGCCTGAGACGAATAGCATCCCGAACCTGATCCAGCAATTTCTTAGGCGGTGGCTATATAGAGATAGGCAGATGTACTGTGTATTTAATAGTACATTTGCTCATCTCCGTGAGGAATCTGACAATATACGGAAAGATTCTCGCTATTTACAGCGGTTATCAGATGAATAAACCACAGTGACCGAACCCACCCAAGACATCA
>CAZCXK010000208.1:0-2969 GCA_964502605.1 uncultured bacterium
AGCTACACTCTTGAGCTTACCTCATCTGTCATGCTTCCAATTTAAATTGGTATAACAAAGGTATCAGATTCTTAAACCATAAACCGTAAACTATTGAGGCTATTGAGTTGTTACTATCTAAGCTACGACCCAGCTAACTACAGCTTGGAGCGATCGCCCCGACCCCAGCGTTCATCACGCCATGCGCTGCCAATGCCTTTGAGGATGCCCCGCCCAATCAGGCCAATGCCCCGCCCAATCACATCTGTGAGTAGATAAATGACACCACTGCCCACAAATGAAACAACGGATCGAAACCGAGGGGCGATCGCATCACGCAGTTCAAGCACAAACGTCACAAACAACGGAATGCCTGAAAGCTGCTCTAGTTGCTCTCGACGAGGAGCATAGATTGCAGTTTGTTTGATGCCTGCTCCCCGAAAAACAAACAGCCGATACTGACTTTCAAAGATATCTTTGGGGTCATGCACCGTTTGCTGGGTGCGATAGCGCCACGACAGATCATTGCGAAAGCGGGCAATTTCTCGACTTGACATCAGGCGGCGATCGTAGAAATTTTGCTTAATGATTTCAACATCTGAAAACCGATTGAGCAGCGGCTGAACGACCGCATTGGCAACCTGAATGACGAGATGATCGAGCAACTCTTCGGCACGAGTCATTGCCTCTGGGCTGCCCACTTCACAAGGAATGCTATTGACCTCAAGGGGTTGCCAAAACAGCAGATGCACCAGGAGATCGTCTGCGAACGGAATCTGATCAAGAATCTCAGTTTGCACTGCCGCTGCTTCTTGACGCAGCACAGCGACTAACTCAACTTCAAGGGCATCAATTTGCACCACGTAATATTTGCCAAAGAAACGAATCACAACGGCCAGCCACAAATCTAGCAACAGTTGCGATCGCCGTTCAAACACCTGCCGGGGCTGCACATCTGAATAGCGCAACTCATCCAGCAAATCAGCTAGCTTTCGCACCACAATGCAAAACAGTTCTCGGCGCTTATCCTCCCGGAGGATATCAACTTCGAGAGGCAGCTCTGTCTGATTTCTCACACAAATCTGAGCCTTAGCCAAAACTGCATCAAACAAGCTGGCCTGCATCCCCACGATCGCCCCTGGCTGAGCCCCACCGCCCCTGTTACCCATCGGCAGCAAGGCCGATTGAGCACCGCCTGACACCCCATCAGCGTTGGCGATCGCCACGCCAGTCTCTAAGTCCGCAGGTAGTGCATCAGTACTGCCGTCACCCATTTCATCGGCTGTCCGGTTTGAAATCATGTTGGCACGGTCGAGATCAGGAGTCGCAAGCAGCTGATTAACCAGCCAATATGCTGCTCTCAGTTCTCGGTGACGGCCAGCCAGAATCGCCTGATCAAGCAGCGACAGGTCTGCTGTTTCGAGTTGGCGAGTGACATCTGATAAGGTTCGTTCAATTTGCCGCAGCCCCGCTTGGCGAGTATTGCGACGCAACAGCGCAAAGGGACTGACGATATTGAGAGACACCTGAGCCCCTCGCGCACGAGGGGCTTGACGTGGAGACAGTGGCGCGATCCAATAAGGCTGACCCGCCGCAACCTGACGAATGGCCTCAATCAAGTCATCCACTTGGGCTTGTTTGGGGGCATATCCATTGGCTCCAGCTTGCCGTGCCGCAGCTAGCAGCACAGGTTCAGTTGAGGCGCTGAGAATGAGCACCGCTAAAGCTGGATACGATGCCTTCAGGCGCTGGCAGAGTACCAATCCTGATATCTGATCAGGAGCAGAGCGCCCAAGGTCTAAATCCAGCAGCACCAAAGTCGGCGGTACTGCATTGGCCTCAGTAGTCCCAGTGACCTCAATGACCTCAGTGGCTTCAGTGACCTCTGTACTCTCAGTGGCCTCTGTACTCTCAGTGGCCATGTGAGTGCTCAAAAAATCAAGGGCGATCGCCCCTGTTTCAGCCTCGTCTACATTTGCAAAATCTGGAAACTGCTCTAGCCACAGTTTCAACCCCAGACGAAACACGGGGTCGTCGCTAACAAGCAATAGCTGAATTCTGGATATATCTGAATCGTCTTGAACGCTCATCGCGGTCTGTGCTGAGCTAGAACCTTTAGATTACCGATAGCATACTGTCATTCCTGGAATTTGCCCAATTGATTGAGACCCGACGGCCTAGATTTAGACCTCTGCGGTAAAGTTCTCTGGCGCAGCAGCATTAATATTTCTTAAAATAGAAGTGTTGACTTAGGATGAATGATGTCTGCACCCGAGATTCACGCATTAGAGACATATCCTCACGACTCAGATCACGGGATGAATTCGGCGTCTCCGACCTGGAAGATTAAGCTGCTCTACGATGGCGAATGCCCCCTATGTTTGCGCGAGGTTAATTTTTTGCGGCGACGCGACGCAGGGCGAGGATGGGTGGCGTTTGTCGATATTGCAGATGATGACTACATACCCGAACACAACGGTGGAGTCGATTTTGAAACTGCGATGGGGCGCATTCATGCTGTACTTCCAGACAATACGGTAATTCGCGATGTTGAAGTCTTTCGGCGCGTCTATGAGATTTTGGGCATGGGCTGGGTCTATGCCGCCACGCAGCTACCTGTCATTGGGGCGATCGCCAATTGGATGTATGGCCTCTGGGCCCACTGGCGGCTACCATTAACGGGTCGTCCTAGCCTGGAAGCAATCCTGGCAGAGCGCCAACAGCGCCGATGTTCAGAATCAGACCGCTGCCACATCGAATCTTCTCCGCCGTTGTCGTGAGCTCCTGTGTATACACAATTGCCATAGCTCCGAAAAAGCTACATTATTAGGCCAGGAGACTTGCCCCCTACATCAGGCAAACCACCGTAGGGGCGAGGTCTCCTCGCCCAATGCAGAATTTTTTGTCAGTCAACCAGGGATGAACCTTTCGAGCAGGCGAATGAACCTTTCGAGCAGGCGAATGAACCTTTCGAGTGGGCGAATGAACCT
>CAZCXK010000209.1:0-2929 GCA_964502605.1 uncultured bacterium
ACCCTAACCGAGGTCTAGCGGTCTAACGACCAAGATAAGCGGCGACAGATAACCTCAAACTCCAGCAGATAACCCCTCGGCGGTCGGTGTGCATTGGGCTTGTTATACGGCTTTTGCTACCAAAATGAACACCGATGGAATATTGTCGGCATGATTTCTTCTAGCATTCTAGGACTTTTTAACCACCAATGGCACTTACTGCCACACCATCAAATGCAGTGTTGATCGAAATATCCTTCCAGGCAGCTAAATCAGCCGCCGCAGTCGCCAATTTTGCATGAATCGCATCTAGGGCATCCGATCCCAATACCAGCCGCAGGGGAGGATTTGGATGATTCACCACTTGAATCATTGCCGCAGCCGCCTTTTTGGGATCGCCCGGTTGCTGACCATCCATCTGGCGTAGCCACTGGAGCATCTGACTGCTGGTCACAGAATAATCATCAATAGCTCGGTTGGGGGCAACTAGGGTGCCGTTAAATGCAGTCCGAAATGCACCAGGTTCAACGATTGTGATGTGAATGCCTAGATGTGCAACTTCTTTTGCCAATGCCTCTGACCAACCCTCTAAGGCAAATTTTGAAGCACAGTAAATGCCAGCCCCCGGAAATCCGACGAAGCCACCGCTAGAGGAGATATTGAGAATTCGCCCTGAGCGTTGGCGACGCAGATGGGGTAAAACGGCACGAGTCATATCTAACGCACCATATACATTGGTTTCAAACTGTCGCCGCACATCGAGATCTCTGACTTCTTCCACCGCTCCAAACACTCCGTATCCGGCATTGTTGACCAGCACGTCAATCCGTCCAAAGGTTTCAATGGTTTGATTTACAGCCGCTTGCACCTCAAGAGGTTGCGTAACATCCAAGGGTAATATCAAGATGCGATCGCCATGTGGCTGTGCCAAATCTTCTAGCTGCTGAGGTTTGCGGGCAGTAGCAACAACAATCTCACCACGATCAAGCACTGCCTCTGTCAGAGCGCGTCCAAATCCTGTTGAACAACCCGTAATAACCCAAACTCGTTGCTGTTGTACTGTCATCATTATTTTCTCCGTTCGATTAAATGCTTGCAACTGAACCACCATCAACCCGTAAATTCGTGCCTACAATAAATGAAGCAGCCTCCGAAGCTAGAAACATGACTGCTGCTGCGACTTCAGGAGGAGTTCCGCCGCGTTTTAACTCGATATGAGGGCGATTCTCTTTTAAGAAGTAAGATTCGGCTTCTTGAGCATTGAGATTTCGCTCTTGAGCAATCTGATCCAGCATTGCTTCCACCATTGGAGTTTTGATGAAGGCAGGGGAGACGCTATTCACCAAAATGTTATGCTGCCCATACCCTTTAGAAAGACTTTTAGTTAGGTTCAAGAGCGCTGCTTTTGTGGCGCTGTAATGAGGCATTGCCGCATCGGGTTGCAAGCCACTCTCTGAAGACAGATTGATGATGCGCCCCCATTTTTGTTGGCTCATGTAGGGCAGAACTGCACGAGTGAGTTTCACTACAGAAAAGAGGTTGAGATTAAAGACCTGGAACCACTCGTCATCTGTCAATTTTTCAAAGGGTGAGAAACTCCCCAGGATGCCAGCATTATTAACCAAAACATGGATGGTGCCAAATTGGTTGACAGCTTTCGACATCACAAGATCAATCTCGTGGGTTTGGGTAATGTCGGCAGCGATCGCCAACACGCCTGCTGCTCCTTGTTTTCGAGCCTCTGCAGCGACCCGTTCTAGTTCTATTTCGGTTCGTGCTACCAAGACGAGTTTACTGCCTTCTCTGCCGAAAGCAACGGCGATCGCTGCGCCCAATCCTTTACTCGCACCTGTTACAAGCACAACCTTGTTTCTCAAGCCAAGTTCCATCAGTTCACCTCCTTTTAAATACTCTGTAGAAATCAGTGACCTCTCTAGAGTAAGAAAAGATCGAGGTGAAGTAAATACAAAAAGTCAGCAATATTAGCTATTTTGCTTCGCAAATCAAGTATTTTTAGATGTAAAGCCTGATAAAATCAAGCTACTTTGAGCTAATGCTTGAATTGCTAAAATGACAGTCTAGAGAGTATTGCTAAGGAGGTATGTATGGTAACCGCAGTAAATTTAGATGAGGTAGATTGGCAAATTTTATCGATCCTTCAGATGGAAGCGCGGATTTCATTCAAGGAACTAGGTCAGCGCGTCGGGTTGACGGGAACTGCGATCGCGGAGCGAGTCCGGAAACTAGAGGATGAAGGTGTTATTGAAGGCTACAGCATCAAACTCAATTGGGAAAAAATTGGATTACCTGTGGTAGCATTCTTCAAGCTGCGAGTGCAAGTTGAACACTGTAAGCGACTGCAAGAACTGGCGATCACTCTCCCCGAAATCATTGAGGCGCATCGGGTGGTCGGCAACGAGTACTATATCTTGAAAGTTATTCTACTGTCGATGCAACATCTGGAAACCGTGATGGAAAAGTTTCTCCAACTCGGAGCGGTGGATGTCTCAATTGTTTTATCTACCACTGTGGCTAATAAAAGTATCCAAAAACAATCCTGAAACTTGACCAGTAATCAGCTAAAGACTGGTATCTCACCGATAACTTCCCAGCTATGTCATTCCCGATAACCGAAGCCGCATAACGGCACAATGCAGCGGCGGCAGATCACCTTGAACTCAGCACCAGCGGCTTTCGTCCGTCCGCTGCTGTGACGTGTTAGGTTGCTGTCAACGGGTGTCATAATTCTAAGCTTTCTATCCATTTTTCTAGAGATTTGTAGTCATGAAGCATAATTTTGTTGGAATATTGCTCCGCTTCTCGATGCACATCTCTGCTAAATGAACTTGTTGTAACAATAAGTCCTTTTGTAGCACTATTTTGCTGAAGAACCCACATACAGCGGTTTTCAGATGAATAAGCCACAATGAGCGAACCAACCAAGGGGATC
>CAZCXK010000210.1:0-2903 GCA_964502605.1 uncultured bacterium
AGTACGAGTGCAAGATCTCTGTGCGGAGCCAGCTAACGGCTCAAATCAGCGGCGGCAGATAACCTCAAACTCTGCACCAGATTTTCCAACCGTCCGCTGCATTTGAATTGTTAGCCCACACCGCTTGCTACTGATGTATAGTCAACAAGTAGCTTGGGGTATTCTAATACCAGCCTGCTTAAGAGGCAGCTTACATTTACATTGGTGCTAATAGAGTGATCAAAATAGTAGTGAACGCAACAAAGGGCGGAGTAGGAAAAACAACTGTTGCTACAAACATTGCCCTGCTGCTTGCTCAACAAAATAAGCGTGTTTGGGCATTAGACCTGGCAGGCAGGAGCCGTATGGCTAAATTTCTAAAATCTACAAGCTACTTTACCAATAGTATCAATAAGATCGAAGTACGAGAGACAGAACCTCTGCCAGATACTTTTCCTGGAGAGAGAAATTTTGACTTCCTGGTTGCTGATACAGACGATTATTACGAAGTTCCTGCCACTGTAGTAACAAAGAGAGGTTGGAGGTTAATAGTTCCCGTCGTTCCTCAGTATGATCCTGTTGGTTTAGAAGATATAGTTAAAGAAACTGCATCCTTACTAAACTTTGGTCTTCTAGTGAATTTTATCCCAAAAGCTCGAATAGTCGTGAATAACCGTTTTCCCGCCAATAACTACGAGCAACTCTACCATAACGTTCAAAGTCTACTGCAAAATGCCTCCATTGATGATTTTTTGTCACCTCATTGGTTGCCTTTTGTAAACTTTTCTCCTCTTGATTTTACATCTGATGAAGTTTTCTCAAGAAATTTACTGTCTGTCCTCGCTGAACTTAGTGCTTGAGAGAAGAAGCTATGTCAAAGCTAACTGAGACATTAACAAGTCAAGTGACAGGACAATTAAAGAATGTGCCTGTCAGCTTTGATGTTGAATTGCTAGATCAAAGCCTATTGAACATTTTAGGCATTTATTTGTCTACAAAATCGCCACGAAAGCTAATTGAGTTCTCATTCGCCATTGCTTCGACAAAAAAATTAGATATTCAACATAGTATTATTGAGCAGATACATTATAAACCTGCCAAACAATTGTTAGAGACACTATCTCAGAAACCTAAAGTTGATGTCGATAAAAAGATACAGAAAGCCTATGTGCCTCGTTGGATGGTGTTAGTTGTTGGGACAGAAATTCATTCTATGAATGGTAAGACTCCTATTACTGTAGAAGACGCTATCAACACTGTATTCCGTTTGTGTTTACACTTTTTGGAGAAATCATTAGGTAGTGATGGGCAAGCTACAAAAAAAGTTGGTTGAAAGTTTAATTGCTCGTACTTCTAGTGAGAAGTGGGAGATTGGGAACCGAATCGTTCGTGCTTTAGGTGGTGATCCGACTCCTCAAGTTACCGGATTACCTAAAAGACGTGGACATGGCGACGGTGGCATAGATGGCAGAATTCCAATTCTTATTAGGCAACGTCTAGTAAAAGAAAAGTTGAAAAGGAAGCCTAACGGGCTGGAGTTACCTGTAAGAATTGAAGAAGGCGAATTCGAATGGGTTGAGGCTAAGGCTGGCTTTAATATCAAGATTGAGACAAGCTGCTTTGAGCGAGATACGATTAACGCCTTTGTAAAAAATCTGGAACGTGAAGGAATTTTTGCTGGCGTTATAGTGACAGCGGTTGGGCTTTGCCCTGATGCTCAAAGTGAATTTCAACGACACAATTCCAATGATGTGGATTTGTGCCATATCTTTTTAGAAGATCTATTGAGTGGGGATATATCTTGTCCTGATATTCGCTTCATTACTGGTGATCTTGCCGAAAAGCTTCAGGTTAGCCTTCGAGAATTTCTAGCTTCCCAATCCTAGTTGAACATTTCAAAGCCCAAATTTGAGATACTGAACTCAAACAAAGAGTTTTGATAGACTGCCTGAGCCTATAACTGAGGGCTAACGGTTCAAATCAGCGGCAGCAGAGAACTTTGTACTCAACACCAGTGACTTTCAATTGTCCGCTGCATTTGAATTGTTAGCCTGTGTGCAATTTCCAATGAATATTACTGTCATTTCAGAAAAATAAAACTCCCTCCCCAACCTCCATATCCGTTACTTCTTACGCCATTACGGTCAGATGCTATGTAAGAATTTTCTCCTGGTCGAATCCTGATTATGACTTTTCCACCATCTCTAGCTGTAATTAACCCAGCATGAACAGCCGCGCTACAAATTGAAGAATCATCTGTGTAAACGTCTGTTCCATACACAGTTCCAACACGACCACTAGATGGACACATATAAGTAAAATCTTGATCTAATCGTCCACGAAGGCTCGAAGCTGTATCACTCCATTGCAATGGAGGAATCGCTGGCTCACTCACTACAGGTGTTGGTGTTGTCGTGGGTGATGGTATGGGAGCAGGGACTTCAACAGAAGGTGATGGTGATGGAGTTGTTTGAGAGGGTGTTGGAGAAGTCGTTGGAGTTGGCAAGCTTGATGATGGGTTTTGTTGTGGAAATAACTTGTCAACCCACCACGGTGAAGTACCACCAGCAATGAGTGCTACGAGAATTCCTACAGCAATCTGTCCTACAACACCACCCTCTTTTTTGCCGTTCGACATTTCTCTGTCCTTAAACCAAAGCTTTTATTAATTAGTTTACAGATTATTTATCCTAATTAACTTGTAGATCGCAACCTTGCCAACCAACCCCCAACTACATATCACCGAGATCTTCAGAACACTTGAATGTCACGATGCACAGATAATTTTCCATCTACGCCCCCACCGAGAGATTAGCAGGCTAACGACCCCGTTCAGCGGACGCAGACAATCTTTGCGACTCAACATTACTTACAGCAGATTCGAGGTTTATGAGGCACAGTAGCAGCAATGTGTGAACCAATTT
>CAZCXK010000211.1:0-1308 GCA_964502605.1 uncultured bacterium
CTCAAACACTGTATAAGCATTTAATTCATCCTCAACATTAATCTGAATAAAAAGGAGTCTTTGAGCAACAGTGTCCGTTAAAAATGTAGCCAATCTTTCCCCACTCTGAACAACGCCTTGAAGCTCATCTAAATGATTTGAGGAATACTGAAAAGCTTGCCAGAGAGATTGATTGGATTTTGAGAGCGATCTAATATTAAGTGGCTTTCTAAGATTTATCAGATTACTTTGATAAAAATCATTGTTGTTTTCGTTCAAGAGAAGTTTGCTTGAGTAACGAAGAGAACGTGGATCTCTATCGCTAAGATAAGTACGCTTGAGAATTTCTTGTCGTTCTTGATTCGCTTCTTTTTGCTCTTCTCGCTCTACTAATTTTTGAATCTTATCAATAACAGCGATAGCAACAATACTGAGAGTGGCTAACCGTTGTTGCCCATCTATGATCGTAAACTCTTTGTCTGAAGTGCTAGAGCTTTGTAGAACAAGTGCGCCCATGTAGTGGCTAGAATCAGGGTTTATGTGAAGTACTAGAATATCTTGCCAAAGATCCTCCCAATTTTCCTCATTCCAAGAGTAATCACGCTGGAAAGGCGGCACTCGGTAAATCTTGCCATTGCCGATCAAATCGCCGAAACTGGTGGTGCGCGTGTCCAGCAGATTAATTCGAGCCATAAGTCAGGATGAGTGAACTAGTTACAATCTCTACGGTATCAGGAGCTAGTCTATTTGGGGTAGCTGAAATCCAGGCAGGCTAACGCTGAAATCCAGGCAGGCTAACACTGCGTTGGTGCCGACGGTACAGAGATTTTCTGTGGGCTTCCGAGGTTATCTTCCACCACACAATTTCACTGTTAGGCGGCTTAAGGTTTGTGTTGAGGCATATATCAATCTGAAACAGAGTTTCCGAAAGAATTTGAAGTCATCGGATCGCTATAGATTATTCTGATGGAAATAATAGTCAGATTTTTGTAGTCCAAGATTTCCTGCTCCTCTACTCATCCTGTTGGACTTTGTAATTGTTTAGATTGTTCTCGCTTTAGCAGGTTATGAAGTAGATGTATTTTTGCTTGGGAAAGCTGGTTAGGTTATTTTGACGGTTGTTACAGCGTTCTTACCATTACCCTGGTTGTCTGACGCAACGTTGAAAAGCGTTAATATCTTGTAGGCTGGGTGGCGCGGCAAACCCGGCAGTCTCCAGATTATTCACTGGTGTTGGGTTCTACTAATTCACCGGCTGGATAAGCTAATTCACTGGCTGGATAAGCTAATTCACTGGCTGGATAAGCTAATTCACTGGCTGGATAAGCT
>CAZCXK010000211.1:1408-2861 GCA_964502605.1 uncultured bacterium
GCTAATTCACTGGCTGGATAAGCTAATTCACTGGCTGGATAAGCTAATTCACTGGTTGGATAAGCTAATTCACTGGCTGGATAAGCTAATTCACTGGCTGGATAAGCTAATTCACCGGCTGGAAGCGAATTTGCTGCGACTGTAACATGTTCAGATGGCAGAGTTTTAGACTGGTCAGGGCATAGCAGATCAGGATTTCATGAGTCTTTAATTCATTGCTCTCACCGCAGGATGGCAGATTTAAGGAATGCAGCGTGAATGGGACAAGGCATGCCCATCCATCGCTAAATTGGCAGGGTCTCACCAGGGATCAAATCTTTTGTCAAATCGTTTGCAAATTTAGCACCGCCCTAAGCAAGAATTAATCATGGCCAGGTAAGCTCCAAGACAACCTTGAGTAAGAATGCCATATGCAAGTCAGGCCAATGATGCAAACGATTCGTGTCAACTGGGTTAATTATCTGATTGAGGCGTCGGGGCTTGGCTGCTTTATGGTGGCTGCTGGGGTTGCCACTACGGTGTTTGAGTCCCCTAGCTCACCGCTGCATCAGATCATTCCTGATGCGTTGATTCGACGCCTGCTGATTGGTATCTTGATGGGCCTCACAGCGATCGCCATTATCTATTCACCCTGGGGCAAGCGTTCGGGAGCCCACATCAACCCGGCTGTCACGCTGACCTTCTTCCGACTGGGAAAGATTGCCCCGTGGGATGCCGCCTTTTATGTAATGGCTCAGTTTATTGGCGGTGTGTTGGGTGTCATGCTGGTGGCGGGGGTATTGAGATATCCCTTTATCAGTCCTCCAGTGAATTACATTGTGACGGTGCCCGGTGCGGCGGGGCTGGCGATCGCCTTTATGGCTGAGTTTGCCCTCTCATTTGGCTTGATGCTAATGGTGCTGCTAACGTCCAATACCAAAGCATTGGCCAACTACACTGGGCTGTTTGCAGGGGTGATGGTGGCTACCTATATTACTCTCGAAGCTCCGCTTTCGGGTATGAGCATCAACCCTGCTCGCACCTTTGCCTCAGCATTGCCCTCTCAAGTTTGGACAGGCTTCTGGATCTACTACTTTGCGCCCCCCTTAGCCATGCTGAGCGCCGCCGAACTCTATCGTCACTATCCCCAGCGTCCGCGTGTGATTTGTGCCAAGCTTTGCCCCAATGATGAGACCCCATGCCTAGCGCCCGAATGCTGCTGTCCCGACCGAGATGCCCGCAAAATGGCTGATACTGTTCAGTTGGGTGAGCGCGATCGCGTCTGAACCACTTTTGAGCTAGGGCAATCCGCCTACCGTGATCTCAATCCGTCCTCTGTATGGCTACTGTGTCCACACAACTGCTGCTCCGAACAATGTTGCATTCGCCGCTTTTCAATGATTGCTATGTCTTCGCAGTCCCGCTTGGGGGAGTGTCCCCTGTTACACGACACGTAGTTGCATCAGGGGGTGCG
>CAZCXK010000212.1:0-2852 GCA_964502605.1 uncultured bacterium
CATTGTGACGGTATCGATCGAGAAAGCTGCCAGTACCCTTTAAACTCAAAGTGATGCACACCTCCGGTGTTGTGCAACTCAGAGCAGGTTAATGGTATGGCGCGACTCGATCCCTTTACGCTGCAAATGCAGATCACTCGGATGTTTGAGCAGGGTCAATCCTTCTTTGCAACGACAAAAGTGCAAGATTGGCTCAAAGAACGGCAGCATGACCCTGCCGACTATGACATTATCTTCCATGAACGCCCAGCACCTCCCGGATCAAACCTTGTGATCGGGGTTGAAATTGAGCTGCGTCGTAAAGACGGCCAGCCAGTTGACCCTTGGTTGCAGGCAGAGGCAAACCGCCATGCCTAGAATTTGTTAGGACTTGTGACGCTGTAGGGCGAAAATCTTGGCAGAATGGGGACAGGTGATGAGTTGATATGTCAATTCCTGGTCCTGTTGGTGTTGTTGCTGCGGATGCGTTTTGTATGCAGATTCCAGTCCTATCGTCTACGCTGTTGCTGACTGTGTTGCTTACGGTGGGCTTAGCTTTTTTTATTCGAGCATCCGCCAAAGATCGGACTCAGGTTTCGAGATTAGTGGCAGAGCAGTCTCAAGAGTCTCTGTTGGAACAGCTCCAGGCTTATTTCACCGAGCGTTCTTATCGCATTGCCGATGTCGATGCGGCAACGAATGTCGTCACATTTGAAGGCATGGTGCGCCCTAGCCTGTTTCTTGCGGTATTTTTGACGGGTTTAGCAAGTGTCGGTATGCTCTGTTTGGCGTTAGTGCTAGCCTTGCTTTTTCCCCGTTGGTCGTCTGCATTTCCAGGCTTAGCCGTTTTGGCTCCTTTGGCTGGCATGTTTTATTGGAAGAAGGCAGGACGTGCCGAGCAAGTGCTGTTGCAGGTGGAAACCGTTGCGGTTGACGATCAGCCTGACCTCTTGTCATATCAGAGCTTGGTGACGGTAACTGCACATCGCGACGAATTGATTGAACTGCGGCGATCGCTCCCCCTTAAAGAGATTGACGCCTAGCCTCAGCGTGAAAGCCTGTTTTCTCAGTGCTCCCCTGAGTTCTTAACTCGTCCAGGCTATACTAAATCTCATTAACTCTGAATGCAGAGGAGTGGGTGCTCAGCTTGGTAAGGATACCTGTCGGAGATTCAATGGCAGACCCCAACCTTGCCCCATATCTTATGGTTTCATCGGCCTCTTCAAATCCGGTTCAATGCGAATCTGATGCCCGAGCCTATCACTCATGGCGACAGCAGTTTATGGGGCAACGCCTTCAGCTAGGTCTGAGCATTGCCGTTGTGGCCTATTTTTCATTTATTCTGTTGCGCGTCATCCAGGGGATTGCCCAACCTGACCGCTGGGACGCCACCTGGATGGCCATGGGGCTAACGATTGAGCTAGGGTTGCTGGTGTGTTTGGCTATGCAGCGAACCCTCATTGGGCATCGCTATCCAGCTCTGATTTTTCTAGGTGCATCGTGGTCAATTGCTCTGATTGAGCAGATTTGGGCGACTTGGCAGCAGGTTGCGTTTCCTGGCCTCTTTTCTTGGTCGCTGGTATTTTTGACCCAGGCGACGCTAATTCCGGTGCGCTGGCGGCTACATTTGGTTTCTCAGCTTGGCATTTTGGGCTATTACTTTGGCGTGAATACTGGCTTGGGGTTGCAGCCACAAGCCGCACCCCTTTGGGATGGCCGACAGACGCTATACTTGTTTTGGTTTTGCTGCATCTGTAATCTGGCGGTTTATCTCTATGAAACGCTACAGCGGGCTGAGTTTGTGGCACGTCGGCAACTAGAAGCCGAGCAGGAAAAGTCAGAACGTCTCTTGCTCAATATTTTGCCAGAGGCGATCGCCCACCAATTGAAACGAGACCAGCGCACCATTGCAGACAGTTTTGCAGAAGCAACTATTCTATTTGCCGATATTGTCGGCTTCACGCAGTTATCATCAGCGGCTCCTCCTGGCGTGGTGGTGAGCTTGCTCAACCAGATCTTTTCGACGTTTGATCAGTTGGTTGAGCATCATCAGCTTGAGAAAATTAAAACCATTGGTGATGCCTATATGGTGGTGGGGGGCTTGCCGATTGAGCGGGCTGATCATATCGAGGCGATCGCCAATTTATCCCTTGATATGCAGGCAGCCATGACCCAATTTAAATCTCCCGACAATGCGCCCTTGCAGCTGAGAATCGGCATCAACACAGGGCCTGTGATTGCAGGGGTCATTGGCCGCAAAAAGTTTATCTACGACCTTTGGGGAGATGCGGTCAACGTGGCCAGCCGCATGGAGTCTCAAGGGCTTGCGGGTTGCATCCAGGTTACCGCTCCTGTCTATGAGCATTTGTGCGATCGCTATGTGTTAGATCAACGCGGTGTGATTGATGTCAAAGGCAAAGGTCTGATGCCAACCTATTTACTGCGAGGGAAGCAAAATCTCGCATCGAATGCAGCCTAAGCAAGGGCCCTTGAAGGAAGGGCAGAGTCACCATCAACTGAAGGAGCTGAGGCGTTCAATAGCTTGAATCCTGCTCAATCCCAACGGAAACCCGCTCTCGGCATCCGCGACTAACGTTGGATGGAGGAAAAAGCCGACGTCTTGATTGTTGCCGACAACCCCTAAGCCTTCTAATTTAAGCTGGCGGGGCTGGGCTTACAAGTTAATTTTACTGCTGTCGCTGATGGCTAAGACATGCCGTCCTTTCACCTGCTGCTGGCAATGATCTGACGCACTGAGTCTCTGGAGCGTAGCTATCGGGTAAGCGTTCACCGACTTGTGCGAGCCAATGGATCACGGTCGTGTAATGCACTCCTTTGACTCGTTCGATGGCCCGAAAGCCTGAACCATTGAC
>CAZCXK010000213.1:0-2829 GCA_964502605.1 uncultured bacterium
AGAAAGTCCCGCACGTTTTGTTTCACAACATGACAGTTCAGCTAGCAAGGCAGGAGGTCACGATTAGGGGTAGGCGCACAGTAGCAAAACACAAGTGATTTAACTTGCAGAACACAAGTGATTTAGCTTGCGAAACGAGAGTAACGTTTTGGCTAGCAAAATGCAAGCTATAATTCTGAAGCCCTTGACCCACCAGCGATCATCGATTCATGCCGTCTGGCAAAGATATGCCGCGCTCAAACTGCCCGATTGCCTGCGCTCTAGATCTATTAGGGGACCGATGGACTTTGGTGGTGCTGCGCGATGTGCTGCTGGGGCAGCGCCGCACGTTCTCAGATATCGCCGCCGCCGAAGGCATCGCCACGAATACCCTGACTGACCGGCTAGAACGATTGATCGAGGCTGGTGTACTTGAGCGGCGAAGAGATCCCCGCGATGGCCGCAGTCGTCGATATGTGCCAACCGAGAGTGGTCTGGAGCTGATTCCGGTACTGGTCGATCTGATGGTCTGGGGGAATAAGTACACGCCAGGTACCGGGCCTGCCGAAATCGTGGCTCGTGCAGTTGCGGATCGTGAAGCGTTACTGGTCGAACTGGTCGAACGTGCCCGCGAGTCTGATGACTAGTGCGATCGCACATCGCCATAAACTGGGTTGATGTTAGGAAACCGAGCATTGCTTGTTATTCAGCGCTGTGATTAATTCTCCTAACCCTGATACGCTCCCTAACTATCCGGTGCAGCGGACTGACTGAAACCGCTTGTATTGGTTGCAAAGGTGCTGGCAGCCGCTGACCAGGAATGTTGTGCCGCCTGAGTTGCCGGTGAGGGCGTATTGCAAGGTTGCCTGCTGTAGCTTGAGCTTGAAATCCCTGGCATCTGCCCAGTATGAGTGCGATATTAGAGGTAGTATTCGATCATTTCTGAAATCTCAGTATGCTGGAATGGTTGGCAGTCACAACAGGGGTAGAGCTAGGCAAGCTAGTGTTAGAGCAGGTTCTTGATTTGAGTAAGCCTGTCCTAGAGGGGTATGTTCAAGATTTTTTCAAGGATTGTCTGAGTAGCGGGGTCAACCGACTCAATGCCACGGCACTGAAACCACCAATGGCAGAGGCAGTTGGCTACTTCATCAAGCGATTTATTAAAGAACTTCAACTTAACGACGTTCCTGAAACCAGTATTCAGCATCACTATAAGGTAGTGATCAAGACGCTTGTGCAGGATAAGGCAGTGCGCCCAATTCTGGGAAAAGCCTTTGACAAGGATTGTAAACAAATTGATTACGAGCAGTTAGAGCAAATTTGGACACAACAGTATCAAGTCTCCGGATGGCAATTTCCTTCAGAAGATTTTGATTGGCGGGGTGTTTGCAAAGAATATGTGTATGAGGTCAAGGGCATTGTTAAAGCGAATCCAGAGTTGCGATCGCTGCTCGAAACCGATCTACTAGAAGACATTGCCCGCAATACCGCGCAACTCTCACCGGGATTTGATGTTGAGACTTATCGAGCCAGTTTGCAGTCCAGCTATGGCTATCTGAAGCTGTACACCCTTGACAGTACTGTTCGGGTCGATGCCATCAAGCTATGGTCGATGTTCATTGAGCAAACGGTGCGAGAAGCCTTGCCTCCAACGCGCTACGACCTGCCTTTGGACTTGAAACGACAACTGCAAGCCGAGGGAAAACTCGAAGCAGATTTATCGCCTGAAGCCTTAGAGCATTATCGTCGTGAGTATTTTCAGCAACCCGCACGAAAGGTTTTAGAAGCGGTAGCAGACTCTCAACGGGCGGTGATTTTAGGAGATCCGGGATCGGGTAAGTCGAGTCTGTTGCAATATCTGGCACTGGAATGGGTCGAGGGCAAGACAGAGAAACTGCCGTTATTGATTGAGTTGCGGGAATTTGCAATCAATCCATCTGCTAACTTTCTCGAATTTCTGCATCGAGGTCGGGGCGTGGACTGGCAGTTTGACCAGCAGCAACTGCATCAACATTTGCTGGAGTCTCCAACGCTGGTGATGTTTGATGGTCTGGATGAGGTGTTCGATCGCACCACTCAATCAACCGTCATTGATGACATCATTCGCTTTTCGCAGCAATATCCCAAAGCCCAGGTGTTGGTCACATCTCGCATTATTGGTTACAACCCCGATCGCCTTCAGCACAGTGGATTTCGGCACTTCACCATTCAATCCCTGGATACTGACGAAATCCATGAGTTTATCGATCGCTGGTATGACCTATCAATGGGCAGTGATCCCGATAAAGTGCGCCTGAAGCAGCGATTGAAGGATGCGATCGCCAATTCTAAAGCAATCGCCAATCTGTCAGACAATCCACTACTGCTGACGATGATGGCAATTCTGAATCGGCGGCAGGAGTTACCGCACGATCGCGCCGACCTCTACGATCAGGCTTCTCGCGTGTTGCTCTACCACTGGGATGTAGATCACAAGCGATTGCAGATTCCGATGGATGCGATCGGGCGACGGGAAAAACAGGAAATGTTGCGTCTGATTGCCTATGAGATGCAAGCCGGGGAAGAAGGACTGAAGGGAAATTTGATTGGGAGCGATCGCCTCACCCGCATTTTGACTGATTATTTGCGCGATCAGGGTTTCAGTGAACCTCGTGAAAAAGCCAATCTGTTGATTCAGCAATTACGAGAACGCAACTTCATCCTCTGCTATCGAGGTGCTGATACCTATGGCTTCATGCATCGCACCTTTTTAGAATATTTCTGTGCTCTTGAAATTGTCCATCGCTTCGAGAAACAACGTACTCTCACCTTTGAACAATTGCGTGATGAAGTATTTGGTCAACACTGGCA
>CAZCXK010000214.1:0-1933 GCA_964502605.1 uncultured bacterium
CTACACTCTTGAGCTTACCTCATCTGTCATGCTTCCAATTTAAATTGGTATCATTTAACTCCGAGAAAATTATTGGCTGAATGTGGCCACTTGCCCAGCCCCTTTAACTTTATTATGCAGATCTAGCAGGCTTGATTAAGGCCAAGCCAGCCTGATCACATGCCGATTCATGTGCTATTTCAATTAGCTTTGTATTACTCATGACAGTATCTTGGTCGCAACACCACACGATTGTGGCGATCGCCACAGCAGTTGTTCCTCAGCAGGGGAGCGTCGGCATTGTTAGACTGTCGGGCGCTGAGGCCGTTGCTCTAGCGCGATCGCTCTTTCATGCGCCCGGTCAGCAAGTTTGGGAGAGCCATCGCATTCTCTATGGTCACATCCGCGACCCGCAGACACAGCAGGTGATCGATGAGGCCCTGCTGTTGCTGATGCTTGCGCCTCGATCCTATACCCGCGAAGATGTGGTGGAATTTCACTGTCATGGCGGCATTATGGCGGTGCAGCAAGTGTTGAATGTGTGCCTGCAGCAGGGAGCACGACTGGCCGAGCCTGGAGAATTTACGCTGCGGGCGTTTCTCAATGGTCGGCTTGATCTAACGCAGGCCGAAAGCATTGCCGATTTAGTAGGGGCGCGATCGCCCCAGGCTGCTCAATTTGCGCTGTCAGGTGTCCAGGGAAAACTGGCGCAGCCGATTCGCCAACTGCGCTCAATCTGCCTCGACATTTTGGCAGAAGTCGAAGCCCGCATTGACTTTGAAGATGATTTGCCGCCGCTGGATCAGCCCTGGGTAATGGCTCAGGTGCAGCAGGTGCTGACTGAGATGGAAACAGTTTTGGCGACGGCCAATCAAGGCGAACTGCTGAGAACGGGGCTAAAGGTGGCGATTGTCGGACGTCCGAATGTGGGCAAATCGAGCTTGCTCAATGCCTGGAGTCAGAGCGATCGCGCCATTGTCACCGATCTGCCTGGCACCACCCGCGACATCGTCGAATCACAGCTTGTCGTCGGAGGGATTCCTGTTCAAGTTCTTGACACGGCAGGCATTCGAGAGTCACTTGATCAGGTCGAGAAAATTGGGGTTGAGCGATCGCGCTGGGTGGCTCAATCGGCTGATATTGTGCTGCTGACGATTGATGCCCACACCGGATGGACAGACGACGATGCCGCCATTTATGCACAGGTCAATCACAAGCCGCTGCTGCTGATTCTCAATAAGATCGATCTATTGCCGCCTGATGCCAGCCCACCCCCACTGCCGAAAGGCACCTATCCAGTTGTGAAAACTGCAGCGGCTCACCAGCAAGGCATTGACGCCCTAGAACGTGCCATTCTCGATTTGGTAGGGGCTGGTCGCATCCAGGCGAGCAACCTGGATTTTGCTATCAACCAGCGGCAAGCTGCTGCACTCACCCATGCCAAAGTTGCATTGCACGAAATGCAAGAGGCGATCGCCAACCAGCTTCCCCTAGACTTCTGGACGATTGATTTGCGTAGCGCTATTCAAGCATTGGGCGAAATCACGGGAGAAAGCGTTACCGAATCGATGCTCGATCGCATTTTTAGCCGCTTTTGCATTGGCAAATAAGTGGGTAGCCATAGATAGACGAAGCTATGGTGGGGCGCACCCCACTGGCTTTATTTATGACCATGTACTTAATATCAAGCCCTAAAGCCTGCTGATCAATGCAGGTCTGATCTCTAAAGATTAACCCTTGGGGCGATCGCCCTCAGTCAAAGTGACCCATGCGTCACTTTGATCAACCTGTGAGTCACTTCGATCAACCCGTGAGTCACTTTGATCAACCTGTGAGTCACTTCGATCAACCTGTGAGTCACTTTGATCAACCTGTGAATCACTTCGATCAACCCGTGAATCACTTCGATCAACCCGTGAGTCACTTTGATCAACCTGTGAGTCACTTCGATCAA
>CAZCXK010000214.1:2033-2701 GCA_964502605.1 uncultured bacterium
CCCGTGAATCACTTCGATCAACCCGTGAATCACTTCGATCAACGTGCGAATCACTCAGATCAACCCGTGACTTAATGAGATTGCACTTCTAATGAAGATAGTGAGGTGTCTGAAATAAACTTAGGCTCTTGGTTAGACAGATAGTTGGTAATTCTTGATTGCTAACAGGGAGGTTGATGAGTAAATAGCCATCAGGCGCATCTCTACGCAAAATCCTTGCGTGGGGAGTGCAAGCTCCGGCCAATTTCCGCAATTCTCCTCAGGATCGTTGGCTAACGCAATAGATAGATTACAAACGATACTTGATTTCAGGAGAATCTATCATGGCACGACTCAAACGATCCTCTAGTGCGTTGCAAAAAGCCGAGCAGCGTGAAGCCGGGTTGCAATCCATCAGCTCGACCCTAGACTTAGGCAATGAGCGAAGGGGCTTGTGGATAAATAAAGTACCCATGACTCTGGAACAACAGTGATATCCCATTTGGGCAACGTTTCAGAACGTTGCCAGAAGGGTAAGTAGTCTTCTAACTCCTGTGCCAACACCTTCACTCCCTTCTGGTACGCTGTTTCGACCCGTTGCACTAACGGTATAACTCCTTTCCATCGCATGTTTGCGGCCCACTGAAGGGCTGTCTCTACGGAATCTAAAATTGCACCATTCCAATAGT
>CAZCXK010000215.1:0-2655 GCA_964502605.1 uncultured bacterium
AATTAATGCAGTGTGTACTTCTACTCAGATTTTTGATCGAGCGAATAACCTCAGTTCAAGAAATTCATCTAAATTTGCTTTCGGCGACAAAAATACAAAGATCCCCGAAGTTAGATTGCATCTTCGTTACAGAGCGATCGCCCCTATCCCAAGTGAAAGGGAACTCATGATAGAGTCCCCAATGCCAGAATCTTTCTGTCGATCAATACCATCTCCGCAACTCCATCATCGATTTCGCCGCAAGCTTCTGAGTTGCTCCGGCTCCCACCAGTTCGCCGTAAACTGCGTCAAATCTCTGAGTTGATACAGCCACAGCCCCTCATATTTCATCGCAATAATCGTCCCAATTTCCTTGGTAATCCTGACCCGAACTGGCTGGAAAAACGCAAAAGCAGGCAGTTCAACCGTCGAATCCAAAATCACGATCACTCGATCGGGGGGCGTGTTACCCGTTGTGGTCATTGTGAACCTCCTTAAACTAGCCGTCACCCCCCAGGGGAACCCTGAAGAGTTGCGTGGATCAGTGCAAAGCAGGGGCTAGAGTTCGTCTGGATAGCCACCGTAGTCAAACGCCTCGAAACTCTCGTCGGTGCCATCTTCCGTGGGGTCGGACACTGTCGCTGGCGGCGAAGACCAGCGTTGCTCCTGCGCTTCTACCTCCCGTTCCCACGTCCCAAACTCAGCCCACTCCTCAAACACCGCCAGAATCTTCTCCTTCAGTTGCGGCTGATAGCCCACAAAATACGATCGCCAGTTCTCCGCCGTGGGCACCCCATAGCCCACCACCGAACAGGCCCAGGACTTCCGTTCCTTCCCCTTCAGTTCCGGTTGCACCCGCACCGCTAAAACCGATAACGCCATGAACCTGTCCCCCCTGGGTTTTCTGGCTCCCGTCGCCGCATCATACGCCTTGCTCAGGTCAGCCTGAAACTTTCTGACCACTTCACCAAAACTGCCATTGAACGCCCCTTTCGCCGTCAGCAGCAACGGAGCATCGTGGAGCAACTGCTTATTCTTCCCAACCAAAAACACCAGGTAGCGAGTCTTCAGCACTATCGTATTGCGGTCATAGCGGGACTTCTGGTACAGCCCGATGAAATCGCCACTCTCGCGATCGAACATCATCAGTCTTGATTTCCGCAAAATCAGCAGTCGAGCCAGCAGAGCGCGATACCCCTCCACCGTCTCCCCACTCTGGAAGGTGGTGGTGTGCAAGATCCACTCATCGTTCGGCATGAAGTTGACCGTTGAAGCATTCTCAGCCGTGATGAAAAACCCTGCCTGGTCAGGGTTCTGATGGTTCAACATTTGCAAGTAAGGCAGCGATTCTCGTCCATCCTCAAATTCCCTGGAATCAAACTCATCGCGTTCAGCCGGGGTCGCGATCGAGTCCACCCGTTGACTGGCTTCCGGGTGATGTCCGTTGCGTTGAGCAGTGGTTGTGAGTGTCTTGAAATTAGTCATGATCAATCTCCTCGTGTTTGCGTAGCGTCTCCTGTGGAGACTGGGATAGGACTCTGTGTGTGAAGCAGGACAAGGGGGTCAAGGCTCGCACATCAACCCCGGTGAAATGCCTGAAGTCGGTTTAGAACTCGTCATTACCGGTGCAGAATCGTTCCGCACCATCGATATACCCAAAGGCAAACTGCTGACGAGGGGAATAGTGCCGAATCTTGCCAGTCTCCGGATCTTTGGGTAACTGCTTCAGCTTGTTGCAGTACCCCTCCAGATAAACCGGGTCGGCATACTCTGGTAAGCGTCCAAAGGCAGCATCGGCAGCTCCATCAAGATAGAGACTGTTGTAGATGTCTTCCTGAATTTGCGCGTTGCGGAGGTCGCGTGCTTCCGACAGACAATCGTCAATAAACGCCATAATGAATAGGCTCCTGTGTGAGTCGAGAGAGTGCTGAAGTTGTCCAGACTGGGGCACTCTCTGGGTTGGCAGCGATCGCTTGAAGTGGATGATTCTCGTGACGGCTGGGTTATATCCCGGTTGGGCATTCATCACCAGTTCTGCGGCGGGTGTGCAGTCCCCTTTACAGCAGGTTCCCTGTTGTCGTGACAACAGCAACGGGATTCATTTATATCTATATTATACGTGGTTAAATAGATTATTTCAATAATATACGGGGTATTTTAGAGGAACTTCACAATGGGCGGCAAGCTGAGGGCGTTGTAATATCAGCAGAAGCAAGGGGAGTGGGGGTAAATGAGTTCATGCCAAAAAAGGAAAGCAAACCAACTAGGGCAAAAATAAACCCCAGGTCTCTGGAAAACCTGAGGCATGAAGGGAGACCCCCTGCGTTTGAAGAGGAGAAGAAACGCCGCACCCTGACGGTGACGGATTCTGGCTGGGAGGGAGCAATGGCTGTCGCCAAGACCCTGGATTGCCGGGGTATCTCTGAGTTGATTGAGCTAATCGGTAGAGGTCAACTGCAAGTCACGGATGCGTCGTCAGACTCTGATTCGGAATCAGAGCCAGCATCGTAGGGCAAGGGTTGGTCTCTTTTCCCAGGGAGTCGATTGACTGCTATTGAGCAAAATAGGGCGATTCCCCTGACTTTTCGACAAGCTCAGTCGAGGCGTCGATCGCCCTGGCATGGATTGCAGTTGCCCCAAATTTAGGGACGTTGGGTGCGGCGACTGCGTAATCTT
>CAZCXK010000216.1:0-2631 GCA_964502605.1 uncultured bacterium
CTCCTCCTCCATCTTGTTCGGTAGCAGCAGCTTGAAAACGATCTTGCTCAGCCTGATAACGCTGTTGGAAGCTACTGGGAGAGATTAACCCACTATCATTTAACCGTCGCAAAATGACCAGAGAGCTAACTTTGAAGCGCCTAGTTAGGCTCTGAAGCCAATTATCCCGAGCGCTGGCGTTGATCCACTGTGCTTGCAGTTCAGCCGCAGGCACCAGTAATTCTGCGGCCACCTGGTTGCAAAATCGCTCGACATCGTGGTGGTTAGCATAGGTCTTATCGAAGTTAGATATCCCGGATACCCCAACCCAGATGTGAACCAACTCGTGGGCCAGGGTAAACATCTGGGCTCCTTTGGCATCTCGGGCATTGACGAAAATCAGGGGCGCGTAGGGGTCAGATAGCGCAAATCCTCGAAACTCGTCTACAGATAACGGGCGGTGGGTATTGTTGCCAACGATGCCATTTCGCAGGACTAGCACGCCGGTATTTTCAATCTGCTCAATTTGCTGGCGCAGAGCATCTTCCCAGGTTCGGGCCTGTTGGTTCTCGTCGAAGCCAACAACCTGACGAATTCGGTTGGCGGCCTCGATGATCGGCACGTCTTGGGACAGGCTACCCACAAAAGGTAGTGACTCTTGGCCGCGAGCGATCAGCTCATCGCGAAACCAACTTTGAATCTGTTGAGCCTGGTCTAGGGTAGCGAGCAGATCAGGGCTGGGGTGGCCGATCGCTTCGCTGCCAACGGTGCGGAAGTCATTGATGGGTAAGGCTTCTTGGGGTGGCTCTAGTAAGTAGAGGTAGCCGAAGGGAGTGTGGGTGACATTAGCTAGTTTCTCAGCTTGCTTAAAGCTGAGCTCTCCATTCTCCTCCCAGGCAATGACTCGTTGGGGTTTTACATGCATTTTTTGAGCAAGCACTTCCACAGTCAACCCGGCGCGGGTGCGCGCCCAGCGGAGAATAGTGGGTTGCAGGCTAATCTTCATCGCTAATAGCAACTTGTGCTGAATCGTCAGAACTCAGCCGATAATAGTTCAGATGTCTTACTAATATTGTCGCGCGATTGGCGATTCTAGGCACAGTTTATTTCAGCTCGTAGATTCGTGGCCAGCCCAGAGATCGGCCAGTCTCTACCAAAACCTATGCGGATTGGGGAATCCACCCCGTCTCCCTCAGGCGCTTTTGGGCTAGCTCAATATGGCGAGGGGGAAACATGTGCTGCTTGCGGGTGTTCCAGGCATGGACTTTTTCTACCGCTGCCTCAGGAGTGGTGGCCTGTTCGTGGATAGTGACCCAATGAACGGTAGTGGCTAAGTGAGTACCGTAAGATGGGGTTCTTGAGGGTTGAAGAGGTGCCGCTTAGAAGCCTGTAAGAACTCGATGCTCACAGGTTCAGAGTTTTCGTCATAACTGACGATGACACCTCCGGGTTCAGAAATGGCGTTGCAAGGTGGCAAATCTTTTAAGATAAAGATTAGGACATCAGCTTCAGAATCATATTTAACTTGCATCGTTGTTTTCCTGCCAGTAACGTTTGACTTGATTAGTCCAATAGAGCGTAATAATTCTTCTGGTCTCACCAATTTCGACAAAGGGAATGCGCAGTAATCCTCTTCCTCGTTTAGATTGAGCAACTAAAATGTCGTCTTCAAAGACAATTTGCTCTGGCTCTAGTAAAACTGCTTCGACCTCTTGACGAGTAATACCTAATTTTTGCTCCCATTGCACCTGCCTCTCTTCTGCATGTTTTGTCCAAAAAGGTTTCATAGACTTTGTCTGCTGAAAATCATGCGGCTTCATCCTCAGCGATGGCATCAAGGTCGCTGTCGCTGTCTAGCTCTGGGTCGGGGAGGTCGTCTTCAAGGGGATCTGGCTCGTCTAGCTCTGCGGGCAGGTGGGCGGCGGCTTCGCGCACGTCGAGTTTGCCGGTAACGACGTCGGCGATCAGGCGGGTGCGGAATTCGCGGAGGAGTGAGATTTTGTGGTGGACGCGAGATAAAGCTTGTTCTGTTTTTCCTAAGTCCAATTTTAACTTATTCAAAATTAAATCTTGCTCTTCAACTTTTGGCAAGAGAACTGGCAGTCGGCCAATGGTTGTTTTGTTTGTAGAAGCAAGATTAGTTGTTTGTTTTGCTGTGCGAAGGAAATAGTTTTTGGCGTATTTAGAACCCAAAAGAGCTTCTAAATAGCGAGGACTCAATCGATTTTTATTAGGTCGAACGGCGAAGACATGATTTTGGTGGAGGCAAGGTTCAATTTGCCCTTCCCAGACACAACCTCTACCTAACTTGTCGGGATCTCCTCCTTCTGTCATCAATACATCGCCAGCTTGCAAAAAGCTTCTCTGAGCCTCCCGATATGGCAAGCTGATTCTTTTGACTTCAGAGGTGGTGACGTATCCAGCTTGAACATTAGCTACACGCAAATACGGGAATTCTTGTAATTTCTGGTCAAAGTACTGCTTGGCCAGAGTTATACCCGTTTGGATGTGGGCTAACCCTTTAAGAGGAACTAATTTCCAATTTTCTGGAATGTCGCCGAGCCATTCGATGCCGGAGGGTTTGAGGGAGACGTTGGGGTCGAGGCCACGGGTAACGGATTGGTTGATGACAACTTGCTTTTGTTCTTCGAG
>CAZCXK010000217.1:0-2630 GCA_964502605.1 uncultured bacterium
TCTTTTTGCACAAGGGCAGAAATCATCCTTATCTTTTAAGCCTGAGTAGTTACAAGCTATCTTGATCGGGAGTCTCGATGCCGAGAAAGACTGCATAAAAGCCTGCTTCACCCATCATCTGGAGTAGTTCATCATCCTCTGCCAAGTTGACCGAGGCTTCTGTGATAAAGGTGAATGGATAGTTGTGATCCTGCATCCAGGGAATCAGCTGCCGTAAGAATCGTTTGACATTTCGCTGATTGCCAATAAAGTTGTCATCCACGATAAACAGTGATCCGCGCCAACCCAGATCATAGAGGGTTTTCAACTCAGCTAGAGCCTGTTCAGGTTCTTTAGTGCGAGGTTTGCGGCCATAGAGAGAAATGATGTCGCAAAATTCGCAGTTGAAGGGACAGCCGCGTGAAAACTGGAGTGCCATCATCAGATAGGCATTCTGCTGGAGCAGATCAAAGCGTGGCATTGGGCTTTGAGTAACATCAGGTTTCTCAATGGAGCGAAATGTCCCGTGGGTTTCACCTTGATCAAGGGCGTTCAGGAACTGAGGGACGGTCATTTCCCCTTCATCTAGAATCAGAAAATGGGCCCCAGCTTCTAGCGCATCTTGAGGTACAGAGGTTGGATACGGTCCACCAACGGCTACCGTTTTGCCTAATCGAACGGCCTTCTGAATTAATGCTTGAAAGTCTGGCTTTTGGACTAGCATGGCTGAAAGAATCACCAGATCACACCACTCCCAATCTGATTCAGTTTCGCAGGTAACGTTGCGATCGCGAAATCGAATCTCCCAGTCTGAGGGCAAGAGAGCGGCAACGGTAATAATTCCTAATGGCGGAATTACAGCCTTGAGTCCGGCCATTTCCATGAAGCGATCGTAAGACCAGAATGACTGAGGAAATTTAGGATAGAGGAGTAGTGCTTTCATAAGTCGCTTTAGTAATGTCAGTATCGTCGGTTGATGTTGATCAGTCAGGAAATATCATAAGGGATCTGCAATTAAATAAAGTACCAGTCATGTTGGCGTAATAGTAATGTCCCCTGGCAATCTGACCACCAAATTTCTCGCTTGTTATCTATCAATACTGAAAAAGTAACATTAGTGGCTCTGTAATCCTGTGAAATAGTAAGTAAACCAAATCTGGTCATCATAGTCGCGCTTTGCTTTGAGAGAAGCAAAACAAGGCTAGCGCAATAGCGGCGACCAGAGAAAGCCGCTCTAGAGCAGCAGCCGAGCGAAGCCGAGAATCTTCCAGCTGGAACGCACCCGATTTGCCCTCTAGAAATAATTCCTCCACCTGGAACCTCAACGCATATTGCCAGAGCATCTGCAAAGTCGGGGGTTCATCAGTCATCACCGCCCAAGATTCCTTAGCTCCTTGTACGGTTGCAAGCACTAAATTGCAGCGATGCCCCCATCCAACCACAAGCCCACATTCTCATACAATCGGGCTTTGCCACGTGATGGATAAAGCGTTGCGACCATCATGGGATATCGTCGGGTGGTGTGGGAGGGGCAGGAGAAATACCTGCCTCGACCCGATTGGGCTGCCGTAATCACCACGATCATTAAGCAACCTGAAGCGTCCTTGGTTCTGGGATAACTTCACCCTCTGTCTGCCAAGCTTCTAAGTACATTTCAATCACTTCTTCACCCTTATGAATTGCCTCCTCACGATTTTTGCCATGCGTGCAAGGCATCATGACAAGATCTGCAAACTCTGGGATCGTAACCAGGAAAAGCTGATCTTCATCAGATCACTGAACAATCATACTGTATCGATTCACGAATCCTCGTCCTCCCTTAACTCTTCCAGTGCAGTAAGTAGCTTTTCTAGTTGTTTTTCTAGGTAGAGCGCTAGTTGTATTTTATGGTGTTATCAACTAACATCGCCCCAAAAATCGCTAGACCCGGTGAGAGCATCGATTTGGGTTAAACACTACTCGCATCGAACTGATGAAAGTTATGTCAATTGGATTCGCCAGCCGCGATCGCCTGACTCATATTTGCTGGAATACTCATATTTGAGAGTTAAGGTCGGCTGTTGCCGCTTGATCGAGAGCAACTGCAACGCTTGCCTGCAACTAATGCTTGCCCCAAATTCGCAGATTTAGGTTCAAGTCTTGAATAATTTCCTGAGCAAGCCTGATGTCATTAAAATAGTCCTGCATTGCTTGCACAGTAATCATCACAGAGCCCACCCAAAGAGAGGGTGGCTCAAAATAGTTTTTAGAGGTCGGGATGGCAATGTAGACACAAGAATTAATAAATGAAAGAGCAACCTCAGACCCCATGCGACTGCGAAAGTCGAGCAACCGCTGCATCAGGCTGGTCGAGAGAATGTATCGCGCTTCAACTTTCGCGATGCCATCATTGTAGGTATAGCGTAGCTCTGGATCATAGTGCTGCACCAGCCGATGGATGACGTGCTGCTTAAATTGAGTGCGATACGCCTGGATGGGCTTGATGTTGATCATTATCCAGATGGCGATGCCGACGACAAGGCCAACAATCATGCCGATGATGTTGCCGGAAGACCAAAATGCAAAGGCCGCGATCGCCACGATCGCTAACATGATTGCTCCGCTGATCAGGGCTCGGTTGCGAACTCGAATGCGCTGAGCTTCCAGAGTTA
>CAZCXK010000218.1:0-2585 GCA_964502605.1 uncultured bacterium
ATCGCCGCCTGTGCCCAGTTCGAGGTGATCTGCAACCGCTGCATTGTGCCGTTATATGGCTAAAGGCGAATTACACAGGGAGCGTCATCTTCGGGTATGAATAAGAAGGGGTATACGAAGCCAGTAGATGTTCTCTCCTTTTAACTCAGCAAATCACATCTTTCACTCGTTCACTTTCCAGCAAGTGGTTAACGAGGTTTTGGAATTTGTTGCATCAACGCATGCTCAACCTTTACCACCTTCAGAAGCTTTTACAGGAGCCGGAATCTATCTTCTGTACTACACTGGCGCATTTTCACCATATCTTCCAATTGCAGAGGCTAATAGCCGTACTTTGTCAATGCCAATTTATGCTGGGAAGGCTGTTCCGAGTGGTTGGAGACAGGCACGGGAGACAGTTCAAGCATCTGCTGCCCTCTACCGACGTTTAAGCGAACATGCAACCAGTATCAGAGTTGCCGAAAATCTCGAACTCGCAGATTTTCAGTGTCGCTTTGTTATTCTGGAAGGAGAGGAAAGTAGTTTGATTGCCACAGTCGAAGCCGCAACAATCCGACGATACAGACCTCTTTGGAACAGTGTTATAGATGGCTTCGGAAATCATGACCCTGGCATCAACCGCTATGGACAAATTCTCGCTGGGTGGGACACTCTGCATCCTGGGCGTAGTTGGGAAAAGAAGTGGCACGGTCAACGCCCTGATCGCACAAAGTTGATTGAAAAGATTCAAACTTATCTTGGCTGACGCAGTTCAACGACAGATTCATATAGTCGATGCGACTTGTCGGCTTTCGTAACTCGCACATCTGACTGAATAATACTGCTTCCAACACGAGTATCTCGTGGAGTATTGATACCAACGAGTTCAAGACCAGAGCATTCAGCGATTTGGCTCAAGTGTAAGTCTGTTGGGATCATCACTCCCTGCAAGATGCTATTCCCAATGACGATGAATGCCGAACTACCAGGTTTGAGTACATATCGAAGTCGCTGAACGAACTGATAGCAATCATTGAAGTAAGATGCCGCATAGTTAGCCCACCCATTGCCGCTATAAATGCCTCGCTCTAAGTTAAGAGTGCGAAGGCAAGCAATTTGTTCTATCAGATCGGTTGATGGATTTGGAAAGTCAAGATTTACAGCATCTAGCTCTCGCACAGTTTGCCAATACTTTCCAAAGTTCTGGTGTTCTAGGGTTTTTGTATCATCTGGTTTTTCTGCAAAACCAAGCCAGTAAAGATGCGGTCGCGTATTGCGGATGTAGTGGTAATTATTCAAATAAGGTGGTGATGTAATGACAAGATCAATAGAAGCAGCTTCAAGATGTTCTTGACAATCAAAAAAAGATGAATTTACAATCCGAGTCTTTGTAGGTACAGTCTGCACATTACGCACAATCCATTCTATATCTGAGACAATTTTGTCCAGTTTCTCAGCAATAACATCAAGGACTGGAAAATCTTCAATATCACTCCTACCTGCTGCACTGCGAGTCCCTAAACTTGGTTCATAGGAATAATTTGAGTACTGCACCATTGTTGAAGCAAAAGCAAGCCTAAAAATTTCTTGAGTCTGGCTATCATTCAGTTGATCAATAAAATCTTGAATAATCAGAACTTTTCGTAACACAGCGGGACTATAAAATGCCTTGCGAGTTCTAAAACCAGATGGAGGCTCACTAACTGGTGAATACTCATTCATTACCACATCACAGTAAAATTGCCGGAGCCTGACCGTTTCCTGACGAATTTCCTGCGGGTTAAGCTTACGGGCATTAACTTTAACTTGGCAGGCTAATGCTGCGTATGGATTTATTTCAAAGCCAATCACATCATGCCCCATTAGGACTGCTTCAACCAGTGTTGTACCAACACCTGCAAATGGATCGAGGATGGTTCCTCTCTCAGGTAACTTTTTTTCTATTACCCCTCGAACAAAACTGCTTGAAAACCCTGCTATCCAGGGTATCCACCGATGTACTGGTAAAAACTTGTTACTCGCAAAGCTAGGATCGCTGAAAGCCGATTTGTCTTCTACTTTGACTGTCGATGTCGATAGGGGAAGTGGCAATTGCATTCGATTTAGCGGTTATGCTGTTTTGGTCTGGCAATTCTAATGTAAAGCAATTTGCTTTACATTGCAAGTAACTTCGTAAAGCTTATACTCAATCCGGTATGAAGCTACTCAAATCTGATGACTTAGCACGAATAGCTCGCGAGGAGCGTATAAAGCAAAGGCTAACCCAGGAACAAGTAGCCGATAAAGTTGCTCTGCGTACAGATACTAAAAGCTGCACAAAGCAGGCGGTCTCCCAGGCTGAAAATCCCAAAAGCGGTTCTAACCTTGACAGCCTGAGAATTAAGATTATTGAAGAACTAACCAATCGTACAATAATTGGTCCTCGATGGTATTTTGAAGATAATGTCCATGAAGATCCCGGTTGAGAACGCCATATAACAATTCAAATGCAGCGGACGGTTCAAAGCTACCGGTGCTGAGTTCAAGGTTGTCTGCCGCCGCTGATTTGAGCCGTTATGCCGCTTAGTCCTCGGTTGAGGCGTAACCGAAAGCTTGTCTGTCAATGT
>CAZCXK010000219.1:0-2567 GCA_964502605.1 uncultured bacterium
CTCCTCCCCTCCTACTCCCTCCTCCCCTCCACCCTCCACCCTCTTATTCCATACCTTTGAATCTTTCTTTCGCGTCTTTGAATGCATCTTGCATCACCGCTTGAATCTTCTGCGGGTCGGGTTTCTTGCCTCCCATCAAATCCCCAAAGTAGACGCATGCCCCCTCTCCCAATGCCCAGGTATAGGCGGCAGCCCACGATGCAGCGATGATGCTGCCCAACCCTGGAATAAATTTGATCAATTCTCGCCCCACAGCCTGAGCCATGAAGCCACCTGCGATCGCACTGACGACTCCACCAGCTTGAGACGGTGACAATGTTTGCCCATAGAGCTGCCCCAACATCCCCACCATCGAAACCTGTAAGGCGGTCAAAACAGGCATTGTAGCAAACGGCAAAGGTACAGCCGCCAATGTAGCAGCAATGATGGCAAACGCAGACACATAGCGCCGTCCCACGTCTCGATAGAGCAAACCAAGCTGTTTACCCGTTTCCTCTTGATCAAGCAGTTGATAGATTGCTCGTGCCTCTGCTTCGGGCAGCAGCTCGGCCAGAGTATCTCGAAAACTTTCTAAGCCATAAAACACTGGCGTATAGCCATCATCTTCTAGAGTAAAGTCGAGTTGAATCGTGCGACTATAGAGCCCATCAAAGGCTATTTGCAGAGCTTGAAAGGCTCGATCAACTGCTTCAAACTCAGGCGGATAGGGTGGATGGTCAATAGTCGCTGAGGGGTAGAGTTCATGTAGACAGGTCACAGCTAGCAAACATGGAACATTGGGATAGCGCTGGCGGAGCTGTTGGGCAATGTCTTTAATCGTATCAATGGCAAAGTCATTAATTTTGACGGTCAGAATCAAAACTCTAGCTCGCTTAGAGGCTTGCAGGTCATAGCTCAGTTCGTCAATTAACGCTTGCGTATCTTGATTAATATCGCCCAAGCCAACCGTATCGGTAAAAACAATCAGCGGCAAATCATCAGATGGATACGCATACCGCTCGGTGTGCTGAGTATGAGGTCGAAATCCCTGCCCCACAATTTCAGCTGATACACCTGTCAACCCTCGCACAATTGAGCTTTTGCCAGCTTGGGGCTTGCCAATGAGCAAGGCTTCGGTTGTGGGGAGCTTAGCTCGTACTGTTGCTAAAATCGTGGCTACCTCCGCTTCGCTGACGCTAAACCACTGGACAAATGTCTTCGCGGCTTGGTCAATGGGTAAGATGTGTCTCACGCTCGATGATGCTTGACTCCAAAGGTCAGAGATGCGATGTGTCCAGCCGTTAGGAGACTTCGCCAATTGGTTCTCAGGAGATTTGGAATCGGGCTGAGACGAGGGTAAAGCGGGATCGACGTCATGGGGTTCTGTCATAGGATGCGATCGCCATCAGGGGTCACAGTTCTATGCTACCTATCGTCATGCAATGTTGAGTGATTGCAATGGCATGTGCAGGGTTGGCAATGGCATGTGCAGGGTTGGTAATGGCAATTCCACAAGTGGCAATGGCATGTGCAGGGTTGGCAATGGCAATTCCATACGTGGCAATGGCATGTGCAGGGTTGGTAATGGCAATTCCACAAGTGGCAATGGCATGTGCAGGGTTGGCAATGACATGGCCGCGATCGCCCACAAAAATCTGTGTTGCACAAACCAGAGGCTGATATTATCAGGTCATTAATGAGAATATGTTCACGAGCCTTTAGAAATCTTTAGTGCATCAGTGAGGTTTATCCGATGACAAAACAGCGTAAAAACGGCCTTTTGCATGACTTTAAAGAATTTATCTCACGCGGAAATGTGGTTGATTTGGCTGTCGCCGTCATCATCGGGGGTGCCTTCGGCAAAATCATCGCCTCGCTGGTTGAAGATGTGGTCATGCCGGGTATCGTCAACCCCATTGTCAATCAGACTGGGAGCGACTGGCGCGAGGCGACCATTGGCCCAGGAATTCGGATTGGCAGCTTTCTAGGCTCCATTCTTGACTTTTTGATTATTGCCTTTGTGATTTTCTTAGTAGTGCAGGCGTTTGAGAAATTTAAGCGCAAAGAAGAAGTCGAAGCCGCCGCAGAAGCGCCACCGACGCCCGACCCGACCGAGGTGCAGCAGCAGTTAACCGCCGCTCTAGATCGGCTCAATCAGACTATGCAGTCGCGCAATGGTGGCATGTGATGAGCCTTCCTGTCTGTCTGGGCGGCAATGCCTCCGGATATTATCTCTCGAATTAGCAACACCAGACTATTGCCATAGAATTAACCGGACGCAGCAGAACGTTCCCAATCACCTACCGTAGATAAACTTGAATATTCACAGACAACTTCCCAGCGTTCATGTGCATGGAGGTTATGCCAGGTCGCCATGTTTGATTACAAAACTTGGCACAAATTATGCTAAACCGAGAAGCTTACGGATCTTTTGTACTAAAATAACATTCATAACCAGTCCTTGAAGGTATATACTAGCGAGATGTCAAGCAGCAACACTGGTATTGAATGGACTGACAAGACCTGGAACCCAACCACTGGTTGTAACAAGGTGAGTCCAGGTTGCCGTTATTGCTATGCTGAAGCAC
>CAZCXK010000220.1:0-2563 GCA_964502605.1 uncultured bacterium
CCTTGTTTCAGTTCTATCCTTGATTTCTCACAACTGACTTGGGATGGCTATATTTAAGCTTTAGTATCATTCCTCTTCAAGAAAATCCTGAAGGTCGTCATTATCATCTTCTAGTTTTTCCAGAAAACTTTCTCTTGAATCATCATCTTTCCTAGATATAGATTCTACACTTACTTGATCTGAAGCTGCTGCTTTTGCTGCTTTTTTCTTGCGTTCTTCTTCCTTCTTCAAACGAGTGTAGTCCAGGCAATGAAGATTAGCTTGGATATTATCTGTGTTGCTGTAGACATAAGCCAAGAAAAACTCAGTAATGGTTGCTTTTCGATTGCGTAGTTCCTCTGCCAACCTAAGAACTAATGCCCAATGATGTTTGTTCTCATTTTCAAAGGCTTCCCACCATTTTTGAGCAGAGCCTGTTGTATTTTCCCACTCTAATACTTGTTTTGTTGCTTCCAATTGAGCAACAATTTGTTCTTCTGTCCATCCTTGAGTATTTGTAATATCAGGGAGGGTAGCTACAGGTAAATTGATTGTTACATTTTGATCGGTAACAATTAGGCTTTGAATGAGCTTACGGGATGCGCCACCCCAATTTGATTTGTTTGAAACCAGTAAATTCTCATTAGAATCTTGATATTCTGATATCACTGTTGAGTCTTCCGAATGAGACTCTCGATCTGAAGCTGCTGCTTTTGCTGCTTTTTTCTTGCGTTCTTCTTCCTTCTTCAATCGAGTGTAATCTAAGTAATGAAGATTGGCTTGAATATTATCTGTGTTGCTATAGACATAAGCCAAGAAAAACTCAGTAATTGTTGCTTTTCGATTGCGTAGTTCTTCTGCTAGTCTAAGAACTAATGCCCAGCGATGTTTATTCTCATTTTCAAAGGCTTCCCACCATTTTCGAGCAGAGCCTGTTGTATTTTCCCACTCTAATACTTGCTTTGTTGCTTCCAATTGAGCAACAATTTGTTCGTCTGTCCATCCTTGAGTATTTGTAATGCCAGAGAGGGTAGCTACAGGTAGATTGATCTCTACTTCTTCTAAAGGTTCATAGTCGGCTTCGTCAAACAAGGGTAAATCGTTGGCTTTCAAGGGTAAATCGTTGGCTTTTAAGAAGCTGCATTCAATGAGTTTATTGCGAACAACTTCAAACGAACTTGACTCATCCAACTGGAGATCTTTAACCTTGACGAGGTGATTGCAGGCATCCTTTAAGCCTTGCTCACAGTGATAGGGAACTCCATTGCACCAAGCAAGCTTGAATGCTTCGATAGCTGCATTACGCGCTGCTAACTCGTTTCCAGCAGCCCACTCAATCTGAGCCAATACGTTCAGTGCATGAGCATAACTGAGGTTCAGTGAACCTCGCCTCAGTGCTTCCCAGATTTCATCTAACAATGCCCTCGCGTCTGTAAAATTACTTTGCCGACACCGCAACTCAGCAAGTGAGATCTGGACTTGTACTCCTTGCTCGATAAAGTTGCCCGATCGAGCTTTATCGAGAGCAAAGTTTAACCGTTCTTCTGCAACTGAAAAGTTTCCCAACCGGATAGCAACCAGTCCCTGCCATTTGGCTGCCATGAGCATACCAAATTCAGAGTAACAAACTTGAAGCATTTGGGTTGCATAGCGGAATGCTTCGTCGTAATTCTCCTCCTCTAGTGCCAACCAAGAAGCAATCGTGTAAAAATTACTACTATTTGGGTCACGGAGGGAAAGGCTTTGCAACACTTCTCTTGCAGCATCAAGTCGCTTCTGCACTAGAAATCCCTGAGCCATGTAAAAGAGGCTGAGCGATTCTTGATAGGAGTGCCCTTGCTCGCGAGCAACGAGAAGAATTTGACGAGCAGTAGCTTCAAACTCACGCAGCTTGCCAGTACATAGGAAGCAATAGGAAAGTTGGTTTAATGTTTCACAAACATTGTAAAGGTCTAGTTCCTTGGCAAACTGAATTGCGGTACGCTGCAAGAGAGAAGCTGAATATTCAATTTGTCCCAAGTTTCTTAGAGTCATTCCTAACAAGTAAGTGGCTCTCGCTTGGCTTTTCGCATTGCTTAAGCAAGGCTCATAGGCAGATCCCTGTGGAAAGAACATACTGAGTAACTCTAGCTTCTGGGCACAACCACCCAGCCGAGACTCGTCTAAAACATTCAAAAGGGCAAAAATTGGAAACGCTCGATCATATTCTCCTAGCTCTATTAGCTTGTCATACTTCTCAATTAGACTACCGACAACCTTATTCAAGTCAGTGATAGCAATGACTCTGATCGTTTGCTCAGACAAATCGCTAGGCAAATTTTCATCAATGTATGTCTGAATCTCTAAAAAGGTATTCCGTTTGTCATCTGGAGTTACAACGCTCCACATTACCCCTCGAATAACTGGATGCATTTCGTAGCGATTTGCGTCTCTGTCCCATCCCAGCAGTCCCCGGTCTTCAAGATCTTGAAGCGACTGCTCTAAAATGGCTTCAGTTGCGATCGGCTTTTCCTCTCCAACTAACAAATCGGGCGTTGCTGCAAGGATAATGCATAATTTGGCATTATAGAAGCATGAAATGTCC
>CAZCXK010000221.1:0-2547 GCA_964502605.1 uncultured bacterium
GAGCAGAACATGGATGATTTCCTCACTGTTCTACAATTTTTGTCCTGTACTTAGGTTGCTCCGACTCCATTTGCGCTAACAGAAGGGACAACGGGGCTGATGACCCTAATTCTGCCTGAAAGCATTGAAATCGATGGACGTTTTCAGGAAGTCGGTCAATTGGTTCGGGTTGAAACAGGTGAACTTGTTGTTGGTTACAAGTTCGACTTACGTACCAATGAGCTTAGTGCCGAGAAGGTTCCTAACCCAACGGTTGGGAATCCTCATCGATTTAAAGCCTATCGTTTGACAGGTCAGACAAGCAAGGCTGTATCAATGGCGATCACCCCTGTCGGATTAATAGATCAGGGGGAGGATGAAGAATGAAAGCTATTGAACGCCGAGAATTGGCTAATAACACTCTTGATAAGAAGGCAATTGAATCTGACTTTCCAATTCTCGAAGTCAGTCAACTTGCAGAAAAAGAAAGCTGGCGAAAGGAGATTAACCGTCCTATCTACCATATTCATAAATGGTGGGCCAAGCGGTTGGGATCGGTTTTTCGGGCAATTTCACTAGCTGCACTTTCCCCAGAAAAATTCCATATATGGAAAAACTTCTATATACGACAAGACTTTCGCGGGAAAGTCGTTCTCGATCCATTTATGGGTAGTGGCACTACACTTGGAGAATCGCTGAAATTGGGTTGTAAAGTGGTAGGTTGCGATATTAACCCAATCAGCACTTTTCTGGTTCGACAAGCTTTGACAAGAGTCAATGAGTGTGAGCTAAGGTCAACTTTTTCTCAATTGGAACAAGAAGTCGCAAAGGAAATTCGGCAGTATCACCAGACCCGTGATCCAGAAACAGGTGAATGGATTCCTGTTTTGTATTATTTCTGGATAAAGACTATCACTACGTCAGACGGTGAATCCATTCCTTTGTTTTCAAATTATGTGTTTGCTAAGAATGCCTATCCGAAAAAGAAACCAAAGTCTCAAATTATCTGTCCTACCTGTTGGAACATCATTGAAGCTCGTTTTGATGCAACCCATCTCCCATGCCCTCATTGCCAAACTGAATTCAATCCCCAACAGGGGACTGCCAAAGGTCAGTATGTGATCTCTAGATCGGGCAAGCGCTACAAGATCAAAGACTTGATTCAAGCGCAGAATAATCCACCAGAACATCGTATGTATGCAATGTTAGCCTTACGTACCAATGGTGAGAAGATCTACTTGCCAGCGAAGGATGAAGATTTAGCGCTTTTTCGTGATGCAATTAAACGATTAGCCGAAGAAGATCTACCAATCCCAACTATGCCTGTACGTCCCGGTCATAATACCGATCAAGCAAGAGGATACAATTATCTTCAATGGCGAGACTTCTTCAATGCTCGGCAGCTTTTGTGTCTTGGTTTGCTTCTGCGTGCGATTCTCAATATCGAGAACAAAGCAATCCAGGAACAATTTATCTGTTTGTTTTCGAGTACTTTAGAATTCAACAACCTATTTTGCAGTTTCAAGGGCGAAGGGACAGGAGCTGTAAGACATATGTTTTCGCACCACATTTTGAAACCAGAACGCGCACCCCTTGAAAACTCTGTCTGGGGAACAGATAAAAGCAGCGGAACCTTTGCAACACTTTTTGAATCTCGATTGATTCCGGCAAAACGATATCTCGATAATCCTTTTGAAATCTCTATAGATGTAGATCTATTCGGGAATAGCATCGGTAGTAATAAGATTACAGCTAGTCAATCAATCAACGTCTCTTTAGTCGAATCATGGGAAGCATTTTCTGAACAGGAGCAGGCAGCATTTGTTCTTAACGGAAGTAGCGATAGTCTTCCGATCCCCAGCGAAGTAGTTGATGTTGTTATCACTGATCCACCCTACTTTGATTTTGTTCATTACAGTGAGTTGAGTGACTTTTTCTTTGCTTGGATCTCACCAGTTTTGAAGGAGCAATACTCATTTTTTCGGTGCGATGATTCCTCACATTTTGGCGAGGTTCAACACAACGATCCACGCATCTTTGCACAGCAACTTAGTCGAGTGTTTACTGAGTGCCATAGGACTTTAAAACATGATGGATTACTGATCTTTAGTTTTCACCACTCACGTTCTGAGGGATGGGCTGCAATTTGCGAGGCTGTCCGGGCTTCCGGGTTTAAAGTGGTAGCTGCTCATCCGGTTTATGCGGAGCTAAAAGTAGCGAGTCCAAAGACCTCTGTAACAGAACCTATTAGCCTTGATGCGATTCTAGTCTGTTGTAAAAGTGAAGAAGATTTGAACTCTTATGTAGACATCATTGCGTCAAGAATAAAAGCAGATAGACTAGAAAAAGTATTGGAGTCTGGTGGAATTAAGCTCTCTGAGGCTGATAGATTTGTTATCTTAGCATCCCAGTTACTAGTGGATATGTCTAAAAAGTTCATGTCTTTTGAAAGTATGAACTATCTACTTCAGCAACAGTCAATAACGCCTAACAAGCCCGTTGCAGCGGAACGAATATACAGCCTTTTCGAGGTTTATAGGGTACATTCAATAGGATATTAGCTGTAAC
>CAZCXK010000222.1:0-2523 GCA_964502605.1 uncultured bacterium
TCTCTCGACACTCTCAAAGACTCTCTCGACACTCTCAAAGACTCTCTCAACACTCTCAAAGACTCTCTCGACACTCTCAAAGACTCTCTCGACACTCTCAAAGACTCTCTCAACACTCTCAAAGACTCTCTCGACACTCTCAAAGACTCTCTCGACACTCTCAAAGACTCTCTCGACATTCTCAAAGACTCTCTCGACAGCTTCGGAGGGTCTTGAAACAGCTTCAGAAAAAAGATTCAGAGACTCTCCAGATCATCTCAGAAACTCTCCTGCGAGATTATCTGGCTACTCAAACCGACGTTGAGCCTGCTCCATGAATCCAATCACAGAATTAAACAGTGGGTGAAGTCACAATAGCGTCAGAATTTGATCTAGAGATACACCCCCCCAGATAGATCTACACTTGCGGCCATTCTCATTAGACTAGACAAGAACTATACGTAATTTCAAAATCTCTTAACCCGCCGATCAGCCGTACTTTGACACAGGAGAAGGATGTGAAATCCACACAGCGCCTCTCATGCCAACTACTCACCAGTTTCTGCCTTATTGGCTTGGTAGCCTGCTCTACACTCCCTGAAACACCACCCGATGAGACCCATAATTCTTTGGGCTCGGCTGACTCCCAGCTCTCTAATGAGGCTGCTCCTGAACAAACTGATGCGATCGCCACAGAGCCGAATGCCGTTGATACAAATCGAGCCTGTACATTAGTCGAGAATGGGTTTGGGGCGACTGGGCAAGTACAAATCAGGGCTGAGGAAGTCGCCTCTGGCTTGGATGTGCCGTGGGGGCTTCTCTTTCTCTCAAAGACTACATTTCTCGTGACAGAACGATCAGGCACCCTACGTCGTGTAGACAATGGCCAAGTGCAACCTGAACCAGTTGCCACAGTGGCTGCAGTCGATCGCGGAGAAGGTGGATTGCTGGATATTCAGGCGCATCCAGAGTTTGAGACCAATCGACAGTTTTATCTCTATTACACAACGAACGCCGGAGGCGCAGCCACAAACCGGGTAGAACGATGGCAACTCTCAGAGGATGGCCGCAGTGCCACGCCCGATCAAATCATTTTAGATGCCATTCCAGTTGCCCAATTTCACAATGGCGGACGGCTCCGGTTTGGGCCAGATGGCATGTTGTATATCGGCACGGGTGATGCACGCGACCCCAATCTGGCTCAAAATCCCGATAGCTTGGCCGGTAAGATTTTGCGCGTCACGCCAGAGGGAGAGGTGCCAGACGATAATCCGATACCTGGCAATCCTGCCTATATTCTGGGAATTCGCAACACTCAAGGATTTGACTGGTTTAATGACACCACGCTTTGGGTAACCGATCACGGGCCAAGTGGCGAACTAGGCCGTCGCGGCCATGATAAGGTCAGTGTGGCTAATCCGGGGGATAATTTGGGCTGGCCGACACTGCACGCATGCGAGACTCAGAATGGTTTGATAGAACCATCGCTGACGTGGCGACAAGCGGCTCCTCCAGGTGGAGCGGCCATCTATACAGGAAACGCGATTCCTGAATGGCAGGGCGATTTAATTATCGGGACGTTGGGGGCTCGGCATCTGCAGCGCGTTCGCTTTAGTGCAGAGACTCCCTACCAGGTAGAGACCCACGAGGTCTATCTGCAAGGCGACGCTCCTAATGGCCTCGGTCGAATTCGTGAGGTTAAGATGGGCCCTGATGGGGAGCTATATGTGACTACCAGCAACTGTGATGGTCGCGGCACCTGTCCTACGGATGGAGACAAGGTATTTCGCATTACTCGATAAAAGCGACTCGATAGTCAGCGGCTAGAACCATATCAGATGTTGGGTTGGTTAACAAAGCTCCACCTAGAATTTATGGCAGAATGAATCAATCATTTGTTATTACCAGCAATTCTCAGTATGGAATTTAGCTGGTATTCGGCGGGATGTCTAGCTCTAGACCTTCCAACATGAAGGTGACCAGTTAGTTCGCCAGCAGCGCATCATCACTATCTCTCAGGGGCACTCCGTTGAGATAATAGAGGTCATCTCCTAAAACAGTCACGTTCAGGGCACTCCATCGTGACCCATGCTGCACCAACCATCGTTTTGCAGCGGCATTCTCGCAGTCCTACTTGTCATGATCGTCTTAAGGCACGATAAATTCAGGGTGTTCAGGTGCTACGGCATCTAGATTGCCAGGACTTAAACCTGATTGACGGACAAAACTAGTTACAACCTATATCGTGCATTGGGTCAGGAGACCTGCCCCCTACATCAGGCAAACCATCGTAGGGGCGAGGAGACCTCGCCCAATGCAGAATCTTGTGTCAGTCAACCAGGACTTAAACACCCTTTTGCCATACTGAGAATTGCTGGCGATCGCCTTGTTAAGTTTTTACTCGATAAAATGTGTGTTAGGCTTGTAAAGCTAAAAATGTTTATTTAATATATGCTAAAAGAAACCTTGATTGGTTCTTTTTAAGCATCTGGCTCAGTAGCTCAGTGGTTAGAGCAGGGGACTCATAAGCCCAAGGTCGCAGGT